>JBLNEP010000162.1:0-105913 GCA_050262755.1 Actinomycetota bacterium | reverse complement strand
ACTTTAATAAGTCTTTCTCTTTGTTCTTGAGATAAATGATTTCTGGCTGGCATCTGTAGTTCGCGCTCGCTTACTTTTGTTGTCTGCCCATTATACAATATAGCTGCGTAGCAGCTTATTTCAGCAAGTGAGGACTAGAGTTCCTTCCCTACTGGTAAGATTCAGCATCCCTAGGTTGGCTGAATCAGTTTTGTTTAGCTGTCACTTGAAAACGTCGATCTTGCTTCAACTGCAACAGAATTGACTTGATATAATTATAAATAGTGATAGCTTATTGATGCAATCAACCCTGTCAGTTATGACCGCTTAGTTTTTGGCTAATTTTTGACCGACTAAATTCTCATTTTAACCCATTTGGCAGTCAGGATTTCTAAGCGAGTTGCTCGGTTCCAGTTTTACAATTAAAGGCTTGACTGCTACTTGGATATTATTATTTACACAAACTTTTAAAAAGATCTTACTATATTCTAACCACTTTTTGAGCTTCCCTGCCTCGATCAAGGTTAGTAGTAGGTGTCATGATGGTGAAACTCTTGTATGAAGGATATTCCGCCCTTAAACATACCGTCCCCCTCCGTGAAAACTTCGGGATGGCTAAAGTCTATGCACGAAATACACAGTCTATCCTTAATAAAGCGACTGGTTTTATCAGCGCTTATGATTTTACTCTCAACCCCTATCGGGGTTGCCAGTACGGATGTAGCTATTGCTACGCAGCGGCTTTTAGTCCTAACGAAGAAATGCGACAGGATTGGGGAAATTGGGTGATTGTGAAACAAAATGCTGCTGAAATTTTAAAGAAAGAATTAGATGCTTGGTACAAAAAAAATCCCAATCAACCACCTAGTATTTACATGAGTAGCGTTACCGATCCCTACCAACCTATTGAATCTAAAGACCAACTAACACGCTGCTTATTAGAAGTGATGATAAATTATCAACCAACCCTAGTTATCCAAACTCGGAGTCCAATGATTACGAGGGATATTGATATTTTACAACACTTTCAGCGGTTACGAATTAATATGACGATTCCCACTGGTAGCGAAAAAGTTAGGAAGGATTTTGAGCCAAGATCGCCCAGCATTCCAGCGAGACTCAAAGCGGTTGAAAAATTGAGGTATAGCTTTCCCTACCGGGAAGATTTCCAAGTAAAATTTTCTGTTACTATGACACCGTTATTGCCGACTTTTCCAGAAAAAATAGCAGCTTTTATTCATAAGCTGGAAATAGTAGATCGAGTAGTCATTCAAAATTTTCATCCAAGCAACGCGCGAGCGCTGAGTGCCTCAACCCGACAAGAAGCGTTAGTGCTTAAACAAAAATACGCTTGGTGGTATAATTGTGAAAAAGAAAGTTATCGAAATTTTATAGAACAATTAATAGTGATGTTACCCCATGTAGAAGTCATGGAAGGAAAACAGGGTTTTGGTTATGATTAATTCAATTCGCAATTGGTGGCGTTCTCAAAAATTCCGTGCAGCTATAAAACAGGGCGATCGTCACCACGCCAGGAAAATCTTCAAAGAAATCCAGAAATCAGGCGCGAAGCTTTCCTGGGAAGAGAAACTCTTTAAAGATCAGCTTAAACTGGAAAAGATCTTACATAAAAAAAATGAAACCCTCAAAGGTCTTTACCAGCGACTAGAGGAGTTAGAACTGCAACTAGGGTTTGGGCCGTTTCAGGAATTGAGCGTTAAGCATGATGAACAAATCTTGTTTCCTGACGAAAAGTTTATTGACTTCTTGTCAAAAACTTTTAAGCTGATCGAACGCGATAAAAATTTACTGGAATGTACTGGCATTGACCGCAGAGTTTTTGATGATTTCGAGGCAGACTTGACTGAATTTCTCAAAAAAGAACTGAAAAATGTTAGCCGTGAAAAGAAGGTAGATTACTTATTAAAAGAAGCGATACATGACCTCAATAAACTCAAGCAGGGAGAAGACCCGGAATACAGGTTTGAGTTAAGCCCCCATGTTTATCTCATGAGGTATTTTTTAGAGAATGTCTATTGTGCTTATTTAGCTTGGTTTCTAATTTATAAAGCGGGGTTATTACCAACCCAAATTAATATTCTTGATATTGCGGCTGGACCAGGGACCATTGCTTATGGATTAGCTTTATTGCTACAGAGTAGTAATGGCTTTTTTCCGATGCCACCTATGCACATCTCTTACTATTCTTTAGAACAACAAAAATCTTTTCAATATTGGGGACTAAAGTTTTGGCGACAATATATGGAACCGAAAGCGATGAATGCTTATTTTCGTTTTGACACGTCTAATCTTTTTGATTATCCCAAGCAATCAGGCAAACTTCCTCGAAAATTCTTTGATTTTATAGTCATTTCTCACTGTTTTTTTTACGAACCAGATACAAGGAGTCAGTCCAACCGGATTTATCAGGAGATATTTACAAACAGTCTGAAGGATTCCGGCTACATTTTACTAATTATTCAGGATAAAAAAATATTCAATTCCTATAATATTCGTCAGAGTGAGGATAAATTCCAAGAATTTACTGTAATTACAAGATTTGTGAATGAGCTAGGATTAAAGCTAGTTTGGTATAAGTATGTGAATTCTAGCCATCAAAGAACTTCTCTTTCATCAGCAGAATTCTTGAAATTGGCACGAGAAAAGTTACCTAAACAAGCATCTATGAGCCAGCTTATTAAAAAATATTTTAACTATAGGTACGAATTTAGCTATGCACTCGATGATTATGTAATTTTAGCAAAACGATAAGAGATAATCGGCGGACAGGATGCCCACTCCACCAGACAGCAAAATTAGCGAGTTTATTTAAAAATAACGTTTATTAAATCATCAAAAATGACGTTTAATTTTAGTCTAAAATATGGTAAATTTTTGTTAATTACTAGAGGGGTGAAGTCTGAAAAACATGACTGAATCTTTAATAACAGAAACTGAAAACATCGCTCAAACTGGATGGCAAGGGGTTCTAAACATAACTTATGTCGATCGCAAGGGGACAACGCAAATTACTGATAATTATGCACAAGCACCCCTGAAGGTGCAACGACCGTTCTACCCGGAAGGCAAAGAGGTTTGCCACAGCGTTATTTTGCATACAGCGGGCGGGATGGTGGGAGGCGATCGCTTGTCTCAAAATTTTTGCTTAGAAGCAGGTGCTCAAGCTTTAATTACCACTGCTGCTGCTGGCAAAATTTATCGTAGTAATGGCAAAAAAGCAAAACAAACCATCGAAATTAAAATTGAAGAGGGTGCTATTTTGGAATGGCTACCGCAGGAAACAATTATTTTTAATGGAGCCAACTATCAACAGGATTTGCGGATTGAATTAGCGTCAAAAAGCTGTATTTTACTGTGGGAAATAACTCGATTGGGTCGCACTGCTAGGGGAGAGAGATTTTTATCGGGTGAGTGGCGATCGCAGACTGAAATTTGGCAGGACGGTCATCCCCTGTGGATTGACCGGCAGTTGCTTCTAGGCGATGAAGCCATGCTCGACAGTGCTTACTGCTTAGCTGGTCAACCTGTTGTTGCCACCCTCGCTTGGCTGGGTCAACCCGTCACTGCGGAACTTCTAGAAAAAGTGAGAACGTTGTGGCAAGAAGGTGATTTGTGGCAGGCACATTCAACTTATTCTGACCTTCGGCAAGATGATTGTCCTAGAGATGAAATTCCTCCTCATTTAGCCGGCGTAACTCGCCTCACCAATGGCTTATTATGTCGATATCGCGGTGTTTCAACTGCTGCTGCGAGAAATTGGTTTGTTGCAGTTTGGCACTTGCTGCGCTTATCTTTCAGGGAACGTCCTGCTTGTTTACCGAGAGTTTGGCCCCAATAACCTTTACTGTATAAATTTTACCCCAAATTTCAAGAAACTATTAACAAATTATTCAAAGCCAACATATCTTTAGGCTTCTTAAAATAGTTTAATTTCCTGCATTCATCAGCAAGAAGAGAACCGCAGCTCCCTCAACCGGAAGATAGCCAAAGACTTGACAATTTGACTTGCATCAGTTTTAATTCAAATTGTCCGATAAAATAATTAATAAATAGCTGCAAGCCCATACAATGCAACTCACCCCCCAAGAAAAAGACAAACTCCTTATCTTCACCGCCGCTCTGTTAGCAGAACGACGCAAACAAAGAGGATTAAAATTAAACTATCCAGAAGCAGTTGCCTACATCTCTGCTGCTATTTTAGAAGGAGCTAGGGACGGTCGCACTGTAGCAGAAATGATGACCTATGGCACCACTCTCTTGACGCGAGCTGATGTCATGGAAGGGGTAGCGGAAATGGTACAAGAAGTACAGGTAGAAGCGACCTTTCCCGATGGCACTAAATTAGTCACCGTTCATCATCCTATTCGTTAAAAATCAAACCGTACAGACTCAAACAACGCAGAGGAAAATGAGATGATTCCTGGGGAAATCATTGTAGGAGAAGGAGACATTGAACTGAATGAGGGCCGCCCCATTGTGCGGTTGCGAGTGGCAAATAGAGGCGATCGCCCCATCCAAATTGGTTCGCACTATCACTTTTATGAAGTGAATGATGCCTTAGAATTTGACCGAGAGCAAGCCAAAGGAAAGCGGCTAGATATTCCCGCCGGAACAGCCGTTAGATTTGAGCCGGGAGATGAGCGGGAAGTGCAATTAGTCCCGTTTACTGGCAGTCGTGAAGTGTATGGATTTAATGGTAAAATTAATGCTAAACTGCCCTAATAACTAGCTTTAATCATGATTTTCAAATCATTGAATTCTTTGAGAAAAAGTAGAAAGTAAAAAAGCAATAAATTGCTAAAAAACATCGATCCGGCAATTCAAAAGAAAGACTGTGCTGCCCCTTTTGATGTAAAAACTAACTTCTGGTGTGAGATTGAGGAGTGAATTAAAATGAGTTATAGAATGGATCGTCGCGCTTACGCGGAAACTTTTGGACCAACAGTGGGCGATCGCGTCCGCCTTGCCGACACCGAACTCTTGATTGAAGTTGAACAAGACCTCACGACCTATGGCGATGAAGTTAAATTCGGGGGTGGCAAAGTTATTCGAGATGGTATGGGACAGTCTCCAATTTCCAACAGCGATGGAGCCGTTGACCTGGTAATTACAAATGCCTTAATCTTAGATTGGTGGGGAATTGTTAAAGCAGATGTCGGCATAAAAGACGGCAAAATTTTTAAAATTGGTAAAGCAGGAAATCCCTACATTCAAGATAATGTCGATATCATTATCGGTCCTGGTACTGAAGTAATTGCCGGCGAAGGAGCAATCCTGACTGCTGGCGGGATTGATAGTCACATTCACTTTATTTGTCCTCAGCAGATCGAAGTGGCGGTCGCATCCGGCATCACCACCCTGATCGGCGGTGGCACCGGTCCCGCCACTGGTACCAATGCCACAACTTGCACCCCCGGTCCTTGGCATCTTTACCGAATGCTGCAAGCGGCCGATGCCTTCCCTGTCAACCTCGGATTTTTAGGCAAAGGAAATAGCAGTCAACCCCAAGGATTAGTCGAACAAATCTTAGCCGGTGCAATGGGTTTAAAACTCCATGAAGATTGGGGAACAACACCTGCCACGATTGATACTTGCTTAACCGTTGCTGATGAATATGATGTCCAAGTTGCTATCCACACCGATACCCTCAACGAAGCTGGATTTGTAGAAGCAACCATTGCTGCTTTCAAAAATCGTGCGATTCATACTTATCACACCGAAGGTGCAGGCGGCGGACACGCACCCGATATTATTAAAGTCTGCGGTGAATTGAACGTTTTACCCTCATCAACTAATCCAACCCGGCCCTACACCGCCAACACCTTAGAAGAACATTTAGATATGTTGATGGTGTGCCACCATTTAGACCGAAATATTCCTGAAGATGTCGCTTTCGCAGAATCCAGAATTCGCCGCGAAACCATTGCTGCTGAAGATATCTTGCACGACTTAGGCGCATTTAGCATGATTTCCTCCGACTCCCAAGCGATGGGAAGAGTGGGCGAAGTGATTGTCCGCACTTGGCAAACTGCCCATAAAATGAAAGTGCAACGGGGTCACCTCCCCCCACCCAATTTATTAGGAGAAGAGTCAGACCGCGCTGATAATTTCCGGGCTAAACGCTATATTGCCAAATATACCATTAATCCAGCGATTACTCACGGCATTGCTCAATATGTGGGTTCTGTGGAAGAAGGTAAACTCGCAGATTTATGTCTGTGGAAACCTGCTTTTTTTGGAGTCAAACCAGAAATAGTGATTAAAGGCGGTGCGATCGCCTATGCCCAAATGGGAGATGCTAATGCCAGCATTCCCACTCCCCAACCAGTTCATGCCAGACCGATGTTTGGTAGTTTTGGCGGGGCCCTTTCAGCTACTAGCTTAACCTTTTTATCCCAAGCGGCCGTCGAACGAGACCTCGCCACTCAATTAAAACTTCATAAACCCGTCGCCGCTGTTTCTGGAACGCGGCAACTAACGAAGCGGCAACTGAAATTAAACGATGCTTTACCTAAAATTGAGGTAGACCCCGAAACCTATGAAGTCAGGGCCGATGGTGAATTATTAACCTGTGAACCTGCGACAGTTTTGCCAATGGCCCAGCGATACTTTTTGTTTTAACTGATATCTGGCAGCGCAATCAACCCCAGGAAAATAAAATCAACTTTTGTAGGTAAGTACAACCGGATAGAGGGGTAGGGGTGAGTAGAAATCCCCAGGTTTGCTGACACCAGTTCTTCACTGAACCATCCGTCCTTACCCCCTTTCGTTGATGGCTACCACCTCCTAAGCTACTACCCTAACTTAACAGCATTGATCCCTTGAAAATTGCCCATTACCCAGTCCAAAATCCCGAAATTAAAAACCTGTCGCTGCTGCCAAATCATAAAGACCCCAGTTACAGCCATAAAGGCAAATACTAACTTCCGAAATTGTTGCTCATTCATTTTAGCTAAAACATACTGACCCATCCAATTCGCAGGCACCGCTGCCAAACCAATGGCGAAGCCATACCCCAGATACTCCGGTGTCAAAACTCCCAAAGCAGCATAAGTGATCATTTTGACAACGTGAATCACGACCATATTTAGGGATTTTGTCGCCACCATTTCTTCTTTGACTAAGCCATAATTGAGATAAAATGGATTCATAGCTGGTCCAGTGCTGCCCACAATTCCTGAAGTGAAAGCGTGCAGAAAACCAACGGGTAAAAACTGCCAAAGTTGCATCGGAAACGTGCGTTCTTTTTTGCTAAAAACATAGTTAAAAACCGTAAAAATCAGAAAAAAGCCAATTAAAACTTGCAGCCATTCCAACTGGATAATTGTAAAGGCGTAAGCGCCGAGAACTCCCCCTGCGATCGCTCCCGGCAAATACCACCGAGTCACCTGCCAGTCGATAAAGTCCCAAAACAGCCAGGACCGCTGCGAAAGTCCCAGAAGCATCCCTCCCGTGATTACGGGCGCCACTGCTTGAGGGCTCAACAGCATATTGACCAGCGGAATCATGATCATCGGACTGCCACCCCCAGCAAGGGTGCTAATAAACCAGGCGACAAAACTTGCCAAACTTAGGGCAATTACATTCATACAGGGAATTAACAAAAGTTTAATAAGTCGTTATATTATGTCACCACTATCGCCATAAAGCAAACCGGCAAATGTATATAGCAATTTATAGTTGGCTCAGGTACCTGGCTGCGCTCAGGAAAAGGGGAAAGAGAATCCAGTGAGGGGACTCTCTACCGGATGCCGTTGAAAACTGCTGGAAGTTGCGGGAAAAGGACGCAAAACCAACCTCCTAGAAATTCGCCCTTAGCGGGAATTCAGCCAATTCTGAATTTCTTGAGCCAACCAAGTACACTCCATCTCGCTTAAATCTTCGGCCAGAAAATGAGAGTAAGTGCCTAAATCATTCGCGGAGTGAATCTTAATTTGATTAGTGCCACGAATCTTATACATAAAAACCCCTAATATATCCGAAACAAACCCCCGGTTCCATAGAAAAGTCAAGCCAAATATCTTATACTTAATTTCAAAGCGGTTGCGGTCAAAATGAATTTCGCTACCACTCCCCCAAGTTTGAAACAAAATCCAAGTGATTATTAAAGCGCTGATGGTGGCTGGCCCTAGTGCTGCGGTTACTAAGCACCCCATCAGGATCGGTAAGCTAGTGAGAATTACTACACATCCCCTTACAAACGCTTTCACAGGAGTCCGCACAACTTTTGCCGGAACGTGAATTTCAAGTCTTGTTGCTGACTTTTGCACCTCAATTTTAGAGCGAGGGGGTTGAAGAATTCTTCGAGGAGCGCGCAATTTCGCATCAGCCGCCGATTGCACCTGACCTAATTCCAAAGCAGACAGTGCTTGTTGAGCACTGGTAAACCGCTGTTCTAAAGTCATTTCCGTTAGTTTCTCAATCCAACTAACTAAAACCGGATTCAAACTTACGCGATCGCTAAACTGAATGCGCGATTCTTTCAATGGCAAATCCGCCGGTGTCGTTCCCGTTAGCAAGTGAATTAACGTCGCACCCAACGCATACAAATCCGAAGCTGGTACCGCCCGTCCCCAAAACTGTTCTAAAGGAGCATAGCCACTGGTTCCCACCACTGTAAACGTCACTCCCGTCACCGCAGCTTGAGCTTGCACTGCCCCAAAATCCACCAAATAAATTTGCCGATCTTCTCCTAAAATCAAATTACTAGGTTTAATATCCCGGTGCAATACAGGGGGGCTAAGTTCATGCAAATAAATTAAAAGTTCTAAAATTTCCACCGCCACCTTTCGCACCTGCTGCTCTGAAAATCGTTCCCCCCGCTCTAACAATTCCTGAAGCGAAGCGCCAGGGATATAATCTTGCACCAACCCAAACCAAGGCAACCCTGATGTCGCCTCCCGTTCCAGCGAAAAATAATCGCGATAGCGAGGAATTCGGGGATGGTTAAGCGCTTGTAAAACTTCCGCCTCTCGCTCAAATAACTTGAGTTCTTCCCACTGCATCTCTGGGCTAAAAGCCAGCAGTTTCACCGTTACCCATTCATTGGACTGTAAATCTAAAGCCAACCAAGTTTGGCGACCGGTAGCGGTGCGTCCTAATCGCTGTTGCAGTTGATAGCGTGCTTGTAAGGTTTGCCGAGAATCTAACATGATCGTCCCTCATTTCTTAGATCCTAGACAAAGGCTGAAATTTTGACAGCTATCCTTCAGGGTTTTTTTTAATTGTGAATTTCCCCACTTGGCATGATCGCACCCCGCATCTGTGCGCCCATCAAATTAGCAGTGCTCAATTCTACCCTAGTGAGGATGGCACCCGTCAGTACAGCACCCCGTAAATCTGTCCGCGCCAGGTAAGCATCGGTCAGATCTGCCTGAGTCAAATTGGCCTGAGTTAAATTCGCACGGCTTAAATCAGCTCTGACTAAATTTGCCTGACTTAGATCGGCTCCACTCAAATTTGCTTTTCCCAGTTTAATATCAGGCATGATCGCACCCCGTAGATTTGCACCCGCCATTTCTGCATCCATCAAATCCACTCGTTCTAGCTTGGCATTTTCCAAAATCGCCCCCGTCAAATTCACCTCTGCTAAAACCGTTTCAGTTAAAAATGTACCCCGCAAAATTGTATGATTTAAGTTAACCTTACTCAGCTTGGCACTTCGGAGAATTGCATCGCTCAAATTAGCTCGGCTCAAATCAGCTTTTGTGAGATCGGCTCCGCTGAGGTCTACTCCTCGCAAGTCTGCACCCTGTAAGTTGGCGCCCCGCAGATTCACACCTTCATAAGTCCGCTTTTCATGGCGCATGATTGCACCCCGTAAACAAGTGCCCCGCAAGTCTGCACCTTGCAAATTAGCACCTCGCAAATCTGTATCGCTGAGATTAGCATCTAGCAGAATTGCCAAGGCTAAGTTAGCATGACGCAGATCTGCACCTTGGAGGGTGGCGCCGTGAATTTCTGCATCGCTCAGGTTAGCACTATTCAGTTTGGCTTGATTGAGGTTGGCACCGCTTAGCTTAACATTAATTAAGTTGGCATTATAAAAACTAACTCGGTTCAGATATGCCATCACTAAATTAGCTGATTGCAGGTCAGCTCCACTCAAATTGGCTCCAATCAGGTCGGCTCCCATGAGTTGCACGCCCCTTAAATTGATGCCTTTAAATTCAGTTTCACCTGCTGTATATCGCCTTAAAAGTTCGCCCGGATTCATAAGTCTTGATTCGTTTTCCCTTGAATTTAGATAGAGGGAGAAAAAAGGCAGCAGTTAGTTACTCTGACAGTCAAATTCTTGAGTCCAAGCAACGGATTTATGCCCGACTAGCCGCCCGTGAACCCTGACAGTTTTAATCGATTTTGGTTTTAAACTGACCAGTTTCCTCTCCACAAATGCTGCTGTTACTTGTTGATGAGGAATCTGGGTAGACTCGAGAATGATGTGTAAGCAACCTTCTTTAATCAAGGCTAGAGCTGTGATTCCTTTTGACTGTAAGGAGTGATTGATCAAGGAAGCAATCGCCTTGGGGTGACCTTGCTTGGCTAGTTCTAAAATTCTCTGTTGGTTTGTGTGGCTTGAAGTAGGGGTGGATTTATGGGACCTGAAAGTATGGACAGCCGGTTTTAGATTCAGCCGCTTTCTTTCTGCTGCTTCTAATTGGCTGAGAATTTCCAGAAATTTATCAGACATTCCCTGAACGTTGTCAATAAAGTTTCTGAGGGATTGATATTTGAGCGATAAGCGTTCCTCAAGGCTTTCGTTACTGGCTCGTCGCTCTAGGGCAATTTCTAATTCTCTCAAGGTATTTTCCATTGTTCGGACTACCGAATTAACTCCTTGAGTGACTAATCCTTTAATCTCTTCTTCTAACCCTAATTTTTGTTTGATCGAGTCGCTAATGGTGAAAGGAGGGAAAGAAAAGGAGGCGGAGTTTTCTGCGATCGATTCTGTAACCTTTACAGGGGGGACTGTGGGTTTGGATGGTTGTAACGGTGGCAACGCCGAAGTGGCATCCTCATCATCATTATCATCATCGTCCTCGTCATGATTCGCCCCTGATTCTACCAGGGGGAGAGAACTGGCTGAGTTGAGAAATTGCTGAATGACCAGAGGATTATTGTAATAATTCCCATTCGGAAGTTGAGACATCATCGTGATTTCGCCTTCTTGGAAATAACTGACATCTCCCTGAATGGGTTTGCCTTCCTCAAAACTGTAGCTGGCTAAGTGTGTCTGGTCGTAGCTGTCGTTCTGGGGAATGGGTTCTGACTCGGACGGCACTTGCAGCGTGCCATAATAAGGCGTTAAAGCTTGAATAATGACGCTAGCTGCTTGAGCAGTATCGTCGGGGCTGCTGAGGTGGCTAGCGGTGCTGTAGAGTTTTGATTCGAGTTCGCCAAGGGTGGGGCAAGCTTGGAGGAGTTGTTGCAACAAGTGATCGAGTTCTTGGGTCTTCAAGAAGGCCCAGTCGCGATCGCTAAAGGTAAATTCATGGTACAAAGTTGAAAAAATCAGCATTTTTGCCCTTAGGGGGTTGGTTTGTTGCTGAATTTTTTGCCGGACATCTAATAAATCGACGACAGGATTGATCGGCTCACTTTCTAAGGGTGGCAGAGGGTCTAACTCTGGTTGAGAATAGGGTTGCACTTGAAATCCAAAGGAATGGGAAATGCTAGATTCCATTTCCGTTTGTTCTTCTACTTCCGCCGCTACGTAGAGCTTGGCCATTTGACGAACAATTTCACTCGCGACTAAAGCATATTCAGTTTTTTTATTCACTTTGGAAACAATGCGGTTTAAAGTCGCTTCAATATCTTCTAAATTTCCATTTCTGATACATAATTCTTGGATTAAATTCCGCAAGTTTAAATTTTCGAGTTGGCTAGCGTCATTTTCCCATGTTTCTTGGCAGGCAAAAAGTATGAGTCGCTTGATGCGGGTTAAATTGACATCTTGTTCGAGCGCCTTTACCACTTCATCTATAATAGATAAAGCTTTCATGCTTCCCTCCCTGGTAGACGATCCTATAATTATTGTAACTCTTAAAAATATGCGCTAAACTGCAAGATGCTAGCACATTAATTGGCACCCTTATATACAGTCAATTATCGGTTGCTGTGTTCACCGACGCCCTGAGGGGTCTCACCCCTTTTGAGAGATGTCTTCTAGCTTAGCAAACAATCCCAAGTTCATCTAATTAATGCAAAAATTTGATGTCATCGCGATCGGCAGTGGCCTAGGCGGATTAGTCGCTGGAGCGATGCTAGCTCGCTACGGCAAGCGGGTCGCGATCTGCGAAAGCCACACAATTGCTGGCGGGGCGGCTCACAGCTTCTCGCGCCAAGGATTTCACTGGGATTCTGGCCCCTCATTTTACTGTGGGTTAGCTAGCTCCGATTCGCTCAATCCGTTGCGGCAAGTGCTCGAAGTGTTGGGGGAATCTATCGCAACAATTCCCTATGACCCGCTAGGCTATTATCATTTTCCAGAGGGAAGTTTACCCGTCTATGCTAACAGCAAACATTACTTAGACGCTGTAGCTCAGTTTACACCGCAAGGGGCGGAGGAACTAAAGAAATTTCAAGAAAGTTTATTAACTCTGTACGAAGGTTTGCGGGGAATTCCTGCTTTGGCATTGCGGGCGGACTGGCGGGTGGCGCCGGTGTTGTTAGGGCGATACGGGTCGTCCTTGTTAAAGCTATTACCACTGCTGAGTGCGATCGCAAGTTCGACCGGTCAGATTATGGATCGTTTTGTTCACGATCCTTGGGTCCGACGGTTAATTGACCTAGAATGCTTTTTGCTATCTGGTTTAAAAGCTCACGAAACGATCGCACCAGAGGTCGCATTTATGTTCGGTGAACGGTCCCGTTGTGCCATCGAATATCCCGTGGGAGGCAGTGGTGCGATCGTCGAGGCGCTGGTGAGAGGGTTGAAGCGTTGGGGCGGAGAGTTACGCTTAGGCGCTCACGTTGAGCAAATTTTAGTTGAATCAAACCGGGTCACAGGGGTGCGGTTACGCAGCGGGGAAATACTCCAGGCACCGGTGGTGATTTCCAATGCTACGATTTGGGACACTTATAGTAAGTTACTGCGACCGCAGGATGTACCTCAATCTGAGCGTGAACTTGCCTTATCAACGCCTGCGATCGACAGCTTTATGCACCTGCATTTGGGCATTCGAGCACAGGGGTTGGAGAATTTGACCGGTCATCATGTCGTGGTTCACAACAGCGCGGTAGACATCGCGACACCAGGCAACACTTGCATGATCTCCATTCCTTCGGTTTGGGATGCAAATTTAGCACCGCCAGGACATCATGTTATTCATGCTTATACCCTAGAACCTGAGCAGGGTTGGCAGCGAGATCGAGGTTACGAATCAAGGAAGCGAGAGCGATCGCTCTCACTGTTCCGAGCCCTAGAGAAAATTATCCCTGATTTGCGACCGCGCATTGTCCTAGAACTCATTGGCACACCCTTAACTCACGCTCGGTTTTTGCGTCGTTACCAAGGAACCTACGGACCGGCCATTGCCGCTGGAAAAGGCACATTTCCAGGGCCACACACTGCGATCGCAGGTTTGTATCGGGTGGGCGATAGTACCCTGCCAGGCATTGGTGTCCCTGCGGTGGCAGCTTCTGGCATTTTGTGCGCGAATACCTTAGTCAGTCCCGACGTAACCGCGCAATTTTTATCGCGATCGCTCTGAAGTGGGTGGCAAAATTGTCCCCTCAACCGCCAGCCGCAAAAGCACCCATAACCGCAATAGAGAGGGCAAGGCCCGGTAACAGCAACAGTCCCAGCATCAACAAGTCGTGAGAACTCATAAATTTCTCCTCTGATCGGTGTTGCTTATTTTAAGGCTAGCAACTCCTGTCGTCATCTATCCTAAGAGTTAAAACCGACAGATAGAGGCCGGATTCACCGGGCAAATTTTGTTAGCGATCGGGTTGTTTCTGAGGTCTAGCCAAGCGAGATTACTGAGGGAGGCGAGGGGGTAGATATCGCTAATTTGATTGTTAAATAAATCCAGCCAAACCAGATTCCTTAAAGATTTGAGCGGACTGAGATCGGTGATGGGATTATTAAACAGATAAAGTTGAGTCAAGTTTGTCAAGGATTCTAAGGGCTGAATCTCTGTAATTTGATTATTACCGAGGTTCAGTTCTGTTAAATCACTTAAACTTGCTAAGGGGCGAAGATCGGAAATCTGATTATCAAACAGCACGAGTTTAGAAAGATTTTTGAGAGAAGCTAAAGCACTAAGATTGGAAATTTTATTGCTAAAGAGCAAGAGGGTCTTGAGGTGAGTTAGATTAGCAAGAGAGCTAAGATCGGAAATTTGATTTTCGTAAAGGTAGAGGACTTGAAGGTCAGTCAAGGTAGCAAGGGGACTGATATTGGAAATTTGATTACTATACAGAAGCAGAGTGGTTAACTTCCGGAGGGATTGCAGAGGACTAATATCGGAAATTTGATTATCAAATAAAATCAAAGTCGTGAGATTTTTTAAGGAAGCCAGAGGGCGAATATCTGAAATTTGATTGGTATCTAAAACCAGCGTTGTGAGCTGAGTTAGGGAGGAAAGAGCGCTAAGCTCTGAGATTTGGTTGACATCAAGAGCAAGTGCAGTTAAATGCGAGAGCAAAGAAAGCGGTTGGAGGTCAGAAATCAGATTACTGCCGAGGTTGAGAGTTCTAAGTTGAGTCAGGAATTTTAAGGGAGTGAGGTCAGAAATTTGAGTTTCTTTGAGACTGAGATTAGTGAGAGTTGATAAAATTTGATTCGCTTGGTTACAGTCAGAAGCTTCCGCGACTTGTAGCAAAACTTTGACAGTTTTTTGAGTGGCGGGAGCCAGACGATCTGGATGAGAACACCACTCAGCAAAGGTATCATTAGGTAGTGAAGCGGTGGGTTGGGCAGCGGGGGCTGGCAGCTTGTATAATCCTAGAGTCAGAGTGAGCGCGAGCAAGAAGGCGATCGACCCTTGAGTAACCAGCTTAGCGGTCGCACGTTGAGAGAGTTTGACAAAATCAGCGCAACCTTGGCTAAAACGCTTGCTTAACATTCGATTCCCTCACAGGAGCCATCATTTAGACATGACGATTGACTTAATTTTCAACAGCGCTAACTTATTTGTTTTACCATTCTGGGCTCTAATGATTTTATTGCCCAATTGGGGAGTAACCCGAAAAGTGATGAGTTCCTTTATCCCCTTTGTGCTGTTAGCAGCGTTGTATTTCTATTTGCTCACTAGCAGTATCACCGCTGAAAATGCCCAAGCCCTCGCTAATCCTAAGTTAGCAGATATTGCCCGATTTTTTGCAGAGGAACGAGCAGCAGCAACAGGGTGGGTACATTTTTTAGTGATGGATTTGTTTGTGGGACGCTGGATTTATTTAGAAGGGCAGCGGACGGGAGTTTGGACGCTACATTCATTGGCATTTTGTTTGTTTGCGGGGCCGTTGGGATTGCTATCACATATTTTGACGGCTTGGGTGAGTCAAAAATTCATCTCCCGTTCTGAACAGATGGCTGAGGGAGCTACTGAAACAGAGTCAACTCAGCAAGTCTAGTAGATGAAATGAAGGGGTCAGGCAACTGGAACGTTTTTTGACTACCGCTCGCCCTTTTGGTTCCCTGTTTCTTAGCAACAGCCGATCGTTGCCGATCAAACATTTTTTGCAGACCATTCATTTGATTTCCCCTCGCTCACGGAGCGGAGGGGGCAAGTTTTGAACAAATTTGCTGCCATAAAGAATTAATTTGCTAAACCTAATGGAAGCATTGCAACGTTACCAGAAATTGTCAAATAATCTTCCTCAGGAGTGAGGCTCTAAAATCCCTGGCGAGTCAATTCCCCACACCCTCACAAGCTATTTGCTAAGCTAGGAATTGCCCTCGTCACTCACCATCAAATTCATGCACAGGGTATTAACCGGGTCATTGCAAGTAGAACAGTTAACCATTTCAATTGCAAATCTCCCCCCCCATCTGCGAGGGACTAAACTCGCACACCTAACCGACTTCCACTATGACGGTCAGCGACTTTCTGAATGGTTACTCGCGGAAGCGATCGCTGCCACCAACCAAGCTGCACCAGACTTGATCGTCTTAACTGGCGACTACATCACCCATGAACCAGAACCGATTTATGACCTGGTACTGCGGCTCAAAAACCTACAAAGTCGCGCCGGAATTTATGCTGTCCTCGGCAACCACGATCGCTATTGGCCGGGAGCCAAAAAACAAGTTACCAAGGCCTTGAATCAGATTGGGATTCAGGTCTTAGAGAATGAAGTGGTTTATCCACTCGGCCCCGAATTAGCCTTAGTGGGTTTAAAAGACTTTTGGGAGCGACCTTTCACGCCTGAAGCTGTCATGAATTCCCTCAAGGATAGCCTTCCCCGCATCGTGTTAGCTCACAATCCCGACTCCGCCGAAACACTCCAAAATTGGCGGGTTGATTTACAACTTTCTGGTCACACTCATGGGGGTCAAATTGTAATTCCTGGAGTCGGACCCATTGCTACTTTTGCCAAACCAATTCGTCGCATCCTTCCTAAGTTTATGCGTCCTTGGGTTCCCTATCTCTCCTGCTACAAAGTTACTCATCATTGGGAATGGGCTAGTGGCTTACATCACCTAGGCAGCAACCAGCTTTATGTTAATCGTGGCTTAGGAACTTATTTTCCAGGCCGCCTATTTTGTCCTCCAGAAGTAACCATTATCACGCTAACAGATCTAGATACCTCTGACCCTTAATTGCCACTGTTCATTCTTAAATTCCAGCTCAGTTCCTAACAGAGAAAAAACAAATTACACAAGGGTTCTGGCGGGTTATTACCCGCCACTCTTTTCATCAAAAAATGATGATTTAAACTGACTTGTTAACTGCCTTCTCCAAAGCGATAACCCTTCCCATAAACCGTATGAATTAATGGCGTTTCGCCCGTTACTTCAATCTTACGACGCAATAAACGAATTTGAGCTGCTAACACATTACTGCTAGGTTTATCCCCTTCACTCCATAAATATTCATGAATTTGTTCGTGAGTCAACAATTGACCTGGATGTCGCATTAAATATTCTAAAAGCTGGCATTCCTTTTCTGATAAATCAATCGTCCGTCCACTCCGCTCGGCTAACTGATTCTCCACATCCAGCTCTAAATCTGCTACCCGCAATCGCCCCGCTATTCCCCCAGTGTCTAATGCAGGAGGTCGCCGTAACAAAGCCCGAACTCTCGCTAATAATTCCCGCAATTCAAAGGGTTTAACGAGATAGTCATCGGCACCGGCATCCAACCCTTGAACTCGGTCATCAATGGTATCTTTAGCAGTTAGAAATAATACAGGAGTTGTTCTCCCTTGCGACCGCAGTTTATGGCAAATCCCTAACCCGGTTTGGCCAGGCAACATCCAATCTATAATCAGCAAATCGTAATTCCCCTGAATTGCCAAGTGGCTGCCAACAGTTCCATCATAAGCCACATCAACCACATACCCTTCTCGGGTCAACACTCGGCTCAAAGGGTCAGTTAATTCTACTTCATCATCCACTAAAAGAATTCGCATTCTAATTTGAGACTTGAGATTTTAAAGGGGGTAATGAGTCCTCAGTCCTGGAAAACTGACGAACCAGTTACCAATTACCAAAGACCTAATATTTTTAATGTACGATGCTTTCCACTTCTTTCATCGCCCCTGCTAGCCATTCTTGCATCGCAGGTAGCGCCCAAATCGCATCTCTATACTGAGTTGCCACTGCATCTAGCTTGACGCCGTAGGTGACAAAACGCGAAATGACAGGAGCAAACATGGCATCGGCAATTGTAAATTTACCAAAGAGAAAATCACCATCAGCTCCAAATTTTTGCCGACATTCACGCCAGATCGTAAGGATGCGATCGATTTCTGCTTGCAAATTCGCCGCAAACCCCACCCCTGGATGTCGGGCGCAGCAATCCATTGGCATATTTTCTCGCAAAATATGGAAGCCAGCGTGCATTTCTGCACAGATGGAACGTGCGATCGCTTTGGCAGCGACCTCCTGCGGCCACAAACCTGGTGCAAACCGTTCTGCCACATATTCGCAAATAGCCAGAGATTCCCACACCGTCAACTCCCCATCCAGCAAAACCGGCACTTTTCCCGAGGGCGAATAGCGACGAATTTCTTCAGCCGTGGTTGGTACATGGAGGTGAATTTTCACCTCTGCAAATTCCAGCCCAGCTTGTTTCATTGCCATCCAAGGACGCAGCGACCAGGAAGAATAATTCTGATTGCCAATCACCAGAGTCAGTTGGGTCATAATTGAGCGAACAGCGATAAGCGATCGAGATTCAGCAGACCTTCTATTTTAGGATGCTAGCAGCTATGCGCTGTCAAAGAAGTTACCTGAATGCTCAAAGGTTAGTGGACCTAATTTTATCTGCCGTTGGTCTCCCTTAGACCCGCCACCACTGCGGAACCACCACTCAGAAAGTTTTCAACCTCTCAGCAATGCGATCGCCAGCCAACCCCGTAACACCTCCCTGCCTCCAACTCCTAGGGTCATTGACTCTATCCTGCCACCCAAGGCGTTAACAACCGCCCAAGTTACCACGAGTTTTAGGAACCCTTTGGGGTAATGTGCTTGGATCGAGACCACCGAATTCCACCTGAAACCAACTATCTCGGCTGGTATGAGGTATGCTTTGGCTTGTGGTAGGTACTGGCACCGTGTAATCCATCTCTTCAGGTTCTACGCCCCCCCCAGAGAGGATCTCCTCCACGGTAATATTTTGAAGGGAGCTAAGGTCTACCGTGTAAAAGTTTTCAGGATTTTCAAGATTTTGCATACAGACCACCTCTCCATAAAGTGACCAGCTCCACTATAAACAATTCATTGAGTGACCTACAAGATCGAAGCACTATGATTACCGTCGCACTTCCCAAAGGCGCTTTGCTAAAAGATAGTATTCAACTTTTAAAAAGCGTGGGCTTAGATTTCAGCGCTTTTCTAGACTCCTCGAACCGACAACTGCAAATTTTTGACCAGACCCATCGGGCAAAAGCGTTATTAGTCAGGGCGCAAGATGTACCTGTTTATGTAGAATACGGACAAGCTCAATTAGGCATTGTTGGCTACGATGTTTTACGGGAAAAAAAGCCAAACGTTGCCCAATTAATTGATTTAAAGTTTGGCAAGTGCCGGATGTCTGTCGCTGTCAAGGAATCGAGTCCTTATCGCAGTAGTATAGAATTGCTGCCACACGGTCGGGTTGCTTCTAAATTCGTGCATTGTGCCAGGGAATATTTCCAAGCTTTAAATTTGCCCGTGGAAATTGTACCACTTTACGGCTCTGTAGAGTTAGGACCCATTACCGGGATGTCGGAGGCAATTGTCGATTTAGTTTCTACGGGAAAAACCTTACGGGAAAATGGTTTAATTGAAATCGATGTATTGTTTGAAAGTACCGCTTATTTAATTGCTCATCCGTTGAGTTATCGGCTAAATATCGATGATTTAGACCAGTTAATTGAGCAACTGAGAACACAGATTTTGACGGCTGTTTAAAGCGAATCGGGTGGGCATTCCCCACCCCCCTCCTGTGAAATTGAAGATAAATTTTAAAATTACGATAAAAAAAATCTCTATCAAGAATTAACAGTTCGGATGAAGAAAGGGAAATCAATAAAATTAACAATCATTAATTTCAAGGGGATTAATCATTCATTGAAAAACGCTGTCGATATCCTATGCTACATTAAAAAAGCGTACTTGCCTGATCTACTGACTTACCGCTGAGATTTTGAATGGCTAGCTTATCCTCCCTCCCAGAAGACCGCGAAAATCGCTACCGTCGCGAGACAGACTGGCGACTATTCCTGAGATTGGTACCTTATGCCCTCCGCAGCAAACGCTTACTTGCAATCTCCATTATCTTATTAATACCGCTCTCAGTATCAGGAGCAATTCAACCCCTTTTAATCGGACAAGCAGTTTCTCTGATTCGTTCGGAACCGACTTACCCATTTCTCCAAGGAATGACTCTATCTCAGGGGTTAAATCTTCTGGGTACACTTCTGCTAATCACGATCGCACTCCGCCTAGGACTGCAATCCCTTCAAGGTTACTTGGTAACAAAGTTAGGCCAGCAAATTACCGCTGACATTCGGAATGATTTATTCGATCACGTCTTGTCCCTAGCAGTACGTTTTTTTGACCGGACTCCGGTTGGAAAATTAATTACTCGCCTCACCAGTGATGTCGAAGCTTTGGGAGATGTATTTTCGACCGGTGCAATTGGCATTGTCAGTGATTTATTTTCGATTGTAGTCATCGCGATCGCCATGTTTACCATGCAGTGGCAACTTGCTGGACTGCTGGTGATGATGATGATTCCCGTAACGGCATTGATTGTTTATTTTCAACAGCAGTACCGCCAAGCAAATTACAAAGCCAGGGAAGAACTGTCTGGCCTCAACTCACAACTGCAAGAAAACATGAGTGGCATTGGCGTAGTACAGCTATTTCGTCGCGAACTCTTCAACTCCGAATTGTTTCGGACTACCAACCGTCGCTACATTCATGCCGTCGATAAAACCATCTTTTACGACTCCGCTGTATCTGCTACCTTAGAGTGGATCGCTTTGATTGCGATCGCGGTTGTTTTGTGGAGGGGTGGCCTGAGTGTATTAAAGGGCGAACTCAATTTTGGCACTCTCTCTGCTTTTATTTTATTTGCTCAGCGTCTCTTCGACCCCCTGCGACAATTCGCTGAAAAATTCACCGCGTTGCAAGCTGGTTTTACCGCAGTTGAACGCATTAGCGATATTCTCAATGAACCCGTAGAAATCCGCGATCCTGAAGAGAAGGCAGCAGAAAAGCAACAGCAGGTAGAAGCGAGCAGAGAAACTCTCTCCCGGATCAATAAGCAAACAGGAGAAATCAAATTTGAGCGAGTTTGGTTTGCTTACAAACAAGATGAATATGTAATTAAAGACCTCGATTTCACCATTCGTCCCGGTGAAAAAGTTGCCTTGGTGGGACCAACGGGTGCTGGTAAAAGTTCCATCATCCGCCTTCTCTGTCGCCTTTACGAACCCACAAAAGGACGCATTTTAGTGGATGGTGTGGATGTTCGGAATATCCGTCAAGTTGATCTGCGGCGACATATTGGCGTGATTCTACAAGATGGTTTTATCTTTGCGGGTGATGTTAAGAGCAATATTAGTTTAGGAGAAACCTACTCTCTAGAGGCTATTAAAGCAGCAGCTGAAAAAACTAATGTGGGTAGCTTTATCGAACAATTACCTGAGGGCTATGATACTCTATTGCGGGAGCGAGGAACAAATCTTTCGGGAGGCCAAAAGCAACTCTTAGCGTTTGCTCGCGCCGCCATTCGTGACCCTCAAATTTTGGTTCTGGATGAGGCGACAGCAAGTTTAGATGTAGGGACTGAAGCCTTAGTTCAGGAAGCGTTAGAGCGACTGTTGGAGGGAAGAACAGCAATTATTATTGCCCACCGACTCTCCACCATTCGTAATGTCGATCGAATTTTAGTGCTGAAACGGGGGCAATTAGTTGAGTCAGGGAGTCATGAAGAATTGTTGGAACAAGAGGGAATTTATGCAAGTTTGTACAAGTTACAAATGCTAGGCAGTTAAAGTGATAGGAAGCGACGAAACTTGTTTTCATCAAAAGGAGTGAGCGACACTTCTTTTTTTATTTGATAAAATTGTAGAATTTATGATAAAATCAAGGAGATGTTTCCTATGCCCGACGCCCTATGTTGCAATTACCAGAAATTATTGATGGATTGCCCAATATTTCCGGCTGGGAACAAGAAGTTTTATCGGTGGTACAACAGGACGAACCTGTATTCCTACCCATCACCAATCTAAAGTTAGAAGAAATAACGGCTACTTTTGCGACCGCTCTCCATATGCACCAACCCACCATCCCCGCAGGTGCACATGGCGAGTTGATTAGCAACCTGCAATATATGTTTGAACATCCCCAAGAGGGAGATAACCATAATGCTGGCCCCTTTGCCTATTGCTATAGCCGCATGGGCGATTTTATCCCGGAACTGGTCAGTCAAGGTTGCAACCCCCGCATCATGTTGGATTATTCAGGGAATTTGCTGTGGGGACTGCGGCAAATGGGGCGAAGCGATATCTTAGATAATTTAAAGAGAATTACCTGCGATCGAGCTTACCAACCTTATGTCGAATGGCTGGGTACAATGTGGAGCCATTCTGTTGTCCCTTCCACTCCCATTCCTGATATTAAACTGCATATTTTAGCTTGGCAACATCATTTTGCTGCTATTTTTGGTTGGGAAGCTTTAGCAAGAGTTAAGGGATTTTCACCTCCAGAAATGCACTTACCGAATCACCCAGATACCCTGTTTGAATATATTAAAGCTTTGAAAGAATGTGGCTATCGATGGCTATTAGTTCAAGAGCATTCTGTAGAAACTCTTTCCGGTCAACCCCTGCAAGAGAGACACTTACCGCACCGCTTAGTAGCCCGCAATTCCTACGGCGAAACGATCGGCATCACCGCTCTGATCAAAACTCAAGGTTCTGATACAAAATTAGTGGGACAAATGCAGCCGTACTATGAAGCAAAAACTCTCAATCGTCAGCGATTAGGAACGGTGTTAGTACCCCCAATTGTCTCGCAAATTGGAGATGGAGAAAATGGCGGAGTGATGATGAATGAATTTCCGAGTGCCTTTAAAAAAGCTTGGCAGGAAGTGGCGAATTCGGGAGGTGGCAAATCTGGGGCAGTGGGGCTTAATGGCACAGAGTATTTAGAATTAATCGAGATGGCTGGTTGTACGCCAGATGACTATCCCTGTTGTCAAGCGGTTAATCAGCACTTAATTTGGGAGCTAGTTTCACCAGAAAACAGTAATCCAGAATTAGTCGCCAAGGCGATAGAAACCTTAAAACAAAACCATCATCATTTTCATGTAGATGGCGCTTCTTGGACCAATCATATTAGTTGGGTAAAAGGCTACGAAAATGTCTTAACTCCCCTGAATCAACTGAGTGCTTTGTTTCACCAAAAAATCGATCCCTTGAAAACAGGGACAGGGGAGAACTCTCTCACTCAAGAATCTCGCTACCGGGAAGCACTGCTGAATAATTTATTGCTACAAACAAGTTGTTTTCGGTATTGGGGTCAAGGGATGTGGACGGACTATGCCCGTGAAATTTACAGGCGGGGAGAGAGTCAGCTTCAGAGTCATTTTTAAAGCCAGGAACATCAGTTTTAACCTCTAGCAGGTCCTGGCTTGGATGGCAAGAAGGTTTAAACTGATAAAGATTCAACTATCTCTAGGATCGATGCAACCTTTAATCTCACGTATGGAGGCGGTACAATCGCCGATTATTCCCGTTGTTGGTGAACTGATTCGCCAAAATCCTGGTACAATTTCTTTAGGGCAAGGCGTTGTCTATTATGGCCCACCACCGACAGCATTCGATCGCATTCCTCAATTCCTCGCCAATCCTGAAAATCACAAATACAAAGCGGTAGAAGGAATTGCACCCTTACAGGCAGCCATTCAAGCGAAATTACAAGCAGATAATGGCATCAAAATCAACGATCAAACCTGCATTGTAGTGACTGCGGGCAGTAACATGGCGTTTATGAATGCGGTTTTAGCAATTACTTGTCCGGGTGATGAGATTATTCTGCAAACACCTTATTATTTTAACCATGAAATGGCGGTCGCAATTGCAGGTTGTCGCCCGGTGCTAGTCCCAACGGACGAGCATTATCAACTACAACCTGATGCGATCGCAGCCGCCATCACCGAGAAAACGCGAGCAGTCGTAACAATTTCTCCGAATAATCCAACGGGGGTTGTTTATACAGAGGAAGCATTGCACCAGGTGAATCAAATTTGTCGCGGTCGCAACATTTACCACATCAGCGACGAAGCTTATGAATATTTTACTTATAACGAAGTGAAGCACGTTTCTCCTGCCGCCTTTGACTCCAGCAGCGAACATACTATTTCTCTCTATACTCTCTCAAAAGCTTACGGATTTGCTTCTTGGCGGATTGGGTATATGGTGATTCCCAAACACTTAATGGCATCTGTAAAAAAAATCCAAGATACGATTCTGATTTGTCCGCCACTCATTTCGCAATCTGTGGCTTTAGGAGCGTTGCAGGTGGGGAAAAAATATTGTTTAGAGCAGATTGGCGCGGTCGCATCCGTGCGAGAAATCGTGCTCAAGGAACTCAATCAAATTCCGGATTTATGTTATATTCCCCCCACCGCAGGAGCCTTTTATTTCCTGTTGAGAGTTTTTACGAAGTTGAGTCCAATGGAGTTAGTGGAGCGGCTGATCCGTGAGTATCAAGTGGCGGTGATTCCCGGTACAACTTTTGGCATGGAAAACGGGTGTTACCTGCGGGTTGCCTACGGAGCTCTGCAACAAGAAACGGCTGCTGAAGGCATTGGGCGGTTAGTACGGGGTTTGCGAGCGATCGTCGGCAATGAGCGATGAGTTTTTAAAGCTTCAATAAATAAAAATCCGGCTTGGATCTACCCTTAGACAGATGACAAGATTAATGACAAAATATTGTTGTCACTACTGTTTGCAACCCCCATGAAAGAGCAGACAGTTTTCCTCTCTAAAAACCATGAAATCTGTCAAATGGAAACTCGAACGATGCCCAAACTGCAAAAGTTTTGCAGTGCAGAGCTTAGATAATTTTTGGGGGTGTCGGAAGTGCAGGGATTTAAGTTATAGCGGAGTGAGCAAGTATCCAGAGGGCTGCTGTGTTTATTGTGGCAAACCGTTAATTATCTTGATGGATGCTTGCTTAGACTGTGGAAATCAACCGAGGAAGTGATGAGTTGGGTGGGAGCGAGCAAGAGTGATTTTCTACGTTCTCTGAGTCTCCCCTGCTCGAACTGGGTACTGAGCGGTCGCACAATTTATAGCGATTAGAAGCGTGAATTGATGCAGATACGGGGATCTTACAGCCATGACTCAATTAACTAGCAGCGACTCTCAGTCAAGATTACCAGTCAGAACCTAAATTAGATGAAGCGATCGCCATCTTTATGCCTAAAGGAAATAGGGCGGTGGATACATTCCTGACAAGGAGAATCCATAAAGGAGAGGCTCCTTATTCAAAATTTGAGAAGACTGAGGCTGTTTGTAAACTGCATGTTGAGAATCTGGTTGAGGAAGGCCGTTGTTATAAATTACCAGAAAATGCACGAGAGCCTCTTGAGAGAGTCTACGAGGAATTACAGGGTTTGTTGATGCGTTTAAACTAAGGCGTGATTCGATCCTACATTCCGAGCCAATACAGCGCTAAACTAAATAATAGGTAGCTCCTCTGTACTTATGACTCTCTTTACACTGCGATCGCTTAAAAAAGACTTCGGCATCAAAGAAATTCTAAAAGATGCCAGCTTTAGCCTGAATGAAGGCGATAAAGTCGGCCTCATTGGGACCAACGGCTCCGGGAAATCCACCTTGCTGAAAATGATAGCTGGATTAGAACCCATTGATGGCGGCGAAATGTGGGTTAACTCAGGAGCTAAAATCGCTTACTTGCCTCAACAGCCAGATTTAGACGAAAACCGCACTGTTTTAGAGCAAATATTTGCTGATAGCGGCGAACAAATGGCGGTTGTCCGCGAATATGAAGAACTTTCTGATAAATTGGCTCATGGACATGGCGATGCCGAAAAATTAATGGCACGTCTATCTATCGTCTCTCACCGCATGGAAGAAATCGGAGCTCTTGAACTAGAAACCAATGCCAAAATCATTCTCAGCAAATTAGGAATCCAGGATTTTGAAGCTAAAATCGGCGATCTTTCGGGTGGCTATCGTAAGCGAATTGCGCTAGCAACGGCGTTGCTATCAGAACCCGATGTATTACTCATGGATGAACCAACCAACCACCTGGATGCACTCTCCGTTGAGTGGTTACAAAATTATTTGAAGCGCTACCGAGGTGCACTATTACTTATCACCCACGACCGCTACTTTTTGGACCGCGTGACGAATCGCATTATAGAAATCGATCGGGGAGACCTCTATGCTTACTCTGGCAACTACGCTTACTACTTGGAAAAAAAAGCCGAAGCTGAGGAATCTGCCCTTAGTACCCAGCGCAAACATCGAGGGGTATTGCGACGAGAATTAGAATGGCTGAAGCGAGGACCAAAAGCCCGCAGTACCAAGCAAAAAGCCCGGATCGAGCGCATTCGGGAAATGCAAGCACAAGAATTTAAAAAAGCACAGGGAAAAGTCGATATTTCTACCGCTGGTCGTCGCATTGGCAAGAAAGTTGTTGAACTCACCAATATCTGTAAAGCCTACAACGACCGCATCCTCATCAAAGACTTTACCTACAGTTTTAGCCCAGAAGACCGCGTCGGTATTATTGGTAGTAACGGGGCTGGAAAATCTACGCTGATGGATATCATCACCGGACGAGTGCAGCCAGATTCTGGCACAGTAGAAATGGGTTCCACGATCCAAATTGGCTATTTCGATCAGCACTCCGACAATCTGCTACTCAATGAAAACCAACGAGTGATCGAATACCTGAAAAGTATCGCAGAATTGGTAAAAACGGCAGATGGAAGTATTATTACCGCTTCTCAAATGTTGGAACGGTTTTTATTTGAACCTAATCAACAATATGCACCCATTCATAAGCTTTCTGGGGGTGAGAAACGGCGGTTATTTCTCTTGCGGGTGCTGATGAGTGCGCCAAATCTGTTGATTTTGGACGAACCGACCAACGATTTAGATGTACAAACCTTGGCGGTCCTAGAAGATTATTTGGAAGATTTTAATGGTTGTGTGATTGTGGTTTCCCACGACCGCTATTTTCTGGACCGCACCATTGATAAAGTTTTTGCTTTAGAACCCGGTGGTAATGTGCGCGAGTACCCTGGCAATTATTCGGTCTATTTGGATTATAAAAAAGAGGAAGAAGAAGCCGAAGCTAAACCTTCGGCTTCTCCAGTTCCTAATCCAAAAGCAAAATCTCAATCCTCTGATTCTGCATCTACGCCAGCAGCAAAAACCCGCAAACTTTCATTTAAGGAAAAGCGTGAATACGAAACCCTCGAAATTAAAATTCCGCAGATGGAAGCTGAAAAAGAAGAAATTGAGAAGATTCTTTATCAGAATCCTCCCAGCGGTTTTACGGACTTACAGAAGCTATCTGAGCGTTTAGCTGAATTAACTCACGAGATCGATACTGCAACTGAGTATTGGTTAGAATTAGCGGAACGAGCCAACTAGCTCAGAATACCATTTCTCTGGAAACCGCTCAGACCTTCTCATCCATGACTTCCTCTTAATTTGTCAACAAACTCGGAGAAGTCAGCACAAAAACATCCCTGGTTCCCACCGCCTCAGAAACCGGTTTGATCGGAGTTGTAAAGTGGTAAAATTGGTGGTCATTCACTAATAATAATTCCCCCGGATTTAAGATTTTCTTAAACACCGGCTTCTCTCGTTTCGCCATATACAGGTGAGTTTCACCGCCGATAATATTGGTTCTCGCCACCGAGAAGATCCCGATAAAATCCGTCCCGTCTTGGTGAATCCCTTCCGGTGCGGGATTGCCAAAATTATGAGGAGAACAAGTCGTTCTAATTTGATGCACTCCGATTTCTGCTTCTGGGTGAATTTTGCAAGAATCGCAAAAAGCAAAAAGCATTTGTTTGAAATTATCTAGCGCGATTAACCGATCGTCAAGTTCTGCAAATTCTCGCTTAATATCACCCATTAGCGGGTTGTAATTTTTACTTTGGAAAAGGTAGCCGTGAGGAAGTTTGATTAACTCTTCCCCATGAATCATAAACCGCGATAATCTTCTGTAGCGATACTTACCTTTAATATAAGGATCGGCTGGAAGATCGTCGAAAAATTGCTGAAAACCTTCTAGTTGGATCGAGTTTACCTTTTTAAAGGTAAACATGAAGGCATAATCCAAATCCGTTGTTTCTAATACGGTTTTCATAGGATTTTGTACCTAATTTGTTGATCCCCTCCTTAATTTCGCCTTAAGGAGGCCCATGTCCTCAGTATAGATCGGGCTTTTTGAAAATGTCCTCCATCACACTACACAATTTGCAAAGTTATGGTAAAGTTTTCCTCTCAAGACCGTACCGCTTTCACTAAACTCTGGCAGGCTCGTAGGAAGATAGCAACGTCTATGCCGAGTCCGATGTATTGAACACCAACATCAATCCAACGTTTAGCTGTTTCTGGGTTATCGGTGAAGGTGCCGATCGCTTTGCCAGCGCTGCGAATGGTCTGAGCCGCGGATTTCATCAACTCAGTGACGCGGGGGTCTTGGACTTGTCCGGGAATGCCAAGGGACTGGGAGAGGTCGTAGGGGCCGAGGAAAATCACGTCAATGTGGGGGACGGTGACGATTTCAGGGAGGCGATCGATGCCGTCCTTGCCTTCAATCTGAATGACCACTAGGGATTCTTCATTGAGTTGAGCGGTGATATTCGTCCCAGCGGCTGTATAGACACCGGCGCGAGTCCCAAAGGAAAGACCACGGGAACCGATGGGGCTGTATTTGGCGTTTTGTACTGCCATTTCTGCGTCTGCTTTCGTTTGAATTTGTGGCAATTGCACCCCTGCACTGCCAATATCGAGCGCTCGTTGAATTTGGGGGCCATCGTTTTTGCGGACGCGGACGACTGGTGCAAGGCCGACACAGTCAGCAGCGCGACATAAATCTTCAGCGGCGAGGGTGTGGAGGGAACCATGTTCGAGGTCGATGACGGCGAAATCAAAGCCAGCATGGCCACAAATTTCTATGAAGGCGGGATAAGCGCAATTCATAAAGGGACCGAGGACAACTTCACCGTTTTTGAGTTTACGTTTAAGTTGATTGGGACGCATGGGTTTATTGATAAGATAGAAGACAGAAGACAGATAGGTTGAAACAGTCGCTATCACAACGGAATCCGTCGGCGCGGACAGATTTTTGAGGATGCTTACATTTTATCTGATTAATTTTGAAGCGTGTGTAGTGAGGTAGGACGCATCAGAGCCTTAAGTTCTATTTAAATTGGTTTTGTAATCTAGCTAGTTGTTGGCATAGTTTTTCGGCTATTTATTGAGTTTTATCATCCACGTTTTTATCTCAATTTAATCTAAATAAAAATAGGTAATTATAAAAATTACTTAAAAGGTATAAAAGAAAGGTTACTATCTGTCAATCAGTAAAATCAATTGCAAAATTTTTTTCCTCAAAACTTGCAAATGCCATCTGCCTGAACTCAAAAAAATCAGTACAGAGCTTATGGAAATTTGAGCGAAGTTTGGCTTGCCAGTAATCGCAAAAATGGGGTTCAAGTCCTAGCTAATCCTGAAGAGTGAGTTCCGGAAATCAAGGAATTTTCAAACAAACCAGTCAATTCATTTCTGAATCTGAACTTTATCCTGATTTTGAGACTCCCTGACTGGAAGAGGCGATCGCACCCCAGAACCCCCTGACCCTACCTCCCAACTCCCGTATAGTGCAGAATGAACAATTAGGCGCGATCGCGTCTCTACCTTCAATGTCAGCACTCAACTCCCCATCTACCATGCAGCGCCACCAGTGGCTATCCCGACTCCACGGCAAATCCCTCCTGAGTTTCCTGCTCTCCCTCCTCTCCACCTCAACCGCCCTTTCTCCCGTCTGGGCCACCCCACCCCGCACCCCAGACCAACAAGAAACCTGCGAAATTTTAGTGGTAGGTGGTGGCCTCGCAGGTGTCGCCACCGCCTACGAAGGATTACTCGCAGGTCGTACCGTTTGTCTCACCGAAATTACCGACTGGGTGGGTGGGCAAATTTCCGCTCAGGGAACCTCCGCCCTTGATGAACGCCAAACTCAGCGCGAACTCCTCTTCTACCCCCGTGGCTATTTGGAATTGCGGAAACGAATTCAGCAACACTACGACCGCTTAAATCCAGGTGCCTGTTGGGTCAGCGAATCCTGTTTCCTACCCGCCGACGGTCATAAAATCCTATTCACAATGTTGCAGGATGCTGCCAAAACTGGTAGAGGAACCCTCAGATGGTTTCCCAACACCGTCATCAAAGAATTGGACATCTCAGGAAATCAAATTAGAAGTGCGATCGCCCTTCAACACCAACCAGTCGCTGGCACTCCTCCCCTCAACACAGAACCCCTGTCCCAAACCATTGAAGACTCCTATCGCTACGAAAATTCACCGCGATTTAATAAAACGATTATCCGCTTCTCACCCAAGCCATCAAATCAACCCAACCAAACTTCTAGACCTGCTGATTGGTATGTCGTTGAAGCCACAGAAACCGGCGAATTAATCGGTCTTGCTGACGTTCCCTATCGCCTGGGAATTGACCCCCGTTCCTATCTCGAACCTTCTTCCTCCAGTAGTACCGGCGACCCCTACTGCACCCAAGGTTTTACCTACACCTTTGCCATGCAGGCAACAGCAGAACCTCAACCGCACCAACTCCCTGCTTTCTACCAACAATACGCTCCCTACTACAGCTATGAATTGCAGCGGTTAGCCAGTTTTCCCCTCGTTTTTACCTACCGCCGGATTTGGAGCGTAGAACCTGATGAACAACGCCCGGGAGACTATAAGAAATGGCCAATCAATCCGGGTGACATTTCGATGCAAAACTGGACTTGGGGCAATGATTACCGGCCCGGCACTTCTCAGGATAATTTAATTTACACCCGCGACCAATTACAAGCCACAGGTCAACTACAACCAGGTGGCTGGATGGGGGGTCTGCGGACAGAAACTCTCCGCCGTGGTGAAGAAAATGCTCTAGGCTTTTTCTATTGGTTGGTTGCAGGGACCACTGATTCGCAGCTTGGAGATCATGTTAAAAAACCCTACCCCAATAATCGATTGCTTACAGGATTAGATTCACCGATGGGGACAGCACATGGCTTATCCAAATATCCTTATATGCGAGAGGGCAGGCGGATTATTGGCCGTCCCACTTTCAGCCAGCCTCAAGGTTTTACGGTCTGGGAAGTGGATATGTCTCGTAATAATTTTCGGGCTGATTATTATCAAGAAAATCTACCCTCAAACGTTTATCGGGATTTGTGGTTGGCGGTGGGTGGTTTAGATGCACCGGCCTTAGCAGCAGGTCTGAAATCGGTCGAGGAAACGCAGCGGCGATCGCGTGCTTTCATTTATCCTGATTCGGTGGGCATTGGTCACTATGCGATCGATTTTCATCCCTGCATGGCGAATAGTCCACCGGAAGCTCCTGGCAACAAGGAACGAGAAGGAACTCGTCGCGGCCAAGGCGAAGCTTATCCCTTCCAAATTCCCCTTAGAGCGATGATTCCCCAGAAAATTGATAATCTTTTAGTGGCGGGTAAAAGCATTGCCACCAGTCACACGGCGGCGGCCGCTTATCGGGTGCATTCTTTTGAGTGGTCGGCCGGTGCAGCGGCGGGCACTACAGCGGATTTTGCCTTGCAAAACGGGGTCATGCCTTACCAACTCATTGATGAAATTCCTGCCTATGAACCGGGATTAGAAGCACTGCAACGGCGGCTTGAGCAAAATAGCAACCCCATTGCCTTTCCGGGAACTTCGATTTTTAATAACAATTGGCAACGGTGGAAGTAAGGCGGATGGGAAGTGAACTGTCATCAAGGGCGGAATTTACACCGCCCTCAGGACGGTTTTGTAAACCTGCTGACTCCCAATTGTGGCGAGCCAACCGCTAACGCATAATCATTGACTATTGTTACAAAGTGTGTTATATTAAGTAAGCTAGCTACTGTATGGCTTTTGTAGTTTCGGCGACTGTTCAAGCAATGTCCTCTTCACCAACCATCGCTCCTGAGCGGTCTAGTCAAGTTACCAACAAGCCTTATCCCAACTATAAGGTGATAGTGCTTGATGATGATTTCAATACCTTTCAGCACGTTCACGATTGTTTGGTGAAGTATATTCCAGGGATGAGTAGCGACCGCGCTTGGAAACTCACCAACCAAGTGCATTATGAGGGTCAAGCTACGGTTTGGGTCGGTCCCCAAGAGCAAGCAGAGTTATACCATGAACAGTTAAGCCGTGCTGGGTTAACGATGGCTCCTTTAGAGCAAGCTTGAAATTGTTTACAGGGGTCGCGAATTTTGGCGAACCTTCGAGCTTCAATCCTCAATTCCTTAGTCTGACTGAAAACTCACAGCGAGATGAATTTTGCCAGAAGCCTCACAGGGTGAACTAGACTGGGGATGTTGAATTGGAGTTACTATCATGAACGCACCTTCAAAAGGCCGATTAGTTTGGAATCATTCCACTCACATTCCTGGTTTAATCCCCATTCTCGAACGGCTTACTTACAAAAATGGCATTCAAACCATTACTCCGGGAGTGATCGGTAAAGTGAAAGGTCATATTCCCCACTTAACCTTAAGAGTATCAGTCCCGATTCGGGGTGGTTTTAAATTAATAGCAAGGCAAGGAAAAACCGTCCAAGAAGTATTTATATTGACAAGTTTGAGCCAGACTGACTTAGAAGGCGAGATTGCCCAAGTATTACTTAAGTAATCTCCGTTTGTAGTAACGGCTGGAGTCGTTACTACGAACAAATCACTAATTGCTGCTCTTGTAAAGATTGTTTCGCCAAAAGAGCACGAGCTTGCACTGCCAATACTCGATCGGTGACGACGATTTCCTCCAACCGCGCCATTCCTGCTGAAAACCAATCAGGAGGAGTTGCAACAACCTCAGCGAGTAACCCTTGTATAGCCACTACCGCTGCATACCGCACCACCCATTCTGGATCTTGGGAGGCAGTGAATAAAGTCTGCCACGTTTGTAATTGAGTATGGGCAACCTCTGTGGTTGGCAATTCGTGCCAGCGAATAGTGCCTAAACCCCGAGTGGCGGCCCGACGGACGCTGAGTGCGAAGTCATTGGTTGCAGCATCTAGTAGAATTTTTAAACCCCGCGGATCGCCGATCGCTGCTAAGGCTCGAATTGCCCAAGCTCTGGCGCCATAATTGTAGCTATCTAGTTGCAGCAGTGCTTCGACGGCGACAGTTCCCAAGCTCACTAACCCTTCGACGGCTGCGATCGCAGCGCCCGGATTATTATAGCTGAGCACTTTCATTAACGTGGGAATGGCCGCTTCATCACGAGCGGCTGCTAAAGCTTGGACGGCCCGCAAGAGGCGATCGGCAGAATCAGCTTGTTCGACAGCAGTAATGAGTTCTAATACCATTTTGAATGTTTACTCCCTTACAGCAGAGAATCCATGAAGTGCATTACTTGGATCGTGTCCTCTGACAAAGAGAGGGATTCTTTTTGATGAAGATGAGTTTCTAGTAGACCTTTGAGAGCAATCAACTTTAGGCTATTTTCTGCTAAAGTTTCTGCAATTGCCTGAGCTGCTGGCAAATAACCGATCGCCCCCAAATCGATCAAAGCTGAGCGTCTCAATTGTAAGTCATTCCCCTTCAACGCTTGGACCAATCTCTCTCCATAGATTGCTTCTCCAGTTAACTGATACATAGCCCTAGCGGCGGCGTACTGTACCCGCTCCACTGGATGCTCTAAAAAAGGAGCGATCGAGGGAATGGCTGCGGTTGCCTGGAGACTTCCTAAGGCTTCAATCACCGCTTCATAGGGTTGCACGAGGTGAGGTTTGCCGGGGACTCGCACCGCGGCGGCCACTCCTCCCGCGAGTAAAGTGATTAAAGCCGGAATGCTACGAGCATCACCTAGCGTTTCTAGAGCCTGAGCAGCCGCTTCTCGCACGTAGAAATCAGAGCAATCTAAGCAGCGAATCAATGCTGGTACTGCTCGCCGATCCTCCAGTTTGCCTAAGGCCCGCGCTGCATTACGCTGTAAAGAATAGTCGCCTGATTCAGTGTGAGGAGATACTTCTTCTAAGGCTGCAATTAAACCATCAATGGCAGCCGGTTCCTTGACTCGAAACCTGCCAATCCACCAGGCAGCATAATAACGGAGGCTGTAATCTTCGCCACGCAGGTTAGCGAGTGCGCCCTCTACCGTTAAGGATTCGCCCTCGGCTGGAGCGTTTCCGACTGACGAGCTTAATTCTGAATCCTGCATGATGCTTTGATCTAAACACAACTAATTGCTAACAGCTAATTGTTAACTTCTAATATCAACTATTAGCAATCAACAATCAGCTATTAGCAATAAAAACTGAGCACTTAGCGATTAGTTGTTTTCCGCATCGTCGCCATTGGCTAAGGGCGTAATATTGACAATTTTGCCGCCCATCCGAGCAATCCGCCGCATTTCTTCATTCATGCGGCTGTAAGGCACGGTGATGAAAACACTGCTGCTAGAGCGAATGGGATAACCCTGTCTATCGGTTTCTTCGTTTTGGCGGAGACCGACTACTTCATAGCGGAAGCAGCGAGCACCAGAAGGTGAGCTTCCAGCTTTTCCAGCTACACTTTGACCCAACATTGTACTCTCCTAGCTCTCAATTATGATTTGTGCTTTGTGGTGAGTTTTGCCATTGACCATGAACCTGGCTTCCTCAAACTTTGAAAGCTGGGAAGTAACAGGCTGCTTCTTAGTTAGATAGGGGTAATGCTGGCGATTTTACCACCTAGCCGCTGAACCTTCTGCATGTGGTTGGAGAGCTCTTGGTAAGGCACGATGAAGGCTTTGCTACTACGGCGCACACTGGGATAGCCAGGAGTCCGAATCCCAGATACCTCAACGCGGTAGAGGCGATCGCCAGATTGCCCGTAAGGAGCCGAGCCACCGAAGCCACTGCTGGGGGCAACGCCACGGCTAGAGGGGCGGTAAGCCCAGCCGTTAGAGCTACCAGAGGGAGCGATCACCGCAGAAGCGCCATTCGTACCGAGTTCAGCGGCGAGGCGAGAGCTTGTACCTTCAAGTTGAGAGCGATCGCTGTTCGCGTAACCACGGTACAGGCGGAACATCCGGGTAAAACCAACGGCTTTTTGCCCGCGCTGAGTTTCAAAACCGCGATAGTAAGGAACAATGTTTTCGCCGAAGTTTTCTTGGTACTCTGCTGAATCGATGTAGGAGTCAATATCAGCGTCGTATCCTTCGCTTTGGTACAAGTCCAGGTGGAAGATCACTTCCGCTTCGTCGTAAGGAGCGCGACCCAACAAATGTTTGTAGTTGAGTTCAATCAACCGAGTTTGGAAGCTGTTGTAGAAGAACTTGGATTTGTACAGTTCCGATTTGGCGACGGCTCTGACAAATTCCCGTACGGTCAAACCACCATCCCGCAGGAGAGACTCAGGACCCTGTAGGCGCTCCGACTTCATTAAATAGTCGTTGCCTAAAAGTTGACGGTAAACGGCACGGATGACGTTTTCTACCTCTTCACGGCTGTAGTTGGGACGTAGTTCCAGCTTGGGCGTCTCACTAAATGCCGTTGTTCCCAATCTCGATGCTGCTGCTGTAATAGCCACCTAAAATCCTCCTCAAATTCATTTTGCTGTCATTTAGCTTCACCCTCATCCCTATTGGCAAAGCCTGCGCCTAGCGCCTAGGGAGGAGCTACGCAGGGCTGTTGACTGCTGATTTTTAACCGTCAACTGACCGCTGACAAGCTGAGTGTTTAGTCTAGCAATAAACCGCTTGCAGAAAGGTACTAAATCTTGCTAAGGTATTAAATAGATAGAAAACTCAAGCAGCTTTTTCAGCCTGCTCAGTTTGTCTTGGGTTTAAGTAGAAAAAAGCCACTCTAGAATTGGCTTTTTGGACTACAGTTTCCGCATCCTTATACTGAGCAAGATTAAGGCTTCTGCTTGGCAGGGAATCAACTAGACTCAACCTGATTCAAGCGCGGGTGATGCTCATCACCTTACCACCATTTCGATTGATGCGTTGCAAGCGGCTCGAAAGCTGCTCATAAGGCACGAGGTACTCAGTAGCAGTCCGCCGCACTTGGGGCGCAGACTGGGCGGCTGCTTGTATCACTCTCACCCGGTAAAGTTGCTCTCTGTTTCCGCCAGAAGTGCCAGTTAGCGCATGGCTAGAAGGCGTATAGATGGGCGAGGACAAATTCCTGGCTAATTCCCAGGTAAGACGCCCTTGCTTCTGGTTTTGAGCCCGATCGCTGTTGGCATAGCCACGATAGAGCTGAAACATGCGGTTAAAGCCAGCCGTTTTTTGCCCGTTTTGGGTGGCGAATCCCCGATAATAGGGAACGATACTATCGCCAAAATTTTCTTGGTACTCTACTGAGTCAATGTAGGAGTTAATCTCAGCTTCGTAACCTTCTGAGTTGTAGAGATTGACATGGTAAGCAATCTCGGACTCGTCGTAGGGAGCGCGACCCAACAAATGCTTATAATTGAGCTCGATTAACCGTACCTGCGAGTTTGGGTAGAAAAATTTCGCTCGGTAGGTTTCGGATAGAGCCAGAACCCGCACAAAATTCCGGACCGTAATTTGTCCTTGGAGCAGTAGCGACTCGGCGCTCTTCACCCGCTCGCTAGACATCAGGTATTCATTTCCAAAAATTTGGCGGTATGCTGCTCGGATGACTAACTCAACATCCCCCTGAACCCAGTTTGGTCGCAGTTCCACTGGCCCTGATTCTTCAAATGCCTTAATCCCCAACCGTTCTGCCGCACTTAAACCAGCCATTTTTTTCCTCTCCCCGATTTAGCTTCAAAAAAGAAAGGTTGTTAAAAGTCTTTGCGAGAGCTGGAGAGATTCAAAGATGCCCGGCTAGGTAAACTACCGCTAACCAGTCAAGCTAACAGCAGCTTACCTTTCCGGGCATCACGCGAATCTTAGCTCAGGGTGTTGATCGCGTAGTCGAGGTAGGAGTTGGCTTCAACAGCCGCGTCGCCAGACAAGCCGTGGTTGGCTTTGATGTACTTGAGGGCTTCAACATACCAGCTAGGAGACAACTCGAAAGTACGGTTGATTTCATCCAAGCCTGCAATCAGGTACTCATCGAGAGGGCCGGTACCACCAGCAACCAAGCAATAGGTAACAATCCGCAGGTAGTAGCCGATGTCGCGGGCGCACTTGTCTTTACCGGTTTGGGTAGAGGCATAGTTGGACCCTTGAGTTTGGGTGGTGTAAGGGAACTTGTTATACACCGCTTGGGCGGCACCGTCGATTAAGCGCTGAGCGTTGCTGGTCAGAGCTTTGGCAGCTTCTAAGCCGCTGGTAGCTTGACGGTAACGGCCAAAAGCGATTTGGAGTTCGGTGCTGCTCAGGAAACGGCCTTGGGAATCAGCGGCGGCAACTGCTTCGGTCAATGGTGTTTTCATGGTTGAGGTCTTTCCCTATTGTTTTGCTTTCGTTTTGGTACAAAAAGTTGAACGTTCCTTGTAGAGAGGCGACAAAGCGCGTCTTTACAAAAATGCGATTGTGGAGAGATTTTAGCCAACAGCAGTAGCAGCGCGGTCGAAGTAGCTGCCAATTTCAGCAACTAAGGCGCTGCAATCGCCACGGGTGATTCCGTTGGGATCGTTGACGATCGCGATGGCGGCATCTTTCATCTTTTGGACGCCCGCAGCGACGGAACCACCAGGAACACCCAGAGCTTGGTAGGTTTCGCGCAGACCGTTCAAGCAGCGGTCGTCGAGCACGCTGGCGTCACCGGCGAAGATCGCGTAGGTGACATAGCGCAAGATGATTTCCATATCGCGCAAGCAAGCAGCCATACGGCGGTTGGTGTAGGCATTTCCGCCCGGTTGGATCAGTTGAGGCTGTTCGGCAAACAGCGAGCGAGCTGCATTAGCAACGATGGTGGAAGCGTTACCGGTGATGCGGTTCACTGCATCAGCCCGCTTGGAGCTTTCTTTAACCAAGTTGCTCAGGGCATCCAATTGGCCGCTAGAGAGGAATTCTCCACGGGAATCGGCTTGGGATACCACTTTGGTGAATGCATCAAACATGGACGAACTCTCCTACTTGACTTGCTTGATTTAGGTTTCGGTTCAAAACGATTCAGTTAAAGGCTGTCAGGCTGTTAGCCAACCTGGGAAGGCTGCTGACAGACTCTAGCTACCACTACTGATTGTTTACTCCATCCCTCGAAGGTTGCTAGCCTCAGAGTTTTGGCCGCCTGGGCCGCCCTTCGAGAAATCTGAGAAAATTTTACATGGTTTATGAGAATTATTAAACCTTGTCAACCAGCGTGTTTTTTAACTTTTGTCTGCCGTCTCAACCCTTCAGATACCCTTTATACAATGCTGTTGAGACTTTGTTTATTACAAATTATTACAGGTATTTATATTTCTTCATGGTAAAAACTACCTTCCCAAGCCTTAGCCACTCTAACTTAGGTCAAAAGCTTGCCATTTCAAGGGTTCGAGGTCTAGCAACCTCCTGGAACACTCGGAATGTGCGTGTATTTACCCCTTTAGACAGATGCTGTCAGCGACTTAGTTAACTATCCAGAGACAGCGGGCGATCGCGCTGACAGGATCGGCGAGTGGGATGCGATCGCGCCTGCGATCGCTGAGATGCGATCGCCACCTCTACCGTACCCTTCATTTGTCACACAAACCACAAATTGTCAATAAAAATAAATTAAATTTAGGTTAAAAAATGTAAACATAACTGAGGATACATCGTGAGCGCCAGCTCCCTTTCGCAAGCACGAGTAACCAGGACTCACAGCAACTCCCTGATTAGCTTCCAGCCGCAAATCAATCAACCTTTTATACAGACAAACTCACTCAAAGTCTCAGCCCTCCCTGAAATTTTTGCTGCTCGATAAAACCCTCGTGAATTGGCTAATTTTCACAAAATAGCGCTATAATAAAACCCTCTCCTAGCAAAGCAGCGATTATTTCCTTGAAAAACCATAGCTCAATCTAAAAAAAGTAAAAATCCCTTATGAGAGCGGAGCTTCCCTTCCCACTAAAAAGCATAAAGAGTTCAAAAAACAAACCATTCTGACAGCAGCACTCCCTTCTGAAACTCAATTTAAAACTGTCAAACCCAATTCCCTAAGAAAATAAATTAAGCCACAATCCACCCACAATTTAATGACTCACTTTAAGAATTTAACTCCTTAAAATCCTCGGCAAACTCTCACAACCAATCCAACTTCCTAAGATCGAGCAAAAACCTACCGGGACATTGTAGGTAAAAATAAAAACAAGAGGTATAACCACCTCTCTACTCTCGGCCCCTCCGCAACCAGCAGAGTGGTCACTCCACCCAGATCCCCAGAAGGGGCGTTCTCTAGCCACATTGCCTTCTCGAACCTATGCAATCAAATTCCCCGTTAGTTTGGCATACCCTCGAAATTAACAAATCCCTCCAGCAGCTAAACAGCGACAGAGACACAGGCTTAACGCCCCAAGAGGTTGAAGCACGGCGAGAGCGCTACGGCCTCAACGAAATCCAAGAGACAGGGGGTCGCAGCCCTTGGGCCATCCTTTGGGATCAGTTCAAAAACATCATGCTATTGATGCTGATCGGCGTAGCAGTCGTATCAGGAGTTCTTAACTTCATCGACTTGCAAGCCGGAAAGCTTTCCCCAGGCGAGATTCCCTTTAAGGACACGATCGCTATCATGTCCATCGTCATCCTCAATGGCATCCTCGGCTACCTACAAGAAAGCCGAGCCGAAAAAGCCCTAGCAGCCTTAAAAAATCTTGCTTCCCCCCTCGTGCGAGTCGTGCGAGGAGGCAAAATTACCGAAGTCTCCGCCAAAGAATTAGTCCCAGGCGATTTGATCCTGCTAGAAGCTGGGGTACAAGTACCAGCAGATGGGCGACTGATCGAAGAATCTAACCTGCAAGTTCGCGAAGCCGCCTTAACCGGAGAAGCCAACGCCGTTGAAAAAGACGCCAACTCCGTCCTCGCGGAAGACGCACCCCTCGGCGATCGCGCCAATATGGTGTTCCAAGGCACAGAAGTCGTCAAAGGTCGAGCCAAAGCCCTCGTCACCGCCACCGGTATGCAAACTGAACTGGGCAAAATCGCCGCCCTGATTCAGTCAGTTGAAGAGGACGAAACCCCCCTGCAACAACGGATGGGACAATTAGGCAACGTCCTCGTCACCGGCTCCCTAATTCTAGTCGCGGTCGTTGTCATTGGTGGCATGATCCAGAGTGGCTGGAATTTAAACCGCTTCCGGAACCTCCTCGAAGTCTCTCTCAGTATGGCCGTCGCCGTAGTTCCCGAAGGCTTACCCGCCGTGATCACCGTCACCCTCGCCTTAGGAACTCAGCGGATGGTCAAGCGCAATGCCTTGATCCGGAAACTGCCAGCCGTGGAAACCTTGGGATCGGTCACCACCATCTGCTCCGACAAAACCGGCACCTTGACCCAAAACAAAATGGTGGTGCAGCTTGCCAATACTGCCAGCCATAGCATCGGTGTCACCGGTGAAGGCTACGCACCCATTGGCAGCTTTAGCGATCGCAAAGCCACCGCTAGCATTGGCAACTTAGAACGATATCCCGAACTCGAATCCTTACTGGTGAGCTGTGCCATCTGCAACGACGCCGTACTCCAACAAGACAAAAACGAGTGGACGATCCTCGGAGATCCTACAGAAGGCGCTCTCCTTTCCTTCGCTGGCAAAGCAGGCATCTACCGAGAGCAACAAACAGCTCAGTTGCCCCGCATTGCCGAGTTTCCCTTCTCCTCCGAACGCAAGCGCATGAGCGTCATTTGCCAGTTGTCAGAGAGCGGTCGCCAGTGGGCAGTGCCGATCGCCTCGCAAGAAGCTCATTATCTAATGTTTACCAAAGGCTCCCCAGAGCTGATTTTAGAGCGATGCAGTAGCCTCGTTGTTGCCCATAACCTCGAACCCCTAACCGAGGAACAACGTAGACGCATCCTTCAAGAAAATAACGAAATGGCCGCCAATGGTCTGCGAGTGCTGGGGTTTGCCTACAAGCCTTGGGACAGCTTGCCGCCGGAAAATTCGGAAGAAACCAGCGAGCAAGACATGGTGTGGCTAGGGTTGATAGGGATGCTAGATGCTCCCCGGCCAGAGGTGCGAGAGGCTGTACGGAAGTGCCGGGAAGCAGGTATTCGACCTGTGATGATCACCGGCGACCACCAATTAACGGCACGGGCGATCGCCTGTGACTTAGGCATTGCCCGCGAAGACGAAATCGTCCTCACCGGTCAAGAATTGGAAAAACTCACTCAAGATCAACTCAGGGAGCAGGTTGAGCAAGTCAGCGTGTATGCTCGTGTTTCCCCAGAACACAAACTGCGAATTGTCCAAGCCCTCCAGAGTTTGGGTAAATTTGTGGCGATGACCGGTGACGGGGTTAACGACGCCCCTGCCCTTAAGCAAGCTGATATCGGCATTGCGATGGGAATTACTGGCACTGATGTCAGCAAAGAAGCAAGCGATATGGTGCTGCTAGACGACAACTTTGCCACCATTGTTAAAGCGGTAGAAGAAGGTCGGGTGGTGTACACTAACATTCGTCGCTTTATCAAATACATCCTTGGCTCGAATATTGGTGAAGTTCTGACCATCGCTGCGGCTCCGATCATCGGTTTGGGAGATGTACCGTTGACGCCGTTACAGATTTTGTGGATGAATTTAGTCACGGATGGGGTGCCGGCTCTTGCCTTGGCCGTCGAACCCGCTGAGCCGAATGTGATGAAGCGGAAGCCTTTTAGTCCTCGCGAGAGCATTTTTGCGCGGGGGTTGGGGTCTTATATGATTCGCATCGGCATTATTTTTGCGATTTTGACGATCGCACTGATGGTTTGGTCTTATAACTGGACTCATGCGCCGGGCTATGAGGGTGAGCGGGAAGCTTGGAAGACGATGGTATTTACGACCCTCTGTTTAGCTCAGATGGGTCATGCGATCGCGATTCGCTCTAATACTCAGTTAACAGTTGAGTTAAACCCCTTCACCAACCCCTACGTTTGGGGCGCCGTGATCGTCACCACGGCTTTGCAGTTAATGCTGATTTATATACCGCCCCTGAGAGCGTTCTTCGGTACTCATGTTCTGACATTGCCAGAACTGGGTATTTGCCTCGGTTTCAGCGCTTTGATGTTTGTCTGGATTGAGCTGGAAAAGCTATTTATCCGCTTTTATCAGAAGTCTCGGCGCTAAGGGGCAATGGGTAATGGTTAACCAGGAACCATTACCCATTCTTAATTACCCATTCTCAATTCCCATGTATTTGAAAACGCTGCACCTCCGACAGTTTCGCAACTACCGAGATCAGAAGGTGGCGTTTGGCGCTCCAAAAACGATTTTGGTGGGCGACAACGCTCAAGGAAAGTCTAATTTGCTAGAGGCAGTGGAGTTATTGTCAACGCTCAAGTCGCACCGGGCTCTGCGCGATCGCGATTTAATTCAAGATGCGAAACCGATCGGACAAATTGATGCTTGCTTGGAACGCCAGACGGGTGTAGTGGACTTGACGTTGACGCTTCGGACTCAGGGCCGTCGCACGGTTGCTCTCAATGGCGAAGCGTTGCGCCGTCATTTGGATTTCTTGAGTGTGCTGAATGTGGTGCAGTTTTCGAGTTTGGATTTGGATTTGGTACGGGGAGGGCCAGAAGAGCGGCGCAACTGGCTCGATCGCTTGGTGATTCAGTTGGAGCCGATCTATGCTCACATTTTGCATCAGTATCACCAAATTCTGCGGCAGCGGAATGCTTTGCTGAAGCGCTTTCGGGAGCAAGGGAGAGGAGAAGAGGGGGCGCTTTTTTCTGGTGGTGGCCAGTCTCCGTTGCCGATCCCTCATTCGGAATTGGCTTTGTGGGATGCACAGTTAGCGGCCACGGGTTCCCGCGTGATCCGGCGGCGCGATCGCGTTTTAGAGCGGTTGTTGCCACTGGCGAAGGTGTGGCATCGGTCAATTAGTGGTTCTACGGAGGTTTTAGATGTGAAGTACCTACCGAGTGTTGGAGCCGTTGGTGAGTTGTTAGCACCTTCGCCGGAAGCGGTACAGCAAGCGTTTTTGGATAAAATCCGGTTGCGTGCGACCGCAGAACTCTACCAAGGCACGACTCTGGTTGGTCCTCACCGCGATGATGTCGCGTTTACGATTAACAGTACACCGGCTCGGCAGTATGGCTCGCAGGGTCAGCAGCGGACTTTGGTGTTGGCATTAAAGTTGGCGGAGTTGCAACTGATTGAGGAAGTGGTGGGCGAACCACCACTGCTGCTGCTGGATGATGTGCTCGCAGAGCTCGATCTCAGTCGTCAAAATCAACTGCTAGAGGCAATTCAAGACCGCTTTCAAACCTTGATCACGACGACTCACTTAGGTGCTTTTGATTCCCACTGGCTCCAAGCTAGTCAGATTCTCTCGGTCCAAGCAGGCCAGATTCAAGGATTTTAGACTGGGGTTCTTTGTAAAGTTTTTTTACAATGACAGGGAAAGAGCCAGGAGAGCTGTTTGTTGAGATAAGTTAAAACTATTTTTTAGGAATTGATTGATTTCAAATTTAAAAGGGATCGGCCCCTCAAAATTGCAAGATCGGTCGGCGATTTTCTCAGTGAAAAACCCTTGACAAAATAACATTGATATGATTCATAAAAAAGGCTGTGATAGAAATCAACGTTGCAGTCCCAATCCAAGCTAGACTGAAGGTTAATTTTGATTGCAAATTTCTGTTCAATTCACTACAAAGCCTTATGAAGCGTTATGTTTCCCGCCTGCTAGCCCTGGTTTTAATTGTGGCGATCGGCTTAATGAGCTGTTCTAACCTGCCATCTACCCTGACAGGGGACTATCGCCAAGACACTTTAACATTGGTAAACAGTCTGCGGACAGCGATCGCTCTTCCAGAGGGGACACCAGATAAATCGGCAGCTCAAGCAGATGCTCGTCAGAGAATCAATGATTTTGCTGCTCGCTACCGTCGGGACGAGTCGCTGAAGAAGCTTACCTCCTTTACCACTATGCGGACGGCCCTCAACTCTTTAGCAGGGCATTATAGTTCTTACCCCAACCGCCCCTTGCCCAATAAATTGAAGCAACGTCTAGAGCAAGAATTCCAGCAAGTGGAGGCGGCTCTCAACAGAGGAGCTTAATTGATTCAAGGCTGGTTGAAGGATGAAAACAGCGATCGGCAGGACTTGGAGAAGGAAAAGACCTCCTACCGATGGCTTTTTATCCTTCATGGGTCTGAATTGAGTGTGACTCAGAATTACTGGTGATTCGAGCGGCCAGTAAGCTCCGAGTATTTTTTTTGTGTGGATAAAGCTGCTGAAAATTTCGATCGGGTGCTGAATAACTATTGAGTTTTGTCTTTTTGCTTTAGCGAACTCTACTCAATTTTGCCATGAGATTTGCGGGAAAACTGACCAATCCGAGCCAACGCCAGCGACGTTTCTGGAGTTCTACAAGTGCTATTTTGGTACTCTTTGTCAATTTATTGGTTGGGAAGCAGCCAGTACAAGCGGAGACCTTGGCCTATTGCAAATTATCGCCCGACGCGATCGCTCAAAAAGAAACCCTACGCCAAGCTGCTTTGACCGGGAAACCAGAAGCGGTACAAGCTTACTTTAATATTCTGGGAGAACACGCGAGGCAAATAGGAGAGTGTCGTCGTCGCACCTGGCCACAAACTCAGGGAATTTGGCTGCGTCTCTATCCCTGCGATGCCAGACCTGGGGAAATCGATCGAGTGTTAGACCAGGTTGTCAATAAAGGCTACAACCAAGTTTACGTAGAAGCATTTTATAACGGGCAAGTGCTGCTGCCAGTGGCGGACAATCCGACAGTTTGGCCGTCGGTTTTAAGAAACCCCGGGTATGAAAAATTCGATCTGTTGGCCAAGGCAATTAATAAGGGACGGCAACGGGGGTTAAAGGTTTATGCCTGGTTATTTACGATGAATTTTGGCTATACCTACTCTCAGCGACCAGATAGGCAGCAAGCACTGGCAAGAAATGGTAAAGGGCAAACGACTTTAACGGTCACCCAGAACGGAAATTTTGAAGATCAAGTCGGAGATAGTCAAGCGAATCACGCCTTCATCGATCCTTATAATCCCCAGGCGCGACAAGATTATTATCAGATGCTCAATGCAGTTTTGAAGCGGCGACCCCAGGGGATGTTATTTGATTATGTGCGCTATATGCGAGGATCTGGTGCTGATTCTGTGGCGGATCAAGTGCAGGATTTATGGATTTATGGGGAATCGTCGCAGCAAGTTCTTTTACAACGAGCACAGAATCAAAAAGGACGAGATTTAATTCAGCGATATTTGAGTCAAGGCTTTATTAAATCTGGTGACGTGCAAGCGGTGAATAAACTTTATCCAGGGGAGAGGGAACCGCTTTGGCAAGGGAAAAAACCGACGCCAGTGATGCCAATGGCTCCTGCAACAACAGGGAAAGATGGGGGGATGGAAGTTGCAGTAAATCCATTGCAAGGTAAGCAACAGATCCCGACTGTTCCTCCACCGATTATTCCCAATCCTGAGACGTTACAGAGGGAGTTGTGGCAACTCACGGTGGGTCATGCAGTGCAAGGGATTTTAGATTTTTTGGGGTTAGCAATTCAACCTGCTCAGCGGTTAGGAATCCCGACAGGCGCTGTGTTTTTTCCCTATGCAAATAAACCGGTGAATGAAGGGGGATATGACTCGCGGTTGCAACCTTGGGACCGGTTTCCAGCCTCAATGGAATTTCATGCGATGTCCTATGGAAATTGTGGAGATATGAGCTGTATTTTGCCACAGGTGCAGCGAGTTGTGAGCTTAGCTCCTCAGGGAGTAAAAATTATTCCTGCTCTGGCTGGAGATTGGGGAAAACCGTTAAATAATCGACCGTCTTTGGAAGCACAAATGCAGGCGATTCACTCTCAGTTTCCGCAGATTAATGCGATGAGCCATTTTTCTTATGGGTGGCAAGAACCGGAGGATGAGAGGGATAGGCAGTCTTGTCGATTGTAGAGGGGTAATGGGTGGTAGAGGCGTAATTTCTGACGTCTCTACCATAGGGAAAGTTTGAATTGCAGGACTATTATTGAGATAGAGCTAGCTTACTGAGTGAGTTCTAAAGACCTCTGGGCTAATGACCCAATTAAATAAAACAGAGCTTTTCCTAATCGCCCATTATTACCTGATTGTGTGCTAGTGGCTCTATTAAAAATTACAATCTAGAGCAGATGGAGAGCCGATAAATTTGTTTTTGAATGGTATAAATAAAGAGGAGTTACTCAATTTTTGGAAAGGCTCTTTTAATCAGCAAGATGTTTCTCAACGTTCATTGGCAGGAGTAGCTTACCTAAAAGGTACTTGAGTTAGTTTACAAAAAAGCCCTGAATTTCAGTCTAAACATCTCTCTCTCAAGACCAGTACAGATGGCAAATGGATCTCAATGACGAGGAAGCTCAAGCAGCTTTGGATTAAGGCATTGTGCATGAAAAAAAAATTCATGGATACTATCAAGGTAAATTTCAACCGGATCGTGCTGGTGGTTTTTACGGCTACTCTATTGACTGTAGGCAAGTACCTGATAAGATTATAAAAAAACAAAGACGGGAATAGCAAGTAATAAATATTTGAATTGAGCAAGTATTACTATTCAGAATAGTAGTGATTCCCAAGAGCAATCAAAAACCCGGTTTCTTGGAGAAACCGGGTTTCTTCTAATCAACGAGGTAACAGCGCAGTCGTATCATTCGTCAAATAAATATGACCGAGAGCTTTGCCATTATAAGTACGCTTCGTAAACCGCCAACCGGGTGTCAACTGAATCTTACTAATATCATTCGTAATGCCACCTGTCCGTCCAATGACCACCGGTTCGGAATAAGGATTGCGACGGTCAGTCCCAACCAGTAAAGTATCGGTTGCTGTACGCTGCAAGCTGATGTTATAGCGCATGCCTAAATCAGTGCCGGCAATACGAATTGAATAACCGTTGCTGTCGGTGGCGCGGCTACAAATACCGGTAAAATTAAAGGTTAATAGTAAAGGATTTACTTTGACTGGCCCGCTGCTGGTGCGGCTTTCTTGCCAGCAAGGCCGCTTATTAGAAACTTGCTCTAGAATGGTTAATTGTTGAGAATTACCACGCTTTAAGGGAACTGCGATCGCGATAAATTTGCTTTGGTCAACTTCTTGTTGTCCGAATTTAATAGCAGCTAAGGCAGGAGTTAAAGCGGTGACAGTTCCGAGGGTAGCAACGGCGATCGCGGCAAGTTTGGTGGTGAGTTTCATGGCGTGTCCTTCTCGTTTCATCGTTTACCTGATGACTTTATTCAATCAGTCCCGCCAGAAAGAAACAGCCTCAATTGTCCTACTTCCTAAATTGTCTAGTCAGCTAGTATTGACCCGACTTCGGTAAAATCAGGCTTTGAGTGCGATCGCAGCCTTGGCAACCCCCATCCTAGTCTTGCCTCAACTGTTCCAATTCGCCAATTGGTCTAATTGGAGGGTTCGGTTGGGTCTGATACCTCCACCCCACCCCTCAGCCATAACCCCATTCCCAGTTCGCTTTCACGGGTCTTCAATCCCACCTACAACCCAAACTAATCAAGAGGGAGACATGAAAATTTTTGTCCCAGGCCGTCTGTGCCTCTTTGGCGAACACAGCGATTGGGCCGGTGGCTACCGTCGCCAAAATCCAATGCTGGAGAAAGGCTATACCTTAATTGTGGGTACGAATCAGGGTCTTTACGCCGAAGTCAAACCACACCCCACCCACCTGATCCTCCAGGCTACCCTCAACGATGGCACCCGCCTCGATCGTTTCAGTTTGCCGATGGATGCTAACACCCTGCGACAGGAAGCGGAAAAGGGTGACTTTTTCAGTTATGCCGCTGGAGTTGCCTACCAATTCCTGACCCACTTTCGCGTTGGCGGCTTGGAGATTGACAATTACTTAACAGATTTACCGATCCAGAAAGGGTTGTCATCCAGCGCGGCCCTCTGCGTCCTCGTGGCCCGCGCCTTTAACCGCATTTATGATTTAAAGATGACCCTCCGAGGCGAAATGGAGTTTGCCTATCAGGGGGAAATCACCACCCCTTCTCGCTGTGGTCGTATGGATCAAGCTTGCGCCTACGGCAACCGACCGATTTTGATGGTCTTTGATGGCGATCGCATCGATATTACCGAATTAACGATCCCCCAAGACTTATTTTTTGTCATTGTTGATTTGGGTGCCAGCAAAAATACTCAAGAAATCCTTCAGCAACTCAATCACTGTTATCCCTATGCCGCCAATGCTCTCCAAACTCATGTTCAACACTATCTCGGCTGCATCAGTGCCCAAATTACCCAGGAAGCAGTTGCAGCGTTGCAGCAGGGAAATGCTGAACGAATTGGGGAATTGATGAACCTTGCCCAAGCCGAATTTGACCGTCATCTCATCCCCGCTTGTCCTTCAGAATTAACCGCCCCAATTCTCCACCAACTCCTGAATTATTCCCCTATTCAACCCTATATTTTTGGAGGGAAAGGCGTTGGTTCCCAAGGTGATGGCACTGCACAATTGATTGTCAAAGATGCCGTTACTCAACAGCAGGTCATAGAAATCATTGAGCAGGATTTTCCGCAAATGCAATGCCTAAAACTGACGATTCCATCCTCCCGGAAAGTCCGCAAAGCGGTGATTCCAGCCGCTGGGTTCGGGACACGGATGTTTCCCGTTACCAAGGTTGTAAAAAAGGAGTTATTGCCAATCATAGACCGAGATGGGCGAGCCAAACCCATTATTTTAGCGATTGTTGAAGAAGCCCTAAGTGCTGGGATTGAGGAAGTAGGAATCATAGTACAAGCAAGCGATCGTAAAGTTTTTGAAGACTTCTTTAGCGCGCCTCCTTCCCCAGATTTATTTAATAAGTTGAATCAAGAAAATCAGGAATATTGCCAGTATTTACAAGCAATTGGCAATAAAATTACCCTCTTAACGCAAGACAGTCAAGAGGGGTTCGGTCACGCCGTTTTCTGCGCGGCTGAATGGGTGAATCAGGAGCCATTTTTACTGATGCTAGGCGATCATCTGTATGAATCTGAGATGGATCAGTCTTGTGCCAGACAACTATTAGAGGTTTATCAATCACAGGGGAAAAGCGTGATTGGATTAAGGATAACACCAGGAGAATTGATTCACCACTACGGCTGTATTGCAGGAGAGTTTGCAGAGGGAGAGCACCTACTACAGGTTACTAAAATTTATGAAAAACCATCTTTAGACTATGCTCGACAGTACCTCCATGTCAAAACAATGGATGAGAATTTATTTTTTTCAGTTTTTGGGATGTATGTACTCCAACCCAAGATTTTTGAATATTTAAAAGAGAACATTAAGGCGAATGCCCGTGAAAAAGGCGAATTTCAGCTAACCTCCTGTCTCGATCAATTACGGGAAGAGGAAGGAACGATCGGTTATCTCGTTAAGGGGCAATGTTTTGATACAGGGTTGCCAGAAATTTACCGTCAAACGGTGAAAGATTTTGGTCGATTATCCTAATTGATTGCTGCCATCGTGCCAATGCTAGGAGATATTTAGGAAATAAAACAGGGGAAAAAGGAAAATAGAAACAGCAATGAAAAGTATTTCTGCTTTTCTCCTGAATATTTAAGCAGTCTTGAGACCGAATCCTTCGCCTGCGTAATTTCGGGTAGCTTCTATTTGGTCAATTTTTGCTTTCAGTTTTGCTAAATCAATTTCTGTATACCTGGAATTGGTAATCGGATCGTAAGCTTCCCATTTTCCTGTCACTTCCACATCCTGCCACAAAAACCAGTCTCGATACAGTTCACCTTCACTAATATCACCACACAAGTTTAGCCAATCATCTCCTTCCTGTTCATCCCACTCACTGGCTACTAAGTCAAGCCAGGCTAACGTAGTGCAGGCATCTAGATCGAGATTAGAAGTCATGAAATCAGACTGAGAAGTTTGAGGAAGGTTGAAAGTTAATTGCATATTGTTTTCTGAACACTCTATGCTTTAACTTTACGGAGTAATTCCTGCCGATTGTGCCAGTCGTAGGCTACTAGGCCAACTGGCACATTGTTGCGGTGACGGTTTTGTTGTGTTGGGTGGCAGCTTTCCCTGGTGGCGTCTGCGTGATACCCCGATGCCCATCAGCTAACGACTTAGACACTCAGTAGACAGTTAGCGTTCTGGTACATCTAGCGATCGCCGATCTTCTTCTGAGGCTTTCCTTGAGGTCAAGCAAATTCTTAATAAAAAATTAACTGAGGAACCGTTGAGCGTTGAAGAGAGTCAGTCATAATGGTAACAGAATGATTGTTATTTTTTTATCTCTAAGTAGGGCTTATTGAAGAAGGGGGAAAGGGGAAAAAAGGGGAAAGGGGAAAAAGTGCAAACTTTTGAGGTCTAGCACCAGCTTTGGGAGCGCTTGACAGGATTTAATACCTGACGAACCCTTGATGAATGCAGATTTTTGCTTGTTTCAGCAAGCCCTAAGTAGGGCAGGGCAAATTCATCGGCAATTCTGAGTGTAAATCTTCCTATCAACTTGTTAAAAGTTATTACTAATTCCCGGAGAGAGATTTTTAGTCAGGAACAATAGAGGTCTCAAGTGAAGAATAATAAATTAACAGCAACGTTAGTGCTAGTTACTATTAGCGCGACTATCGGGTTGCTAGGGGGTTATCAGTCAATCGCGCAATCGAAGCCTGCTGCGATTTTTCAGAAAAAGTTAACAACGAAACATCAATTGTCACCTCCTGTTCAATCCTTAAAACCCCAAAAGGTTTCGCTAAAAAATATTTTAAAAGGAGTTCCTCCTGAAACAAAAACACCATTGGCTGCAACTCCGACTCCTCAACCTTCAGCACAACCTTTAGTATTTGCACCCCCCCCTCAATTCCGTGGTGCTACTGTTTATAGAGCGACCCACGAACAAGCAAAAGTAATCGCCTTGACGTTTGATGATGGTCCTTCGCCTGACACCCTGAAAGTTTTAGAAGTTTTGCAGAAATCTAAGGTTTCAGCGACTTTTTTCTGCCTGGGTGCAAACCTGAAAGAATATCCAGACATTGCCAAGCGAGTCGTGAAAGAAGGACACGCGATCGGTAACCATACTTGGCATCATTTTTATAAACAAGTTGATGCGACTACAGCAGCGGCTGAAATCGATCATACCGCTATCCATATTTATCGAGCAACCGGAGCGAAAAGTTTCCTATTTCGTCCGCCGGGAGGCCGCCTTAACAACGGGTTAGCAGACTACGCTAAGAAGAAGAATTATGTGGTGGTGATGTGGTCAATTGATACCAAAGATTATCTCTTACCTCCCGCCACCACTCTCGCCCATCGGGTGATTTCTCAAGCTCATCCAGGGGCAATTGTTCTGATGCACGATGGAGGGGGAAATCGCCACAGAACGATAGAGGCTTTGCCTACCATTATTTCTCAACTCAAACAACAAGGCTATCGGTTCGTAACAGTTCCAGAATTGCTGCAAATGCAATCTACGAAAAAGCAGGAGACAGCAGGAAATCCACCGAAAAAGTGAGGGTGAGAGTAAACTCAGAGCAACAATTTGATTGCGCAACGGGTGGTTGGATTCCGACCGAAGCAAAGTTGGCTCAGAACCTCCTATCTTTCTCAATAGAAAGTTAGGGTGTAGGTTGCGAAACCCTTGCAGGTGGGACGCCTGCATCAACAAAGATCGTGAATGGATTCGCATTTTGCAGGTCTTAAAACACCTAAGTTAATTAACAGACTAGCTATTCAAGGCATTTTAAGCTATGTTCCAAAAAAGACAATATCAAATATCTCGACGATAAAGTCGATGTGAGTATGACAAATTACTGGATAGCAGCCGCTTGGGGACTCGGTTCCGTGCTTTGGGCCGAATTGGTGCGAGACCTCTATCACGTCCTCGCTCATTATTGGTCGCCCCTGTCTCGGTTGCACTCATGGCATCACCGTGTCTTCCGCCCCAACCTCACCCCTACCAACGATACTATTTACCAGGAGGCACAATGGCGTAACGACGTGCCAGAAGCTTTAGTGATGCTAGCGTTTGGCTTGTCTCTATGGGTAACAGCTTGGATTTGGACACCAGCTAGTCACTGGGGGGCTTTAGCCGGTTGTCTCTATACTCTCACCTTCCTGTTTGGAGCGATCGCTCGGGGTTTGGGATTAGAAGGTGCAGACGCCTTGACAGACTTAACCCACCAACCAGGGAACTTCCTGACCCCTCCCTCTCGCTGGTTTGTCAACCGCCCCTATCACTGGCGGCATCACTTCGATAATCAAGAAGCCTATTATTGCGGGACTTTCACCTTCGTTGATAAATTGTTAGGAACTGCACTCTCACTCAAAGGCAAAACTGTTGCTGTTACAGGCGCCTCAGGAACATTGGGTCGTGTCCTCCTCAAACACCTGCACCAAGCGGGTGCTAAAGTCATCGCCCTTACTTCTGGAACTGAAACTTTGACCGTGACTGTTAACGGCGAAACCCTCCCGGTTAAAACCATCACTTGGCAAGTGGGTCAAGAAGCAGAGTTAGCGGATTTACTCGAAAAAGTTGACATTCTCGTCCTCAACCACGGCATTAATGTACATGGGAATCGGACACAAAATGCGATCGCGCAATCCTATGAAATCAACACCTTCTCTTCTTGGCGGTTGATGGAACTTTTTTTTGCCACCGTCCGCACCAATAAAGACATCGCCTGCAAAGAAGTTTGGGTCAATACTTCTGAAGCAGAAGCGATTCCGGCGGTGAGTCCCCTTTACGAACTCAGTAAGCGAGCTTTAGGAGACTTAGTCACCCTTCGTCGTTTAGATGCTCCCTGTGTCGTCCGTAAACTGATTTTAGGGCCGTTTAAAAGCACCCTCAATCCCATTGGGATCATGCCGGCGGACTGGGTTGCTGCACAAATCGTTAAGCAAGCTCAAGCCGATGCCCGTAATATCATTGTGACGATTAATCCCTTAACCTTGATTGCTTTTCCCACTAAAGAATTCTTTGTCTCTCTCTATTTCCAACTCTTTAGTCGCAAAGATTCTCCTTTAAAAGCAGTCGGATTAGAGCCATCAACTGCTGAAGCCACCATCAAGTAAGTTTAATAAAGGGGCTGTAGTCGCAATTCTATTGAGAGCAAAAAGCCCTTGCAGAGGGTGATATTCCTCCCCGAAAACTAGAGCCAGTAGGTTGGGTTGCTGAGATCGACCCAACCTACAAAACGAGTTCACCCTCAACCATCAACACTTTGCAGTTGATAATCGAGCGGATGACAAAAATCATCCACCCCAGTCTTCAGTGCATAAATTACCACTGGAGTTGCTAAGACCGGAGGGCAAAGTTTTGTTCCGACTAAATAAGCAACCATAGCTTTCAAATTCCCATTGAGCAAATCTTCTCGGAACTGCTGTTCACAGATAGCAACCCGACACCTTTTTGCTAATCCATCCAACCAATTGTCCGAGGTATTGGGTTCTTGTCCCACCTGAATGGCTAGAGAGATCGCTGCATCCTCTACATCTCCTTCACAGTCCTCGATCTCATCCAAAGCTTTCAGCGCTTCTGGATTATCAGCTAATTCCGACCGATAGCGGGCAATTTCTTGGGAATTAATTGCGATCATAACTGTCTCCTCTATAATTTCATGCTTTCGGGACAACCTCATCATCAAACCAAGCTGTTAACGCCACAGCCAAAGCATCAGCCGCATCATCTGGTTTTGGGATATACTCTAAGTTTAACTCCCTCGCCACTGCCTCTTGTACCTGATACTTATCTGCATTGCCATAGCCCGTTAAAGCTTGCTTAATTTGAGCGGGTGTAAACTCTACCAGTGGTACCCCCTCCTGAGCAAATACTAAGGTCAAAACTCCCCGTGCCTGCGCGACACTAATGGTATTGCCCATGCGGTAGAAAAATAACTTTTCTGCGACCGCTAAGTCTGGTTTAAACTGAGCAATCAGTGCGTGTAAATCCTCGTAAATTGTACAAAGACGGAGTCCCATCTCCTGGCCGGCCGGTGTTTTTATGACGCCAAAATCAATCATGGAAACAGGATGATCTTTGTCTTTCTCCGCGTGCAAATGACAGTCAATCACTCCAAAACCAAGAATCGCTAGACCGGGGTCTAATCCGATAATTCGCTTTTTTGTAGGGATTGGTAGCGGGAAATCGGGAATCGGAAAGGGGCAATCGGTCCTTAGCGCTAGGTTAGAAACAGAGGTCGTACAATTTTGTTCTTTTTCCTTCTTTTTTTTCTTACCCATTCCCGATTACCCATTCCCAGTTACCCATTCTCTTCTGCCATTTCTATACCAAACACGCGGCTAAAGATTTTTTGCACTTTATAACCAGAGTCGATCGATTCCAAGGGGTCTTTCCGCAAACGATGTCGTAAACAAAGCGTGACCACTCTGCGAATATCATCCACGGTAACTTCTACCCGACTTTCTAAGGCTGCTAGTGCTTTAGCGGCACGATTGGTAACAATATCTCCCCGTAAACCATCTACATCTAATTCAGAGCAAACTTGGGAAATCTTGACTCGTAAATCGTAGTCAATTTCGACTGAATTGAGCCGGTCTTGAGCTTCAGCGAGCTGCTTTTGGAGAGCATCTTGCTGAGTCTGATATTGCTCTAGAAATTGCTGCGGATTTTGGTCAAAAGCCGATCGCTGTTCTACGATCTGGACTCTTAAAGCAGGCTCTTTCACCGTCCGAATTTCAGCGTGCATCCCGAAGCGATCGAGCAACTGAGGCCGCAGTTCTCCCTCTTCGGGGTTGCCAGAACCGACTAGCACAAAACGAGCTGGGTGGCGAATCGAAATTCCCTCTCTCTCTACTGTATTCCAGCCACTAGCCGCTGAATCCAACAAGACATCAACTAAGTGGTCATCCAGCAAATTCACTTCATCAACATAGAGAATGCCGCGGTTTGCTTTCGCAAGCAGTCCGGGTTCAAAGGCTTTTACCCCTTCAGATAAAGCTTTTTCAATGTCAATGGTGCCACACACACGGTCTTCGGTTGCTCCCAAAGGTAAGTCTACCATTGTGACTTTTCTGTGGCTGATGGGAATTTCTGCTTGGCGGGCTATCCGTTCTCGCACGCCATCACTCATCAAATCGGGATCGCTCGGATGGCTATTGAACGGATCGTCAGCAACCACTTCGATTTCTGGCAGTAAGTCAGCCAGGGCGCGAATGGTGGTAGATTTACCAGTGCCGCGATCGCCCATAATCATCACGCCACCAATCTTGGGATCGATCACATTCAACAAGAGTGCGAGTTTCATCTCTTCCTGACCGACAATGGCAGTGAAGGGAAACACAGCACGACGGGCAACGCTAACGGCAGGCAGCGATCCCGTATTCCGGGTATCAAAGGCTTCAGCAGTAGGACTCACAATAAACTCTAATCTCTAATGACCGCTTTTCATTGTGGCACAAAATGGTTAATGGTTAACGGTTGACGGTTGATTGTTAACTGTTCATTCGGATTCTTTGCGGGAATGCAACTTGATTGCGCTTGGCAATGGATGTCAGAGGCAACGAGCAAATCAGAGTAGCTTACTAATCTCTAATTTAGCAATTTTAAGTGTTTTTAAATCCGTTGTTTATAGGTAATTTTTCATCAATTTAAACTTTCATGCTGGGGTTAAACTCTGAGAGTCAATTCAGTAGCAGCGGTCTGAGCAAGGAAAGGGAAACTCTTCGTTTGACTCAGGTTTTTTATTCAAAAAATCATCCTTTCTTTCCACTTTTATCCCTAATTCCAATGCAACCGGATCGGTTCCATCCTTGTCCCCATTCCCGAAAATTTTCTACAGAATATAAGTTTGAACCTGGCAACTTCATCAAAAGTCTGCTGAACATTTGACCCAAATCTCAGATTACCATTGGGGATCGGAAGCTAGCAATGCTGTGGCAGCTTCGCTCGGTAATGGCTTCGCAAAGAAATAACCTTGACCGTATTCGCAGCCCAGCGATCGCAATAAAGCTAACTGCTGGACAGTTTCGACTCCTTCAGCGATGACATCCATCTTCAAAGCGTGAGCGAGCATGATGATCGTGCGTACAATCGCGATATTTTCCTCTTCTTCACCTGCTTCCATGCGACCGACAAAGGATTTATCCACCTTCAAAGTATCGGTCGGAAAGCGACTTAGATAGCTTAAAGACGAATAACCCGTACCAAAATCATCAATGGCAACCTTCACCTTGAGGGCTTTCATCTGCTTGAGGACTGCGATCGCAGCTTCCACATCTTCCATCACCACACTTTCGGTAATTTCCAACTTTAAACTCGAAGCTGCGACCCCGGAATCTTCCACGACGGTCTGAATTTGCTCGATCAGATCCGCCTGGGCAAATTGCTTCCCCGATAAATTGACACTCAGCATCAAAGGCGGATCGAGGGGAAATTGTTGCTGCCAGAGTCGCAATTGCTGGGCAGCTGCTTGCAGCACCCACTGGCCCAGGGGTACGATCAGCCCGGTTTCCTCAGCGACGGGAATAAACTTGACCGGGGAAACCCAACCGCGATCGGGGTGATGCCAGCGGACTAATGCCTCAAAGCCGACAATCTTACCGGTCGATAAGGAAACGAGGGGTTGGTAGTGCAGTAAGAACTTAGAGAAACAGGTTTCGGGCTCGCTCTGAGGGGGTCGCACCGCGATCGCGGTTTGGCTATGGCTTTGCTCTGGTAAAGAGGAGAATAGATGTTTCACTCCCATTCGCAGATCCATCTCCAACTGCAACCGTTCCACGGCTAAAGCGTGCATCGCTGTGGTAAACACCTGATAGCGACCGGTTCCCAAGGCTTTGGCGCGGTACATGGCTGTATGGGCATCCCGCAATAAATGATCGGGTCGTTCGTTGCTAGTGACTGCATAGTGGGAGTCACCCCCTACGGCTATGCCGATGCTGACTGTCATACATACTTCTTGCCCATTCAGGGTGAAGGGTAGCACCAGTGCTTGGTGAATCCGCTCAGCTAAAGCAGCCGCATGGCTAACAGTTTGGATATTCTCAATCAGGATCGCAAAGTCGTCTCCGCCCACCCGTGCCACTGTATCAGTGGCTCGCACGCAAGTCTTGAGGCGTTCCACCATCGCGAGGAGCAGGGTATCACCTGCGATATGACCGAGGCTGTTGTTAATGACTTTGAAGCGGTCTAAGTTCAAACAAAACACTGCAAATTGGGAGCGCTGGTAGCGTCTGGCATTGCGGATCGCCCGCTCCACGCGCTCTACAAACAGGGCACGGTTGGGTAAGCCGGTGAGCGCATCGTGAAAAGCACTGTAAAGCTGCTTGTAGGCTGTGGCGGTGATGGCTGCGACCGCTAGTGCTAGAGCTGGTGGCATCAATGGCACCCATCCAGTTAAGCTAAACAGACCAAAGGCAACTCCGCAGAGAACGACTAAAGCGCCTCCGATCGCAAGTCCTAACTTAGCTGGGTGTTGCATTCGCCAAGCGAGCCAGCCTCCGATTGCGGCCCAACTGCCTATCCACAAGATTTCGAGCCACTCTGGCCAGAACCAAAACAGAGACCGACCCTCCAAAACAGCACTCAACAGTTGACTGAGCATCTGAGCGTGAACCAATACACCAGGCATTTTAGCGTTTTGGCGTTCCAGTGGGCTGTAGGGGGTTAGAAATAGGTCTCGGCTACTCGCAGCGGTTGTACCGATGAGAACAATTTTATCTTTGACCCAATACGGGTTTAGGTTTCCCTGCAAGACTTGGGTTAGGGTGACTTGTCGCGCCACCCGACGAGGCGATCGATAGTCGAGCAGGATTTGATAGCCCTGGGCATCCAGGTTAACATATCCACCCTCGTGGTCTTCTAAGGGTACGAAGGTCGCTTTCCCCCAAGAAATCAAGTTGGGGTTGCTTGGGCTGTTCTGAAGCTGATACCGCTCTTTGAGGTACAAAAGCGCTAACTTCAGAGAGAACGAGTAAAAAGTCAGGCCGTCTGGTTGAGAGATCAACATCAAGTTGCGACGGATGACGCCATCAGCATCGATGATAAAATCGTTAAAGCCGATGCGTTCTGGCGGTACGCTTGGGGGCGGTGGTACTCCGGCGCTCTCAGAGTCATGGATTTTGGTAATGGCGATCACGTTCGGCGCTTGCAGTTGAGTCACCAGTTGTTGGTAGCCTGGTTCTTTGGGCAAGTCGCGATAGAGATCCAAGCCGATCGCCTTTGGTTGGTGCTTTTGCAAAGCTGCTAAGGTCTGAGCAATGACCCGATCCGGTAGGGGCCAACGTTGCTGAGCTTGGATATCTTCTTCGGTGATAGCGACGATTAGGAGTCGCGGGTCTGGACCGCGATCGGTCTGCAAACGCACCAATTGATCGAAGGTCGCTAATTCCAAGGCTTGCAAGCCTCCTAACTGGCGCATACACAGCAGCGAAGTCACTAAGGCTGCACTCGCCAGCCATGCAGGAATCATTCGATCCCCTGCCCAATTTTGGGCGCGACCCAGATTAGCTATGATAGAGAACACAGACCCAAGATTTCGAGACAACTTGGTAGCCACATTCGATGCCAGAGTTTTTAGTGGAGAGTTTTCATTGGAATTTCTTCCCAGTTTTTGGACTTATTACTCATGTCTCCAATCAAACTGATTGCAGTTGAGCCAATTTTGAGGCGATTCCTGCTGAATATTGACAATTATACCAAATAATTATATAATAAATCAAGATGTTAGTTATCACGATTAGGGCTAATAATTATAGGGCTGATAATTACTGAGCGCTAATAGTTAACATCACGAGTGCTAATTAGGCATTACCAAGAAGAATTTTGTTGAATTCAGGGATATTTTTTAAAGTATGGCGAATCAACTTCCCATCCCAGTCATAGTTAACGGCGCTGCTGGCAAGATGGGCCGCGAAGTAGTGAAGGCCGTGGCCAGCGCAGCAGATATGACGTTATTCGGTGCAGTTGATCGTAACCCTGAACACTTCGATCGAGATGCTGGAGAACTAGCGGGTTGTGGGCCTTTGGAAGTACCAGTAACCAATGACCTGCAAGGAATGTTAGTGTTAGCATCCCAAGAAAAACAGCCAGGGGTCATGGTAGATTTTACCCATCCCAAATCAGTTTACGACAATGTCCGCTCTGCGATCGCCTATGGCATCCGCCCTGTTATCGGCACCACCGGTCTGAGCCCAGAGCAAATTCAAGAGTTAGCTGAGTTTGCTGAGAAAGCTAGCACTGGCTGTTTAGTCATCCCAAATTTTTCAATTGGTATGGTGCTGCTTCAACAAGCAGCAGTGGCAGCCTCGCAATATTTTGACTATGTAGAAATTATTGAATTGCACCACAACCAAAAAGCAGACGCTCCCAGTGGTACGGCCATTCAAACCGCTCAACTATTAGCGGAGATGGGAAAAACATTTAATCCGCCCCAAGTGGAGGAAACTGAAAAATTGCCAGGGGCGAGGGGTTCTCTGGCAGAAGAAGGAATTCGCCTTCATAGCATCCGTTTACCTGGTTTAATTGCCCACCAAGAAGTGATTTTTGGCGGGCCGGGTCAAGTTTATACCCTGCGCCACGACACGAGCGATCGCGCTTGCTATATGCCAGGAGTTCTGCTAGCCATCCGCAAGGTGCTTCAATTACAATCGCTGGTATATGGATTAGAAAAAATCTTGTAGCGAGTGGGTTATGAGTGAGGGGTGAGTGCTTGTTGTCGCAAATGACCGGAAACCGGCACAGCAGTCAGGAAGCAGTAACCGATCGTTCATGACGAACCACTCACTCATACAACTGGCTAGTAATGAAATGATGACGTTGGGAAAGGGAAAAAGGGTCAGGGAGAAAAGGAAGAGTGCGATCGTGTTTTTCCTTTTCCCCTGTTTTTCCTTTTCCCTTTTTCCCCACTGTCCCCTTCCCTCCTTCGCCTATGCTAGTCCCATTAACTCGCGAGACCTTTGAAAACTTAATTCCGCCCGTCGCAACTGGTGCTCAATACCAATATTACTGGGGTAAACTTCCTGATTTTCTGAGGCGGCTCTTAATTTCTGCCGTCATCGTGTTTTTCCTAGTATTAGTCTACAATTTCGCTAGCAATAGCGCTGGTCCATTCATTTTAATTACAGGGTTGATTGCTGGTCTTTACTGGCTGTGGGGTCCGGTTTTGTGGGCAAGTTTGCGGAATATTGAATGTCGCAAATATAAATACTGCGGTTTTTGGCAAGGTCGAGTTTTGGATGTTTGGATCACCGAAGAAGTGATTAGCCAAGAAGAAACTGTGAATAGCAAAGGGCAGCTTGTTATTGTTGACAACCTAGAGCGGCGGCTCAACCTAGAAGTTGGCGACAAAACAGGCTTTTCGACAACGTTGCAAGTGCCTTTACTCCGCAGCCATAAAGAAGTTGCACCGGGTCAAGCAGCACTGATGCTGGTCATGTCCAATCAAGAAGATTTAAGTCGCATTAACAAGGTTTCAGACATTTATATTCCAAGTCGGAATGTGTGGGTTAGCGATTATCCTTACTTACGACGGGATTTATTTGTAGAAGTCAGTCGTCAGGTGAAAAAAAGAAAAGACAAGCGAGGGCGGGAGGAAAACGAAGAGAGAAGAGAAAAGAGAGTGAGATTTCAGGAAGAAGACCGTCCCTCGCGAGAATCATCGATTGATTATTAAGCAATAAAACTGGGGAAGATGAGGATTTTCCCGCTCGTTCCCGATCAAATGTTGGGAGCAGACAAAGCTAGCGGCCCAATTCCGGGCGGATTCTTTGCACGAAAGTCAGCCATTGGGGCACTTTGCGACCCGTGATGTCGAGAATGGGAACAGTAAGCGTTTCTTGATGAGAATTTCCTGAAACAGAATTGTAAATCGTTGTGAGTTCTGTCGCACCTAACCCATAGGTTTCTGCGACCTCACGAGCTTGGTCACAACTAACCATAAAAGATCCCATCGCAACATCACCATTATTGGCAAAATACCGCCAGACGATATGGCTCCAATTGCGCTCGGGACGGCGACATTCATAGTCAGTCAGTTCAAACATTTTTGCCAGGTGAACATCATAGCGTCGTAGTTGTCCGCCGTAAGCAGAGCGAGTCGTATCGCGATCGGGTACAACAAATTCAGCCACTGCTTCGCTGGGAACCGTGGGAGTACCCAGAAATTCAATCCGGGTAATTGGCACTTGTGTCTGAGGAGCCGCCATTAAATCAGCCGTTGGACTCAGAAAAATTCCAGACAGAGCAGTCAGGGTCAAGGTTTTTTGTAGTAACTTCATAGGTTTTACTGGTGAAGAGTAGCAATCGTTGTTATTCATAAAAATAGCTACAGGGGTGGGGTTACTGTTTTCGGAAATGATTAATTAGTTAATGGTAAAATTTTAAAAGTCTGCATTAGCCTTGAGAGAAAAGATGAGTTTGTATTGACCTACTAAAACGCGGGCAAGATGCCCGCACTACTGAAAAAAAGCAGTTTTTAGGGAGTCGGGATTTTGTCTACTAACAGGCAGGCTCCCTCTAGGAAAAGCAAAATTCTCTTATTCGAGTTCGCCGATCGCTTTGCTGACTTCGGCTGGTGTGTCATACTGGCGATCGGGTAATTGTTCTAAGACTGATTGCACATCTTGATTAGCCCCTTGTTGCTGGGCGTGCTTCACTAAATCTTGCTTACTCACTGGATAGTCAACGCCTTTCAAGTCTTTCTGAATTTGGATTGGGTTCACTTTTGCCATTGTAATTTTCCTTGATTTTTTGGGTTGTCATTGACAGTTTTTTTTAACTTAGCTCCCTGATTCTGTGGACTCATCCTACAAGCGATACAATCTGAAGTTAAGGAATTAAGTAGTGAGTCATACAAGCCTTGAGGAGTCGTGGCAACTCTTGGGGAGTAGGAGTCGGGAAACATCTAGAGAAAGTAGGATTTTTTTGACTGACCTCTGATTTCTCTGCACCATTTTCTCAATCCCATGAGTCATGACGGAAAGAGGCAAAAAGCTGATTGCCTAGAGAGTTGGAGAAGGAGAGAAATTTTTTTTAAGCGCTCAGAACTGGGATTTGAGTCAGCCACTCAGTCCGCAGTTTTTCAATGGCAAATTCCTTTAGCTTTGCTTCTACTTCAATCCAAGGAGCATTGCGGTAGGAACTTGGCATCACTGTAATCAAATCACTGTGGTGCGGATCGGCAAAAAAATCTCGTCCGTTAGAAATATGCACCATTTGCCAAGCTGGTATGGGCCAAGTAGTCTGGGCTGCTGCTAACATTTCTCCAACGCTTTCATGTTCGTAGCTCTCTAGATTTTCTCGAATGATATGGTGGTGAGCGTCAAAAACCAGTGGAATACCAGCCTCTAAACAAACCATGAGAATTTCTGTGCTGCTGTAAGCGTATTCGTCATTTTCTAGGGTGAGGCGAGAGCGAATGGAGTCGGGTAAGTCGCGAATGACGCTGACTAAGCGGGAGGAGCGGTCGCTTTTACCACCGTGAATGTTCATTGCCGCCCAAGGCGAGCGCGGTAGCCCCAATCGATCGAAGATGCGGGCGTGCATTGCTAGGATCTTGATGCTATTTTCAATGACAGAGGCTCGATCTGAACTCAGGACCACGAATTGATCGGGGTGTAATACTAAGCGGATGCCTTCTGTTTGAGCGCGATCGCCAATCTTGGGCAATTCCTCGCTGAACTCCTCTAATACCTTCTCCCCTAAGGAAGTATCGGCGAAGGGGAAAAGTGCAGAAGTTAATCGGTAGAGTTTGATTTGATTTGCTTGGCAGAAATCCAGCGCTTTAAACAGTCGGTTGAGGTTGTCGGCGTATAACTGATGCAAGACTTTTTCTTGCTCAGTTTCTGTGAGTTGTAGCAGTCGCTTGCGGGTGACGGTGCGGAAGCGGACTTGCTCAGATGCTGTAATGCAAACTAACCCTAATTGCGGCTGCGTCACTGTTGGTAATTCCTAACTCATTTTATTCATCCATCCTAAAATATCGGCTGACCCTCTGCCTGCACATCTGCACAAAGATAGGATATTGCCATTCATTCCACTAGGCATCGGTAAACATCGTTTTCCCTAAAAAAATCAAATTGGCTATAATCTAAGATATTATCTAAAATCACGTTTTTATCAATTTTTATTAATTTATATTCCCATTTAGAGCCACTCACTTCCCGCTTAACTTGCTCAGAAACCACAACCGAGTTTTTTTCAGTTTCTGCTCCTACTATTTCACTCACTCTTCCTAAACGGGTTGCTGTATTGATATCCTTGCCATAGGTGCAGGCTCGAAAAATATAGAGATTTCCCTTAGTAATGCCAATCGATAAACCACAAGGGATTTGATTGGGACCGATAAACAGTTTCCATTTTTCACACAAGCTTTCCATTGCAGCTAAAGCTGAGTGAGCTTCGGGAAATGTTAATAGGTGCGAATCGCCAACAATACTCCGAATAGAGCCGCCGTAGTCCTCACAGATTGTTTTCTCAAAGGTATCGAAGTTGGTTAGCAAATATTCGATATCTTTAATTGAACAAGCTTCTTGATAAGCAATAAATCCTCTTAAATCAGTTTTAATAATGGCTTGGTTTTTAATAATGCGCGTCTTGTGGTCTTGGTCAATTCTATAAATTCTTTCTGGCTCGCTCATTCCTTTTAGGGAAAATTCATTCACAAAGGAAGTTTGTACTTCCGCTTTGTTCAGTGCTAACCAAGCAGCCTGTGATAAATAAATTTCATCGGGTGGCGTCACCGATTCTATGCGAGCTGTTAAATTCACTGTATCTCCAAAAATATCTCGATCCTGGTGTAATACGTCGCCTAAGGTAATCGATACCCGGATCGCCAAGCGTTCTACCTCTGTTTTACCAGATTGCATCGCTCTCAACTCTTGCTGCATTTCAATCGCGGCTAAAGCTGCTGCGGTCACACTCGGAAAAATAATCCAAAATGAATCACCTTCACCTTTGATAATACTGCCTTCATTTTTAGCACTAACGTCAGAAATAAAAAATTTATGTTCATTTAATAAACTACTTAATTCTGATTGAGATAAGTGTTTGACTCTAACTGTATATCCACAAATATCTGTTTTCATTATAACGGTTGAACGCAAATTAGCCATGATGTGACCTGACTGAGGAAAAACTGATAATGCGGATAGAGGCGCGAGTGATCTGGCGCGATCGCTGGCGCCTCTATCGTGCTAATCTGCTAAACCCCGTCCTTTGGTTTCTGCTAGGGTTGTAGCATCTGGCACTTTGTCTGGGGTGTAGTAACCAGCCGCTTTTTTCGCGACAATTTCTACCTGTGCATCGGCGGGAATCCAATCTTCAGGAATCGGGATACGCTCTATCACCTCAATGCCAGAATTTCTAATTGCATTATATTTCATATCGCTCATGGAAACTAAACGGTCAATTCGAGTAATGCCCAACCAGTGCAATACATCTGGCATCAACTCTTGAAACCGCATATCTTGAACCCCAGCGACGCATTCCGTGCGAGTAAAATAAGCATCAGCGCGATCGCCTCCTTCTTGCCGCTTCCTAGCATTGTAGACCAAAAATTTCGTGACCTCTCCCAGTGCTCGCCCTTCCTTACGGAAGTAAACAATTACACCAGCCCCCCCCTCTTGGGCCGTCTGGATGCAAACCTCGATCCCATGTACCAGATAGGGACGACAAGTGCAAATATCTGAACCAAACACATCTGAACCGTTGCATTCATCATGGACCCGCACAGCTAGTAACTTATCAGGGTCTGCAATATGAGCGACATCACCAATGATATAAACTGTAATGCCGCCAATCGGTGGCAAAAATACGTGCAAATCTGGTCGCGTGATCAATTCTGGGAACATCCCCCCTGTCTGCTGAAACAAGATACGTCGCAGCAAACTTTCTTCCACTTTGAGTCGCTTGGCAATTCCTGGCAAATACCAAACGGGATCGATCGCCACCTTGGTCACAACTAAGTTGCCACCTTCCTTAACAATGGTGCCATCAATTTGTACTCGTTTCTTTGCCACCGCATCTTGCAACTCAGGCATATTAATGTGAGCTTTTGTGATAGCAATGCTCGGACGAATATCGTATCCCTGCTCATAAAATGAAGTGTACACTTCACCCACCAAAGCACCAAAGGGATCGAGGCAGACAATTTTATTGGGGTCGCCCCAACTTGGGTGGGGTCCAATATGTACCGCTGGAGAGGTGTTGGTTAAATCAGGACGGTGATCCGCTTGCAGTGCGCCAGAGGCAATCGCCAAGGCACGATAAACCGAATACGAACCAGAGTGAGTACCAATCGCATTCCGGTGAGCCAAGTTACTGACTGTTCCAACGATCGGTCCCCGCTCGATCGGGTCATTTTCTCCCCAATGAATGGGGAGAGGTTTTGCCCCAGAGCGGCCTGGATGAGAAGTTAAAACAATATGTTTGGGATTCAACACAGTTTTTTACGGTTGTGATAGTTGCGGTTGTTCGATGGGAGCAAATGGGTGGATTGAAATAAAATTTAAGAGTAGCAACTATAGTTTAACTTTTGAAGCCTGCTGTTTGGTGAACTTTTGGCAGGTCTTGGCAATTTAGAAAGCTCACCCAGCTCCATTGTCCATCGCCTAGTCATGCTTGAACACCCTTGGCAGTAGCAGTTTTGAGATATAATTGTAAAGATCGTGCAATATATTGTGTTTGCGGTAACTTAATGATATGTATCTAACCAATCGTCGCAAGTTTATCCTGTACGGCTGTCTCACAATTGGCAGTGGTATCTTAACTGCCTGTGGCAATAACAACACTTCTACATCCTCCCCCAGTGCTTCTCCAGTAATTACCCCGGCCTCAAACCCCAGTAAACTTGACAAAATTAGCTTTGGAACTAACTGGTTTGCCCAAGCAGAACATGGTGGCTTTTATCAAGCTATTGCTACGGGAATTTATCAAGAATATGGTTTAGATGTTATCATCAAAATGGGGGGACCTCAAATTAATGGAACTCAGTTATTGATGGGAGGTGCAATTGATTTCTTTATGGGGCATGGAGCAGATACCCTCAAAGCTCTAGAAGCAGGAATTCCTAAAATTACAGTTGCCGCTATTTTCCAAAAAGACCCACAAATCTTGCTCGCTCACCCGAATCCTGGGCTGGATTCCCTCGCAAAACTCAAAGGCAAGCCAATTTTAGTTGGGTCGGGAGCAAATACCACTTACTGGCCTGTTCTTAAGGCAAGATATGGTTTTACCGACGATCAAAAACGACCTTATAATTTTAATGTAGCTCCCTTTCTCGCCGATCCAGAAGCGGCTCAACAGGGTTATCTCACTTCAGAACCTCTCACCGTTAAGAAAGCGGGAGGATTCGAGCCACAAGTATTTTTATTAGCTGAATCTGGCTATAATCCCTATGCCACTACCATTGAAACTAAGAAAGAACTGGTGGTGAAAAATCCTGATTTAGTGCAACGATTTGTAGACGCTTCCATTAAGGGTTGGTACAGTTATTTGAAAGATCCAGCTCCCGCCAATAAGCTCATCAAGAAAGATAATCCCCAAATGAGTGATGAACTCCTCAACTACGGTTTAGCTCAGCTTAAAAAGTATGGAATTATCACCTCTGGAGATGCGGAAACAAAAGGCATTGGAGCAATGACAGATGAGCGCTGGCAATCCTTTGCGGAGGAAATGGTGAAAGTAGGCTTAGTAAAGCCAGGCACTAATTATCGAGATGCTTACACCCTAAAATTCATTAATAAGGGTGTCTCAGCTTACAGCAGTTAATCAGAAAAATTAATTTTTGATTCTGTTGTTTCTTTATCAAGCCAGTATCAGGAACCTATGACCGAACCCCAACTTGATATGAACCCTCGCGAAGCAATTACCCTTCATCGTGTTAGCAAGGCTTTTGCCAATGGCACTGTTGCCTTGCAAGAAATGAATTTAACCGTTGAACAATCTCAGTTTATTAGTTTGGTGGGACCGTCTGGATGTGGCAAAAGTACGGTACTCCGACTGATTGCGGGACTCGGAAAAATGACTGCTGGCACTATAGAATGGGGCTTACATCAGCCTCAGCAAGAGTTAGCCTTTGTATTCCAAGAACCTGCTTTAATGCCTTGGACAACGGTACTGGAAAATATCCGCTTGCCACTCAAATTAGCAGGAACACCCGCTGTAAAATCCCGTGCGGCTGCTCAAGAAGTCATTGATTTAGTAGGATTAAATGGGTTTGAGCAGAGCTATCCGCGCCAGCTTTCCGGTGGTATGAAAATGCGAGTGTCGATTGCCAGGGCTTTAGTCACTCAGCCCCGGATTCTTTTAATGGATGAACCCTTTGGTGCTTTGGATGAAATGACTCGCAGCAAGCTGAATAGCGAGTTAATACAGTTGTGGCATCAAAAGCGCTGGACCGTCATTTTTGTCACTCATAATATCTATGAGGCGGTGTATTTATCTCAGCGAGTCATCGTGATGGCGGCACGTCCGGGTCGAGTGATTGCCGATGTGGCGATTGAAGCGCCTTACCCCCGCACTGAAGATTTTCGCACGTCTCGACTGTGCAATGAATACTGTCAACATATTTTTGCGAGTTTGAGCGAAGCAGTGGCAGGAATACCACTTTCTTCTGATAAAAAACAAATAGGAGTGTGAAAAAACAATCGAAAGGAAGAGGAAATTTCTGAGACCTTCTTCCCCTTCTCATTGTCAACCTGGAATTGCTCAATTTTATCAGTGCGAGTCATGCAAACCTTGCCTCCAGAAAAAATCAACAATAGTGCCGATTCTCAAGGAATTGCTCTCTCCAAGAAGGGCTGGTTCAAAAAAATAACCTCCCTCGATGTCCTGGCTCCTGCTTGCGTCGGCATTTTGGTTATCATCGCCTGGGATATTTTCGTGCGGGTAACGCACTTACCCCCTTATTTGCTGCCGGGACCGTTGTTAGTATTACAAACACTGATTAACGACTGGAATGAGCTATTTTCTTCCTTATTGATTACCCTAGAAATTACCATTGCTGCCTTTGCTGCTGCCGTAGTTTCAGGTTTGTTGGTTTCGATTTTATTTACTCAGAGCAAGTGGATTGAAAGAAGCTTATTTCCTTACGCAGTGATTTTGCAGACAACTCCGATTGTGGCGATCGCACCTTTAATCATTATCTGGTTGAAGAATAATACCTTCGCCGCCTTAGTGGTCTGCGCTTGGATTGTTGCGTTCTTTCCAATTGTGTCCAATACCACCCTAGGACTCAACAGCGTTGACCATAATTTAAGAGATTTATTTCAGCTCTATCAAGCATCTCGCTGGCAAACCCTCATTTACTTGCGTTTGCCTTGTGCTTTGCCTTATTTCCTAGGGGGGTTGCGAATTAGTGGCGGTTTAGCATTAATTGGTGCAGTGGTTGCAGAATTTGTTGCAGGTACCGGTGGCGCGCGCTCGGGTATCGCTTACCAAATCTTAATGTCGAGTTACAATTTAGAAATTCCCCGGATGTTTGCGGCGCTGCTCATGACAACCAGCTTAGGAGTGATTATTTTTGTACTGCTGACTCTTTTATCAGATTACCTACTTAAAAACTGGCATGAAAGTGCGGTCAATCGAGATAATTAAGCGTTACTAAAATCAAAGGGAAAGCCTCCGTTTTTGTCAAACCCCGATCGTTGGTGGTGGTTGCGCTGATGGATTCTAGGACTTGTACCCTCAGCGTTGCCACAATGCCTTCCCCTTGTCTGAACCTAGCGATAGGACTTGCTGAAAAAAGCTAAAACCTGAATTCATCAAGGGTCCGTAAAAAGATGGAATGAACGTGGTATTTTTGGGGAATTCAGGTAGAGACCGATTTCAAACAAACGATAGCCAATAGTAGATAAAATTTTATGATTCCCACAGCGCCCAATTATTGGTTGAAAAATGCTCGCGTTCCTACGTCTCTTTTAGAATCAGAGCTTCCTGGCGGTCCGATCGCCAACCAGACACGGGATGGTGTGTCTTTGGTAGATATAGAAATTGTTGAGGGTGCGATCGCACAAATTATCTCGGCTGCGATCGGTGAACCCGCCGAGCGCCCTTATAATCGCGCTGATGTGCCTGTTGTCGATCTAAAAGGTGGTCAAGTGTGGCCCTGTTTTGTGGACATTCACACCCATTTAGATAAGGGGCACATCTGGGAGCGATCGCCCAACCCAGACGGCACTTTTGCCAGCGCGATCGAAGCAGTCCGCATTGATGCTGAAAAATATTGGAAAGCGGAAGATGTCTACCGCCGTATGGAATTTGGCCTCAAATGCAGCTACGCTCATGGCACTCAAGCAATCCGCACTCATATTGATGCCCAAAGTCAACGAACTGCTAAGAGCTTCGAGGTGTTTAAAGCCCTCCAAAATGAGTGGAGCGACCGCTTAAGTTTACAATTCGTTTCTCTCGTTTCTCTAGATTATTTTCAAGAAAAATCAGGAGAAGAATTAGCCAATCGTATGGCAGAAATTGGGGGAATCCTGGGTGGTGTTGCCTTTATGAATCCTGATTTAGAGCAGCAGTTAGACCGCGTCTTTACCCTAGCAACAGAGCGCGGGTTAAATCTCGACTTCCACGCTGATGAAAACGGCAATCCTGATTCCTCCGTTCTGAAAAAAATTGCTGAAACTGCACTCCGCCATCAATTTTCTGGGAACATCGTCTGCGGACACTGTTGTAGTTTAGCAACCCAATCTCCTGATGTTGTCGCAGAAACTTTAGAGTTAGTCAAGCAAGCAAAGATTGGGATTGTGAGCTTACCCATGTGTAATCTTTATTTGCAAGACCGACAATTGCACCGGACGCCCCGCTGGCGGGGGGTGACACTTTTGCACGAGCTCAAGCAAGCAGGCATCCCTGTTACTGTTGCTAGCGATAATTGTCGCGATCCCTTTCATAGTTTTGGCGATCACGATGTCTTAGAAGTCTTCAAAATGTCTGTGCACATCGCCCACTTAGATCAACCTTATGGGGATTGGCCAACGATAGTTGCCAAAACTGCGGCCGACTTGATGGGATTGCGGGAAGTAGGGCGAATTCAAGTAGGATTGCCAGCTAATTTAGTGCTATTTACCGCGAGAACTTTCAGTGAATTGCTATCGCGGTCTCAGCATAACCGACGAGTTTTACGAACAGGAAAGGAAATTGACTCAAGTTTACCTGATTATGGTGAATTAGACGATCTCTTGTTAGCATAACTTCCAGAAAGTAACCTCAGATACACGCAGGCCCGCCACCGTGAAGAATAATGCTGTTGTAGTTGTCTTGACTGGTGGTTTAAAATCCCCCTATTTACCTTGTGAGATCGCATTGAGGAGCTTAAAATGACTGCAACTGCCATTCCACCCATCGACTGGGAAGCATTCTCATCAGAATTAGCTGGCATAGAAATCATCCGCGATCGCGCTCAAATTGCCAAGCTATCCCAGGATTACTACCACTTCAGCCCGGTTTTGCAGCCTTTGTTAAGTGATAAAACCGGAGAATTAGTCGTCCGTCCCACTCATGAAGCAGAAGTATTACGAGTAGCTGCTGCTTGCGTTAAATACAAAGTTCCCCTCACAGTTCGGGGAGCAGGAACTGGTAATTACGGGCAGTGTATTCCCCTCAATGGCGGGATCGTTTTAGAGTTGACAAAAATGAATGCAATCCGTTGGATTCAACCAGGTTTAGCCTGTGTGGAACCAGGGGTCAAAATGGCAGCCTTTGATAAACAAGCCCGAGAAATGGGTTGGGAATTACGGATGGTTCCCTCTACTTACCGCACCGCTACTATTGGTGGATTTATTGGAGGCGGTAGCGGGGGGATCGGTTCCATTACTTATGGACAACTGCGCGATCGGGGCAATCTTCATGCGGTTCGAGTCGTTACAATGGAAGACGAACCCCGCGTGATTGAATTACGGGGTGATGAAGTTCAAAAAGTCAACCACGCCTACGGTACAAACGGCATCATTACCCAGTTAGAAATTCCCCTAGCTCCTGCCTATGCTTGGGCTGAAATAATCGTTACTTTTGATGATTTTATGGCCTGTACTCGCTTTGGGCAAGCCCTCGGCGATTCAGACGGGATCGTCAAAAAACTGATCTGTATTTGCGCCTGGCCAATTCCTGTGTATTTTGCTGCCTTCCGCAGCGCTATTCCTGAGGGGAAACATTGTGCTTTATTAATGGTAGCAGAATCTTCTCTAGAACCCTTTAAAGAATTAGTCCGGGAGTCGGGGGGAATTATTTGTTATGAAAAGAGCGCTCAAGAAGCCAGTAAGGGTGCAGCGATCGCTGAATATACCTGGAATCATACAACCTTGCACGCTCGGAGTGTCGATCCTTCCCTGACTTATTTACAAACAATCTTTCCCCCCGATCGAGGGTTAAACTTGATCGAACATCTTTATCATTATTATGGAGATGAAGTGCTAATGCACTTGGAATTTATTAAGGTGAATGGACGAACCCTTGCTGTGGGTTTACAAATTCTGCGCTACACCACAGAATCACGCCTGAATGAAATTATTCGCTACCACGAAGACCAAGGCGCATTCATTGCCAATCCCCACACTTATCTTTTAGAAGATGGGGGGATGAAGACAATTAATGTTGAGCAATTACACTTTAAAGAAAGGGTTGATCCTTACGGTTTATTGAATCCTGGTAAGATGAGAGCCTGGTTAGAAAAGTCACTCAATTTTTCCTGAAATTGCTAGTTAGAAAGTCTACTAATCCTCGGTCATCAGCGCTGTTTCATTTTCCAGAAGTCCGCTCAGAACTTAAATCACTGACCGCTTGTGTAAATCCCTGGCAATTGACTAAAAACCACTCATTCTCTGGCCACCAGTTTTAACCAACTTTAGCAACTCGGTGGCGAACTTCAATCTCTGACGAGCTGGGAGAGATGGGGTTCAGTTCTGCCCCTGAGTTAGGTGGAGAATTAGTCAATATCCTGTTTACTAAAGCCAGTAAAATACCTCTCTACCCGCTAAAATTCCTCTGAGGGTGGGGCTGGTATCTAGGCTGTCGGTAACGCTGCTACAAACTGTCAGTAGCCTGATGAAAAATTTCTATTTCTCCAGTATGAGTCGGTAGCAACAACTGTTTACTGCCACAGATGGATTTTATACCCTTGGAAAACCGATATTCTGATAAAGACTCAAAGATTTCCCAACCAGAGAGGAACTACAGCAATGAATCGCTCTTATTTATCTAAAGTAATTGGTGCAGGTGTGGTCGCAGCGGGTTTAATAGTTCTGCCTGCCACTTTGCCAGCTTCTGCTCAAACCACTACAACTCCTGACAATAACAATACTACCACAACCACCACATCTCCTCGTTCTGATACTTATAACACCGATTATAATCGCGATTTTGATTGGGGTTGGTTAGGTTTGTTAGGTCTAGGTGGCTTGTTTGGTTTGCTGCCTCGCAAACGAGAAGATCATGTCCGTTATACAACTCCCACTTCCGAGCGCGATCCTGCTGTTCGTAGTGACTACCGCTAAACTTCAAGGCGGTTTTCGATGAGTATCCGGCTGCGACAGAGGAAGTTAACAACTCCGTCTTTAAATCGCAATCAAAAAGCCCCCAATACTGGGGGTTTTTTGTTGGGAATCAGCGTTTCAAGATTTGCACCTTACAAACATTGAGGCAACCTCAGCTCCTGACCCCTAGGGGTTCTGGCTTTTTGCTATCTAAAGAAAAATTCCGTTGGGTATGAACTGCAAGAACTCCGTTAAGACTTCATAAAAGTGAGCACTTCTGGTATCCCCACAAGCGTTATAATCAGCTCTGCTGTCTTCGCAAATTCCGATTCAACCCTATGGCTTCGTTTAAGCTTGCCTTTTCCCGTTTTTTAACGGGAAGGATATTTATTGTTTGCCTTAATTTTTTGGTAACTTTCCTCACCATTCGCATTCTCATCACTGCTGTTCCGTTACTACCAAATTATGCAGCTAACGAACATCAACTTGAAACTCTAATCGAGGGAATTGACAACGTTTTGATTAGCTTTGGGGTGGTTTTAGAGGAACGGGGATTTTTAATGAATTTGCTGAAACTTTATCCAACCTTTTCTAATCGCCGAGAAAAGTTGACGGACCATACTTGTGAAGCTTATGGCATTGGTTTCCTACTCCTGGGGTTATTTATGGAAATACCCAGTACCCAGATTGCCCTGCCGAATGATATTGTCAATACAGTTGGCTTAGAACATTTGTTGTATTTCATCGTCCTGATTTTGTCTGTAATTTCTCTGGTGTTGCTGGTAAAATTTAGCTATCAGCTTTTGCGCTTAGAATTTGGTCCTTTAGCGAGTCATCGGGGCGAGGAACTAGAGTGATTTTTGTCTGGGTAGTAAAAGTTACACTGAAAGCGGAGGGAGGGTAAAAACACGACTATGCACAGTTTTATCCCACCAGAGCGCTTCTTTCCCTATCTGACTTGGACAGAAATCCAGGCAATGCCAGCTCGGGAAAAGACTGTGATCGTTCAACCGATCGGCGCGATCGAACAACATGGACCCCATTTACCCTTAATTGTAGATGCGGCGATTAGTGTTGCTATTACTGGCAAAGCGTTAGCCAAGCTAAAACCAGAAATTCCGGCCTATGCTTTGCCACCGCTTTATTATGGTAAATCTAACGAACACTGGCACTTTCCTGGTACTATTACCCTGAGCGCTCAAACGCTATTAGCTTTGTTGAAGGAAGTCGCTGAGAGTATTTATCGAGCTGGTTTTCGCAAATTTGTCTTGCTAAATGCTCATGGGGGACAGCCACAAATCATGGAAATTGTGGCGCGGGATCTTCACCAAAACTATGAAGATTTTTGGGTGTTTCCGCTTTTTGTTTGGCGAGTGCCGAATGCAACAGCTCAACTGCTGACGCCGAAGGAATTAGAATTAGGCATTCATGCCGGAGATGCGGAAACCAGTTTGCTGCTGTCTATTTTGCCGGAGCAGGTGAAAATGGAGCGAGCAGTGGCTGAATATCCTCACGGTTTGCCAGAAAATAGTCTCTTGAGTATGGAAGGAAATTTGCCGTTTGCTTGGCTAACGCGAGATTTAACCAAAAGCGGGGTGTTAGGCGATCCGACACCAGCAACAAAGGAAAAAGGCGATCGCATCCTAGAGTCTCTCTCGAATGCTTGGGTACAAGTCATCGAAGATGTCTATCAATTCCAACCACCCTCTCCTGATAGATTGTATCCTTCTCCATAAGCCTTTCCACTGGCAGCCTTTGCGACCGTTCTCACACCAAAATACTGTTTGAGTAGCACAGGCATTCTGTCTGTTCTGACTTGGGTTGTGCACAATTGCGACCGCCGAGAAGCCGGTTCACTCAATATCCTGAGGAAAAATTTAAGAGATTGCTTCACCTACCCCGACTACTACGCTGGTATTTCATTGATTTGAAAACTGCTAGAGTCCGTGTCAAAATAATCCTGAGAAATTTACGGGTTTGAAAACCAACCATGACCACACATCCCAAATTGCAGCGTGCTTTTGACTCTGGTAGAGCGCTCAAAGTTATCAGCGGTTTGAATAATTTTGATGCGGAACGAGTGGCCGCTACCGTTAAAGCTGCCGATCTCGGTGGTGCAACGTTCCTTGACATCGCCGCCGATGCTGCCTTGGTACAGATGGCCCGCAAATTAACCCATTTGCCCATTTGTGTGTCGGCCGTGGAACCAGAAAAGTTTGTGCCAGCAGTGGAAGCGGGTGCCGATCTCATCGAAATTGGTAACTTTGATGCTTTCTACGCTCAAGGTCGCCGCTTTGAAGCAGAGGAAGTGTTGCAGTTGACTCGCGCCACGCGATCGCTCCTTCCCAGCATCACCCTTTCTGTCACAGTTCCCCACATTTTGGAACTCGATCGGCAAGTGCAATTAGCAACAGAATTGGTTAAAGCTGGCGCTGACATCATTCAGACAGAAGGTGGCACCAGCGCTACCCCCGTCCATGCTGGCACTCTAGGACTCATTGAAAAAGCAGCTCCAACCCTCGCGGCTGCTTACGAAATTTCCCGCGCTGTGTCTGTACCGGTGCTGTGCGCTTCCGGCATTTCCAATGTCACCGCACCTTTAGCCATTGCTGCTGGTGCTGCTGGCGTCGGCGTCGGTTCTGCGATTAACCGCCTCGATAGTGAAGTTGCGATGGTGGCCGCTGTCCGCAGTTTGGTGGAAGCTTTGGCAACGGTAAACCGTTCGCCAAAGTCTGCCTTTACTTACCCGGTCTAATTCAGACCGCGAGCTACAGGGTTCACCCTGTGGCTCCTTCACCCAGACAGCATCTTGGGGAACAGATGAGTTTCTCAAGGGTGAGCATTAGCACTGCTGCGAGCTTCCCTTTCCTTCTTGGTTTGCTTGAGGATCGTTGGATGGGAGCGGTCGCACTGCCACTCTTAACTTTGATGGGGGCGGAGGGACTTGAACCCACACGACCGTTTCGGGTCAACGGATTTTCTTACTACTATAGTTTTCACTACCACACGCTCAACGTATGTTTGTAGTCTGGACTATGCCTTTACCTTTTAGTACCCTTCAGATACCAGTCAGGTAGGAGCCTTCTAGTCTCTACACTTTCTCCAAGGAACTTGATGTCAAGACCGACAGAATCAGAACTGAGAGATATAGCTTTTACACTGTTTTCAGTTCCTGAAGTTCTTTCCAAACTAAACTTGCATCCTGTGGGAGGCAACAATGGATCTCTCAAAAGAACCATCTTTAGTTTGAATCGCGACCTTTTCCCTTTCACCCATCTAGCTTGGAACAAAAGTCAGAAGCAATTAAATGTGCTGTTTGCGAGCCTTGAAGTCTAGCAGAATTGCTTCAAACTCAATCAACACCATCGCTCTACAAGTCGCCTCAGATTGCTGAGTCTTCACTGTCACTTTTGATTCCAACCTCTAGAGGCAGGAACAGGGGAAGTTCACTTAGAGCTTAGCTCGGCGTTGGCAGGTTAAAGCTTTCACCGACTTTGACTCCATTCATCCTGAGCATTTCTACTCAGATGCTCAACTTTCACTAAGTCCGTAGCGTCTACCATTCCGCCACGCCCCCTTGCGTGAAATTGTTGTGGGTGTTAGCCACTGACAATCACAGCTCTTTATATTACAGCTAAATCCAAAATTTACGCAAGCCCTAATTTGAAAATTGCCAAAAACCCCGTCGCAGCTCCCCAAGCGGTACAATAATCAATCAGCTTCGGGCGATCGCTCAAGCATCACCCGACTCACCCTGTCATAGATTTCCCTAAAACAACACTATGGAGACCGCTCTACTACTTTATGTGGTTTTGGCCGGAGCCTACCTCTTGGTAATGCCCATCCTCACCTACGCCTACCTCAATACTCGCTGGTACGTCGCCAGTTCCATTGAGCGGGTCTTCATGTACTTCCTCATGTTCCTGTTCTTCCCAGGTATGTTACTCCTGGCGCCCTTTTTAAACTTTCGCCCCAAGCGGCGGCAGATAGAAGCCTAAATGCGACGCATCGACGTAATTGGAATTGGCATCGGCCTGTTTGCAGCAGGCGGGTTCATTTACCTGCTGCTGCAAGTCGTCGGTCTCGATCGCCTCAATGCTGGCATCTGGAGCCAAGCAATTCTGGTCGGCGGCTTAATTGGCTGGCTGCTGACCTATTTATTTCGAGCTCTCACTCACAACCTGACCTATAACCAGCAAGTCAAAGACTACGAAGAAGCAGTCTTGCAGAAGCGACTCGAAGAACTTACCCCCGAAGAACTCGCTAAACTCCAAGCAGAAATCGAGGAAGAAAAGCGCAAGGGGTAATTGATAATGGGTCATTGGTAAAGGGTTTTTCACCCACTCATCAGCGCTCAAAGATGGGCTTGCATGGCTGTATCTTTATATTGCTCCTTGACCCTGACCCCTTTCCAATTGCCAATTTCCCATGATTAATTACCAATGACCTCAGTTTCCGACCGCTTCCAAACCCTCCGCAGCCAAAACGAGTGTGCCTTAATTCCCTTCCTCACCGCTGGCGACCCTGACCTAGAAACCACCGCTAAAGCCTTACAAATCCTCGACAAAAACGGTGCCGACTTGATCGAGCTCGGCGTTCCCTACTCAGACCCCCTCGCCGACGGTCCCGTTATCCAAGCGGCTGCGACTCGTGCCTTAGAAAAAGGCACAAAATTAGACTCCGTCCTGGAAATGGTATCCACGATCGCGCCCCAACTCCGAGCGCCGATCGTCCTCTTCAACTACTACAACCCCATCCTCTACCGAGGAGTCGAACCCTTCCTCAAGCAAATTAAACAAGCAGGTGTCCAAGGCTTAGTCATCCCCGACTTACCCCTCGAAGAAGCCGAAAGCCTCTTGAAATCTGCCAGCACTATTGGCATTGAACTGACACTCCTCGTTGCCCCCACCACCCCCCCAGAACGCATCGAAGCGATCGCTCGTCAGTCCCAAGGCTTTATCTACTTGGTCAGCGTCACCGGCGTTACCGGAATGCGGACTGGTCTTGAGTCGCGAGTCGAAAATTTGCTCAAACAACTCCGCAGCGTCACTGACAAACCGATCGGCGTCGGGTTCGGGATCTCCGGCCCCGAACAAGCCGGCCAAGTTAAAGCCTGGGGCGCCGATGCCGCTATAGTTGGTAGTGCCATGGTCAAGCGCCTCGCAGAGGGTACACCAGAAGCAGGACTCGCTGCGATCGCCGAATTCTGCCAAAGCCTCAAAGCCGCGATCGCGAACCATTAAGTCGGGTAGTCTCCAGGTTGGTCGTTGAGGTCAGACCGAAACCAGCAGCAGAGGGAGTTTGAAACGTCGCTCGTTGCCTACCGCCTGAGAAACCTAAAAACTTCACCCATTAGGTAGATGTTTTCTGCTAGCCACCTCGCGGATAATCCATTCAAAGACCTTGTTGTACTTGAGATGATACACCCCCTATCCTTCTGGTTCCTGACCAGGAGGGTTTTTTTTCCTCACTAGGGCGCTGTAGAATCTATCACTTCAGAATGTAACTTGGGGCAGATGGAGTAAGTATCTTTATATTTATAAAGTATAAAAAGCTTGGAAATGCCTGATGTTTTTACAACCCATTATTGACAAAATCAGAAGGCATTTAAATTTAACACAGGAATCGAACACATTTATGAACAAACTAACAGCTTCGATCAAAAAAATTCGGCTGGGACAAATTTTCACAGCATTTTTGGCGGGAATCTTTTTATTAATTGGCACTGCCTGTACCAGCACTGACGTATTAGCCAAAACTGCCGATCAAATTCGAGAAGAAGTTCCCTCCGGAATGGTGACTTCTGAATTCCAAGGCGGGATGAACGACTACAGTGATGTCGATCCGAGAGATCCCCACATTTCCGCAGCAGAAGCCAAAGCACAACTTCTGAAAGAGAATGCTCAGCAACATATCAGCGCCAAGTCTAGCAACAATGTCCCCGAAAACATTCGGCGCGTAGCCGACGAAGGACCTAACAAACTCAACCAAATTGGTCGGAAGTTGGATGAAAATAGCGAGCGGGCCCAACAAGCCGCTAAGGAGTTCGGCCAAAATACAAAAGAAGGCATTGCCAATATTCAGGACAACACTCGTGGTGGTTTGAAGGGTGCTAAAGAAATCGCCAAAGAAGCAACAACGGGAGCCAAAAATCGAATTCAAGGAAACACGGATAATCTCCAAGGTGCTGCCTACCAAGTCAAAGAGAAGGCTGAAAATACCTCTGATTCCATCTCTGCTAAAATTAGCCGAGGTATTAATGATGTGCGACGAGCCGCAGAAAATGCAGTAGACGCCATTGACTAATCACCCTGAACCTAGAGTTGTTGCCCATTTCAGTTGAAGCCCCAAAACAGGTAAATAAGCCAGGTAAGTTTGATGCCACATCGCACGCTTCCTGGCTTTTGAAGTTTTATGACAAAAATCTCTGCCAAATTGGCAACATCCCTGCCGTGAGAGGACTGATACCAATTCCTCAAAGAAAGGCTATAGATATTATCCAATTCTTATTGGGTTAAAAAATGATTGACGCGATCGCGTCAATCGTGGGGAGAGCCTACATCCTTGAGGCCTTATCTGTAGTCGTTAGGCTTTAAAGAATGGGTCTAACTCTACTAACAATTGTCCTGCCTTGACCCGCTCGCCTTCCTTCACCGCCAGTTTAAATAGGGCTTGCTGAACAAACCTAAAATCTGCATTCATGAAGGGTACTTACGGCCTGAAAAGTCCTCTCAAGCGCTCCCAAATCTGGTGCTAGACCTCAAAACGTTTGCACTTTTCCCCCTTTTACCCCTTTTCTCCCTTTTCCCCCTTCTTCAGCAAACCCTATCTATTTGTTTATTAACTGGAAAGCCGATGATACCAGCTTTGCAAAGCGAGACGATGAATTTCTCGCCAACTTACTTGATGAAGCCGAGCCAACTGAGCACAATCTTCATATTCAGGCTGCACATTACTAATGGCATCTCCAGTTTTCGCAATCTTCACCCGCACCTCGCCATACTCAGTCTGCACTTGGTGAATTTCCCGGTGTAAAATCGTTCTTCGTTGCGTAGAACAGCGAATTCCCAGCGTCGTTGTTTCCCGGAAAATCACATGTTCGCAAGCTTGCTGACGTTGTGGATGACAGATAGCAGTCAGCAACACTCCTAAGCGAGACTTTTTCATAACAATCGGTTGGGTAAAGACATCCACAGCACCAGCCGCAAACAAAGCATCAAAAATATAAGCGATCGCCTGCGGACTCAAATCATCAATTTGCGTTTCTAAGACAGCGATTGTTTCTTGGCCATTCCCAGCACTCAGAAGTAATTCAGTAGAGAAGTTGGTTTCCCCAGTCACAGGACTATCCTCCATTGCCCGTTCCCCGATCCACAACCGCAAGATATTCGGAATGGGTAACTGTCGGGAACCAGCCCCCAAACCAACCCGATCAATTTTCATTGAGGGCGGTGGGCCAAAACGTTTCGAGAGAGTACAAGCGATCGCAGTCCCAGTCGGTGTACATAACTCTCGCTCGATCCCATTGTTATACACTGGACAAGCGTGCAATTCCCACAACTTCAACACCGCAGGCGTCGGCACCGTTAACAAGCCGTGGGCCGCCCTCACAGTCCCGCCACCAGTTGGCAGAGGTGAACAGTACAACTCGTCAATTCCCAACCAATCCAACCCTAAACAAGTTCCCACAATATCTACAATCGCATCGGTCGCCCCCACTTCATGGAAATGAACCGCCTCCGGGGCAATGCCGTGAACCGCAGCTTCTGCCTCTGCTAGCGTCCGAAATACTGCTAAACTCCAGGTTTGAGCTCGTTCCGGCAACCCCGCATTGATAATCAGGGACTCAATCTCTGGCAAGTGGCGGTGTGGGGTGGGGTGACTAGCTGATGCTTCTGAATGCTGGTGTTCGTGATGAGGATGGTGGCTAAAGGTGGTTGGTTCAGGAGAGTCTGTGGCATCAATCTCTCGCTGACGATCCCCGATCGAGCTGCCCTCTTGCCCTTCCTGAGCAATTGCCGTTAAATCAACATAGACTTTAGTAGCCAATTGACTATTGCGGTGAACAGCCTCGGCTCGCAATTGGTAGTCTTGAGAGATGCCGAGTCCGTAGAGTTTCTCAATCAGGTACTCTAGAGGAACGCCAGCATGGACGAGGGCACCTAAGCACATATCACCAGCGATGCCAGTCGGACATTCAAGATAGGCTATTTTGGTCATTGTTAATAGTTGATTGTTGATTCTTAAATTTTCCACCTCCCTTTCCCCGGAGAGGCATCCAACCTTTAACCTGTTATGGCTTTAATTTACGAAGTACACCCAGACACTCCCCAAAAAGACCGACTTGAGAAGATTAAAAATGCTCTGCAAGATGGAGCGGTGATGCTGTACCCTTCTGATACTGTGTATGCGATCGGTTGCGATCTTAACGCGAAGTCGGCTGTAGAGCGAGTGAGGCGGATCAAGAAGTTATCGAATGATAAACCTCTCACGTTCCTGTGTTCTTCTCTATCTAATATTGCTCACTATGCCGTTGTCAGCGATTCGGCCTATCGCACGATCAAGCGGTTAATTCCCGGGCCCTATACCTTCCTCCTGCCAGCAACGAAGTTAGTGCCGCGGTTAGTGATGGAACCTAAGCGGAAAACAACAGGCATTCGTGTTCCCAATCGCCCAGTGTGCTTGGAACTGTTACAGGCTTTAGGCAACCCCATCATTTCAACTTCTGCTCATGTCACCAGTGAAGAGGAAGAGAAAGTGCGAGGGGCGACAGAATATGTGGGTAAAGCGGAACTCTTTGACTCTCTGCAAAAGCTAGTAGATATCATCGTCGATGATGGTTCCGATCCCGGTAATCAGGTTTCTACCATTATTGATTTAACTCAAGATGAACCTCAGATCGTCCGGCGGGGTTTGGGGTGGGAAGCAGTAGCAGGTTGGGCTGAGGAGTAGGGAGTCGGGAGTCGGGAGTCGGAAAGAGTTCTCCTTTTCCCTTTCCCTCTCTTCCCTTTCCTATTAGTTAGGTTTTTCGAGCCGAACCGCGTACCACTGCAAAAATTTGCCAGGGGCGACATCGAATTCGCAGTAGGTGTCCCGTAAATGCTGAGCTTGTGCTTCTACCGAAGAGAATTTTTGCAGATCTCTCGGTAAATTATCTGGCCGCTCAGCTAAAAGCAACTTCAGCTTTTCTAGGAGTTCTGCTGCACTCAAAAATTGTTCTGGCTGGTTTGGCTCTAGCACCACGAAGGTGTCTTCCTCATACATCAATGAATCTACCATTTGTTCCCTTTTGTTAATAATCTGTAATGTGAGGGTCGGTCAACCGCTAAAATTCTAAAGTCTTAATTATGAGCCCAAGCTACTGAATCTACATCATGTTAAGATAACGAAATAGCGAAATTCCTACCGGATTACCGCTATTGTTTCCATCAAGCACTTCTGAGTAATTTTGTCAAGCAATATTCAAACAGCTTCTTCTATTATAACTAGCACTGGTTCCATGACTAAACCTCCCACTCCCACAGCTACTAACCGCAAGCTTTCCAAAGTCGAAGGTCTCAAAGAACGCAGCAATAATTTACGGGAACCCGTAGCTACTGAAGTGCTTGAGGATACCACACACTTCAGCGAAGACGGGGTGCAAATACTCAAGTTTCACGGCTCTTACCAGCAAGATAACCGGGACAATCGAGTTAAAGGACAGGAAAAAGATTATCAGTTCATGCTCCGCACCCGTTCTCCGGGTGGATTTATTCCAGCCAAGCTCTACCTAGCTTTGGATCGGCTTGCTGATGAATATGGTAACCACACCCTGCGTGCAACGACGCGCCAAGGTTTCCAGATTCACGGGATTTTAAAGAAAAACCTGAAGGCAACGTTCTCTGCGATTATTAAAAACTTAGGGTCAACCTTGGGGGCTTGTGGCGACCTCAACCGCAACGTAATGGCGCCCCCAGCACCTTACAAAAATCGTCCTGAGTACCAGTATGCGCTGAGCTATGCGAACAAGGTCGCGGACTTACTGACCCCTCAGACTGGTGCTTATTACGAGATTTGGCTGGATGGCGAACTAGCAGTGAGTGCGGAAGAAGATCCAGCCGTGAAGGCGGCGAGACAGCGGAATGGCAATGGCACGATCTTCCCAGACCAAGAAGAGCCGATTTATGGCACTCATTATATGCCTCGGAAGTTCAAGATTGCCGTGACGGTGCCGGGTGATAATTCGGTTGACCTCTATTCCCAGGACCTCAGCTTGGTGGTGATTCTGAACCAAGCTGGGGAGTTAGCAGGGTTCGATGTCTTTGCAGGTGGCGGGATGGGTCGGACTCACGGGAAAGAGGAGACGTTTGCTCGTTTGGCCGATCCGATTTGCTATGTCACCAAAGATGATGTGTATGATTTGGTGAAGGCGATTGTGGCGGTGCAGCGCGATTATGGCGATCGTGGCGATCGTCGCCATGCTCGTTTAAAATACCTGATCCATGATAAAGGACTCGATTGGTTCCACGCTCAAGTAGAAGAGTATTTTGGAAAACCGTTGGCTAAATTTCAACCACTGCCGGCGTGGAAATACGAAGACTTTTTAGGGTGGCATGAACAGGGAGATGGCAAACTGTTCCTCGGCATTTCAGTAGACAATGGCCGGATTAAAAATGAAGGTCAATTTCAACTGAAAACAGCTTTACGGGAGATTGTTGAGAAGTATGAGTTACCGATACTGCTGACGCCCCACCAAAATGTGCTGCTATACGAGATTTCACCAGCAGACAAGACTGCCATTCAGCAGATTCTCAAGCGTTGTGGAGTGCCAACAGAAACAGCGATCGACCCGCTAGAGCGCTATTCTATGGCTTGTCCGGCCTTGCCAACTTGTGGCTTGGCAATTACGGAGTCAGAACGAATTATTCCCGAAGTTCTCCAGAGAATTCGGGCTCTGCTGAATAAGCTGGGGATGCAGCAAGAACAGTTTGTGGTGCGGATGACTGGTTGCCCCAATGGATGTGCGAGGCCTTATATGGCAGAATTGGGGTTTGTTGGGAGTGTGCCAGAAACCTATCAAGTTTGGGTGGGTGGTTCTCCTGACCAGACGCGACTGGCAAAACCCATTGAGGATAAGCTACACATCAATAACTTGGAAGCTTTTCTGGAGCCGCTATTTGTTTACTTTAAACAAAGTCGGCAAGTGGGTGAGAGTTTTGGGGATTTTTGCGATCGCGTGAGCGTGGAATCCCTCCGTCAGTTTGTAACCAATTACCAATCTACTGCATCGATGACAACTGAGCTGAATGAGTTAGAAGTTACGTCTAGTAACGGCAATGGGAATCAGGCAAGTCTCTCAGAAGCAACAACTGGAGCTGCTAAAGTCCGCCGCCGGATTAGCGTTCGGGATGAAATCTACAATGAAATTAAGGAAGAGGCAGCCCGTCAAGGTAAACCGATCACTCAGTTAGCGACTGAGGTACTCTCGGATTATTTGCAAAAAGTGAAAGAAGGGAAATAAGTGAATGGGTGAGTGGAGAGTTGAGATTGAATAAAATCAAAATCGAAACTCTGCAATCTCAAATCACATGGCTCAGCTTCAACGATTAGCGATCGCTCCCTCTCAAGTCCGCAACCAGTTTATTGACCTGACCGCTGAACAGCAGCATTATTTAAGTCGAGTGTTGCGCTTGGGAGGGGGCGATCGTTTTATTGCGATGGATAGTCAAGGACGGTGGTGGTTGGCGCAACTGGAGACGACAGAGGTGCGATCGGCCTTGATCCAAGAGGAAATTGCGGTGCAAACAGAGTTGCCCCTTGAAGTCTCTCTGATGGCCGCCTTGCCCAAGGGGAATGGTTTTGATGAGGTGGTTAGGCAGGTGACAGAGTTAGGGGTGGTTTGTATCATGCCGGTGGTGAGCGATCGCACGTTATTAAAACCGAGTCCGCAGAAAGTGGAACGGTGGCGGCGAATTGCCATTGAGGCGGCGGAACAGTCGGAACGTCAAATTATACCGGCAATTTTAGAGCCGATTTCGCTAAGGGTGGGCTTGCAGAATTGCTCTCAAAAACAACGATTTATTTGTGTAGCGCGGGGAAGATCACCGCATTTATTAGCAGCTTTAACTAATATTTCAGTAACGATTGATGAGAGAGAGAAAGAATCTTCTATTGTGATTGCGACAGGACCAGAGGGAGGATGGACAAACGAGGAAATCGAGTGTGCAATTAGTGCTGGATTTCAACCAGTTTCTTTAGGTAAAAGAATTTTGAGAGCAGTCACAGCACCGCTTGTTGCTTTATCCATTGTAGCAGCAAGTTTGGAAGGGAAAGAGAGATAAGAAGGGGAAAATTGGAGAAAGAGTCGATGCCGAGCCTCTACAAAATGAACTTTAACTTCAAGAGATTATGGTTCAGGGAACCGACAGGCTGTTCATTTTTCGTTTCTAGTTAGGGCTTGCTGAACCCAGCGAAAACCTGCATTCATCAAGGGTCCATTAAGCATGAAAAGCCTGTCAAGCGCACCCAAATTGGGTGCTAGACCTCAAAACGCTTACACTTTTCCCCCTTTTTTCCCTTTTCCCCCTTTTTTCCCTTTCCCCCTTTTTTCCCTTTCCCCCTTCCCCCTTCTTCAGCCAGCCCTAAGTTATCAAAGAATAGGAGATCAATTAGCCGTTAACTCACCTCCCTCTTTTATGGTCACTGGAGGCATAAGGAATTAAGGAGCTTTTCGCTTTCTATAATACTTTCTGCTTTGAACCTGAACGAATCCGCAAAAGATGTTTCTGGTCAATAACTTCTCTCGTGAAGATTAGCTCTGAATGCTGAAGGTTACAATCCACCTAAGCTTACAAACCAGCATTCGTCTTCGCCCAAACTTTAATCGTAGAAAGTTGTTGTTCGTCAGAAACACCAATTAAGGTAAGCCAGCCTCTTCGGAGAGCGTGAAAAACTCTTTGAACTGCTCTTTTATCTTCCTCATTGAGTTCACCGGAGAGTAGCACTAAGCTTAAGAAGTTGAAGTCAAAGGCAGTGATTTGGCGGGAGCTAGCAATATTAATCAGTAACTCTTCGAGAGAGAGGAGGTGAGTATCAAAGGGAATCATAATCGGTAATCTCCTTTCGACCTACCCCTCTATTGTCTGCTGACTGCCTCTGGAGCTACATCGGAGATTTGACGTAAAAAAATTAAGCGCGATCGCTTAGGTGTTAGCAAGCTATCTCTAAGGAACAGGGGGTTTGTATCCACCTTCTAAGGCAAAGCGGACGAGTTGAGAACGATTCTCAAGATGGAGCTTGCTGAAAATGCTGCTGAGGTGAGCTTGGACCGTGCGGGGGCTGATAAATAAGCGATCGCTAATTTGTTTATTGGTATATCCTTGAATCACTTCCCAAAACACTCGCTCTTCTGCGGGAGTTAAAGGCAGAGGTTGGGGCCCTGGCTGAGCGATTGGTAGTTGTGGCTGCTGTATCCGTTCTAAGGGAGAATTTTGGAGCAAGCGCACAATTTCAGCATGAATGCGGTGGCTGCGCTCCAACTGCGCCTTGATTTTAGCTAAAATTTCCTCTGGCTGGAAGGGCTTCACGAGGTAATCGTCCCCTCCGATCGCATGGCCTTCGACTTTCGATTCGAGCTCTCCTTGACCGGATAAAAAGATAAATGGCACCAGTTGCCCTAAACGGGTACTCCGCAAGCGACGACAAAACTCAAAACCATCCATCTCAGGCATGACTACATCGGAAATCACCAGAGCCGGTGGATCGCGTTCAAACAGTGAGAGTGCGTGGATGCCGGAACCTGCACACTCAATCCGATATCCCTGGCCTTCCAGATACATCGCCAAGACCATCTGGCAATCGATTTCATCATCAACCACTAATATCTTTTCCATCCCAGCCTTACTATCCAGTAGCATCCTCAAGCGATATCCAGCTCTTCGCGATCGCGGAGGCTTCATCCTATTGTATCTCTGAAACGAAACCTGCTAGTCAGTTTGAGCCTTCCTGAGCCTTGGTTATATTGATGAGTTTGCTAGCATTGCTCCGTTAACAACGGTTGCCACTCTGTCTCACTAATAGTTAAAAGCTGATTTTCTTCCGTCTAGGTTGAAAAAGTTTTCATAAATTTCTCGGTCTTTAAATTTCCACAAAGAAATAACTTTGTTGGATAGCTCTGTTTCGGCTGGGGCAGAAACATGATTCTCAAACGTTAAAATTTTTTCAAATTCTTCCCCTGGTTTGGGATAGCCGAATCGAGTTCCTTGAAGGAGGTCACACTCATATTCTTTTAAGAATCTTAATTCTGCTTCTGTTTCAACTCCTTGAGCAATCACAGTCAGGTCTAAACTATGGGCGAGGTAAATCACAGCCCTAGTAATGGCAGTATTTTGAGGATCGCTACTTACATCTTTAATAAAGCTTGGGCTAATTTTTATAATATCAAAGGGAAACTTTTTAAGATATCCTAACGAAGCGTAACCCTTCCCAAAATTATCAATAGCAATTTGAATTCCACAGGCTTTTAAAACACTTAAATTTGCACGGGGAATAGTGTCATTTTTTCTGAAGGTACTTTCCGTTACCTCTAAGACTAAATTACTAGGCTTTAGACCCGTTGTTTCTAAGACATCTAGGATATACTGACTTAAGTTTTGCTCTGATAATTGGCGTTCCGACAAGTTAACTGAGACCCGAAACGAAGCAGCTCCCGTGGCGATCCACTGAGCTGCTTGAGTGCAAGCATTGAGCAAAACCCAATCTCCAATGGGAACGATTAAGCCAGTTGTTTCTGCTAAAGGTATAAACTCGGCTGGTGACACCATTTGTCCTTGGGAATTTTGCCACCTTAGCAAAGCTTCTGCACCCCTAATATGTCCAGCGAGATCGACCTGAGGCTGATAGTGGATTTGCAATTGACCTTCCACTAAAGCTTTGTGCAGAGCGGCTTGCATTGCTAATTGGCTTGGGGAAAGAGTGTCATCGCCGTTCGGGTTCTCCTCCACTGGCTCGTTGGATTGAGCTTGGGCCTGGTAAAGTGTTTCGGTAAGGTATTGAGTGACTATTTCTCTTTTAGACAATCGAGAGGCGATCGCAGCCAGCAACTCTTCTACGGTAAACGGCTTAATCAGGTAATCGTCGGCTCCCAGTTCCATCCCACGACGAATGTCAGCTCTGCCATCTTGAGCCGTCAGGAAAATAAACGGAATCGTGGCTGTCTGCAAGTTTTGTCGTAGAATTTGCAGCACTTCATAACCATCGATCCCTGGCATCTGCACATCGCACAGAATTAAGTCGGGAAGCTCAGCGATCGCCACCTGCACCCCCAAGTAGCCATCTTCTGCCATCAACATACGGAAATTATGGCTTTCTAAAAGTTGTACGAGAATTTCCCGGATTAATTCATCATCTTCAATGACGAGAATGGTGGTCATAACACTCTACCTGCGGGTAGCACTTTGTATAAATTTTTCTTAATCAACTTATAGTATAACTCTCAGCACTTCTTTCAGGATTCCGCCAAATAGCTAATCATGGATTAGCCATTCAGCTAATTTATTTAAGCTTTTTAAAGTTTAAACTGGACTTGAGTCCAGCTAACTCCGGCGTTTAGTTCTCTCGACAGCTCCCCCCATCTGACTGATGCTAGTTCATCTATAGGTCGGAAAACAAGTAGAGTTCAACTGCTGACTGAGGCAATCACTTTTCCCAAGTCTATCAACAACCATCACTGTTGCTTCTAGAACAAATTATGCTTAAAAGTTTAAGAAGATAGCCAGTTATTTTGTTAAAAAAATCCAAAATTGGGTTATAATTATGACCATGACTTCTCAGAGAGAGTCTGTTAAGATTCAATCCCTGAAGGAGGAATCATTAGAGAGTTTTAAATGGGGTTAAAATTAGCCGATCTGATAAATATTTTTAAAGTACAGATAAACTCTCAGGTAGCTGATCGGAGAGATTTTTAACATTGGCGACCGCTAACATTCCAGATTTAGAGGGAAATTCGAGAGTAGTCTCTTCTAAAAAACAGCTCATTGAGCCTGACTTAAGTTGCTCTTTAGCGATTTGAGTTAAAGGGCGATTTTTTAGAAAGAAGCGCGGGGCATAGGTAAGAGATGTGACCGCTGTTTTCAGATTCATAATTGCATCGTTTCTCCTTTTGCTCTTCCCTGAGTTAGCACAGATCTGTTTCGTTCTCAGAGAACCGACAACATACCCCAGCAGGTCGCAAAAGTCAGTTAAAACTGGCTGAAGCTGAACTCCTGCTCACCTCTGTAAACCGCTCTGAAGAGGAAAATTTAGCACCTAAATGTCGGTGAGACCGCTGAGGGAGAAAACATTAGCTTTCTTCCTAGACCCAACCCTAACAACCAACCAGTTCTCCTGCGATGAATCCAGCCAAAAAAGAGGTTCAGGTGATTTTCGGAATTCCTCAAAAAAGGATCTTAGCACATTCCCGAATATTTTTTAAAGACTCAATGAACTGTTAGAAAATTTAATTCTATAATAAAATCTATTAAGTCAGCTTTGTTTAAAGTCCTTCAAGAATATTTACAATTAACCCTTAAAGCTTCAGCCTGCTAAATCGCTATGTTACAAAACCTGGATGAGATTCACAATTTATTAGAGACAGCGATCGAGCAACAACCCTTAGCAATGTCTCCGGATACTCCTTTGTCCGCAGCTTTGACAGCCATGAGCCAAGCAGGCGCTAGTTATACCGTGATTATCGAACATCAGAAATTATTAGGAATCTTTACAGAACACCAAGCAGTTGAAATTGCTCCTACTGAGACTTTTTTAGAAACAGTTGTACTCTCTGAAGTTATGGCAAAAGACTTCCTGAGTCTTTCGGTGTCTGAAATTCCTGATATCTTTGCTGCGATCGCTCAGTTACGAACCTCTCGACTCAAATACCTACCAGTTTTAGACGAACAGAAACACTTGCTGGGCGTTATCACTCCAGAAAGCCTACTCAAAACCCTCAAACCCGCTGAATCACTGCAAATTCGGCAGGTTGCAGACATGATGACTTCAGCCACGATCGCATTTCCCAGCACCACTTCCCTGTTCCAAATTGCCCAGCAGATGGCAACTCAAGGCACAAACTGCGCCGTCATTTGCTCCCCCTCCAACTTCGCCAACGCCATCGCCCGCTACAAGCCCCCCAAGCCCATTGGCATTATTACTGAGCGAGAGATCCTCAAATGCAAAGCCTCTGGCCTCAATCTAGCGCAAACCCCAGCCAGAGCGGCCATGAAGTCCCCAGTCTTAGTGGCAGTTCACACCCCCCTGTGGCAAGCTGAGCGGCTCATGGAACAGTATCACCTGCAATCCTTAATCGTCGTGGACCCAGCCGGTCACTTAGCTGGCATCATCAATCAAAGTACCATTCTGCAAGCCTTAGATCCTGCTCAAATGCCAGCCGCCGTCCAGCTTTTGCAGCAAATCATAGATGACACCCTGCAAGGGTTGAGAAAAAATACCGAGCAACTGCAACAGAAAATCGTGCAACAGCAAAAAATTGAAGATAGCTTGCGACAGGGAAAAACAAGCTTAGAAAAACAATATAAGCAGCGCACCCTAGAATTGATTGAAGCTAATATGCAGCTCAAGCTGGAAATTCAGGAGCGAATCGCAGCAGAAGCTGAAGTACGCCGTCTCAACACCGAACTCGAACAGCGAGTCCAAGAACGTACTGCTCAACTAGAAGCAACCAACCAAAAATTGCAACAAGAAATTATCGACCGTCAATTGTTAGAAGAAAAGCTACAAAATTCTGAGCAGAAAATGCGGGCAGTTTTTGCAGCGATGACTGACCTAATTCTGGTTCTCAACCCTCACAAAAAAACCATTGAAGTGTGGCCAACGAATGCCAGCCTTGACTGTGAACCTTACCCTGAAATTATCCAGAAAACCATCGCTAAGTTCTTCCAAAACAAAACAGCTAAGGACTGGTGGCAACCGGTTGAGAAGGTTGTAGAAACTCAGCAAATCAGTCATTTTGATTACAGCCTTACCCTTAGCGATCGCCAACTTTGGTTTAGTGCTCGCCTTTCCCCCCTGTCTAGCGAGTCTGCAATTTGGGTGGCCCGTAACATCAGCGATGTCTATGACGAACTCCGCTTACGCAAACAAGCAGAAGCAGCTTTGCGATCGAGCGATCACTTCATTCAACAAATTGCCGAAGCCAGCCCGAATATTTTGTATCTCTACGATGTAATTGAGCGACGCACACTCTATGTCAACCGCCAGATTTCCCAACTTCTTGGTTACTCGCCTGCTGAGAGTCAAAGCATGAATGCTGAGTCGATCTCACACCTGATTCATCGAGAAGATGTAGCCAGGTTCTCTGATTATTGGCAACAAATGGAACTTGGCTCTGAGGGTGAAATATTTGAAAACGAGTATCGGATCAGACATCGAGATGGTTCTTGGCGGTGGTTGAGTAGTCGAGAAACCATCTTTGCCAGAACTCCAGAAGGTAAGCTCAAGCAAATTCTCGGCTCAGCAGCAGACATCACCGAGCAGAAACAAGCTGAAGAGCGAATTCAGTTATTATTAAAAGCAACTCAAATTCTCGATCGCTCTGAAAATTTTAATGAAGCCTATTCTAATATTATTGCTTTATTTTGTAAAACTATAGATTGGGATTTTGCCCAAGCCTGGACGCCGATTATTAGTAGCAATTCTTTAGAATGCAAACAAAGTTGGCATCGAGGGAATCGGGTGCTTCAGGATTTTAAAGACCAAAGTCAACAGCTTCTATTTCCGATGGGGATTGGTCTGCCAGGGCGTATTTGGTCATCTGGAAATCCAGAATGGATCGAAGATCTTTCCAGCTGTGAAGACCCAGTTGGTTTAGGAGATGTACAAAAAGTCGCCAGAGGACTAAAAGCTTGTTTTGGGGTTCCGATTCGCGCCAAGGGTCAAGTATTAGCAGTCTTGGTATTCTACAAGCGAACGAAATCAGCCAAAGAAGCCAGTTTAGTAGAATTGGTGAATGCAGTCGCGACTCAGTTAGGGGCTTATATTCAGCGGAAGCAAACCGAAACAGCTTTGCAACAAGCAAAGGAAATTGCTGAAGCAGCGAACCGGGCAAAAAGCGAATTTTTAGCAAATATGAGCCATGAACTCCGCACCCCTCTTAACGGCATTTTAGGGTATACACAACTTCTCAAAGGGGAAGAAAATTTAACCAAAAATCAACAAAAAAGCATAGAATTAATTCAGCAATGTGGTCAGCATCTTTTAATTTTAATTAATGATATTTTAGACTTGTCTAGATTAGAAGCGTTGAAAATCGAAATCTCGCTAGTTGAGTTTGATTTTAATGAATTTCTAAAATCAATTTCTGACTTGTTCCGAATGCGAGCTGCTCAAAATAATATTGCATTTATTTATCAGCAATTTTCTCATTTACCTACTTTCATTCGAGCAGATCAAAAGCGTCTGCGACAAATTTTAATGAATTTGCTCGGAAATGCCATTAAGTTTACAAGGAGTGGTCGGGTGAGTTTTAAAGTGGGTTTTGTCGCTTCACAAGTCTGGGAAGAACCGGAAAAAGTTTTATGGGAAACCAATGATTACCACTGCCCTGTGATTAATGCAAAATGTCCTCTCCCTTCTGCTTTGTGCTTGGCGTCAAAAATCCGCTTTCAAATCGAAGATACGGGAATCGGGATTGAGGCAAATCAATTAGAAGAAATATTTTTACCTTTCCACCAAGTGGGCAAAGATACTCACTTAATTGAAGGGACAGGGTTAGGACTTTCGATTAGCCAAAAATTAGCTCAGATGATGGGGAGTGAGATTCATGTCAGAAGTACCTTAGGTCAAGGTAGTACCTTCTGGCTGGATCTAGAGTTGCCTTGCGTCGAGGCCTGTTGTGGTGTAGCGCGATCGACAGATTCAGACCGCCGGATCGTCGGCTTTACAGGTCCTCAGCGTAAAGTGTTGCTAGTCGATGATAACCCTGTCAATCGCACCTGGCTGCGAAATCTCCTGGCACCCTTAGGCTTTGAAATTTTTGAAGCGACGGATGGTCAAGACTGCCTCCGAAAAGCTGTGAAGCATCGGCCAGATGCCATCTTAATGGATTTAATGATGCCAGGAATGGATGGTTTCGAGACTACCTGGCGACTGCGACAGTTACCAGAACTAAAAAATGTGGCATTGCTGGCTTTGTCAACCAGCATTTTTCAGAGTAGCCAGCCCGAAAGTAGCGTCAGTGGTTATCATTTTCTTTCCAAGCCCGTTGAAGTTAGACAACTCTTAGAACGGTTACGGGTGCTGATGGGGTTAGAATGGATTTATGAACCATTAGGGATAAAGCAGGCAGATAATTATGGAGAAGTCGAAGAAAATTTGCTTGTGAATTCCCTCGATGTACCTGTCTCTCCTACCTCCAGTTCTCCACCCCCAATCTCAGTACCTCCCTCAGAGTTTATTTTGACTCTGTTAAATTTAGCTGAAATTGGCGATATTGAAGAAATTATGGAGGAGGCTCAGAGGCTACAAAACTTAGATCATCAATTTGAGCCATTTGCTAGCCAACTGCGCCAGCTCGCCCAAGGATTTCAGCTCTCAAAGCTGAAAGAAATCCTGAAAGAATATTTGCTGAATTAACAAAAATAAGCGATAATGAATCTCAAATTAACAATTTGTAATGAGAACTGCCGAACGCTATGATTAGTGAAAAAAATGACCGGAATATCATTTTAATTGTTGATGACAATCCAACCAATTTGGATATTTTATTTGACTTTTTGAGGAAGTATGGATTCAAAGTATTAGTGGCCCTTAACGGTGAAAGTGCAATTAAACAAATAGAGCGAATTCGCCCCGATCTGATACTTTTAGATGTAATGATGCCAGGAATTGACGGATTTGAGACTTGCAAACGTTTAAAGGCAGATTTGAGTATGCAAGAAATTCCTGTAATTTTTATGACAGCTCTTTCTGATACCGTAGATAAAGTCAAGGGATTTGAAGTTGGGGCCGTTGATTACATTACTAAGCCGTTTCAGCACGAAGAAGTGTTGAGCAGAATTAAAACTCACTTGACGATTCGCAACCTACAAAAAAGCTTGCAAGAGAGAAATGAAGAACTAGCTGAACTCAACGAACACTTAGCTCATCTCAACCAAAACCTGGAAAAATTGGTTGAGCAAAAGACCAAGCAATTGCTATTTCAAGAAAAAGCAGCCATTATTGGACGTTTAACTCAAGGATTAGTTCACAACTTGAGGAACCCTATCCAAACTATTATGACAAGTGTTGATTTGATTGAAGGAACTGCTAAAAAGAATGAAATACAAACTATCTTGAACTACAGCCAGTATATCACCCGTTCGATTAGCAAAATCAACCAGATCATGGATACTCTCATGCTCAAATTTAGGAGTGAAAAAGAAGAAGAATTAAAATTCTTAAATATTAATGAAATCTTGCAGAGAGAGATCCAATTACTAGAGGCAAATTTACGTTTCAAGCACAAGGTTTCTAAAAAATACCTCTTCGATGAAAGCATCGGTAAAATTCCTTTAATTGATTCGCACTTCTGCCAAGTGTTTCATAACTTGATTGACAATGGGATTGATGCGATGTGGAATCAAAAACATCAAGAACTAACTTTGGTAACGAGGCAAGATGAAAAATATATTTACCTAGACATTAAAGATACTGGCTGTGGCATTCAGGCAGAAAATTTATCACAAATTTTTGACCCTTTCTATACTTCAAAACCAGCCAAAGGAGAAGAATTAGAACCAGGAGCACCAACTGGTACAGGCTTAGGACTCTATACTTGCTTGGAACTGTTAAAGCCTTTTAATGCAGAGATTGAAGTAACCAGCGAAGTTGGAAAAGGAAGCGTCTTTACCGTAATTTTTCCCAAGCAAGTTAACGGGTAATAAACTGAACACTTTGTTTAAGTTGCTGCAATTCAGCAGCAGTCAAATCCCGCCACTGGCCTGGTTCTAACCCTTCCAAACGCAAGTGGCCAATCGCTACCCTTACTAACCGCAACGTTGGAAATCCCACCGCCGCTGTCATCCGCCGCACCTGTCGATTTCGCCCTTCCGTCAGGGTCATTTCTAACCATGAAGTAGGGACATTTTTACGAAACCGAATCGGCGGATTTCGAGGCGGTAAATCAGGTATTTCTGCTAAGAGTCGTACTTGCGTCGGTCGCGTGTGGTAGCCTTGAATAATCACTCCATTTTGGAGGGTTTTGAGGGCCTCTGGATCGGGAATGCGCTCTACTTGCACCCAATAAGTGCGAGGATGACCAAATCGAGGATTACTAAGGCGATGTTGCAGGGGTCCGTCATTGGTGAGTAGTAATAACCCTTCACTATCTCGATCCAAACGTCCTACAGGATAAACAGAGGGTATCGAAATGTAATCCTTCAGCGTGCCACGGGTGGTTTCAGCATCTTCGTTATCTGTGAATTGGCTGAGGACATCGTAAGGTTTATAAAACAAGAGATAACGATAGACCATAGGAATTAGATAGCGGGGAAAGGGGGAAAAAAGGGGGAAAAGGAGCAGGGAACTCTTGAGTTAATTCAAGCAATGATTTCCCTATTTTCCTTACAAATACTGATTGATTTCCAACTGTTGAATCCGGTCGCGTCCTTGCTGTTTCGCTGCATAGAGTGCCTTGTCCGCAGCCGCAATTAATTCAACCGATCGCGTGCTAGCCACAGGAACAGCCGTCGCTACCCCCAAACTCAGACTCACATACTGACTCACAGCCGATTTAAGATGAGGAAGTTTTAACCGTGCAACCGCAGAACGAACTGCCTTTGCAACCTGAACCGCAACAGTTGCTGCGGTATCCGGCAAAATCACAGCAAACTCTTCACCCCCATAACGAGCCGCTAAATACAACCGGTCTGCTGCTGTCCCTTGCCTAAATCGCCTCTGACAATGCTCCACTGCACAATTGATCGCACTGGCAATTTTCTGCAAGCAAGCATCCCCCGCTTGATGACCGTAAGTATCATTATAAAACTTGAAAAAATCCACATCGCACAGAATCAACGAGATCGGCCGCTGTTCCTGTAGCGCCAGCCGCCACTCAGCATCAAAATACTTATCAAACCGTCGTCGATTCGCGATCAAAGTCAAACCATCTAACGTTGCTAAACGCTCTAATTCTTGATTCGCTTCCTGTAGCTGTTGGTAGAGTTCCGCTTGCTGAATGGCGATCGCCAACTGTGCCGCCAATTGTTGCAGTAAATCCATCTCCACAGGTTGCCACTGGCGGGGTCCAGAACAATGATGAGCCACCAGCAACCCCCACAATTGAGGCGAGTGTACCAACTTAGAAGTAGTTGCCTTCCCTGGGGACTGCGAAGTCAGGGAAGTCATCGCTTTCTCCCCAGTCCCAGGATCGCCTGCGGTTCGCAACGTTTCCCCCTGCACCCGGCTAAATTCATTCGTTCGCCTCAAAATCGGCATGGCTAAATGAGCTCTGACTTGGTGCTGCACCAACCACTCCAAAGCACTCTCCTCTAAACCGGCTGTATAGATATCTCCCACTGCTTGAATTTCCCCCTGGGTACAAGCCTCAGTAAAACAGGTCGCGATCGCCCCAGCATCCAGACTGTTCGCTGCCTGCATCGGTTGCCAACCGCCACCTACCGATTCTACCGCCACTGTTTTACTACCATCGGCTTGAAAGCGGTAAATAATCACCCGATCCGCCTGAAGAAATTGTCGCACCTGAGCAACAGCAGTATTGAGAATTTCCTCTAAATTCAAAGACTGGCGAATATCCGCTGTGATCGCAGCCATCAGTCGCTCCTTATCCGCCAACTGCTTGCGCTGCGTAATATCTTCGACCGTTCCTTCATAGTACAGTAGCTTGCCTGAGTGGTCGCGGACGGCACGAGCATTCTCAGAAATCCAAATCACGCTACCATCAGCACGATACACTTGGGACTCAAAATCCTCCACCGCATCATGTTCTTGCAACAGGTGAATAAACTCTGTGCGACGATGGGGTTCTACGTAAAGCTGATGTTCGATATCCGTCAGGTGTACCATCAGTTCTTGGGGTGAAGCATAACCATAGATGCGGGCAAGGGCAGGATTTGCATTCAAATAGTAGCCGTCCGAGGTAGTCTGGAAAATGCCTTCGATCGCATTCTCAAACAAACTGCGGTATTTCTCTTCTGTTTGCCGCAATGCTTCCTCTGCTTGCTTGCGATCGGTAATATCAATGCCTAATTCCAGCATCAGTTGCTGGCCATCGATATCGGTAAACGGAAAATCATAAATTTGGTAAGTCCGGTCATCAAACCCCGTCCATTCCCACTTCTCAGTTTGTGCCTCCTGAAAAGCAGTCGCCGTTGGACAAGCTGGAAAACACCAGTCGCGCCCATCCATTCCCTCACCCTTGCCTTGAGTTTCTGGGGCCTCGAAATGGTCTCGAAAGTAGCGGTTTGTAAACTTGAGAGAGCGATCGGGTCCTTGCAAATACACGTAGGCAGGGAGTTGATCGAGGAGGGCAAACAGCCGCTGACGTTCTGCTGTCAATGCGGATTCTGCTTGTTTGCGATCGCTAATATCTTCAATGATAGCAATGTCATATTTGGGGTTGCCTTGACCGTCGCGCACGATTGAAGCCGTGAGATTGACCCACACCAAGGAACCATCTTTGCGAATGTAACGCTTTTCTATAGAAAAAGTCTGAATTTGATTGGTCAGACAAGCTTGTCTTTTAGCCAGGTTCACGCCTAAATCATCGGGGTGAGTAATTTGATGAAAGGTTAATTGTTGCAGTTCTTCCGCTGTGTAACCAACAATTTCACAGAACCGTTGATTGGTGCGAATATAGCGACCCTCTGGACTAATATTGGTGATCCCAATGGCAGCTTGTTCAAAAATTGCGCGAAATTGTTCGTCATTTTCCGGTTGAACTTCTTCTCGTTTTTGGCTAGGATCGATCCCTGGAAGGAGAGAATTTGCCCATCGCGGAGTCGCACTCTGTGCTGCGATCGTTGCTTCGAGTTGATGGCGGTATTGGTAGAAAGTGCTGAGCAATTGATGACTGGTTAATTTTAAGGGGAGTTGAGGGTCATCTTGAGGAGAATTCAAGTTGCTAATCTCTAAACTCATACCGGCATAGCCAGCAAAATCACCCTCTGCTGTCCACTGAGGAACAGCGGTATCGATCATCCAGCGATATTCACAATTTTTTTTAAGGCGGAGGCGATATTCAACTTGGAAACGCGACCGCGTCTTCAATGCTTCCTGATAGCGAGATAGGCAATGTTGTACATCTTCTGGATGAACTCCTTTGAGCCAGCCAGTTTCTAGTTTCTCTGCTAAATTGTGTGCGGAAAACTCTAACCAAGCTGAGTTTAAAAAGGTACATCGGCTGTCCGCATCCGACATCCACAACAACAAAGAGGTACTATCGACGAGGCTGCGGAAGCAAATGGCAGCTTGATCTCTGAATTCTGCTGGGAGTTTACGCCCTTGTTCTCGATACAACAGACTCCCTGGCTTCGCTTGGTTTTGGTAGCAAATTTCTGGCGGCGTCGCTTCGCTATCGTAACCCTGTGAATCTGGATTCTTCATAAGCCAGCAGACCCATCTCGCTAAAGCATTATAAGTTTTATTTATTTTTTAAATTACCAGAGAAGCACCCGCATTTTTGACATTAATTAGCACTTTCTTTAGAGAGTTTCTAAAGAGCTTAGACTTTAACTTTTCTCTCTATCAGAAATTTATTTTTTATTCAGAATCTTGATTATAAAAAAAATTTTTGAGAAAATCTGTAGTTAAAGATACAGCGGTTTTGACGCAAGTAACTTAGGGGTATTAACGCAGTTGATTGATGTCGCTCAGGAGTCACTGATTAGCCATTGCTAATCACTCCCTTTTTAAAACTAACAAATCTGAAGAACGGTGCAGTTACGCCCCTGCTTTTTCGCTTGGTAGAGCGCTCGATCGGCCGTTGCCACTAATCGCTCTAAAGTTGCTTCCAACTCACTGACTGCTTCATGCCGAGTCACACTCGCAACTCCCAAACTTAGAGAAACAAACTCACTCACCTCGGAAGTCGCGTGCAAAACCTGCAAATCAGCCACACAATGACGGATAGCCTCAGCCATATCCAGGGCCGTTTCCGGGTCAGCCTCTGGTAGAATCACAGCAAATTCTTCTCCGCCATAACGAGCAACTAATCCTGGTAACTTCAACGTTTGACGAATCGCATTCGCCACCAACTTCAAGCACTCATCCCCCGCTTGGTGACCGTAGGTATCGTTATAAAGCTTAAAAAAATCCACATCACATAAAATTAACGACAAGGGCGACCGCTCCTGAGTCGTGCGCTGCCATTCCCGACCCATCTCGATATCAAAACAGCGACGGTTCGCCAGTCCCGTCAATCCATCCAAATCCGCTAAACGCTGCAATTCCCGGTTCGCAGCTTCCAACTGCTGATAAAGCTGAGATTGTTGGATAGCGATCGCCACCTGAGTCGCCAGATACTCCACAAACTCAATTTCCGACAACTGCCATCGTCGTGGCAACCAGCAGTGATGAGCGATCAGCAACCCCCACAATTGGGGAGAAGTAGCACTCACTTCCGACTCCTGTCGGACTTTTTGCAGGATAATCGGCACTAGCAAACTCGCTCTCACCTGTAACTGAGCCAATAACTCCAAGTGACACTGAGTCAAACCGGCCGTAAAAATATCCTCAATCACCTGAATCCGACCGTGCTTGTACAGTTCAATATAATCTTGAGCCAAACAAGAATCCCGAATGCTCGTTCCCAGGATCGGCGTACAACCAGGCACCACCGACTCCACATTAATAATCCCACTCCAATCATTTGTAAACCGATAAATCACCACGCGATCGGCCTGGAGAAATTGCCGCACCTCCGCCACCGTTGTATTTAAAATCTCTTCCAGCTTCAAAGATTGGCGAATGCGCTCTTGGACCTGAGCCATCAGCCGCGACCGTTCCGTCTGTTGCTGCAATTCCTTAATTAACTGACTAATTTGCAGCAAACGTCGCACTCGCTGGCGTAACACCGCCCAGTGAATGGGTTTCGTCACATAATCGCTGGCCCCCGCCGCAAACGCCCGATCCACCGATTCCGGGTCATCCAAACCGGTAATCATCAACACAGGAATGCGACCGCTCAAAAGCTGTTGCAATTCCCGACAGCAGGTAAACCCATCCATCACCGGCATCATCGCATCCAACAGGATGATATCCGGTGTTTGGCGAATACACTCCTTCAGGCACTCCGCCCCATCTTTTGCCTCTATCACCTGATACCCTTCCTGTTCCATCGCGCGACGCAGCAGGATTCGCATCGCCTTTTCATCATCTACGACGAGCACAAGGGATGGCTCTTTCTGAAGCACAGTATTGCTCATATTAGTCGAATGCACCTGTAGGAGTGAGCGAGTCTCTGCAAAGTTAGCTGGTTTGTTCATCGTAATCACCCTGTATCTGACATTGCTGGCGATGGAACTGCAAAGCTTGCCACACTCGTTGATATTCAGCTTCTAGTTGCGGAATCAGCGCTAAACCAATTTCTCTCACCTCTGCTTCTCGATCCGTGCGCCCGATCGCTTCCAACTGTTGGCAGAGTTGAGAAAGTTGGAGGGCTCCGAGAGTACCACTGCTAGACTTGAGCGAGTGAGCCGCTTGCCGGAGTACCATGCCATTCCCGGTGCCAATGGCTGTCAGGATCGTTTCCAGAAGTTTGGGTGCGTCTTGGAAGTAACAATCTATCACCTGTGTGAGAATTCCAACATCTTCTCCCACCAGATCTTGTAGCGCCTGTAAGGATTTGCGATCCAGGGCAGAACTGGGCACAGAAGATTCAGCACGGCTGATTTGAGGATGACTTTCCGCTAGAGGCGAGCATTTCGCCAAAGCTAAGGCGAGGTCTTCCATCCGGATCGGTTTACTTAGGTAATCATCCATCCCCGCCGCCAAGCATTCCTCGCGATCGCCTTGCATCGCATTCGCAGTCATGGCAATGATCCAAGGTTTAGGGCGGCCATCGGAAAGCTGTTCTCCAGTCTGCTGTGACCATTTTGCACAGATGCGGCGGGTTGCGGTCAATCCGTCGAGTTCTGGCATTTGTACATCCATGAGTACCACATCGTAAGACCGAGAGTCCAACGCTTCCAGCACTTCTAACCCGTTGCTGGCAAGATCGGCGTCATATCCGAGTCGTTCCAACAGCCGCAAGGCAACTTTTTGGTTAACGGGGTTGTCTTCCGCCAGCAGTACCCGCAGCGGTTTCGCCGCAGGGGGGGAGAAAGTGGGAGTGGGTTTTGCTGGTGGAGGGGCAGGGCTAGCGCTGGATTCCGGACTCTCTAATAAATTGGTTAAAATTTTATAGAGTTGAGATTGTTTAATCGGTTTATTCAGGAAAGCCACTTGCTCGAGGCAACCATAGGTTTCTATCGCCGCCGATTGACCCATCGCCGTGAGGAGGGCGATCGGCAAAGTGGTGTATCTAGGGAGCTGGCGGAGGGCGATCGCCAGGGGAGTGTCGTCGCTGTTGATGCGGACATCCACCAAGGCGAGATCGAAGGTTGCTTCTGTCCTCAAAGCTGCCAGTGCTTCCGACGCGGATGCTGCTGCGATGGGGTACATTCCCCAGCGACGGGTTTGCAAGCTTAAAATCCGGCGGTTCGCGGTGCTGGTGTCTGCAATTAATAGGCGTTTCCCCTGGAGGTGGGGGTAGGAGGTACTGCGTTCCAGTGCGATCGCATCGCTCGAGGTCACGGCAATGGTGAAATAAAAGGTAGAACCGCCGGCTTGACCCTTGGCAAGGGGTAATTGCCAATCTGTGGGACAGTTTCCCGCGATCGCGCCCCCACTCTCAACCCAGATCCGACCTCCCATCAAGGTACATAAGCGCTGACAAATCACCAGTCCGAGCCCCGTGCCTCCATATTCGCGAGTGGTGGAGGCATCTACTTGGCTAAAGGGTTTAAACAAGCGATCCATACGGGAGGCGGGAATCCCGATGCCTGTGTCAGAAACAGCGAACAAAATTTCATAGGGGGAGGAAGCAGCAAGTTGCTGCTTGGACCTTTCCGGTCCCTGTTGAGTGCTGACCCAGACTACCACTTCCCCGGCTTTGGTGAATTTAACGGCATTACTCAGTAGATTAATCAAGACTTGGCGGAGGCGGGTGGCATCACCGAGAATGTGTTCGGGCGTTTCTGGGGCGATCGAGTACACTAATTCCAAGCGTTTTTCGGCGGCTTTGGGAGCGACTAAATCAATGGCTGATTCGATGCAGGCTCTCAGCTCAAAGGTTTCTTCTTCTAAGTCTAGTTTGCCAGACTCGATTTTGGAAAAGTCGAGGATGTCGTTAATAATGCCTAACAACGCTAAGCTACTGCTGCGGACTGTTTCGGCATACTCTTGCTGTTCCTCCGTGAGATCGGTTTCTAGGAGTAAATCGGTCATGCCGATCACGGCATTCATGGGGGTACGAATTTCATGGCTCATGGTGGCGAGAAATTCGCTCTTGGCGCGGTTCGCGACTTCTGCGGCGAGTCTGGCTTGCTCTAAGGCTTGATTTTGTTCGCTCAGTTGCTGTCGCTGTTTGGTTTCCTGTTCTAAAAGCTGGGCATGGGCGAGGGCGATCCCGACTTGTTCGGCTACGGCTTCGAGTAATTCGATTTCGCCAGCCGTCCAGTCCCGAAAGCGGTCGCACTGGTGCAGACTGATGGCACCATTGGGTTCGCCTTGGTAGGAGGTGCGGATCGCCAGCAGCGATTTTAATCCGTTTTGCTCATCGATCGGCGCTCGCTTGTGTATTTTGGGTTCGGCGTACACATCCGGGCAGGCGATCGCTCGATCGCTTGCCAGCACTTCGGCGGCTAGGGGATGGTCTGAAACCGATATATTGACATGTAGCAAGGAGCGATATCCAGGTTCTAAGTATTCAGCGACGCAGTGTAGATACGGAGTGGGTGCTGCGAGATAGGTGCTGATCAGGCAACGGTTAACACCGAAGGCTTGACCGAGCAGACTGCTGGTGGTTTGAATAATTTGTTGAGTCTCTAAGCTTTGGCGGATTTCGCGGGTAATTTGCCCCAGGAGGAGGCTGCGTTGAAATTGCTGGCGGAGGACTTCGGCGGCTGCGGCGCGATCGATGGCACTGGCGAGGACGTTGGCTAAGGCTTGCAGAAAGTGCAGATCGTCTTGGCTAAAGCCGCGCTTTTTGGTGGTAAAAGCGCCCAAAATTCCGAAGGGTTTCTGTTTTTGACCGACGATCGCACTAATACCGGCCATAATTTGGTGTTCGCTGAGTAGGGGCGGCACCTGAAAGCGGGTTTCCTGGGACAAGTCAGCCACTGTGACAGCTTCCGACGATCGCAGGGTATAGCTAGCGAGGGAGTTGCTGTGGAGTTCGCGGAATTTCTGCCCAACCCAACCCGGTTGCCAGCCGTACCCAGCCCGCAACAACAGGGTTTCACCGTCTGGTAGGCATTCTTGTACCGAGCAATATTCAAGCTGGAGGGTCAAAATCACTAGCAGGGTGGCTTCTTCCATCAGGTGAGTGAGGGGAATGCCGGCCAGGGCTCGCTGACCGAGTTGAGCAACGGCGGCGGAAGCTCTAGCTTGGATGCCAAGTTGGTGTTCGGCCCGCTTGCGATCGCTGATGTCGCGCAGGATGAGGGTTAAAATGCTTTCGCTGGGTAACTCGACTTGAGAAATTGAGACTTCTGCGGGAAATTCGCTACCCCCGCGACGTTTGGCGAAAATCTCGGCGCATTTGGATAATTGGCAGGTGACTGGGGGACTTTGGTGGGGGTGGGAACAGGCGTTGAGGGGCTGGGGTAGCAGCGAGTCAGAGAACAACAGGGTCAGGGGTTGACCGAGAATTTCGGCGGCGGTGTAGCCGAAGATTTTTTCCGCGCCTTGGTTGAAGAGTTGAATCTGCTGGCTGCTATCGACGGAAATAATTGCATCTTCGGCAAGATCGAGGAGGACTGCGAGGTGGGCATTGCTGGTTTGCCAAGCTTCTGGGTTCCGATCGCTGGTTTCGGACTCGCTGTTGATTTCTGGGAGGGTGGTTTGCCGGGGAAAGTAGACGGCGAGGAGAACCGTGGCGGTCGTGGCTGCGATCGCTTGAGCCAACCATTGACTCGCGAAGAGGTGGGCGACGCCACAGGTGGTTAAGGTGAATATGAGCGCCATTCGGGTGGTGGTTGAGGGTGGATGGAACCCCCGCTTGTGACTGGTGAAATAGATGAACAAAGCCGCTGCCCAGTAAGTGCAGGCGATCGGCCAATGGGACGCTAAACTCGGTGACGCAGGCGATCCAAGGGATGGCCCGTGGGAAAGGAAATTGAGTGCCAAAATTGTATAAGAGAGTGCCAGCATGAAATACCTCGGCTGCTAAGCTCGCAGACCCCTGCTTTTATTATTCATGGTGCTAGGACTGAGGCCAAACCTAACTGTTGCTTGTTAGGTCAGGTGGAGATGCACTCAAGAGAGAGGAGTCGGTAAACGCGCGACTTGGCGAGAGCAACTGGGATCGTCCTCGTCAGTGCTAACACCCGATGGGTTCTAGGACGGGCGAAGCGTAGCCAAGGATAGAAGCTCGCACCACCATCGCTCGCTTACAGTAGGGTAGGATGGCAAAATAAACAAAGCTATCCCTGATTTAGGAAATCCTCACCGAATTCCGGGTGGGGAAGTCTCAATAACCTGATTTCAATGCCGCAGTTTTCAACTCAACACCCAAAAGCTATTCATTCTGTTTGTATCACTTTGGGAACTCGCCCAGAAGCGATTAAACTCGCTCCAGTGATCCAGCGATTCAAAGCTTCGCCCTCTTTTCACACCCAGGTTATTTTAACGGGTCAGCATCAAGAGATGGTTGAGCAAGTGATGCAACTGTTCGATTTGAGTGCCGATCGCGACTTAGCCATCATGCAGCGCCAGCAAACCTTGACGGATATCACTTGCCGGAGTTTGCAAGGGCTAGAAGTGCTATTTCAGGAGTTGCAACCAAGGATTGTTGTTGTACAGGGAGATACGACTACGGCGTTTGCTGCTGCCCTTGCTGCATTTTATCAAAAAATTCCAGTCGCTCACGTTGAAGCCGGATTGCGGACCGATGATTTATTCAATCCTTATCCAGAGGAAGCAAATCGTCGCTTGATCTCTCAGTTGGCTCAGTTAAATTTTGCGCCGACTGAGTTGGCGGTTGAAAATTTGCGGCGATCGGGGGCGGTGGGTGAGATTCACCACACTGGAAATACGGTGATTGATGCCTTGCTATCGGTGGCGCAGCGACGGCCTGAGTGCCATATTCCCCGATTAGAGTGGGGCCAGTTCCGTACAATTTTAGCAACGGTTCACCGCCGAGAAAATTGGGGAGACCCTTTAACGGGAATTGCTCAAGCTTTTTTGCAAATTTTAGAGAAGTTTCCTGATACAGCGTTATTGTTGCCCTTGCACCGCAATCCCATTGTCCGCGAACCTTTACAAGCGATTTTAGGGAATCATCCCCGGATATTTTTAACGGAACCTTTGGATTATGCAGAATTAGTGGGAGCGATTCAACGTTGTGATTTAATTCTCACGGATTCGGGAGGATTGCAGGAGGAAGCACCGAGTTTAGGAAAGCCGGTTTTGGTATTACGAGAAACGACGGAACGACCCGAAGCAATTGCGGCCGGAACTGCTAAATTAGTCGGTACAAATCCGGAGACCATTGTCAAGACCGCGGCTGAATTATTAAGTAATCCGGTTGCCTACGAAGCAATGGCAATGGCCATTAATCCGTTTGGAGATGGTCGCGCGGCGGAACGAATTTTGCAAATTGTTGAAGAGTATTTGGGATAGGAAATGGGGGAATGGGGAGAGGACCGGGCGAGTTGGGCAAAATCAAGAATTTCTCAAGGATTGGCCTGAGAGATGAGAGGAAAATGCTAACAGTAATTGTGAGGGACGATCGCAATGGTTGCTCTTTCGCTTTGATCCAAATCCTCGATTCTCTCAAGTTCTGGCCGGAGTCATCGGCATTTGGCAGTTTAGCGATGAGTCATCCACCGGATCAGCAGTACCAATATTAAGATGAATAGCCCTAAGCCCACATAGTGCCAGCGATTCAGCCGGGAGAATCGGAGCAAAAATCGTGGTTTGTGAGGAACAACAGGCTGTTGCAGTTCGGCAACAGGAACAACAGGCTGTTGCAGTTCGGCAATTTGAGCGAGGGCATACTGTTGCAAGGGTTCATAGCCAATTTCAGCAGCTAAGGCAGCAGACTGCTGGAGGCTGGCAATAGCAGCATCAATGTTCTGAAGTTGAAGCTGAAAATCGCTAATAAACAGCAAGTTGCGACTCTGGCTATATTGGTCGCCAATCAATTCATAAATTTTCTGTGCTTGGTGGAGATAATCTAACCCTACTTGTGGGTCTTCTTGTAACGTGCCGATCGCTTGTAACGTGTTAGCTTCCCCGAGACTTGCGCCCACCTGACGAAAAATGCCGAGGGCTTGCTGATAGTGTTCGAGGGCTTCACTGCTATGTTTCTGGAATTGCAGGACATCGCCGATCGCTT
>JBLNEP010000161.1:0-5846 GCA_050262755.1 Actinomycetota bacterium | reverse complement strand
TCATAGAACACTCCTAGAAAAGCTCAAAGATAGCGCGGAAACCATTGAATAATCGTATGATTAGCAGATCGTAGGTGATGCGCTAAGCGATCGCCACCCAACGGAGTCAAAATATAGTCTTCCACCCCCAACTCCCGCTGTACCCAAGGGTGGCTAAACCCAGCTTTTGAACTTAAAGCCACAATTGGCACTCCCTGAAGCTGCGGATAGCTGTGGAGTTGTGCCGCCCAAGCTTTTCCCTCCGCTTCTGAGACTTCTGTATAAATCAGCACCATCTCGATCGCACTCGGCAACAGTTCCGGGACAATATCTTGGAGCTGACTAGCAAATGTCACCTCAAACTGATTGAGCAAAAATAATCGATGTAGATTGCGACTGTTAGCTGGTGGTGTCCCAATCGCTAGAATCTTGGTTTTATGCCGTTCCTTGCCAAGTTCTACCTCTTTGTACCGCACCTGTTTTTCCCACTGCAACTCTGATTCGCACAGAGTACAACTCGGAACTGTGTAAGCACTTCCTTCTGTAATGGGAATGGGTAAGTTGCAGCGGGCACATTCTCCCACTCCACAGCAACCTCCTAAAAAGCTACCAAAGCAATGCTCATCTCCTTCTAAATACAGTTCATAAAAATCTCGTCGCTGTTGCAACTGCTGCCAAAAAGCTTGAAACTCGCTGTGATAGCCCCAGTATTCATACACCAATCCTGTAAAAGGCAGGAAGCCTGAATGGGGACTCACCACCATTTTGCCCCGGCTGACATAGTAAGCAACGTAGCTCATCAGCAAATCTTGATGGGTTGTGAGTTCTGGTTTTTCCTGGGGACTGGGGGCGATGTTGCTAGGTGGGAGGGGTTTGCTGCGATGAGAGCCGCGGTTATTCCCCTGGCGTCGAATTTCTTGTGTCTGCTGGAGGGCTGCGACCGCTTCAGTCATGAGTTGTTCTGGATCGGAGTTCGTGTCGGGAATTGTGCTGGCGACTCCTAAACTGAGGGTTACGTACTTGCCAATCGGAGAATCTGCGTGAGGGATGGCTAAAGCTTTGACTCGGAAGCGAATTTCTTCTGCGAGTTGCTGAGCATTTTCAGCCGTGCGGCGGGGTAGGAGTAGGGCAAATTCACCCTCGCTGTAGCTTGCTACTAAATCTTGAGGGTGATTAGCGACGAGCTGCAAGGTTTGGGAAATCTGTTGCCAGCAGCGATCGCCTGCTTCTTCGCCCCAGAGATCCTTGTACTGGTGAAAAAAGTTGATGCTGCATCTGATCAGAGACAGAGGTGCTTTTTCCTGTGCCATCTGTTGCCATTGGGATGCCAGCGTGCGATCGAAATGGGAACGACTTGAGAGGAGAGAAGAGTGATGGGATTTGGTTAGCTGCTGTAATTGTTGCTGGGTTTCCTGCAATTGCTGATAAAGTTCTGATTGCTGGATTGCGACCGCGATCTGGGTTACCACCACCTGAAGTGCATCAACCTCCGCATCTTGCCACTCTCTAGTTTCCGAACATTGATGAGCAATTAACAGCCCCCAGAGTTGATTGGGAAGGGTTGCCACCTGGCTACTGATTTTGCTCACCTGAACCGTGTTTTGCAAGATGGGGATAGCAAGTCTCGCTTTTACCTGAAAAAAGGTCAGTAGGTAAATGAGTCTTTGATCGAGGCTGGATTGAGTAATATCTGAGAGTCGGTGGCTTTCACCGAGTTGATATTGGGAAATGTAGTTTTTTTCTAAGATAAAAGGGTCATGAATCATAAATCCCAGCATGGAGGGGCAGCCAGGAGCTACGGACTCAACGATGACACTGCCATCTCCGTTGGGGAGGAAGCGGTGGATAATAACTCGCTCTGCTTGCAAAAATTCCCTGACTTCTGTGACAGTCGCGTTCAGGATTTCGTTCAGATTTAATGACTGGTAAATATGCTTTGGCATAGCTCTAATCAATCGCTCCCTAGCGACTTGCTGCTGCTTTAACAGCTCTAACTGTTTTTGACCTGTGAGATCGCGGATGATATTTAAAAGGATTCTGTCTTCGCCAATTCCTACCCCTTGGAATGTGACTTCCACAGGAAAAGTGCTACCATCCTTGCGATGGTGTCTGGTTTCAAATACCCTGCTTTGGTTTTCTGCTGCTGTCAGTGGTGCAAGTAGCTGAGTCTGGGTTCCCCAACTCTGCAAATCCTGAATTTGCAGAGATAGTAATTCATGACGCTCATAGCCATAGGCTTGGCAAGCAGCGCTGTTGGCTGCTTTTATTTTACCATCTTGCTCCAAGAATAAAACAATTTCATGGCTATTTTCAGACAAGAGCTGATAACGCTTCAAAATTTCTTCTACCTCATCCTGTGCAGCGAGAGTATTATCACAACTGTAGGGGATATCCCGCTTGCAGTGGAGACAAAACCAAGAGGGCTTGCCGAAACGGAGTTGGCGCAGTAATGGATAAGAACACCAAGGGCAAAGGAAAGTATTCATTTGAATTAAGGTTGCTTTTAAAGGGAAAGTGGGTTTTTTATTTCTGAGTTGGCAGTTAACTGTCTCTAAAATTATTTTTGCTTAGAAAGCTCAGCGCTAACTTATAAAAATTACAAAGCTTCACTAAAATAATATAAAGTTTTTGTAAGGCAAGCGGTTAAGACCGGATCGGTCTGCTAATTCCCCCAATTGTTAAAGATCTTTTAAAAATTTTGCCAGCCATTCCTTAACCTGGTAGGTGGCACGACAGTCATCTTCGTTGTAGCCGACGATCGCCTCCAGGAAAGAGCGATCGCCCGTTTTTAACCACTCGTCATACCAACACACGCACTGGGCTCCATTTGCCTTGGGATCGCGCCACTCGAACCCGACCCAACGAGCAATGGGTTTGAGCGCATAACTTTCCACCGGCATCGTCACTGTTTGCGTGACCTGCTTGTGGATATCCACAAACCGCTTCAAAATCGGTTGCCACTGGTAAGCAGGGGTATGGTAGCGCTTCGCCAGTCGCTTCACGGTTTGAATTTCATAGTCACAAAAATGATAAATCGGTGCGATCGGATAACTCCACACCAACTCTAAAAATTTTTGCCAAATCACCCCTTCCTCTTCAGGTGCTTCTGCTAGCAGCGCATGAAACGTCTCCGTTTGAGAACGCCGATCGACAACTAACACACCGTGGAGGTAATCCAGATTTAGTTCTGGTTCTGCTTCAATATCAAAATAAAGTTCCACAGGGGCAGCGGACAAGGAAGTAGAAACAGGGAGCCATGGAGTCAACGGACTGTCAGAGTGGGGCATTGCCTGCAATGCCAACCGAGTGCGGAGAAATGCTCGATTTTCTACAATCGATTGCGCTTGCTGCACTAACTGCCCGGCAATTTCTTCCCCAAATTCTGGGTAAGTCGCGAGGAATTGAGGGCTGGTATTTGCTAAAGATCCAACCGTCTTCAAATTCAGCGTTTTTAACTTGTTGTAGCGGTTCGGAGTGACTCCCGGTAACAGAGAAAGATGCTGCTGAGATTGAGCGATCGCGTGGCAACTGCTATACCAACGGCAAAGGCTACACTTTTGACGAGCAATAAACACTTCTGGTTCCTGCTTCTGTAGCAAAGTCTGGATGCACTCAGCCAGAATTTGTTGCATCTGAGGCAGTCGCTGTTTGAGATTCACCCCATAAAAACCTTTTTCCCGCAAAACCAGCCATGCAATCTCAGGCATTTCTCCCTGTACTGCTGCTAGTACCTCTGCATGAAAGGCTGCAATCAGTTGATAGTCTAGTTTAGGACGCTTTCCCAGCCAAATATCAGTCGGAACATACATCCAATTGCCAAAAATTGAAGTGCCAGACTGTTTCACCAAAAGCTGAGGACGGCTCAGGAGGGTGGCGGCAGTCGAACCCAGCAAGCGATCGGTGGTGTCAGGCACTTCTGGATCGAGCATTCCCCCAAAAACAGGAGTGTCAGAGGGTAAGTAATTCGTTGGAGAATGTAAGAGCACTCCTCGGTAAATATAATCCACTCCTTGCTGCATTAACGCTAAGGTTGCTGCTGCACCGGCGACCCAATCTCCTCTGGGATAAGATGGCTGTTGATAGGTGAAGTCTTGTAAAACGCTTCGTTGAAATCCAAAGCTGTCTTGAATCAGTTTGAGGAGGAAGTCGCTTGGGGGATCGAGCTGGCTGAAGTCTCCATAGACATCTAAAAACCCTCGGCGATCGCAGCGCTGATAGGAAAGCAGCAATTTGTCAGTTATTAACATTGAGTGGTTTACGGATTTTAGATTGAGATGGGGAGATGCCGGCTATTTCTTAGAGTAACTGATGGCAGGGCGCTGATGCGTTCAGCGCGGACGGCTTGAGGCGGAGCCAGGAAGATGGATCGAGCTTAACTGCTAGTGCGACGAGTGTACACCAGACGCGGTCGGAAATTTGTGGTTTAATCGCCCTGTATGGAGTATTAATCATCCACATCGGATGCGACTGACAAATGATCGATTCTAAATTAGCAGCTCATCGACAACAGTTTCCTGCATTGTCTAATAAAGCTTATTTTAACTATGGTGGGCAAGGACCTCTCTCCCAAGTGTCTTTAGAGGCGATCGAGCAGTCCTATCAATACGTGCAGGAAAAAGGACCGTTTTCTGGGGCGGTGTCTGAGTGGGTAATGGAGGAGTCAAGGGCAACGCGAGCGGCGATCGCGTCTGAGTTAGGGGTTCCTGCTTCTGGCATCGCCTTGACGGAAGATGTGACCGTGGGTTGTAATATTGCCCTGTGGGGAATTGATTGGCAAGCAGGGGATCATTTATTGATGTCGGACTGCGAACACCCCGGCATTGTGGCGGCGGTACAGGCACTTCAGCGACGTTTTGGCATAGAGGTTTCCATTTGTCCGCTCAAGGCGACTTTGAATGCAGGCGATCCAGTGCAGGCGATCGCTGAACAGTTGCGGCCGCAGACGCGGTTATTAGTGATTAGTCATATTTTGTGGAATACGGGTCAAGTCTTGCCTTTGGGCGAGATTGTGAAAGTTTGTCACAGTTACCCAGCGACTAAAGGGGTCGTCAGGGTGTTAGTGGATGCAGCGCAATCGGTGGGTGTTTTACCTTTAAAGTTAATCGAGACAGCGGTTGATTTTTATGCGTTTACGGGCCATAAATGGTGGTGTGGCCCGGAAGGATTGGGGGGATTATATGTCAGTGCGGAAGCTTTGGCTGAGTTACACCCGACTTTTATCGGTTGGCGGGGAATTGTGACGGATCGAGCGGGTCAACCGACTGGTTGGAAACCAGGGGGATTGCGTTATGAGATTGCGACTTCTGCTTATCCTTTATTGGGGGGGTTACGGGCCGCGATCGCACTTCAGCACCAGTGGGGGACTGTTGAGGAACGATATCAAGAAATCAGGAGATTGAGTCAGTTTCTCTGGCAGGGTTTGGGTGAAATTCCCCAGATTCATTGTTTACGGGAGTCTCCACCAGAAGCTGGGTTAGTTGCGTTTGAATTAACCAATGGCAAATCCCATCAGGAACTGGTTAAATTTTTGGAACAACAGGGATGTATGGTGCGGACCATTCTGAATCCAAACTGCATTCGGGCCTGCGTTCATTATTTGACCTTAGAGGCGGAAATTGAACAGTTACTGACAGGAATTAGGAACTTTGTCTGAGCAAAGAATCTGACTTACAAAAGGTCGGTTATTCCTTATTTTCTGTTCATTTTTCAAGGTTAACTTTAGCAGCGATTGTAGATTAATCGGGTCGTATCCTTTTTGATCGAGTTTTGGTCGGATAGGCAGGATACCCGTCCGACCAGAACTCTCAGCCATAGCGACTTGCTCTCTTAATTGCACAATAATCGCTCGCTACCCTCTGCACGTTTTT
>JBLNEP010000160.1:0-9102 GCA_050262755.1 Actinomycetota bacterium | reverse complement strand
GGATTTGGGTGGACGCCAACAACTGCAACAACTTTTAGAAGACTGCCAAGTAGAACCCGCTCATTACCTATTAATTGAGCGCCTGGAAGAACTGGGAGGTTCGGTGCAGGAAGTGTGCGATCGCATTACTCAACTTGAATCTCTGGGTGTCCAACTCGCGATCCGCAGCGAGTTACCCAACTCTCCTTCGCCAGTAGGAGCGATCGCTCTGGGTCCCACTCCTCAAGCTGATTTAATCAAACTCCTCGCAGGCATCCAACGCCAGCAGCACAGTCGCAACATCCGCAAAGGACACGCTCAAAATCGCCTCAAAGCGTTGCCACCCCCTGGAAAAGCTCCCTACGGATACCGACGGGGAAAAGACCGCTACACCCTGGACCGCAGTGCCGCCCCTGTGGTTAAAGAATTTTTTGAACGCTTTCTGCTTTATGGTTCCTTACGGGGTGCGGTTCGCTACCTAGCCAAGAAATATGGCAAAAAAATTTCCGTCAGTACCGGTCGTCGCTGGCTCACCAATTCCGTCTACCGGGGTGATTTAGAGTATAAAAATGGTGAAGTTATTTCTAATACCCATGTCCCGATCGTTTCCAGAGAAGAAGCGGCCCAAGTAGACCGACTGTTGCGTCGTAACCGCCGACTACCACCCCGTACTGCCAGTGCTCCCCGTTCCCTCGCAGGTTTAGTAGTTTGTGGTGAATGCCATTCCCCCATGATTATTGCCAAAGTAACCTCCCATCGTAAAGACCGAGAATACCTTTACCTACGACCCAATCGCTGCCCTCAACAACCTAAATGTAAAGCTCTCGCCTATCAGGAGGTCTTAGAATCTATTATTGAAGCAATTTGTCGGGAATTGCCGTTAGCGGTAGCGGCTTTGTCAATGCCCGATCTGGAACCAGTTAAGGGTGGAATGCTCGCTGCGATCGCATCTAAACAAGAAATCCTCGACCAACTACCGGTCCTCAAAGCGAATGGTATCCTCGATGCGGAAACAGCTCAATTGCGATCGTACAAACTTCGGACAGAAATTGCTCAACTGCAAAGCCAACTGGCCCAATTACCACCTGTTAATTTACGAGCTACAGCCCAAGCCGTTTCTATTCCCCAATTTTGGTTGGATTTGTCAGAATCAGAGCGCAGATTTTACTTTCGAGAATTCATCCGCCAAGTAGAAATTATCCGCCAGCAAGCAACCTGGCAAATTCAACTGGTATTTATTTTTTAAACTTATAGCGTTTCTCCAAGAGTTGAGATACATACATGAAAGGGGAAAGGGGGAAAAAGGGGAAAAAGGGGAAAATAGCTGTACTTCATTAATCTGACAAATGCTATATTTGTTTAGTTAATCTCAAAAATGGTTACAGTTTACACCCCTTGCTCAGCCCGATAATCCTTCTCTGCCTTCGTCAACCTTTAACCATTTTCTTTCCGTATTTATACGGTTGTTACTCAGAGTCCAAGTTTGAGAGTATCAGACCCATGAAACAGTTAACCAATCGCAGAGGTTTACTATTTCGTGTAGCAGTCAGTAGGAGCAATTATGATGAAAAAAGAATTCTTGAAACCCCTAGTTCTACTCACGGGTATCGCAATTTTTAGTGCTGGCATCAAGGCGAGTCCTGCTACGACACCTAATTTAGCAACTTTGAGCTCTAGCTTACCATCAAACAACGGACTGATTGCTGACAATCACAGTAGAAATTTTAGTAACTCCAAAGGAACACTTAAGGAAGGTAGCGGACTTTCTATCGATCCAGAGGAGGTGACGGGAGGGTCAAAAGCTGAAGCACAGAGTCGTTTTATCCTGAATAAAATCTATCGAGTTCAGGAAGGAACAGCACCCGATGACTTGTTTATTGTGGATGAAAAAGCAACTAAATGGGAAGTACAGGAGGTGTCAGAAGCGACAATGGGAGCGACAACCCATAGTGTCGCGCTTCTGGTGTCAGGGTCCATGAAAGTTTGGGCTGTTATTCAAAAGTTTTAACCGTCATGAAATCAGGCCTGTGTCAATACAGGCCCTTTTACTTCTGATCGGTGTTAAGATGCAATCAAGATTCAAAACATTCTACATCTTTAAATATCACAACTTTTCCAGAATTCAGGGTCAAACAGTGAGCTTTTTCATCAGTTGCGCTGCTAAAAGCTTTTACTCTTTCCTCTGACTGATTGCTCCTTCTTTCAAAATTAGTTTTGTGAGGAGGATGCAGAGTGTAGATGCCCTAGCGATGGGTAACTCTTGACTTCTTAATGCTGCTGTTGAGCGAGCATAAATTTATCCGCAGCAATTTGGATCTGTAAATTGAGTTCAGTGAACCAAGCAACGATGTAAGACAAGAGAGTGTGAATGAAAATAATCATGCCTATCATCTCCATCATCTCTTCCAGGGTTACTAAGAATTGATAGAAGATGTTTGTTTCCCCATACAGAGAAGCATAATATCCGTCAATCACTTCCATGATTAATGCTCCCCCTACATAGACACAGGCTGAAATAATCATCCAAGTTCTAGTTGTAGCAGGCAAATGAGCGAGAAACTTGAGATAAGCTAAGAAACCGATAACAACGAGGAAAAAAGCCGGAATTACCCAGCCAAAATGGATAAAGCCAGTGGTTTGGGAAACTCCTTTAAGCGGTTCAATTAATTTTTCATGAATTTGTAGGATTTCATCCATTGATAAAAACAGAAAGGTGAATGATAAAACGCTCCAGTGTAGGGTGTAGCGGTCGCGATTTTGATGCTTGAGATAAGCAATTGTACCGAGTAAGACTGAAGCAAGGAGCAATGAATAGGAGGAGTACAGCGTCGGCACGTTCATCTCAGCATCGACGTTAAACAAATTGGCAAACGTAGTTCTCGCAGGGAAATGAGGCAAAAAATGTACCATAAATTGCCCCAATAAAGAAAGCAAAACAAGGCACAGGGCCACCTTACTCAGAAATTGGGTGACTTTCCAAGGAGATAGGGAAAAGGTAAACATCATCAGCGACCTACCTAAATATTAACGATTGCTTAATCTAAGTTACAAAAACTCAATCAACTGAGGCTGCAAGTTTTTACTTAGAACTGCTCTAAGTTTATGAACCTGCTAACTCGCAGCCTATCCTGATGTAGGTTAAGGATTAACTAAATATTAACTTGAGATTAAATCAGCGTATAGTAGATTAATAGATTCTTAACATAACATGATGAGTAGGTAATAAACTATGAAAGTAGAAAAAAAGAGGCAGCTAAATAGCCTGCCTCCTTCCTGCTTGCGACACCTACAGGAATGTAAAATCCTGAGCAGTGAGCGTATTAACACTGATGCCACTCAGTGTTGCCAAAATTTGACCGGTACTGGCCACACGGATGATACTGGCATTACTGCTACCGCTAATCGAAAGTTGATCGAAGGTCAAACCACCCGTTAATCGGATCGAATCTAGACCCTTCTGAAAATCAAGGATGGTGTCAGTACCGGCAATGGGAGCCAAAATAAATACATCATTACCAGCACCACCAACAAGGGTGTCGTCCCCTAGATCTCCACTGAAGACATCATTGCCTTCATCACCATAGAGAATGTCATTGCCCTTGCCTCCATAGAGGGTATCTTCCCCAAGACCTCCACAAATGACATCATCATTATTGTTACCAAACAGTTCATCATTGCCATCGCCACCGCAGAGAGTGTCATTATCTTTACCTCCATAAACGGTGTCGTTGCCAAGACCACCAAAAATCAAATCAGTCCCCTCATTGCCAAAGAGCAAGTCATTACCCAGACCGCCATTGATGGTATCGTTTCCTAAATTGCCAAAAATCAGATCCTCGCCATCTGCTCCCAACAGGATATCGTTATCCTTGCCACCAAAAATCGTATCATTACCCAAGCCACCTTCGATACAATCATTGCCCAAGTCGCCTCGCAGAAAATCGTTGCCTTCGCCCCCCCAGACAATATCATCATCTTTCCCTGCATAGACCGTATCACTGCCGAGACCCGCATCAATGTAGTCCTGGCCTTCATTGCCAAATAACAGATCGTCACCATTTCCCCCGTATAAATTATCATTGCCACCCATGCCATACAAGGTGTCATTTTCACCTTGGCCGAAGATCGCTTCGCCAGCAGCACTACCGATGATGAGATCCTTTGCCTCTGTACCATTGAGGGTGTCAGTCACGAGGTTTGGCATCAAACTGCCAGCATCCAAACTGGGGGCGGTGAGGCGATCGCAGATACAATTATCCACCTCAGGCGTAGGAGTGGGTGCAGGAGTGGGGATGGGAGTGGGTGATATTGGCAGGGGGGTACTGGTGTTATCGAAAATGGTTAGGAATGCTGGACTAGCACTGACATTACTGCCACTGAGTAGCAAATTGACTGTTTCCGGTGCTTGTACGGCCGGCAGAACATTAGTTGGGACCGTAAAAGAGGCGATGGTTTGACCCGGGGCAAAATTGAGGATACCGCTTTGGGCGCTGTAATGAGGTGCTGTACCTGTAGACACTGCTGAAGCGTCAGCAGTGGCATAGGTAATGTTCGCTGCTGTGCTAGTATTGCCCGTGCGGATGACTGCGATCGCGGCGCGACTCCCTTCGACGGTGGTGTAATTGAGGGTACTGAAGTTAAAACTACTGGAACCCGTTGGGGGTAGCGGTGATGGGAAGGTGTTACTGTTATCAAAAATAGTCAGAAATGCTTGACTGGCACTGACATTACTGCCACTGAGTAGCAAATTGAGTGTTTTCGGTGATTGCAAGGCCGGTAGCGCATTGGTGGGGACCGTAAAAGAGGCGATGGTTTGACCAGGGGCAAAATTGAGGGTACCACTTTGGGCGCTGTAATTAGGTGCTGTACCGCCAGACCCTGCGGAGGCGTCAGCAGTGGCATAGTTAATACTGGCCGCTGTGCTGGTATTGCCTGTGCGAATGACTGCGATCGCAGCGCGACTCCCTTCGATGGTGGTGTAATTTAGGGTACTGAAGTTAAAACTACTGGAACTGGTGGGTGTAGGGGTCGGTGTTGGTGTGGGTGGTGTAGGGGTAGGGATGGGAGTGGGTACGGGTGTTGGTACAGGAGTTGGGGTCGGAGTGGGTACGGGTGTTGGTACAGGAGTTGGGGTCGGAGTGGGTCCGGGGGTTGGTCCGGGGGTTGGGGTCGGAGTGGGTACGGGTGTTGGTGTGGGTGTGGGAGTTGGTACGGGTGTTGGGGTCGGAGTGGGTACGGGTGTCGGTGTGGGAGTTGGGGTTAGGGAATTGACGATGCCATCGATCGCAAAGTTAAAGGGATTTTCGTTGCTGTCATTATTTGCAAACGAAATCTGACCCGTTGAAGTGCCGACCGCAGTTGCATTCAGTTGAATTTGTAAGGTTGCCTGGCCCAATGCTGCGATCGTAGTAGGAGCACTTCCCACCACAGAAAAACCCGTCGGCAATTGTACCGTGCCGATGGTGAGTGGTGTATCGCCCAGGTTCTTGATCGTGAAGGTTTTGCTAATAGGGGCGCCAACCACAGTGGTACCAAAACTCAGTGGCGTGGCGGTATTGTCCACAATATCGGTAGTACCGTTGAGTACCTGAATTTCTGGCGGTTGAAATTCATAGGCCCCAATATCTGCGATCGCACTGCCATTGCCATCCCCATCTGTGGGGCGAGTTAAACCACGTTCATCCGTGGCCGGCGATCCAGCACCCGTTCCGCGATCGATCGCAGCACTTCCTGCTAGCAAGGGCGCCACTAGAAACCCGTTGAGAGTTTGCAGCGCACCGAGTTGCGGGTCCGCTTGCAGGATATTCGCGGTGACATTGCCATTATTAAAGTTATTGGTAATGGCCGGCCACTGCAAGTTACCACCGCCATCACTCAAGTAAGGAGCAGGATTTGACACAAATCCGCTACCATCAGAAGCATTCTGCTTGTTGCCAAAGGCATTGTTCGCGGTATTGTTGGCGATAATGGTATTAGCGAGGGTGACATTTGTTTTGCCGAGGATGCCTCCTGCTTCACTACCTGCTTGGTTTTGGGCGATCGTCGCATTGACAATTTTGACAGCGCTGGAAGTCGCGATATATAACCCACCGCCTAAACCACTCGTGCCGTTGGTATCAACTGCTTTATTGCCATAAAAGGTGCTATTTGTAATAGTACCGGGTGCTGTTTCTCCCACCCATAAACCGCCTCCTTGACTCAGCGCGGAGTTATTCGCAAAGGTGGTATTCGTAATCGCAAATGTGCCATTGCCAATTCTTAAACCCCCGCCTAATGCACTTCCCGTTGCATCTTTAATCACCTGATTGCCAATAATGGTGCTACCATCCATCACCAAATTATCCGGGGCATATAAAAATACAAAAAGTCCTCCGCCTTGGCCAGCACCTTTATTGTTTTCAAAGCGACTATTGCGAATCGTCACGGTACCACCAACGGCATCATTGGTAAATTCGCTCGCCCCATCGGTGTAAATTGCACCACCATAACCCAGCGTTCCCGTCCCAGAAGCACCTGCGGTGGTATCATTCCCAGTAAACGTAGAACCTTGTACCGTTAGAGTTCCTAACAGGCTATTAATCCCACCCCCATTCGTTCCTTTATTGTTGGTAAAGGTGCTACCAGTTACGGTGAGAGAACCTCCACTCTTCGTAGCGATCGCGCCGCCTCCGCGCTCAGTATTTGCAGCGAGAGAACCATCATTCCCATTGAATTGACAGTTAGTCACCGTAGTTGTGCCTTTATACCCCGTATAAAGACCCCCCCCAAACCCGGCAACATTATTATTGATTTGGCAGGTATCTAAGGTTAAAATGGCGCTGTTTCCCGTGAGAATTCCTGCACCTGCACTGGTGGTTTCGTTGTTGGGATCGTTGCTTAATTTCCCATTGGCAATAATCAAATTTCTCAACGTAACATTGGTGTTGTCCTGCGTGAAGATGACGCGGGAAGCATTATTGCCACTAATGGTTAAATTCGGCGCATTCGCTCCATTAATTGTCAAGTTTTTATCAATCACCAATTGACCACTGGTGAGCTTAATTGTTTGACCCGTCAGACTGGGGTCAAAGATAATTGTATCTCCAGCTAAGGCCGACGCAATCGCCTGTCGCAATGAGCCAGCACCACTATCATTCGCATTCGTTACGGTAACAGTTGCTAACACCCCTTGATAAGCGGCTCTAACCTCTGGCTTTAAAGCTAAAGGAGCTTTAATTTTACCCACAGTAAACTCTAAATTCCAATCGCCGCCCCAAGTAGCATTTCCCGTTAAATTAACAGAAGCTGCTATCTTAGCTCCCGTTAATTCGCTGATTTTTGAAACAAAATCAGCCCCTTGTCCTTGAGCAACTTCACAGCCGTAAATTAGGAGATCGGCTTGCTGGCTCAAAACCGAACGCCACTGACGTAATCGATGATGATATTGTTCCAGATTTTCTGAATTCAGCCAGGTTGAACCTAATAATAAACGTCCCGAACTCCCATGAGAAAAAATGTGAACTGCGTCAATGACTCCGTTAACAGCAGCATATTTTTGTAGTGCATCGGTAATTTGTTCAATGCCGTCTTGTTCCGGATCTAAAATGATTGCTTCCTCACCGGGAAGCACCCCCTTAGCTAAGAATTGGGCGTCTTCAACCCGAGAATCAATGAAGACCAGTGATTGAGCTTGAGAAGCTGAAAAAGGTTGTTGGGTATGGCTTGAAGCGAAAGAGGATAACATACGAGGTACTCCAAGAGGTTTACTGGTAGATACACCTCTGGAGTCACACAATTAACCGCGATAGCGTAGCAGGCGCGGAGGAACCGCGCCCCCTCTCAAGCTATCGCGGCTTAGCTCTGTGGTGAGCAAATTTTCACGATAACTACCTTAACAAAGGTCATTAAATTCTCACCTCAGTAAAATCCTCAGGTTTGATGAGATTTGCGGCAACACCCTGGAGGTTCGCTAACAATTGACCGTTACTACTCAGTGTAATTAAAGTTGCATTGTTGCCTTGAACAATACTGAGTTGTCCGAAGGTCAAATTCCCAGCTAACCCTATTAAATCCTTGCCTGTTTCAAAATCAACAATCGTCACGGTTCCTGATTGCGGTGTTAATCTAAACACATCATTACCTGAGCCACCAATCAAGGTATCATCACCTAAATCTCCACTCAAAACATCATTGCCAGCACCACCAATCAGCAGATCGTTACCCTTGCCACCGTAAAGGGTATCATCTCCCGCACAGCCATAGAGTAAATCATCATTATTGTTGCCAAATAGTAGGTCATTGCCATCACCCCCACAAAGGCTATCATTATCCTTTCCTCCATAAAGGGTATCGTTGCCACTATCGCCAAAAATGAGGTCATTCCCTTCATTTCCGAATAGGAAGTCATTACCATTACCGCCACTGATACTGTCATCACCCACATCTCCAGAGATAAAATCCTCTCCCTCTAACCCCAGGAGTAGGTCATTTCCCTTCCCTCCAAACATCGTATCGTTGCCTAGGCCACCCTCTACGGAGTCATCCCCTAAGTCTCCCCGCAGAAAGTCATCTCCTTCGCCACCCCATACGAGGTCATTTCCTTTACCAGCAAAAACGCTATCGTTACCAGGACCACCCTCTATGTAATCATTACCGTCATTACCAGCAAGGTAGTCATTGCCGTTTCCTCCATAAATGTTGTCGTTGCCACCCATTCCGTAAAGGATGTCATTGCCTCCAAGACCATTGATCGCTTCGCTGGCGGGACCACCCATTAACAAGTTGTCTTCTTCTGTGCCATTGAGGGTTTTCTCGATGGAGTTGGGAGTAGCGATCGCATTGCTGAGACTGGGTAGGGTAATTTGATCGCACAGGCACCTATCATCGGTGGGAGTTGGAGTTGGGGTCGGAATTGGGGCCGGTGCAGGTGTTGGCGTTGGTACTGGCGTCGGCGCGGGTGTCGGTAATGGCGTTGGTACTGGCGTTGGCGCAGGGGTTGGTACTGGCGTTGGCGCAGGGGTTGGTACTGGCGTTGGCGCAGGGGTTGGTACTGGCGTTGGCGCAGGTGTTGGTACTGGCGTTGGCGCAGGGGTTGGTACTGGTGTTGGCGCAGGTGTTGGTACTGGTGTTGGCGCGGGTGTTGGT
>JBLNEP010000159.1:0-28151 GCA_050262755.1 Actinomycetota bacterium | reverse complement strand
GGAATGACCTGGAAAAGCTCTCTGAATAATTTAAGGCTCTTGATTCAACCCTACATCTTTTACAACTTAATTTCTCCTTGGCTCGATGTGTTTAAGATTCCTGGCTTCCGTCGAAAATTTTGTGAATTAATTGAACTCATGAATACTTTTCCCAGTCGAGTGCTTCCTTTTTCTATTAAGACTTCACTAGTTGCTTAAACTTTTACTCTCCCCGTAGTGACAAAAGAGGGTCATACTCAATCCGGTTCTATTAGCCCCTTTGAAATGAACCGTAGAGGACGCAGATGACAACGGGAGAAGAGGAAGAGAATAAAAGGGGTAATAGTAGCGGATTTGGGATCAACAACCTACCCATACAAAACTACCAATATTTCCTGTAGCCCAAATCATGTAGGCAAGTAAAACGAGGGTTTGGTAGCTTCGCAGGCGGGCGTCAGGCTTTGAAAAATCCGGGCTATATTTTCGGCGTATAAGTCGATCGCACTTGCAACTCCTTCAACTGTTTATCATCCACCCCAGACGGTGCATTTGTTAGCAAACACCGCGCCTGTTGTGTCTTCGGAAAAGCAATCACATCTCGAATTGACTCCTCACCTGCTAACAGCATCACCAACCGATCCAAACCGTAAGCAATGCCTCCGTGAGGTGGCGTTCCATACTCAAACGCCTCTAACAAAAAGCCAAACTTGCTATAAGCTTCCTCGAGGGATAAACCAATCGTGGCAAACACTTTCTCCTGAATTTCCCGCTGATAAATCCGTAGCGAACCACCGCCGATTTCAGTGCCATTCAATACTAAATCGTAAGCTTGCGCCCTGGCATTCTTCAAATCGTTAATATCCTCAGGATTCGGTGCAGTAAACGGGTGGTGCAGGGCCTCAAACCGCTTCTCATCCTCATTCCATTCAAACATCGGGAAATCTGTCACCCACAACAGATTAATCTGGTTTTTGTCAATTAATCCCAATTCCTGACCGATGACGAGGCGCAACCGATCTAAGGTTTTATTAACTGTGGTCGTATCCGCCGCTGCAAATAATAGCAAATGACCAGCTACGGCACCCGTGCGCTTCAAGAGTTCCTGCTTTTGCTCCTCGCTCAAGTTATCTTTAATCGCCCCGATCGTATCAATTTCTCCATTCTCTCGCACCCGGATGTAAGCTAAACCTTTTGCCCCCGCTTCACTTGCTTCTTTGAACAAGTCACCACCCGGTTTAATCCGCACATTAGAAATTAAGTCATTTCCGCCAGGGATCGGCAGAATTTTGACAATCCCACCCGATGCGATCGCACCCGAAAATACCTTAAACCCGGAGTCTTTCAATAAGTCGGAAACATCTACCAACTCTAGCCCGAACCTTGTGTCTGGTTTATCGCTCCCATAACGCCCCATTGCTTCAGCATAGGTCAAACGTGGGAATGGGCGAGGTAATTCAATCCCTTTAACTGTTTTGAATATATGGCAGACTAACCCCTCATTTAAGGCCAGAATTTCTTCTAATGACATGAAACTCATTTCCATGTCCAACTGAGTAAATTCTGGCTGTCGATCGGCCCGCAAATCTTCATCGCGGAAACAGCGCGCAATCTGATAGTAGCGGTCAAATCCAGACACCATTAAGAGTTGCTTAAACAACTGGGGTGACTGGGGTAAAGCATACCATTCTCCCGCGTTAACACGACTGGGAACCAGATAATCTCTCGCACCTTCCGGCGTAGAACGGGTGAGGATCGGGGTTTCTACTTCCAGGAACCCTTCCACGTCTTCTAAGTGGCGACGCATTGCTTGCACCACTCGATGACGAAGCTGTAAATTACTACTCATGCGATCGCGTCGCAAATCTAAATATCGATATTTCAGTCGCAAATCTTCTCGCACCGTTTCAGTTTCTGTTGTCGAAACCTGAAAGGGTAACTGCTTCCGAACCGCATTCAGCAACTCGATCTCATCAGCGTAAATTTCCACCTCTCCCGTTGCAATTTTCGGGTTGAGGGAGTCTTCCGGCCGTCCCGTCACTCGACCTGTAATTTTGACGACGTATTCGCTGCGTAAATTTTCCGCCGCCTTGTAAGAACCAGGAGTGCGTTGGGGATCGCTGACGATTTGGATGAGTCCAGAGCGATCGCGCAAATCGAGAAAAATCACGCCACCGTGATCGCGGCGACGGTCTACCCATCCGTACAGGGTAACAGTCTCTCCAATCTGCTCGCTTCGGAGTTGGCCGCAATAGTGGGTTCGCATAGGTGTTGATTCAGGTTTCTAGTTAGCAATATGGGTAACTTACCAGTATAGGAGAAGTGATGGCTGTTCGGAGCGACTCTTTGAGGTAACTCCCAGACCGAGATGCTTACTCCTGTCGTTCGCGATCGCACCCCATCTATACGGGAAGCCGTTTATAATGATGAGCCTGGTGTTTTTTAGAGTCCTTTCCTCCCTATCCTGATTGCACCCAATATTGATTGTTACTCTCTCAGCTCTTCTCCGATACAAACAGCCATCAATCGGCTGTTTTTTGAGTCTGAGCAATTTTCAAATTCCTCTCTAAACATCCGGGAATCGGTGAGTCAATTTGATGCTTGAAACCAGCGAAACTCAGATAGCTTTATGTTTGATACTTAACCCAATCATATTCATTTCTTAAAGTCCTCATAGTCATTCCTTAGCGTAATCAAAACCTAAAAATGTGATAGTTAACGATGCAATCCAGCAAAAATCAACCCAGGATTCTGAGGAGACAGATTAATGGTGTCTTATGTAAACAAAGCTCCAGGTAGCAACTACGATTTCCTCTCACTGTTGACCGTTGGTCAAGAAATTCCACTCATTGAGGGAACCGTGGGAAATTTTAGAACTGTCTCCAACAAAACCTATGCCATGACAGGAATTCCCGACGGTCTCGGACTGTATGAAACCAAAGACTACTATTATGTCTTTATGAACCATGAAATTGCTGCCACCAGTAGTAGCGGTAATCCGGTTTCATCCGATTTCTCTAGCACCGTTCCTGGTAAAATCGAAGGATCGAGAGTCTCTCTCCTTGTTTTTGACAAAAACTGGCAGCCAGTGGGTGGCAAAAATTTGATTGAAACGCTCACGGATTCAACGGGGAAATATACCCTCGATCCCACCACGGGCAAATACCTAAACTCAGCCACTGGCAAAACGTTTAGCTTCACTCGTTTCTGTTCAAGTTACTTAGCAGAATCAGGTTTTGTCGATCGAAATAATCAACCCGTCCCCATCTATTTTGCGCCCGAAGAAACTACCAATTCCGATGGTTCCTCCTCCAGCCGTGGCTATGCCGTCTATCCCAATGGCGAAGCAGTAGCACTCGATGGTTTAGGTCGATACGCCAAAGAAAATCTCATTTCTGCCTCTCAATATCGAGCGACGAATTCCAACAAAACCGTCTTATTAACCACAGAAGACTACAAAGACGGTGAACTTTATATGTGGGTGGGTCAGCAAACAGCCGACGATCCCAACGGCTTTAAAAATGGGGATTTGTATGTGCTCAAAGTTAGCAATTCCGAACAAGAAAGTCAAATTCCCAACAGTCCAACCACTGCGACTTGGACAAAAGTAGACAAAAATGTCGCACTGGGTGCGGATGGGGTAGCGCTGAGCAATTTTGTGAATGAGTCCGGCCGTTCAACTAACTTTCGCCGCCTGGAAGATATTAGCGAAGACCCCAGCAACCCCGGTACCTTCTATTTTGTAACCACCGGAACGAAGGATAATATCAATGGGCAAGAAGTGAAAAACCCCAGTGAAGCCGAGAATCCTTATGGCCGACTCTACCGTTTTAGCTTGAACCCTAGCGATCCGACCGGGCCCATTAATAATTTTGAATTATTGCTGACGGGTGGTCCCGGTAAAGGCGTGAGTTATGACAACGTGGTGGTTGATGGTCAAGGCAATGTTCTGATCTGCGAAGATGAAACTGCTTTTGGTGGCGATGTGATGAAAGCAGAAAATCGGGAGGGTCGGATTTGGTCTTACAATATCGCTTCTAAACAGATCGTTCCGATCGCAGAACTCAATGAAAGTGCCCAGGGCCCTCAATTCAATCAACCCAATGTCAAGGGTGAATGGGAAACCTCTGGAATTGTGACTGTACCCAACCGCCAAGGAATGTACTTGTTTGACGTGCAGGCCCATACCATTACCGATAAAACCGCTCTCAAAGGCAATTATGTTGAAGGGGGTCAATTGTTAGTGGCGATGGCCCCCATCGCAGATGTCCTCACCGGGGAAGGCATTGTCAATGGCTATAAAGGCAATGACATTTTGACCTCTGGCGGGAATGGTAACAATACCCTCAATGGTGGCAAGGGCAATGATACGTTAATTGCGAGCCAAGCGGGAAACGATCGCTTGGTTGGGGGTGCCGGCCCAGATACCTTCCGCATTGCCAACGGTGTGATTCCTGGGGGACCCAGCACGATCGCTGATTTTCAAGTGGGTACAGATACCATTCAGGTGATTTTGCCCGGAGTAACCAGTTTTAGCAATCTCACTCTCAGCCAGAATGGTTCTAACGTGACGATTAGTGCTCAAGGTCGTGCCTTAGCGATCGTTAATGGAGTGAATGTTAATAGCCTGGGTGCGAGCAGTTTTACCTTTGCCTAAGCTGGTTGGCCGGTACTTTTTCTAAGGTTCAGGATCGGCAAAACCGGGTTCCTGCGAGAGAACCCGGTTTCTGTCACTCTAACTTAATGCTCAGATTTGCCGAAAAAAGCTAAGAGTGCATTCCAGGCATTTTTTGCTGTATCTGCGAGGCGAACCCCGATCGCCTCGATTTCGCTGACAATGACGAGCCAGTTCTTCTCAGCTTCCTTCTGAAGTTGCTCAGCTGCTTGTTCAATGCGATCGCGATCGATCAACTGATTTTGTGCAACCGCTGTTTTTGCTTCCCGAACCGCTTTCAGGTAATTCTCGCGCGTCATGTCGCCAGCTTCCTGCACCTGAGCCTGCGCTCGCGTCCTGATCGCATCGAGGACCAGCCAGTTTTTGTGAGCTTCCTCCTGGACTCGGGTGACAACTTCTTCAACATTCAACAGTCTGACCGCATCCTCAAGCCGTTCTTTGGCAACAGTCTTATTGGTTTCTAAGGCTTCCTCTGCTTGAGCAACGGCCTTTTGATAAGCTTCATTAGTGAGGTCCCTAGCGGTTTCTAGTTCTAGGAGCACTCGCTTTTTGATGGCTTCAAATAATTCAGCCGTTTCTTTGATCACGTCTTCGCTAGCCTCAGGCATCTCTGCTTTGACTAAGTCAGTGGTTTCTTCGCTGACGGGTCCGATGATGGCAGATTCCGGGGGGATGATGGGTTCCTCAGTCATGGTAATTTCTCCTGAGCAATGGTGAGAGGTTAGTCGGACAAGGACATGAGCGGTCGGTTAAGTTTCACCGACCGATTGAGAAGTGCCAATTACCTGCCAAACTCAGAACCCGAAGCAGCAGTTGCCATTTCTTGCTCAAGCTTCAGCAGGTTTTGAATCCGTGCTTCTGTGGAGGGATGAGTTGAAAACAAGCTTCTCAATCCTTCCCTGGAAAAGGCATTGATAATTAACAAAGGCTCAAAAGCTGGGTTGCCTGCAATTGGCATTTGCTGAGCGTTGCTTTCAAGGCGTTGCAAGGCGCGGGCCAAGGCGCGGGGGTTGCCTGTTAAGCGTGCTGCACCGGCATCAGCCGAGAATTCCCGCGTGCGCGAAATGGCAAACTGAATCACGGAGGCGGCGACGGGAGCGAGGATCACCGTCAGCAGTAGACCAAAGGGGTTTCCACCTTCGCGATCGTCCCGCGAACCGCCGAACCACAGACTGTAACTGGCGATCTGTGCTAACCAGGAAATCGCGCCTGCTACTGTTGCCGCTACTGCTTGGGTGAGGGTGTCGCGGTTGTAAATGTGGCTGAGTTCGTGGGCGATGACGGCTTCGAGTTCGTCCTTTGGCAAAATGTCCATGATGCCTTCGGTGACGGCAACGGCTGCGTGTTCGGGGTCGCGACCGGTGGCGAAGGCGTTAGCAGCGGGAGTGGGAATGATGTAGACCGCCGGCATGGGTAAATGAGCACGATTTGCCAGGTTTTCGACCATGCTGTACAGCGCTGGTGCTTCGCTGGGACTGACTGGCTGAGCGTTGTAGGCAGCCAAGGCGATGCGATCGGAGAAATACCAAGAACCCAAGTTCATCACGGCAGCAAGTCCGATGCCGATCAGGGCTCCCCCAGTACCGCCAATTACCCAATAGCTGATGGTAATTAATAAACCACTCAGCAAACCTAACAGAGCAACGGTTTTAATTTGGTTCATTTTTGCCCTCCCCTTACGGCAGTGGCTCCAGTAGGAATCTATAACTTGGCAATCAATGGGATTGCTTTTAACAGTTGTTTACATTTTATCGAGAGTTTCCGAACTGTTCATGGAGGAGACTGCTAATCGGGAGGTACGGTTTAGCGTACTATTTGGGTGGCTGGTCGTTCAGAAATTTAACTGGATGCTGTCCAAGAATCAGGATGGATCAACTTCATTTGCTCCTTTAATGGGCAATTTAATCACAAATTCAGTGCCTTGACCGAGGGTGGAATTGACTGCGATTGCTCCACCATGCTTTTCTACAACAATTTGACGGACGATCGCTAACCCTAAGCCGGTACCTTTTCCTACGGCTTTTGTGGTAAATAGATGGTCAAACGCTCGCTGCTTTACCTGGTCTGTCATGCCGACGCCATTGTCTGTAATACGGATCGTGACCTGGGGGATAGAGGGAGTTTTTCCATTGCCTGTTTCCCCGGTTTTATTTTCCAGTTCCGTCTGAATGGTAATGCAATTGTAGGGGTCTTCCTCAGGGGTGCCGTTGCGTCCAAGACTTGCTTCATCTAAAGCATCAATCGCATTTGCCAGGATATTCATAAATACCTGATTAAGCTGTCCGGGAAAGCATTCGACCAAAGGTAAGTCCCCATATTTTTTGACTACCGCAATTGCAGGACGTGAATCATTTGCTTTCAGTCGATGCTGGAGAATGAGAAGGGTACTATCCAGTCCTTCATGGAGGTTAAAAGCTTGTCTATAATCGGTATCTGACCGTGCAAAAATACGTAAACTTTTACTGATATGGTGGATTCGTTCGATCCCTTGCTGCATGGAATCAAGAAGCTTCGGGAAATCTTGATAAATATAATCTAGTTCATTGGCTTCTATTATTTCTTCAAGGTCTTGATCGGGGTTAGGAAATTTTCTTTGAAATAAATCAATAATATTAAATAGCTTTTCAGTGTATTCAACCACATATTCTATATTCCCTGCTACAAAGCCAACAGGATTATTAATTTCATGGGCAATGCCTGCCACCAGATTACCTAATGCTGACATTTTTTCACTCTGGATGAGTTGCAGTTGAGAGGTTTGCAGGGCGGCTGTTTTTTGGGCAACTTGGCTTTCTAAATTTTGAGTTAAGCGGTAGAGTTGTAAGTGAGTTCTGACTCGTGCTAATACTTCTTTTTCATGAAAAGGTTTAGTGATATAATCAACAGCTCCTAATTCTAAAGCTTGAACTTTGCTATCAGTGTCAGCCAAAGCTGTCATAAAAATTATAGGAATATCACAGGTTTTAGGATTTGCCTTCAGACGTTTACAGGTTTCAAACCCATCAATTCCCGGCATCATGATATCAAGCAAAATCAGATCGGGTTGTCTGCGTTCGACTTGTTGAAGCGCTCGTTCTCCGCTGGTTGCGATCGCAATATCAAAACCCGCATCATTTAAGGTTTCTGATACCACTTCTAAGTTGGTTGGCGTATCATCAACGATCAAAATTAAGTTACTCATGGAATTTTGAATTTCTTTTTTGTTTTGACAAATTTCTTCTAAGTCAATCAAAGTTTTTTCTGTCATTCTAGTTGTCATTTTTCTAGATCTCCTATGGTTTTAAGTAATTTTGCAGTAGTTCTTCAATTTTCTCAGTTTGAAACTGTTGTACTAATGACAGCAACTGCTGTATAAAAAGCTGGTAGCGTTCGTCATCTTTTGTAAGTTTTTCAGCAAGTTCTCTCAGCTTTCTCAATCGTCCTTCTTGAGCTAATTGTAGCAATTGTTGTAAATATTCTGTTGGAGGAGGAACAATCTCTGGTTCTTCGGATAGAATATCTTTTCTGGGGGGATGACTCTGTTCTTCTAATGATTTTTCGTAAATCCAGGTTAACTGTAAATACTTTTCAAGAAGCTTGAATAAATCATCAGATTGTACAGGTTTTACCAAAAAATCATCGCCTCCAGCATCTAAACTCATTTGCTGATCGAATTGTGCGACCGAAGCAGAAGAAACAAGGATTTTTAGCGATGAAAAAGCCGGTTCGCAACGCACCTGCTTCAGAAATTCAAACCCATCCATTACAGGCATCACTAAGTCTGTAATCACTAAATCTGGCAAATTTTCTCGCAGTTTTTCTAATCCCTTGTGCCCGTTTTCAGCTTCTGTTACAGTAAAGCCAAGTGGTTCGAGTAAATGCACCAAAACAGCTCGATTTTCCCAGCGATCGTCAACCACCAAAATCTGACGACGTTTTCCTTCGTAGCCAACTATATAACTGGCTGCTGTTGTTTGTTGATAATTCCAATTTTTGACTAGGGGGACCTCAACTTCAAAGGAGAAACTGCTACCACTACCCAGTTGACTATTCACCTGAATCTGTCCACCCATTAAGTGTACAATTTGTTGACTAATCGCGAGTCCTAAGCCTGTGCCTTCTGCACGACGGTTCTTATCTCCCACCTGCTCAAATGCCTGAAATAATCTGTTAATATCCTCTGCACTAATCCCAACTCCGGTATCTGTCACGACAAAGCGTAATTTTGTCGTAGTGGCTTGAGTTGCATTAGCATCTAATCGTTTTACTTGCCAACTAACATGACCCCGGTCTGTAAATTTAATGGCATTGCCTAGAAGATTAATTAATACCTGACGTAAGCGTTTTTCGTCCGCTCTAATTACTGTTGGCAAGTCAGGTTCAGGTTGATAATGAAACTCAATTCCTTTTTGCTCGGCCCGCACTCGAAAAATTTCAACAATTCCTTGTAAAAACGCTGGAAGATGCAGAGATTTGGGATTGAGTTCCAGCTTACGTGCTTCAATTTTTGAAAGGTCAAGAATGTCATTAATCAGCGTTAATAAGTGAGAGCCACATTGGTGAATAATAGTAACTCCATACCGTTCTTTCTCAGGTAAATTCTTGGAACGACCTAAAATTTGGGCATAGCCGAGAATGCCATTTAAGGGAGTTCGGAGTTCATGACTCATATTAGCAATAAACTCACTTTTAGCTTGATTGGCTATTTCGGCCTGTTCTTTCGCCTGTGCTAATTCAACGGTACGCTCTACCACCCGATTTTCTAAGGTTTCAAAAGATAATTTTAATTGCCCTGCCATTTTATTAAAGGTTTGAGCCAAGACTCCAACTTCATCCTTTGTCATCACAGGAGCTGTTTGACTCAAATCTCCCTCTGCTAAGCGGGCTGCTGTTTCACTAATTGCCAAGATGGGTTTTGTAATGCGACGGGAGAGCAGGTAAATAGCTAACAGTAATACACCTGAGGATAGAAACCCAATGACCAGAATATTCCTGGCTAATAAACGGGCAGGAGCAAAGGCTTTTATCTGACTAATTTCTGCAATTAACGCTAAGTTCTGCTCCGGCAACCACCGATAGACTCCAACCACAGGAACCCCTGCATAGTTTTTGTAACGTCCAAAACCATTCTGTTGATTAATTGCTTGTTCAATCCCTTGACTCCTAATCTCATCAGTTTGATTTTCGGATGGTTCGTTATTAGTTGGTTGTCGAGAAATAAAGATAGTTTCTCCTTTGGCGCGACCAACAAGATAGGTTTCAGCTGTTTCTCCTAAACCTGTCTGATCTCGGATCAATGTATCAATTTCATCTAATTTGAGATCGATAATTAATCCAGCTTCCTTAATTCCATTTTGATCGAGAATAGGGGTAGCAAAAGTAATCGCTGCTTTTCCTGTGATCGGTGAGAGATAGAAGTTAGGAACGACTGTATCAATTCCTTCACGAGTGAAGTAAGTGGCTGGATCGCCTAAAGGACGATATTTTCCCTCTAGTTTAGGATCGTCCGATGCAAAAATGACAAAACCACTATTTCGGGTAATGCGAATACTGCGGAGATTGGGTTTAATGCTAATCAGATTATCGATATATTGTTTCAAGCTAGCATAAGCTTTCTGATATTCAGGCAGCTCTGGTTCAGTCATTAAAAGTGTGGTAACGGTCTTCTTAATATCTGTTTCCTGTACAATGAGGAGAATGTCTCTTCGTTGACTCTCGACCCATTTGTTCAATTGATAACTTTTGAGTTGAGTGGCAACTGTTAGACGGCTAATCACTTCCTTCTCTAAGGAATCTTGAGCTTGAAAATATGAGCCAGTGGCAACTGTACCCAGTGTTACCACAGATAAGACAGAAAAATAGCTAACGAGTTGCGTTAATAAGCTTTTGTGATTCCAGAGTTTCATCTTCATTCCTACCATTGTTTCCAAATATTTTTAATTTGGACGATCGCCCAATCCGCTGACTCCTGAGGAGATGCTTTGTCTTGAAGAATTTTTAAAACAGTTTTGGCCCAAAGTTGTTGATTTTGCACCTGGCTAAAAGCAGCATGGGTGACTTCATAGGGGATGAGACTCGGGCGATTATAAATTTTTAAAGCAGCTGATAGATGAGGATCGTTGCTATCATTCCAAAACGAATCCTTTAAGAGTTTAGGCATTACTGGTAAGATTCGCCCTTTAAAGCCTTTGATCAGCCGATTTATGTTTTCTTCTTGAATCAAATATCTGAGAAATTCCTTCGCTGCTTCTGGATGCCGACTTAATTTAGGAACGATGGCTTGTTTAATTCCTTTTCTGGTTAAAAGTTCTGTTCCATCGATTTTTTTAGGCCGATCGATGGTGACAATTTGTTGATAATGCTTTAAAGCATCCTGATTATAGGGATTATTCGCGAGTTTTTGAGTCAGTGGAATTGATAAGGTTAAGTTTTGCGTCATCAAAATTTCTCCGTCTAAAAGAGCTGTGTTATTTCCTGAACCTGTCCACTGAGTAGCGGCTGGAGGAACATATCCTGTGAGATAAAAGCTGGTGTATTCTCTGAGTGCTTCTATAAATCGCTGACGGTTTTCTGGTGCTTCTAGTAATAGCTGGCCTTCCTCGTTCACAACCGCAATATTGTGAGCATCTAGGAACATCATCAAGGAAGTATAGGTATCAAATCCGATGGCAGACATACACAACCCTACGCCATAAATCCTAGAATTTCCCTTGGCTCGCAATCGATCTTGAGCTGTTTGCCAAAATTTCCAGAACTGATGCCATTCTCTGGGAATTTCTTGCTGGGTAAAACCGATTTCCTCAATCAGATTTCCCCAGTAGTGGATGTAGTCATCGGATTGCCAAAGGGGTAAAGCATAGTAACTCCGCTCACCCCGAATTTTATTGAGATAGGAAACTTGGGATAACGCGACTGATGTATATTGGTCTTTAATCGGGGTAATAATCTCTGAAAGATCCATTAATTGATCCTGCCAAGCTAGTTTAGGAGCAAGGCTAGTATCGATCCCGACGGAATAGACAATATCAGGAATATAATTGTTTTTGGAAGTTTCCACTACTTTCGAGAGTTGCGCATTAATCAGATCGATCGGGATCAGTTTCAAAGTGACAGGTCGTCCTGATTGTTTTTCCCAGGTGCGTACAAGCTGAATGATCTGCTCATTTTCTTCTGGGAGAAATCCTTGTTCCCACCAAATTACGAGATCGGCTCGATCGACTGCTTTGGGAAGATTGATATCGGATTGATTAGAAATTCGAGAACAGTTTGCTAATCCTAGTCCCAAGGAAAATAAAGAGAGTCTAGTAAAATCTCGTCGGCTGACCATGATCGGTTTTTGCTCCTAAGTAGTTGGTTAAGAGGATGGACTAGCTAGGAGCGAGTAAACAGAATGTTCTCCAGGGTTGTATTCTGTCCTGCTAACACAGTAACCCCCTTAAAGAGAGGCATTGCTACCTGAGTTAATCCTTCGGTAGATGTCCTGAATTTGTTCGAGAGAGAACTCGGTTATCACTATTAGTAAGTGTGTGAAATATTGTCCGAAATCCTCATCGAGGTAACTTTTTTAGTCGGTTTGAAGAAAAAGATTAATAGTGGTATAATATCTATTGGATAATATTTTCTAAAATATTGATGAGTGGTCGCAACAGTAATTGTGCTCACTATCACTGGCCATTTTGCCTAATTTTGGAACCTTTTTGACGGGAAGTGGGTGGGTGAAATGAGTGCCTTTCGAGGTTGATGATGCGATCGCACCCCAGTCTGAATCGACAACAAGGGAAAGCCTACCTACCGCGACTTGCTCTCTCACACCGAAAAACGGCTGTGGGACTGGGACGACTGGTAGACGGGTTTTCTCAACAGTGTTAAGTTAGAGCTCTAGGCTATTTGGCCATCCTGTACAGTTTTGGTTGACTTAGCGGGTAGGTTCGCAGCGAAACTCCCTCGACCCTTTGAGAGTATTTCTTGGGAAAACCACCCAGCTACTTCACTCCTACAGCGCCAGCGGTTCAGAAGTAGCAGTGTGAAAATAGTAAAACCCACCAACAAACCTCTCCAGATCCTGCTACATAGCGGTCTTGTCCCCCAAAAGTTTTGACTTGAGCTGGCGCGATCGCTCAAACGGACACAACCCCACGACTGTTGGAGAGAGTTACGCTCCTCGATCAACTGCAACGCGATGAAGGCTTGCAAAAAAACTCAATTCCTGCTACTGCTAAGCTGTCGAGAATTTAACCGACCCTTTTACAGGGGTAGGACACCCGTCTAACCAGGATACTTTCCCTAAGTAAGGTGTCATTTCGCGATCGGATACAGTGGCAATCGGGTTGATGCTTTAACTCCATTGTTATTCAGGGGTTTATTTGACCGCGTATTTAATACAGCCTATGGCTTATCATGGTTTTTGGGTAGCGCAGCAGTGGGCATTTTGTATGATCGCTCAGTCATTTCACTGATTGTCTTTTCAATTGCGATCCAACTCGCTGCCATTCCCATCATGCTGCTGGTGAAAAGTCCATCCTCTGTGGAAAGGCATTGACTTTTTCCACCCAATCTCATCACTGTTAACAACACTGTGGAGGTGTAGTTGTGGTCGTTAAAACAGCAACAGACTGCCTCATTAGCCTGAAAGGAGTCAGCAAGGCTTATCAGCAGCCTAATGGTCAACAAATTGCCATCTTAGAACCGATTAACCTCGAGTTACGGACGGGAGAAATCGTTGCACTGCTTGGCCCTTCAGGTTCGGGTAAATCTACTTTAATGCGGATGATTGCCGGACTAATTCAGCCAACTAACGGTCAAGTTTTTTACCATAATCGCCCCTTAGTTGGCTTAAATCCAGGGGTAGCAATTGTGTTTCAAAATTTTGCCCTCTATCCCTGGCTAACAGTATTAGAAAATGTGGAACTTGGGTTAAAGGCAAAGGGAGAACCCTTTGAATCGCGCCACCAAAAAGCGCTACGAATGATTGATGTGATTGGTCTTGATGGTTTTGAAAATGCTTATCCGAAAGAATTGTCTGGCGGGATGCGCCAACGGGTGGGATTTGCCAGAGCCTTAGCCGTAGAGCCAGAATTGCTGTGTATGGATGAACCATTCTCAGCATTAGATGTGCTGACAGCAGAAAACTTGCGATTTGAACTCTTAGATTTGTGGTTAGAGAAGCGCATCCCGACTCAAGCCATTTTAATTGTGACTCACGGGATTGAAGAAGCAGTCATTTTAGCAGATCGCATTGTCGTACTCGGCCGTAATCCGGGTCGCATCCGTGCAGAATTAGCAGTAACACTCCCCCACTATCGCGACCGCAAAACTCCCCAATTCCAAGCAATCGTAGACCAAGTTTATAAAATCCTCACTAACCCCGATCTCACTTGTGAAACAGTCACCCCGACTACGACTGCTGTCTCTCAACCTCAACCCGCTCAAAGTGCGAAATACCAATCCTTACCCCAAGTACGCATTGGTGCAGTCGCTGGCTTTTTAGAGCTTTTAGAAGACCGGCAGGAAAAAGACCTCTACCGCTTGGGTCAGGAATTGCTCCTCGAAGTCGATGAAATTCTCCCCATTGTTGAAGCTGCAAAATTAATCGATTTTGTCGTAATTCAAGAAGGCGACCTCCATCTGACTGCGACCGGAAACCAATTCATTGCAGGCAACATCGACGAGCGCAAACAAATTGTTCGCAGCCAAATTTTGGGGAATATTCGCCTCGTACAGCAAATTTATCGAATGCTGCACGCCAAACGTAACCAACGCATTTCTGAAGACTTAATTCTGGAAATCTTGGAAGCTCACTTTAGTCCCCAAGAAGCCATGCGCCAATTGCAAACCGCAATTGATTGGGGTCGCTATGCGGAGCTATACAGCTACGATGAACCGGCTGGCGAAATTTTCCTCGAATCAGAAGTCAAGACTGAGGAAGTGCTAGTTAATGCCTGAATTTAGCTTTCTCCTGTCACCTCTCCAACTGATATGACGGCCGATTTGCAGTTTTAGATTTTGGCTAAGGATTGATTCAACTAGCCAAAGTCTAAAATCAAAATCGTCGCACCATCCAAATTCGTAACTCTAAACTTTCAACTAAAATGACGAGACCCTTAACTCCTGCCAATCAAACTTTAGAAAGAAAAGGCTGGACTTGGCAAGATAGCTTGCTCATTCTGGCTATTTTATGCCTGATTTTAGCCATTGTCCAAACCGCCACTAAATTCAGCGGAGACTATAACCCTAACCTCAAAATTGAAACAACATTAAATGTTTTGCCAGGATATACCGCCCAAACACTGTTACGCATGGGTTCAGCCTATTTCTTGTCCCTATTTTTTACATTAATTTACGCCTATTCTGCTTATCGCTTGGCGATCGCAGCTAAAATTCTCATCCCCCTGCTGGATATTTTGCAGTCAATTCCCGTTCTCTCTTTCTTACCAGGAGTTGTTTTAGCCTTAGTCACTTTATTTCCCGGTCAAAGAATCGGAGTTGAATTAGCAGCGATTCTGCTCATTTTTACCGGGATGACTTGGAATATGACCTTTAGTTTCTATCAATCCCTCTGTGGCATTCCCCGAGAACTCAAGGAAGCTGCTAGAATTTACCGCCTTAATGCTTGGCAGCAATTTTGGACCTTAGAATTACCGGCCGGCGCGATCGGATTGGTGTGGAACAGCGTCATGTCAGTTGCGGGTGGGTGGTTTTTTTTAATTGCGATTGAGTCGTTTACATTGGGGGATAAAAGTTTTCAGCTACCTGGTTTAGGTTCCTATTTAGGAAAGGCGGCGAATGAAGGCAATTTTGGGGCCATTGCTTGGGGTTTAGCAGTTTTAGTTAGTGTAATCATCGCCATTGATTTTTTGGTCTGGCAACCTTTGATTGCGTGGGCAGAAAAGTTTAAGTTTGAAATGGTGGAAGCAACTAACTCGCCTCAATCACCCGTCTTGAATTTCTTGCGACGATCCCCCACTTTACGGATTATCTCGTCACGCCTCAAGCCAATTCGAGAAATTTTTAACCGTGCTTTAACAACAACCTTTGCACCGGTTCGACCCCTGAGTCCTTCCCGGGAGCGAACCAAGCTTTTACAGTGGCTAGATTGGTTATTTGTCAGCGGATTTACCCTAATTGTTTTATGGGGCACTTGGGAAGCAGTGCTGCTGTTAAAAAATTTAAGCTTGAATGATTGGAAACAAGTAATTACGGGTGCAATTCTCACCGCTTTACGAGTGATTTGTGCGCTATTTTTATCCCTCTTATGGACAGTCCCCGTTGGGGTTGCGATTGGTCGTAACCCACGATTAGCTCAAATTTTGCAACCCATTGTACAAATTGCTGCTTCTGTGCCTGCAACTGCTTTATTTCCGGTGTTACTGTTAGGCTTAATTCAACTGGGGGGTGGCTTGCAAGTTGGTTCCATTGCGCTCATGATGTTAGGCACTATGTGGTATGTGTTATTTAATGTCATTGCTGGAGCCCAAGCCATTCCTTCTGAGTTATTTGAAGCAGCACGAATTTATAAACTCTCCCCGATCGAGCGGTGGCGCAACTTAATTTTACCGGGAATTTTTCCCTATTTAATTACAGGAGTTATTACGGCTGTTGGTGGTGCTTGGAATGCCAGCATAGTCAGCGAGTACGTGCAGTTTAAAGGTCAGATAATCGCGACTCCTGGATTAGGAGAAACAATTTCTCAGGCGACTGCGGCTAATAATTCTCCCTTGCTTTTGGCCGCGACTGGTGTGATGTCGCTGTTAGTCGTGATGACGAATCGTTTAGTGTGGCGTCCTCTCTATCGTTTAGCTCAAGAAAAATATCAATTACTGGTTTAGAGGAGGAAGTGGCACTGTTGATTCAGGACTGGAATAGACAGGACAAGAGCGATCGGTGTTCACTTCACGTTTGAGTTTAATTTCATGATGATGGGTAGGAACAAAAAAATGGCGAATCGACTAACAATTACAGGATTTGGGATCGTATTTTCTCTGCTATATGCTTCCGGAACCTTAGCTCAGACAGCTTTACAAGACCTGCGACAAAATGGTATCCTCAGAGTAGGAATTCGGAAAGATGCTGCACCTTTTGGCTACTTGGAGGGGAATAACTGGAAAGGTCTCTGCATCGAAAGCGCAGAGCTACTGAGAGCGAATTTAGAGCGAAAACTGAATCGATCGATTCAGTTAGAAAAAATTGAAACTAACCTCAATGAAGCGTCAGGAAACGGTCGGTTTCAGAGTGTGGCAAGTAAACGTGCTCATCTTGAATGTGGCCCGAATACGATTTTAAAGAATCCCCCGCAGGGGATTACCTATTCTCTCCCCTTTCTCTATAGCGGTACTTATTTATTCGTTAAGCCAGAAAATAAACTGAGAGTTAACCCTTCGGGATTCTTGCAAGATGTAATTATTGGTGTGCTTGGAGGTTCTCTCACGCAACAATTTATAGCTGGTAGATATCAATTGGCTCAGCAGCAGATTTACCAAGGACAATCTGGGAGACAAAGAGCTGTTAAGGATGCGATTGAGGGTAAAATTGATGCCTTTGCTAGTGATGGGATGCTGTTGTTGGGAGAAGCTTTAAGGCAGGGGTTGAATCAGACTCAGTATGCGATTATTCCCGATCAACCCCTCACTTGTATTTCCTATGGGATGATTCTACCGGCTAACGATCCTGAATGGGTAGAAACAGTCAATAATTTTATTCGCGATCGGCGAGCTACCGAGTTAATGGAACGAACCTTTGGACCAAATTCTCCTTTTTTGCCGATGAGTGTCATCGATCAGGATAAATGTATCTGATGCGAGCGATTCGCAATGAGGTAGGAGAGGAAATTGACGGTTGTTCAGTGGATGAGCCTGTGAGCGATCGCGCAACCAGCAACAGTAGCAACATTCATGGGACTTGGCTGATGTTGCCTAGATTAGGTAAGCTGGCAGAGAGTTCAAGAGATGGGACCTCAAAAATAAGATAGGCTTAGGCTAAGTCCTGCTTCCTTCTGCCGTCGTCACTCCTGATTTTCCATGCGCCATTCCCCCTTCCGCACTTGGCTAGAATTTGCTGAATATGTCTCTTTCTGCGCCTCTGTCGTCGGAGCGATCGCAGCGCTCAGTTTTCACAATAGCCTCTATGCCGTACTCCCCATCGTAGTATCGCTGGGTCTAAACCTGGTGAACCGACGCCGCTTAGAGCAACAAACAAAGGCTAGTATTGCCTCTGCCATTCATCAGTTAAATCAGCACAAAGCAGCAGCCGATCAACTCATTGAGCAGTTAAAAACAGCGATCGCATCGTTAAGTACAGCCAACAGCACCCTCGGAGGCTCCGTGGGAAATGCTGAGCCAGTCCAGAATTTAAAGCCATTAGTATCAGCCATTAAGAAACTGCGACAGCAACACAAAATTTTAGAGCAAGCCATTAAACTGATGCAAGCCGAGTTAAACTTGACCAGCCAACAATTCAAGCGTCGTCCTGAACTAGAGCAAATTGAAAGTTTGACTAGCGTGATTCTCGATTTGCAACAGTTTATTAATCAACTGCCTCAGTGGGGGAGCTTGCAACAAAAGCAGTTACTAGAACTGCAAGCCAAGGTAGAAAGCGCGTTAGAGCAGTTATCGGTAGAAATTTCTAATATTCCCTATCAAGTGGATATAGCTGTGCAACGCCGGGAGGCTGAAAGCAGCCAAAACAGTTTAGAGCAGTTCGAGCAAACTTCTCAGATCTCCACACCCCATCTTTAAAATTGTTTCCGTTAACTGCATAGGATTGACTTGCCAACCCATCACCCCTCACTAAGGTTTGCTGAAGAAAGGGGGAAAGGGGGAAAGGGGGAAAAAAGGGGAAAAGTGCAAACGTTTTGAGGCTAGCACCAGATTTGGGAGCGCTTGACAGGACTTTTCATGCCGTAAGGACCCTGGATGAATGCAGGTTTTCGCTTTGTTCAGCAAGCCCTAACTAAAAAAAGCGACCGCTCCTTTCTCCCAGAAAGCGATCGCTACTCACCAGTTATTAGCCATCAGTTACTTGTCGCTAGTTGTTACTAACAACCAATACTCAATCGCTAACACCTCACCTTAAACTTCTGCTGTGTTTGCTGCCCTCGTTCTAGAAATCTTCTAACAACCCACTCAAGCGGCTCAACACAGGGTCAAGTTCCTTAGGCGTTGAGGTCTCAGCTTCCAGCTCGACAACTTCCGGCTCTTCAATGGCAGACTCTACAGCTTTTGGAGTTACAGCTTCCGGCTCTACTACCTTGATCGCTTGGGCAAGTTTAAGGTTGACCGTTGTGTGCAACAGCGCCATCTGTTCCTTGAGTTCACTCAAGTGGTGTTCTAACCCCTCTAGTCGGTTCTGTTCCGTTGCAGATCGTTGCGTTTCCAACTCAGCAAGCTTTTGCTGGAGTTCCAAGATCCGCTGTTCTAGCCGCAGAAAGCTAGGACTTGGTCCAGCCGACTCAGATACAGATAAAAACTGCCACAGGGCTTGCTTACAGAGGTTACTGAAAGTCTGGTACTGTTGCCCAGCCAACTCTTTTTCAATCGCTGCTAACAAAGTTTGATCCGCAGCATCTTCGGTAAAAGTGACCGAGGTACTTATCTGTTTTTTTGCCCACAGCATAGGGTTCAAGCCTTATTGAGTTACTTATCTCACTGTAGCTAGCTGGGCCTCGCCATAAACATACTGTCCCAGAGCATTCGCTTTCCGAGAAGGCTGAGCTAAGTGAGGTTTGAGACCGGCTTCTTCAATCAGGGGTTTGAGGACATCCCAGAAAAACTCACCGCCACCCCCTGTGAGGACAACATCAGTCACACGTTCAGGCAGCCATTCAACTAACCGTTCAGACAGTTCAGTGGCAAAACCCTTCCGCATTGCTGGCAGGATTTCATCCAGATTAACAGGCTTAGTCGAGCCTTTCGGACGGTACAAGCGCTTGCCCTCTGGTTTGTGAACTGCTTCTAGCAGAGATAGAGATTGAGCGTCAGCCTTTCCTCCACTCTTAGCTGCGACTTGTTCAGCCACTTGTTCATAAAACTTGTTCATGGCAAACGAGTCACTCTTAGAAGCTGCCCTCGCAAATCGGAAGCGATCCACCATCAACAAATCTGTTGTTTGATGCCCGATATCGACAACTGCCACAGACAGTTCTGGCAATTCTGGCGTAAATTCCTTGCTGTCTTGAGCTTCACACCAGATCAAGCTACCAAAACCTTCTGGCATCACCCAAACGTGGCGAATGTCAATTTCTACGCGCTCGCCCCGATACATCATAACGTGGGGAGAGCGGAGTTGGTCCGTAATCTGTTGCTTCTCTTTCTCAAATTGCTCCTGAGAGTAAAAAGGCAGACCGAGGACTACTGCCAATTCACCCTTCATCTGGAAGTACCCGACACAAGCCAGGACTTTCACGAGAGCATCTTCGACCTTTGACTGGTTAGCGGCACCGAGGCTTGCCCCAAAGTCCGCTGCCAGTTGACCGATCGCATACCCATTCCCTTGATACTCCAACCACAGATCTAATAAGGGATCAGTTGCCTTCGATTCAAAACTACCGCCCCGCACCTTTTCCACTGTTTCTTTCGCAACGTTGGCCGGCATAAAGACCACATTGTTTGGGTTGCGATTGACGCAGGCTTTAGTAGCTGTCCGACCCAAATCAGCACTGAGAATCGTTTTCGGCGAATTCACGGCCTGCCGGGTCAAGATAGAAGGATTAGTCCCAAGCTGTTTATTTGTCGTCATCGAAATGTGTTACCTCACGGAGACTCTCCATTATCATGCCTTATACCTTGCCACTCGCACGGTTTAAGGCAATAGCTTTTGCGGCGATTTTTCTAACTTTACCTAGATCCGGCGGGGAATTAGCAGCAGACTTCGGCTTTCTGAGAGAGCCGCCTGCCAGCCTCAGACTTGCGATCGTCCTCAGCAGCTCAGTTAGTTGCCCTAACCCTGATTGTTAAGTTACATTTAGTTAAGATTCTGAGTGTATCATTCCCGCCGTACTCCACCTGCGCTGCAATTGTACCTGTTTTGTGCATATTTAGAGGCAACGAATTTATGAAAATTTCTTGGCGAACCGTACTGCTTTGGACTTTACCTGCATTAGTCATTGGATTTTTCCTGTGGCAAGGAGCCTTCGCTCCCTCTCCCGCAGAAATGACCAAGAATACCGCTAGCACTCGTATGAGCTACGGGCGATTCCTAGATTACCTCAATGCTGGTCGCGTCACCAGTGTCGATCTTTATGACGGAGGTCGCACCGCCATTGTCGAAGCAGTCGATCCAGAACTAGACAACCGGGTACAGCGGCTGCGGGTGGACTTACCCACCAGCGCTCCAGAACTCGTTTCTAAGCTTCGAGATGCCAACATCACCTTTGACACTCACCCCATTCGCAATGATGGCGTGATTTGGGGACTATTAGGCAACTTAATTTTTCCACTTTTGTTAATTGCAGGGCTCTTCTTCCTGTTTCGTCGCTCCAGCAATGTTCCGGGTGGTCCCGGACAAGCCATGAATTTTGGCAAGTCAAAGGCACGGTTCCAAATGGAAGCCAAAACAGGCGTACTCTTTGACGATGTCGCTGGGGTCGAAGAAGCGAAAGAAGAACTGCAAGAAGTCGTGACCTTCTTGAAAAAGCCAGAACGCTTTACCGCAGTGGGTGCCCGCATTCCCAAAGGCGTGCTGTTAGTCGGTCCTCCTGGCACCGGTAAAACCCTCTTAGCAAAAGCGATCGCGGGTGAAGCAGGCGTTCCCTTCTTCAGTATCTCTGGTTCGGAATTTGTAGAAATGTTTGTTGGCGTCGGTGCGTCTCGCGTCCGCGACTTGTTTAAAAAAGCCAAAGAAAATGCACCCTGTATCATCTTTATCGATGAAATTGATGCCGTCGGTCGCCAGCGGGGCGCGGGGATCGGGGGCGGAAATGATGAGCGCGAACAAACCCTTAACCAATTGCTAACTGAAATGGATGGCTTTGAGGGTAATACCGGCATTATTATCATTGCAGCCACCAACCGCCCCGATGTCCTCGACTCCGCACTGCTGCGACCAGGACGCTTTGACCGACAAGTGACAGTGGATACCCCAGATATTAAGGGGCGCTTAGAAATCCTCGAAGTTCATGCTCGTAATAAGAAACTGGCGACTGAGGTATCTTTGGATGCGATCGCCCGTCGCACTCCCGGTTTTACCGGCGCGGACTTGGCCAACCTGCTCAACGAAGCAGCGATTTTAACCGCCCGCCGTCGTAAAGAAGCAATTACCATGCTGGAAATTGACGACGCGGTAGACCGGGTGGTTGCAGGGATGGAAGGCACTCCCTTGGTGGATAGCAAGAGCAAACGCCTGATCGCTTACCACGAAATTGGTCATGCGATCGTGGGTACCCTCCTCAAAGCTCATGACCCCGTTCAAAAAGTGACCTTAGTACCTCGAGGCCAAGCTCGTGGTTTAACCTGGTTTATGCCCAGCGAAGACCAAGGATTAATCTCTCGCGCTCAAATTCTGGCTCGGATCGCTGGTGCTTTGGGCGGTCGCGCTGCGGAAGAAGTCGTCTTCGGCGATGCAGAAGTCACCACGGGTGCTGGTAATGATTTACAGCAGGTGACGGGAATGGCGCGACAGATGGTAACTCGCTTCGGGATGTCGAACTTGGGACCCCTGTCTCTGGAAGCGCAGCAAAGCGAAATCTTTTTAGGACGCGATTTTCAGACCCGTTCTGAATATTCCGAGGAAATTGCCTCTCGCATTGATGCACAAGTCCGGTCTATTGTCGATCGCTGCTACAACGATGCACGGCAACTGATCCGGGAAAATCGCACCGTCATTGACCGTTTAGTTGACCTCTTGATTGAGAAAGAAACAATTGACGGTGAAGAGTTCCGGCAAATTGTGGCTGAGTACACCCATGTTCCTGAGAAGGAGCGCTACGTTCCTCAGTTGTAGGGGATGATTAAAGAGAGGGGAGAGGTTAAATCAACCTCTCCTTTCTTCATTTTTTGCATGAGGAAGCAGTTGAGAAAGGAGCATTCTGTAAGCCACTCTAAAGAAACTCTGTTTCCAGAGGAAGGAATAGAGCGCAATGGGCAAGAGGTGAGGGGAAACAGGGAAACAGGAAAGGAAATCTGAGTCGCAAACTCTCTCCCAGACAGCTATTGAAAACTAATCTCAGAAACTCGCTAAGGCCGCAGTCCAGGGAATTCGGAAAAATTTTAGGAACTTTGCTTGGAGAACAGCCTCTCACCAGAGAGTTTTTTTGGGAGAAATTTTGCAAGTTAAGCTCAAACTATCTTTAGATTTAAACTTAAAAATGTTGTTTTTCGCCATTTCTTTGAGTTTATATTAAAATGCAAAACTGACAACTGACAGATCAAGCCCAACCCATGATTACCCCAGCAGAATATCGACAGCGACGCGAGCAATTAATGGCGAAAATTGGTAACAGTACGGCCATTTTTCGCAGTGCACCGATGGCAGTGATGCACAATGATGTTGAATATGCCTTTCGCCAAGAGAGTGATTTTTTCTATTTAACAGGTTTCAATGAACCGGAAGCAGTGGCAGTTCTAGCACCCCACCACGAAGAACACAAGTTTATTTTATTTGTTCAGCCCAAAGACCCGGAAAAGGAAACTTGGACAGGATATCGCGCTGGTGTAGAAGGTGCGAAGGAAGTTTATGGTGCAGATGAAGCTTACCCCATTCATGAATTGGATGAAAAGCTGCCTCAATATTTAGAAAAAGCAGAGCAGATTTACTATCACTTAGGACGCGATCGCAGGTTTAATGAAACAGTGATCAAACACTGGCAACGCTTGATCGCTACTTATCCGAAACGGGGAACCGGACCGACTGCGATCGCAGATTCTAACGTAATTTTACACCCGATGCGACTGCTCAAAAGTGAAGCTGAGTTAGAGTTGATGCGAAAAGCAGCAGCAATTTCAGTGGAAGCGCACAACCAAGCAATGAAATTTGCGAGACCCGGGCGTTATGAGTACGAAATTCAGGCAGAGTTAGAGCATATCTTCCGCCTCCGGGGAGGAAACGGCCCTGCTTATCCTTCTATTGTTGCCTCTGGTCGCAATTCTTGCATTCTGCACTATATCGAGAACAACCGACAACTTCAGGACCGAGATCTCTTGCTGATTGATGCTGGTTGCGCCTATGGTTACTATAATGCTGATATTACTCGCACCTTTCCAGTTAACGGCAAATTTACCCCAGAACAAAAGGCAATTTACGAGCTGGTTTTGGCAGCGCAATTACAAGCGATTGCCGAGATTAAACCAGGAAATCCTTACAGCAACGTTCATGAAACAGCCGTGCAAGTCTTGGTAACTGGGTTAATCGAGTTAGGACTGCTCGCGGGCGATCGAGACGAAATCATTAAAGAGGAGAAATATAAGCCTTTTTATATGCACCGCACAGGTCATTGGTTAGGATTAGATGTGCATGATGTCGGAGTTTATCAGTACGGCGACAATCCTCAGATTTTGCAGCCTGGACAGGTGTTGACAGTGGAACCTGGGATTTATATTGCTCCTGATATTAAACCAGCGGAAGGGCAACCGGAGATTGATGAAAAATGGCGCGGGATCGGGATTCGGATCGAGGATGACGTGCTAGTAACCCCTGAGGGCTATCAGGTATTGACAACGGGAGTTCCTAAATCAGTGGCAGAGTTAGAACACTAGCAGAGAAGAGGCCTGATTCATCCTGCTTGGTTCCAGGTAATTTGAGGTGCAGGGCGGAATGAATCAGGGGCAACCTCAACATTTAAAGCTGTCACAACTTCGAGTTGAGTGAGATGGAACCCGTTACAACCAGAATCATGGTTGAAGTTGAGTTTACTATTATTTTTTCTCCCTCACTTCCCTTTTCTTGCAATTTATTCCTGTATAATCAGCAATAAGCTCATCATTTTCTATATCCTAAGAGGGATGACAATCATTGTTTTTTCAGGGTTTAGCTAAGGAATTTAGCAGTTATTTTCCTTGACATTAAACCGCCATTGACTTTTGTGACCATCCCTCCAAAACTTTACAAAATCTCCGTAGTTTTACGGTAAGCTTTGCAGAAATCGATACAACATTGTTTAAGAGTTTCGTCAGTGGTACTTGGGTGCAAGTCGCATCTGATGAGATTGAAGAATGGGAGCTAATGGATGGTTAAGCCGACGATTAGTCGCTCCTAATAAGATTAAAAAATTGTTACAAATTTTGACTGGGACTTTCAGCACCCCTAAGTACCAGTATTGACCCTAGTAACTGATCGAGAGCAAGCTTCTGAGAATTTACTTAAATAACGCCTCCGGAAAGTTAAGAAAAAAATTTACTTGATTGGGGAACTCATTGTTTAAACTTCCCGTCAGGCTCAATGAGGTGCGTCTCAATGTGGCAACTATAAGCTGTTGCATTGCTCTAGATAACTGCGGTCTTGTCTTCAAGAATTTGCTGGAAACTAGAGTTATGAGATGCACCTATTTCTTTCTTTTGGCAAACGTTTCTTCTGTCCTATTTTATTGAGGTAGACCGTATGGCTCTAGAAGGCGAAGTTGCTTCACCGACTGTGCTATCAAATCAGTTAGGTAGTACCACTGATTTGATATCAGGAAATACTGGGCTAGAAACTTTACCGGGTTTCACGTCCACTAGCACCACCATTACCGATGAAAAAACCAAGGGTAAGGATTTAACGGTAGACGACCTCTACGACGAAAAATATTACCTGGATGCCAACCCAGGCGTCGCTGATGCGGTCAAAAAAGGCGAGCTGAAGAGTGGCAAAGAACACTTCAACAAATACGGGAAAAAAGAAGGGCGGGAATTCAGTCCCTTCTTTAGCACTACCTACTATTTGGCGAATAACCCAGATGTCAAAACAGAACTCGAACAAGGCAAATGGAGGAGTGCAGTCGGACAATTCATTAAAGCCGGTCAATTTGAAGTAAATCGCGAGTTTAGCATCTTCTTCAGTAGTAGTTATTATCTCGAGAAGAACCCAGGGGTTAAAGCCGCGCTCGACAAAGGGGAAATAAAGAGCGCTGCCCAACACTTCTTCAAGTATGGGTTTCAGGAAAATCGAGCTTTTTCACAATTTTTCGACGCCGAATTTTACCTGAAGAAGAACCCAGGTGTCAAAGAAGCAATCGACAAAGGAGAAATTAAAAGCGCTGCCGAACACTTCTTCAAATATGGAATGATGGAGGGCCGCGTTTGCACTCCCTTATTCAACAAAGAATACTACAAAGCACAACATCCGGAAGTTGTTGAGCAAATCAAAAGTGGCAAATTCAAAAGTGCCTTTGAACATTTCATTAAGAAGGGGTACTCAAAAGGATTTAGCCCCAATCCCCTGATCGACCTCGACTATTATGAGAAGAATAATCCCGAGGTTGATAGTGATATCAAATCCGGAAAATTCAAGAACGCCCTCGATCACTTCCTCAAAAAAGGATTAAAGGAAGGACTCAGTGCTAACGCCTTCATTGATAGCCAATATTACCTCTCCAATAATACAGAAGCAGCTGCTGCTATCCAGTCTGGGAAATACAAGAGCGCTTTTCAATATTTCCTAGAAGTTGGGCAGTTTAAAGGCGATATCCCCAATGCCTTTTTCGACACCGATTTTTACCTCGCCAACAACCAAGAAGCAGCGGCGGCTGTTCAGTCAGGCAAATATCAGAGTGCCTTTCAATATTTTGTCCAAGTTGGACAGTTTAAAGGCGACATTCCCAGCGGGTTGTTTGATAGCGAATTTTATCTAGAAAACAATCAAGAAGCAGCGGCGGCTGTTCAGTCAGGCAAATTCAAGAGTGCCTTTCAATATTTTGTCCAAGTCGGACTGGCAAAGGGCGACGTTCCAACTCCCCTCTTCGACGCTGACTTTTACAGCCAGAAGAATGCCCAGGTAGACATCGATCTCAAAAGTGGGAAATACAAGAGCAAATTTGAACACTTCCTCAAGAAAGGGATTAAGTCAGACTTTGCCTTTAACCCAATTATTGACCTCGATTTTTATAGCTCTCAAAATTCCCAGGTAGACATCGATCTCAAATCTGGAAAGTTCAAGAGTAAAATCGAGCACTTACTCAAGAAAGGGCTGAAAGAAGACCTGAAAATTAGCCCCTGGTTTGATCGGACTTACTACCTCAAGCTGTATGGAGATGTAGAGGCACGCCTTGGTAAAGAAAAATTCAAGAGCGCCTTTTACGACTTTATCAGTAAGGGCATTTTTGAAGACCGCAGCCCGAATCAATTCTTCAATGTCAGTTACTACCGGGAGAAATTTCAGGTTCAAGGAAAGAGCAGCTTTCTCTTTTTCCTCAAACAAGGAGCAAGCCGTGGTGATATTCCCACCCCTGACTTCAACCTCGATTTTTACCTCAAGCAATATCCCGACGTTGCCCTCAAAATTACCCAAGGCTTATTAGTTAGCGCCTTCGTCCAATTCATCACCCAAGGCCAATTTATTGGCTCCATACCGAATCCAGGGAATGGGGGTGGAGTACCCCAGCAACCTAATAGTAATCCCCTGTTATGGATCGGGACTGAGGGAGCAGATTTCAAACAGGGAAATAGCAACAGCGAGATTTTCTATGGTCTAGGTGGTGATGACACTATCTCCGCCGGGGCAGGAAATGATTTGCTCTTTGGCGGATTAGGGAATGATAACCTCGATGGCCAAGAAGGCAATGATACCTTGTATGGCAATGCTGGCAACGATAGTCTGTATGGTGGCCTAGGCAATGATTTGCTTTTGGGCGGTGCAGGAAATGACTATCTCGTTGGTGGAGAAGGCAACGATACTCTCAGAGGCGAAGCAGGCGATAACACCTTAGTCGGTGGGGCCGGCAACGACTACTTAGTGGGTGGTGACGGTGCCAATGTCTTCATCTTCGGCACCACCGTTAGCGGGAACCTTGGTAGCGACACCATCTCTGATTTCTTCACTGGCATAGACAAGCTGAATCTCACTACCTCCGGTACAGTCAGCATCAGCTACACCGGTTCCTCAGCAGTCGTCACCAGCGATAGTGGCACCATTACCTTGTTAGGTGTTACTTCTCTCGGCACAGGCGACATCACCATCCTCGGTGGTGGTTCGATCGTCAGCCAAACCAATAATAGTGCTGTCACCTTCACCGCCTATGGCGACTACAGCACCTTGACAAGTCCGATCGTCTTTGACGGTACGTCCGGCCCCGGTGGTTCAGTCACTGGTACCGCTTACGCCGATGTCTTCAAAGGCGGTAGTGGGGCCGACTTCTTTAATGGTGGTTCCGGTGCCGACAACCTCTCAGGTGGTGGTGGCAATGACACCTTAGTCGGTGGCGATGGAGATGACACCTTAGTCGGTGGGGCCGGCAACGACTCCCTAGTTGGAGGCGGCGGTGCAGATGTCTTCGTCTTCGGTGGCACAACCGCAGGCGGTAGCGACACCATTGCTGATTTCACCACGGGTACAGACAAGCTGAATCTCACCACCTCCGGTACAGTCAGCATCAGCTACACCGGTTCCTCAGCAGTCGTCA
>JBLNEP010000158.1:0-118220 GCA_050262755.1 Actinomycetota bacterium | reverse complement strand
GAGACATTAATGCTAGTCGTAATATTTTGGCGGCGGGACTCGCCGTGTCAGTCTGTGGAGCGACCCTAAGACCTTCCCGGAGCAAATCCCGGAAGGCGGGTGCTACGAAGCAGAAACTTGGATTGTGAAGTCCAAGAATCCTCGTGCCTTCAGGCCGAGGCGGATGTCAAACCACTAGACTTTAGAGCTACAATCTGTTATATTAGTTTTTACGTGTGACGGCGACATAGCCAAGTGGTAAGGCAGAGGTCTGCAAAACCTCCACCCCCAGTTCAAATCTGGGTGTCGCCTTTAAAGGTTGTACAGTAACAGATTATTTGTACCTGTTGACAGATTGTTATCTCTAGGTAGGGCTTGCTGAAAAAAGCTAAAACCTACATTCATCAAGGGTTCATTCGGCCTGAAAAGTCCTGTCAAGCGCTCCCAAATCTGGTGCTTGACCTCAAAACGTTTGCACTTTCCCCCTTTTCCCCCTTTCCCCCTTTCCCCCTTCTTCAGCAAACCCTAGGTAGAGCATTGACTACTCTCAGGAGAAATACGGGGAACTGGCGACCGACGATAGATCTCACAAAAATTATTTGAACAGCTCTATGGACGGGGTCTACAGTTAGTTACCAAAGCTAAAAAGAACATAAAAAACCGCCTGGTAAAGCTCATAGATAAAATTCTTTTACGCAAGCGTTGTGATTGAGTTAGTGAACGATCGTCTGAAAAACCTTTGCCAAATCGAACATTCACGTCACCGCAGTGTCTTTAACTTCCTGGTCAACTTGATGGCGGGTTTAGCGGCTTATACTGATCTCCCGAAAAAACCTTCCCTTGACATTTACCCCAAAGACTTACCTGCATTACCCCCTGCTGTTTTTTAATTCATCGAACTCACGTTAAGAATTAGGGTCGTTACTTTTATGCTGCGCGATCAAGGCTTCCAACTGCTCGTCAACGCTCTTGAGCAAAAGCTCTAAAGATGAAATATCTAGTAACGCAGGTGTTAATCTTGTGCGATCGCGGATTTCATTAACCTTACGCTGAAGCTGTTCAGCCAGTCGCAGAGCATCCTGATTCAGGGCCGATAACTGTTGCTGCTGATAAAACCTTAAGGCTGCTCCCCGCAACACTTGCAGCGTTGCTTCCTCGCCATAATTTCCCGGCATTACCCGCAAGCGTAACAGCAAGTGAGTTTGCTGATAAACTCGTTCAATTTCCACCTGTTTTGGGTGTTCGATGGGAATTAAAGGCAGTTGTGTCAACCGCTTGAGTTCATCAATGACGCCTTGAAAGACAGTCGGGTCTAACCCTTCGAGTACCGACTTCAAAACGCCATCCTGACTCCAAAGAATTCGACCTTGAGACTGCTGTCGTTCAAAATAAAGACGACCAATGCCACCCGCTAGCACCCGACCCAGTAATTCTGGTAATAATTGGTGTGGCGGTAAAGTTGCCAACACTTCTACAGGACTGCTAGCGTGAAAAGTTTGTACTTCTAAAATAGGCAAGAGGTCTATTTCTAAACCAGTCTCAGGCTCCGCTTTGGGAGAAGACTCAGGTGTCTTGGTTTTTGGCTGATGCGGGGTAACAGAGGGCTCGCTGACGGAGGGAGTGGCGGGAGTTGCTTGCACAGCCTCAGGAGTGGGAGACTCCGGGGTCTTTGCCTGAGTTGCTGGAGCTGAGGGTGGCGAACTTGTCGCTGCTTCGCTCTGTGGTTGACTGGTATGAAACAAGTAAGCGGAGAGCATTGAGCGCTGGGCTTCAGACGAAATCGGCTGAGCGATCACTGAGCAATTCATGTAAGCTAAGATCCGCCGCACATACTCTAAGGCTGACTCATCTTGCGGATCGACAATGCCTAGTTTGAAGACGTTGCCCTCTAGGGACAGAGGCAAGACTTGATAGTACAAGCAAGCTTCAAAGGGTAGAACGCTATCAATCAGTTGAAAAATTCGATCGGACTCCATTTTCGCAGCCCAGTCGGTTTGGTAGGGGGACAACATGAACTCTTCGGTGATGGAAAGTTGGACTCAGGCACACCAACCTCGCTCGCGCGACTAAACGGGCTACCACTTCCCTGACTAGATGCACCGAAACGTTTTAAATTCTCGCATAATTATTTGAGCTAAGCCAAAATAAATGCTTGTCTGGTTTCACTTTAGCGGTGCAATCCTGCCAGTTGCAGTGCAAATAAGGAGTCAGGAAAATTTTTGTTCCTGTCTCTATTTTCCATTGTCTATATTCACTTGTCTATTGTTGAAATTCCGTATTTTTTGTGCATTTTCCCGGTTCAGTTTCAGCGTTTCTCACCTTTTGGTCCAACTACACGGGGGTGAGAAAGTCTCGTAGCTCCTGCTGTGTACCTGCTGCTTTACGGGTTCAAGTTGGCTCTCCCTCCTTGAGCTTGGCAGCACCCTCACTCCGTAGAGATTGAGCTGCTAAATAAAGTTTGCTCCATTCGCCGATCGCTTGATTTGTTTTCAGCTTAAGTTCTGTTGCGACTGTTTCAATGCTCTGACCTGCTTTTAATGCTTCGATTAAGTGTCGCTGTGTCGGTGTCAAGCTGTCCCAGAACTCCTGCCACTGAATCGGTGTTAACCCTAAGTTGTGTTCTCGCAGCGAAATCTCTAGCCAATTGGCGACTAATTCCGGTGCTTGTTTGATGGCAAAGACGCGGATGGCATGGTAGCTGACTTTTTCCCGCAGGCGGTAAATTTGTTTAACGGGGATGTTTAAGGCTTGGGCGATCGCATCCTGGGAACGACCTTGTAGGTACAGTCGCAACCAAGCAGCCGCCTGAGGATCGACTTCCGCAGCTAAATAGGCTTCAAATTCCACTTGCACTTGCTTGCGAAGCGCTTGTTGTTCTTCCCAAACTTGGTATTCTTGATAGCGAGTCACGGCTTGTTCGTCGAGTAAGCTGACGGTATCGCTGCTGGGATCGGGGGCGGTTTCTTCAGACACCAGTCGCACCCAGTCTCCGGCTGGGACTTGAGTCAATCCGCCCCGTTGGACTCGACGTAGGTAATTCACAAATCGGTACACTAACAGCGGCTGGTTACGGATACGACGCAGGCAATATTCCTCGACATTACTCAGCAACAAAGCATTGCGGAGGCGAGGATCGCTGGTACATTCTGCAACCCAGGCTACTTGCTGCTGGAGGTAGCGATCGCTATTGAGCATTTCTTGAATGACTTCTTGCAAGACATCGACGGCTGTTCGTTGGCGATCGCGACTGGTGGCAACCCAAGCGCGGATTTTCTGCTTCAGGATTACCAACCCCCCCAATCTCCCAATCAGGTTGCGGTACGCCGCCTCGGGTGGCACTCCTAAATATCGCTGCTTGAGAATGCTATACAGAAAGTCCATCGCTTGGGATGCAACCTCGAGCTGGCTGGGGTTGAAGCTATCCCACCGCTCTGGCTTGTCTCCCAACAGCCAGCGAACGATACTCTCGCGAGTGCTGGCGCTCTCGCCAGGAATCTCTTGCAGGAGCCGTGAACTCCACTCTTGGGCCAGTGCTTGGGCTAAAGTCATCGGGGATTGAAAGTTTTCTTCCACACCCGATTCTAAGTGGTATGCTGAGTTTTTGGGCCTTTTTTAAACAGAAATTGCACAGGCAAGTCAAGGGCCTCTTGACAAAAATCCTTATGGGTGTTACATGACGACATTTTTATTAGAACTAGGAACAGAAGAATTACCTGCCAACTTTGTGAGTGAAGCGATCGAGCAGTGGCAACGCTTGATTCCTGCTGCACTAGCAGAAGAGTCTTTAACCAGTGAGGGAATTCATGTTTATGGCACCCCTCGGCGCTTAGCCGTTGTTATTGAAGGCCTACCGACTCAACAGCTTGACCGCGAAGAAGAAATTAAAGGACCACCCGCCTCCGCAGCCTTCAAGGAGGGTCAACCGACGAAAGCAGCAGAAGGATTTGCGAAAAAGCAAGGGGTAGAACTGAATCAGTTAGAAGTTCGCCCCACGGATAAAGGGGATTTCGTCTTTGTCACAAAACAAATTCCCGGCAGGGCAACTGCTGAGATTTTAGCAGAACTGGTTCCTCAATGGATCGGGAAATTAGAAGGGAAGCGATTAATGCGATGGGGAGATGGAGATTTAAAATTTCCCCGTCCCATTCGTTGGTTGGTGGCGTTATTAGATGAAACGGTATTGCCGATCGCATTGGTGAATGGATCGGAGACTGTCAACAGCGATCGCATCTCCGCGGGCCATCGGGTTCTGCATCCACAACCCGCGATCGTTGCTAAAGCGGGGGATTATGTCGAGTCGTTGCGATCGGCTTACATTCAAGTTGACCAACAGCAGCGTCAATCTCAGATTCAACAACAGGTAGAAATCGCCGCTCAAAAACAAGGTGGCATCGCCGACATCACCTCAGACTTATTAGAAGAAGTGACCAATTTAGTGGAATGGCCGACGGCCGTGGTTGGTCAATTCGATGACGAATTTTTGATGCTGCCACCGGAAGTTATTACTACAATTATTGTTAAAAATCAGCGCTATTTCCCCATTTTGAAAAGTGCTGATTCTCCGGAGTTACTGCCGTATTTCATCACGATTTCTAATGGCGACCCCGCCAAGTCAGATCTCATTGCCACTGGGAACGGGCGAGTGGTCCGGGCGAGGTTAGCCGACGGTCAATTTTTCTATAAAGCTGATTTGACAAAACCCTTAGAAACTTATGTCGCTCAGTTAGAAACTGTCACCTTCCAAGAAGATTTAGGCACAGTGCGGGATAAAGTAGAGCGCCTAAGTAAGGTTGCGAACAGAATTGCCGAGCAATTGCAAATTCAAGCAGAAGCACGCAATCAAATTGAACGCGCTGCCTTGCTGTGTAAAGCTGACCTCGTCACTCAAATGGTCTATGAGTTCCCTGAATTGCAGGGTGTAATGGGGCAGAAATATGCGGCCGCTGGTGGAGAACCGGAAGCAGTCGCAACGGCAATTTTTGAACATTATTTACCCAGAGGGGCGGGGGATCTTTTACCGCAAACTCTGACGGGTCAAGTCGTAGGGTTAGCCGATAAACTTGATACTTTAGTGAGTATATTTGGGTTAGGAATGCTGCCAACTGGTTCCTCTGACCCCTTTGCCCTCCGGCGGGCTGCGAATGCAGTCGTTAATATTATTTGGGCGGCGCAGTTACCGCTGAATTTGCACCAAGTCTTGGCAGAGACAGCCGCTGACTTTACCGCAACTCGCCCCGATGCTTCACCAGAATTGCTATCACAATTATCTGACTTTTTCCTGCAACGGATTCGCACCCTGCTGCAAGAAGAAAAGAACATTGATTACGACCTGGTGAATGCAGTTTTGGGAGAAAATGACCCCGAATATACGGAACGGGCGCTCAAGGATTTATTAGATGCCAGGGAACGAGCGCTTTTCCTGCAAGAAATCCGTAACAATGGCATCCTCGATAAAATTTACGAAACCGTTAACCGTTCCACTCGCCTTGCCGCCCAAGGTGATTTGGATAAAATTCAATTGGAACCCCAGGGACTGGTGCGTCCTGAACTGTTTCAAAAACCCTCTGAGCAAGCTTTTTATGATGCAGTGGTGCAGTTAGTGCCTCAAACTCAAGCCTCGAAGCAAACTCGAAACTATCAACAATTGGTGGAGAGTTTGGCGCAAATTACACCGGCGGTTAGTCACTTTTTTGATGGTCCAGAAAGTGTGCTGGTGATGGACTCCGACCCAGAAATTCGGCGAAATCGCTTAAATTTATTGGGGTTATTGCGGAATCACGCCCGTGTTCTCGCAGACTTTGGCCAAATTGTTAAAAGTTAGGCAAGATGGTCAATTTACCAAGTTTGGAGAGGCAGTTAAGATATAGGTTAAAAAACCAGGAGTTCGCTCTACCACACAATTTATGCCAAAGGCTCACATTATTGGTCTGGGAAAATCGGGCATTGCCGCTGCGCGGTTGTTAAAACGGGAAGGTTGGGAGGTGACACTGAGCGATCGCTCAGTTTCCCCGGCCTTGCAGCAGCAGCAGCAGCAGCTTGCTCAGGAAGGAATTACGGCTCACCTCAATCACGCTTTTGAACCAACGGATGCTTTGCAATTGCTGTTAGTCAGTCCTGGGGTGCCTTGGGACTCTCCAGCTTTAGTGCGAGCGAGGGAATTAGGCATTGAGACAATTGGCGAGATGGAATTAGCTTGGCGATATCTCCAGTCTCGTCCTTGGGTTGCGATCACGGGTACCAATGGCAAAACCACAACGACAGCGTTGATCGCAGCGATTTTCCAAACAGCGGGACTCCACGCTCCGGCTTGTGGCAATATTGGCTATGCTGCTTGTGAATTGGCGCTGAGTGAAAAGCAGCCGGATTGGGTGATTGCGGAAATCAGCAGCTATCAAATTGAGGCCGCGCCTACCATTGCACCGCGGATTAGTGTGTGGACGACGTTTACCCCGGATCACCTCAGTCGCCACAAAACGTTAGAAAATTATTACAACATCAAGGCGCATTTGCTCCAGCAGTCTCAGTTGCAGGTGTTTAATGGGGATGACCCTTATTTGCGCCAACAAGGCCTTGCTAGTTGGCCGCAAGCTTGCTGGACGAGTGTGAAAGGCAAAGCGGAGTTGTTGAGCGAGCCGAATTGGGGCGCGTATATTGAGGATGGTTGGGCGATCGCGCTGGGTGAACCGATTCTACCCGTGGCGTCTTTGCGGATGGTGGGAGCTCACAACCAGCAAAATCTGCTGATGGCAGTTGCTGCGGCGCGGTTGGCGGGAATTGATCCAGAAGCGATCGCTCAAGCGATTGCCAACTTCCCTGGCGTTCCCCATCGCCTGGAACATATCTGCACTTGGGAAGGGATAGATTTTATCAATGACAGCAAAGCAACCAACTACGACGCGGCGGAAGTTGGGTTGTCCTCCGTTGCTGCACCAGCGATTTTGATTGCTGGAGGTGAAGCGAAACAAGGGGACGATCGCGGCTGGGTCCAGCAAATTCAAGCAAAAGCAGCGGCTGTTTTGCTGATCGGGGATGCGGCCCCTACCTTTGCTCAGCGGTTGCAAGCTGTGAATTATAGCGGCTGTGAAATTGTGGAAACAATGGACAAGGCGGTGCCGAGGGCCGCAGCCTTAGCCAAGCAGTTAGGCGCTAAGGTGGTGCTACTGTCGCCGGCTTGTGCCAGCTTCGATCAGTATCAAAACTTTGAGCAGCGGGGCGATCGTTTCCGTCAGTTATGTCTGGAATTGTTGCCTTAGGGACGCAGAGTCTTAACGTCGGTGGGATTGACCCCTCGATAGCCGACCAATTATGTGATGGTGGATTTTCTATCGCTCTTCTGTCTCGAATGGCCGAAGGGCGATCGGCGAATTTAGCCACTGCTGCGCCTCAGCTCTGGCTAGATCGCTCCCACCTTAGCAGTGAGAGTTTGAACCAATTTGATGCTTGATAATTAGGGCTTGCTGAACAAAGCTAAAACCTGGATTCATCAAGGGTCCATTCGGCATGAAAAGTCCTCTCAAGCGCTCGCAAATCTGGTGCTTGACCTCAAAACCTTTGCACTTTTTGTCCCGACTCTCCTTTCCCCCTTTTACCCCTTTCCCCCTTTTTCCCCTTCTTCAGCAAACCTTAATTACCAATTTTTAAAGTTAGTGTTCCTGCATCAACAAATTAAATTGCTCGCGATCGATGCGGTTTGCTTGCAGCAGAGTTTGGGCAATTTCCGAAAGTGTCAAGACTGCATGACCGCGATAGCCATTGGCTAACAGTCTTTCTTTAACTCCCCGTTCGTGGTCAATAAATACCACAATATCTTCTACTTTCAAACCAGCCGATTTTAACTTGGCAGCGCCTTCCATTGCACTCTTACCACTGATCAGAATATCATCCACCACTACAATCATTTCTCCGGGCTGAAAATGCCCCTCAATTAACCGCCCGGCACCGTAGGATTTCACTTCCTTACGTGGAAAGATCATCGGGCGTTCCATCCGCAACGATAAACCCGTTGCTGTTGGTAAAGAACCATAAGGAATTCCGGCGATCCGGTCAAATTGAAGGTCTTTGAGGATGTCAGCATAAGCACTGACAATTTGGTGGAAAATTTGGGGAATTGAAATAATTTTCCGCAAATCGATATAATAGGGAAATACGGCCCCCGATGCTTGCACATGATCGCCAAAAGTGATACAGCCGATATCAAACAGTTGCAAAATTAAATCTCGATGGGGTTCTGGCTGTAAAAAGCAAACGTCTGGAAGCCATAAGTCACAGGTAGGACTGCCTGCCACCGCACGGAGGCGCTGCTCATTAACACTATCGCGCAACTCTTTAAGCCTCTTGCTAGGACGATCCCCTGCTAATAAATTTGGCGGTACTGGCAGCAGCAACCCTTCGCCATTTTTACTCAAACCAGCCGCGAGAACTTGAGCCAGATCGTCCGAGTCTATTAAATCATTTTCTTCGGCAATATCTCCCTCGATTAAAATCAAGCGTTCGGGAGCGGCTTGACGGATACGAGCTAACATATCCGGCATAACTCCTACTTCAAAACCTACTTGTTCTGGTGTTCCCCAGCTTTGAGCGACTTCCACTAATTTTAAATAGAGAGGGCGCTCAGGGGTGGGATATTCCTGTAGTAAAGCAGCAGAAGGATTGGTGGTCGCGCAGAGGACAAAAACGGCTTTGTTAGGGTAAACTAAAAAGGGTGCGGCTTGATCGAAACCTGCATAAGGACTGAGGGTTACAGCATCTACTTGCCAGTATTCAAAAGCAGTCCGAGCAAAAGCTGTGCTAGTGTTTAAATCGCTGTGTTTTGCATCCAAAATCACGGGGATATGAGGTGGAATGCTTTTTAAGATTTCTTGCAGCAATTCCAAACCGGGAGCACCGAGAGCTTGATAAAAGCCGAGGGTCGGTTTGTAAGCACAAACAAAATCGACTGTTTGAGAGATTGTGAGCTGAAACCAATCCCATAAATCAGTGAGGGAACTTTTTGGTTTCTTCCCTGGCAGCACTACATAATCAGGCAAGGTTTCTGGATCGGGATCGAGAGCCACGTAGAGTAAAGTTTGATTACGTTCGCTGGCTGCCAGTAATTTATCGAAGAAGTTAGCTTGATAGGTCATGGATAAGTGGTATTTGGTAATTGATGTTTGGTAAGTGAAATTTGGTTAGGAATCAATCCAGGTTTAGTCACTCGGACCGCCGTAGTTGGGGTGCAAGTTCTTAAATAGCGATCGCGCCCTCTCTCAAATGGGGAATATTTAAAATTTTAAGAGGGAATGAACATGAAAGGTGCTAAATTGGCAACATTAACATTGAACCTGATGCTCAGCTTCACAGCGGTGGCGCAAGCAGTGAACCCCCAGCAGATCGAGCAACTACTACAAACTAACGAGTGCCGTCGGTGCGATCTCAGAAGCGCTGCCTTTCCGTTTGCAGACTTCAAAAAGGCCGATCTGAGAGAAGCAGATTTGAGAGGTGCTAATTTGAGGACAGCGAATTTGTCAGGAGCGAATTTAAGCGGAGCCTTACTAAATGGGGCTTCTTTAAGGCAAGCTAACTTGAGCGGGGCAAATTTAAGCGGGGCAAATTTGAGCGGGGCAGATTTGACGGGGAGCAATCTGAACAATGCTAACCTGAAGGGAGCGATCGGAATTACTAGCGCTCACTACAATTAAGCAAATCCTAACTTGTCGTTAGAAGCTAAATTAGTTTGGGAATGAACTCTAGGGGGGTGACTTAGAATCAATGGTTGGGAAGTTTGACAGAATTAAGTGAGAGCCTGAGTTGCATCCGGATCGTTGCTTAGGGCAATGGAGCTGTTGCTCTTGCGATCGCTCCTGAAATTTTACGAAGTCCTCATGCTCATTTGAGCGGTTATTATCCTCATCATTAAATCAGAAGGAGCGTTAAAATTTTCCTAATTTTTACTCTCCTCTCTATCGCATTTTTAATAGGATAATTAAAAAAATCGATTAAAATTCCGATTAATTATGACCATTTATGCTGTCAATCGGCAAAGGAATTAAAGCTGCCGATCGGATAAAGATGAAATTGGTTATAATATAATCTTGCCATCAGAACGGCTCTGTCGAACATCACAAATTCAGTCTCCCTCAATAGTCATGGTTGTCAACTCTCTATCAACTTTCATCAATCAGTTAACAGAACCTACCTCGATAACACTTGTTCAAAGTATTGAGAGCTATCCCATTGCAACTCCTTTAAGCGAACAGTCAATCGTGACAACTTATGTCCGCAAAGGGAGCGGTGGCACCCCCATTTTATTACTTCATGGCTTCGACAGTTCCCTCTTAGAATTTCGTCGTCTCTTACCGCTACTTGCTACAACCCATGAAACTTGGGCGGTGGATCTATTAGGGTTTGGATTTACAGAAAGAGTGACAGGTTTACTCATTAGCCCAAGCGCGATCGCCACTCACCTTTATTATTTCTGGAAAACACTGATTTCTCAACCTGTTATTTTAGTGGGCGCTTCAATGGGAGGGGCAGCCGCCATTGATTTTACCCTCGCTTACCCTGAAGCTGTCAAACAGTTAGTCTTAATTGATAGTGCAGGTTTTGCTAAGGGGTCTAATCTCGGTAAATTTTTATTTCCTCCTCTCGGCTATCTAGCAACCACTTTCTTGCGGAATCCCAAAGTCCGCCAGCGAATTAGCATCAACGCTTATCACGATCAAACATTTGCTTCTCTTGATGCTCAGCGTTGTGCTGCTTTACATTTAGAAATGCCTGGTTGGAGCGAAGCGCTGATTGCCTTTACAAAAAGTGGGGGATATGGTTATTTTGGGGATAAATTGTCAGAAATTCAGCAGGATTCGTTAATACTTTGGGGAGATCGAGACCGGATTTTAGGGACTCAAGATGCAGAAAAATTTGCCAGCGCTCTCCCAAAAAGTAAACTCATCTGGATTCAAGAGTGTGGCCATGTTCCTCACTTAGAAAAACCACAAATCACGGCTCAACACATTTTAGAGTTTCAGAAATAATTGACTCACCCAGAATTTAAGCAACTGTGTATTGAGTAAGCAAGTCCCTATTTATCAAACGTCTGGGAGGATGAGGATCTGACCCCTCCAGTCACTGAGAGGCGCGACAGCCGATCGCCAATTCCTGAACCAATGATATTAAATTGGGTAAGACTGGGTAAGCTTAACTCAGACTTTAGCAAACGTAACGCCAGCTTCTCGGCTGTCAAGGCAGCCACCAGTGACGTTGCGACCGCAAAGACAATTCGCAGAAAGCGGAGAGCATTCCCATTTCGGAACACGCTTATATCTGCTGGTGCAGGCGTCCTGCACGGGTTCTGGAACCCACTACAAAGCTCTATTGACACAGATGGGTCCCACTTAGGAAGAGATTGTTGAACTCGCTAAAAGCTAGGGAACAATGAGTACAGTTTTAGTTGTAGAAGATTCTATCAGTCAGCGGGAGTGCATCTCCTATCAATTAGCTTGGAGTGGGATTCAGGTTATCCAAGCATCGGACGGTGTGGAAGCCTTAGACAAAATTCAGATAACGATTCCTGATTTAATCTTGCTAGATATTGTCATGCCGAAAATGGATGGCTACCGCGTCTGTCGCCTGCTCAAAGCTAACCCTGCAACTCGCAATATACCCGTAGTATTTTTAACAGGCAATAACCAGCAGTTGGCGATAGATAAAGGCATTAAACACGCAGAAGCTTATGTTGGGAAACCTTGGCAACCGCGAGAGCTAATTGGCACAATTAAACGGGTACTGCTGCACGCTCAAAATTCACACTCAATTGTTTCTGCGGATGCTTGGACTCAGTACGCCTTGCTAATTTTTAAAATCATCGAAATTTACCAAAGTCGTGCTGATACTTGGAGTAAATACGGGACACAATTGATTAAATATTATGAGTTATGTATAGCAGCATTTAAACAAGCATTAGACCTCGATCCGACTCACTTGACAGCGAGGAAATACCAAAAAATTATTACGAATCAGTGGGAGCTGGCACTGAAGCAGTTAGAGCAGACTACACCTTGTAATGTCTGTGGGTATTATTATGGCAGGGACGACATCAATTGTGCAGTGCATCCCATCAGTCGCCCTGAAAATCTGTGTCGAGACTGGGAATTAAACCCATAAATATTTAAGATGAATAAAAATACTCGGTCTTATTTGGAACAGTTGCTGCAAGAGAGAAACGAGCATCCTGAAAAAATAGCCGAGATTGAGGCTGAAATCAATGCAACGTTCCGCCAAACTCATGCCATCGTAGTCATCGATATGTCTGGGTTTTCCCGAACCACGATCCGGCATGGAATTATCCACTTTTTGGCAATGATTCACCGGATGCGAACAATTGTTAAACCTGTGGTTTCAGAATATCACGGCACAGTTGTGAAGGAAGATGCTGATAATATTTTTGCTGTATTCCCAACCGCTAAAAACGCGGTAGAAGCAGCGAGGGAGGTTCTCAAGCAAGCCGATGCTGCTAATACAATGTTGCCAGAGCAGATGGACATTTATCTCTGTATTGGCATTGGTTATGGAGAGGTACTTATGTTAGAAGGTGAAGATATGTTTGGGTCAGAATTTAATTTAGCAGCCAAGTTAGGAGAAGATTTAGCAGAGCGGGGAGAAATTTTACTGACTGAATCAGCTTTTGAGCAATTAGAAAGCCAACCCGAAGACTGGCAGAAAGTAGAATTTTCGATATCGGGTTTAGATTTGGTTGCTTATAAACCACTACAATCGTATTCATAGCAGTCGAAGAACCCTGAACAGTCATGGCACATCAGTATCACAATTGGCAAGCAGCAAATTTAGCGGCCATTCAACAACGACTTGCTTGGTTGCAAGAGCAACCAGACGGAATTATTTTTTGCCAGCCTTCAGGTTCTCAGTACGTTGTAGTTAGAAAAAACCGTTGCAAAATCCGAGTCGCTCTCGTAGACAAAATCAAATTGCAGACAGATTTAGTGCAATCTGTTTTTTATTTTGATAATCCTTTTTATTTAGTTTCGGAATATACCCAAGCCATGATGCTAAGTTTGGTGTGGCAAAATGCACCGAAAAAAGTTTATATAGCTGGTTTTGGGGGTGGCAGAATTCCCTTTATTTTGCACCATTATTTCCCTGAAGTAACCATTGAATGTGCCGAAATCGATTCAACAACAATCGCAGTCGCGACTAAGTTTTTTGGGGTACAGTTGGACGAGCGCCTCAAAGTAACGATTCAAGATGGGCGGGAGTTTCTAGAGCAGCAAACTCCAGAAATTCGCTACGATATTATCATGCTTGATGCCTTCTTTGGGAACGGTTATCTGCCCTATAAATTAACAACCAAAGAGTTTTATCAACTTTGCGAGCAACACTTAACAGAATCGGGGATTCTCGTTGCTAATTTCCTGCAAAGAGACCAGTTTTACCCTGAGCAAGTTAAAACGATTCAAAGTGTATTTTCCCAGGTATCTGTCTGCCTATGGAAAAATTTTAACAGCGTTATTTTTGCAACCAGTAGCGGTTTAATTAGTGAAGATGAAATACTGGTAAGAGCTAATTCTTTGCAAGAACAGTACCAATTTCCATTCCCGTTACTAGAGAGAGTAAAAGAAGTTAAAGTTGGCAAGGAATGGGCTGAATGTTTACCGAACTGGGAACAAGCTGAGATTCTCAGAGATCATTCGCCACCAGAAGGTTATTTTAACTGCTGGTTATTTTGAGTTTATCTCTTGATGAAGTGCTTTTGAATGAACCGTACCGCCTACAGTACCTCCCCTGAATCAGAGGAGGTGAGGAGGGGTGCAGATTCAGGGGTGAGTGACAAAGAAATGAAATGAGAATTGATGAGATGAATTAGGCGGTCTCATCACTCACTCCTGCCTTCATCTGTTCACTGAGTCCCTTCTCTAGTCGCTCTAGTAATGTATCCACATCGGTCGCGACTTGCTCAAAACAAATGGGAGGTGTGGGTTCGGGGTCAAAGTGAATCAGCTTAATTTCACCGGCCCCAATTGCGAGCATGACCACATCTTTCTCTGGTTGATGAGCGTCCAAAACCCCTAATATTTCCTGAATATGATTTTTGACATTGTGATTGAGTGTATCGATCGCTTCTCTACTGCAATAGACGAAACGAGGCATCGGTTCTATATCGATCCCCAAAACCTGATTGTTTTCTTCGCCCCGTTCCAAAAATAGCCCCCAGGCCAAGGCCGCAAATTCTTGCTGATGGGTTCTGACAAATTTATCTAACTTACGCCGCCAGTTATTTTCGTCTTGTTCGGGTTGAACACCAAATAGTAACATTGTCTCTACTTTATGGTTAGCAAACTGGCGGGCAATGCCCACCCTTAGAAATGTTATTTTATTTTAAACCAGATTGAACGCGCCACAGCGCCGCATAAATTCCCGCTTGTTCGATTAATTGTTCGTGTTGCCCCCATTCTACCAAGCGTCCCTGTTCCATTACATAAATGCAATCGGCATTACGGACGGTAGAGAGACGGTGGGCGATCGCGATCGTAGTCCGATTTTTAGTGATGCGTTCGAGCGATCGCTGAATGGCCGCCTCAGTTTCATTATCAACCGCCGAGGTTGCTTCATCAAGAATCAAAATCGGCGGATTCTTCAACACGGCCCTCGCAATTGCAATTCGTTGCCGTTGTCCCCCTGACAATTTTTGACCCCGCTCACCGACAATGGTCTCATAACCCTGGGGCAACTGCCTGATAAAATCATGAGCTTCCGCAATTTTTGCTGCTGCGATAATCTGCCTCATGGAAGCATCAAAACTCCCGTAAGCGATATTTTCTGCGACTGTCCCGTGAAACAAAAACACGTCCTGACTGACTAACCCAATTGCTTGCCGCAAATCCTTTAAATCCAGTTGGTTTAATTCAATTCCATCAAGGGTAATTTTGCCAGATTGTACCTCATAGAGCCTTAATAATAACTTTACCAATGTACTTTTTCCCGATCCCGTTGAACCAACAATGGCAATGGTTTTACCCGCTGGGATCTTTAAAGAAAAATAGCGAATAACAGGTAGTCTTTGATTATTATAAGTAAAAGTAACGTCATCAAATTCTAATTCGCCATTCACAGAACTAACGGGGAGTTGCCTCTCTCCTGGATGAATCGCGATCGGAGTATCTAGCAAATTCATCACCCGATTGGTAGAAGCCATCGCCCGTTGATACTGATCGAGGGTTTCTCCTAATCGAGTTAGTGGCCACAGTAACCGCTGGGTTAGAAAGACTAAAACGCTGTAAGTTCCAACTGATAATCTACCATTTACTACTTCCAGACCCCCGATGAGTAACGTTGCTGTAAACCCTAATAAAATGATCATCCGAATCAAGGGAATAAACGCAGCAGAAAGTGCGATTGCACGGCGGTTACTTTGGCGATAAGCTTCACTTTGTTTAGCAATTCGCTGAATTTCATACTCTTCGGAAGTAAAACTTTTAATCGTAGTAATTCCCGTTAAATTATTGGCTAGTTGCCCGTTCAGCAAACTCACTCTTTCGCGAACTTCTGCATAACGGGGAGCGAGAAAGCGTTGAAACTTAATTGAACCCCAGATAATAAAGGGCATAGGCAGCATCGCCAGCCAAGCTACACTCGGCGCTAAAATAAAGAACGCACCCCCAATCAAAATCACCGTTGTAATCACTTGGAGTACATCATTAGCTCCTCCATCCAAAAAACGCTCTAATTGATTGATGTCATCATTTAAAATAGACATCAGTCCGCCCGTGCTTTGGTCTTCAAAATAAGCTAATTCTAATTCTTGTAAGTGGTGATAAGCATCTAGTCGCAAGTCATGTTGAACATTCTGGGCTAAATTGCGCCACATCCAATCATAGGCATATTGAAAGATGGATTCTAATCCCCAAATAATAAAGCTGAGAATTGTTAAAATTAATAATTGTTCAAAGACATCTTTGACTCCCCACTGAGCCAAGAGTGAATCCTGTTGTTTTACGACAACATCTACCGCTGCACCAATTAAAACAGGGGGAGCTAAGTCGAAAAGTTTATTCAAAATTGAGCAGAGAATTGCTAACCAAACCTGCCAGCGATAGCGACGGCTGTAATTGAGTAAGCGCTGAAGGGGAAGTTTAGAGTTAGTATCGTATGGTGGTAGAGAGTTGTCCATAGGATTGAGTGAGAGGCAGATGAAATCAGAAATGTCACAGATATCAGAGCAGTAATCTCTTGGTTAACCCGATCTGTGGCACTCCTATCCAGTATTGTAGAAAAACGATTAATCAAATTTATGCAATGGTTTGATCCAGCGATTGATCCGCTTCTGACGTTTTATAAGGTCAACACTGGCTTGAGGTGAGCCACGCCGAGTATGGGAGCTTGAACTTGATACTCAGTGGCTGATGATTGCTCAATGTTACGCTATTTGCGCCGAGTGGTGCAATCAACCTGGGTTCACCTCAAGGCTTGGTGAGGATGGCGATCGAGAATAGTTTGCAGGAACCCACTGCATCTCGTTGTGTAGGGAACCACTGAGGTCAGTGCGATCGCACTCAATCACCTCCCGATCCAGTGTAAACTGACTCCAAGAAACCTGAAAAAAGTTGAGTCAGGCATCGCAGATTAGGGTGACTCACTGGTGCAGTCAAGCGATCGCTAATCTCAAAGCAAAAATTAGGATTTTACTGAGTCTTCCTCTCCGGCCAAATGGGCAGTTGATTCACCTGTTGCAGCGTAATTTCCACATAAGTCTGACCATTTTTGGCTCGATCTTGACCAAAATAGCCTTGAGAGCCATCATGCTTTTGAGGACCACTAACGAGTGCAGAATAGCGGCCTTGATACCGAGCTTGGTTAAAAGCAGAACCGACAAACCACGGCCAGCGAGAGGGAAAGATAATCCCACCAATATCTTCAATCGCATCTCGGCGTCCTCGGAGATGATAAATGCGATCGACCTCATTAAAGCCATTTTTCCCTGAAAAAACTCCCCCGATCGAAACCACTGAAATCTCAGAATGATTGAGCCAGTGCTTGAGATAAGGAGTCGCCCCTAAGGCAACTTGTACGCCACCACTTGTGCCAATGAGAATAATTTTTAGAGGTCGCTCACCCGTCCGCAAAAAGGGATGTTTTGCCTGCATCCGCTCAATAATCGCTGTGGCAATTCCTTGATTATAAACCGGACCATAGCGATAATCGAGGGAGATGGCAAACCGCCACAAATTCCGAATTTTGATCAAAACATCCCCCTGAATTTTTCGCCATTTTGCTTGTTCAGCAAAACGCCAGACTGGAGCAAGAAATCGTTGACCTCCGAGACTTTTATTCGCGGCTGAATAAGGAAAAACATCACCCACTGCTATGCAATTGGGGTGGAAGTCTACTAAACTCTTTAAAAAAAATTCTTCTCCAGGTGTTAATTCATTGGCAGAAAAATCTCCCACACCCGGTAAAAATATAATATAGCAACTTAAGGGTGAGGGTGGCGTCACGGAGGCGCTAGGCAAGGGTTCTTTAGCTATTGGCTCAGAGGGGAAATTGTCAGCGGAATCTTTTTGCAAGCCAAGAGTTTGAGCACTTTGACCTAGCCACCAAATTAAAGTTCCTACTGGTGATACAATTCCCCATACAATCAGAATTGAACCTGCTATACAGAACAGCTTTAGGGTTTCTCCTTGCAGCCAGCGAAGTATGTACCCAATCAACTTAAACATTGAACAAAATTTGCTATAATGCCGATGCTCAGGTGATGAAAGCGATGCAAATTTGTGTGAGTTGGCTGTATTAACCCTGATTCTCGGAAATTTGTCAACTACCTGAAGGAGTATTAAGTCAGTGTGAGAGGCGAAGATACAAAAGAAGGTTTAGGTGCAACCCTCTGGAATGCTTTATCTTTAAATGGACATTTTTATGAAAATGCTCCTGATACTCCTAAAAGCGAGCGCATCGCTTTGACAATTGTGATTTTAGCCGCTTTGTCCCATGTCCTGGGTAGTGCCATCATTTTATTGATTAATCGTGCTAAAGTTCCTGTCTTAGTAATCGCCCTCCTGATTGATGGGTTGGCTGTGGTAGGAGGCTACTATTTTTGGACTTTTACTATCTATAAAATTGGGCAGTGGCTCAAACCCAATCATGTTTCTTACCGACAATTGCGAATTCCCATTGGCTTTGCTTATTCACCCCAAGTGCTGAACTTTTTAACCTTGATTCCACTCTTAGGTAGACCGATTGAGTTAGTGTTAGCAGTTTGGAGTTTACTGGCTGTAATTGTAGCAGCCCGCCAAGGATTAGACATTCAAACTCGTTGGGCCGCGTTCATTTGTTTAGTAGGGTGGCCCTTAGTGCAGGTTGCGATCGGATTTGTGCAAGCCTTTGGACAGTTTATGGCAACAAGGATTTAATCGAATGAGTTTTTTCTAGTCAATGGTTTTTGCACCCAGGAAAATTCAGAACAGCTCAATCAGTTTCAGCCATAATTTTACCCGGCACCGAGGGAGAATTTGCTCTGGAAAAACTCTCTAGACCTTGTTTTCCAGTTCTCAACCTTCCCTTAACTTCTCAATAATCTAGATAAAAAATAGTTTTGGTCCTTTTTATGATATAATAGCTTCACAAGAATTTTGAACGAAATCTCTCTTAAGAGTCTGTGCAAATCGAGAGACGGCAACCCCCCCTCAACCATTCGGCTCTCCTCACTGCCAGCCCCCCCGAAGATAGATACATTAACAGAAGGAAGTAGGCAAAAATTTAAAATTAAAGTTTTGTACACTTTCTGTGCCCTCCCTTGAGCGACGCCCCAATCGTAACTAAAACAGTAGGATAGGAATTCCCTATGTTTGAACGTTTTACACCACAAGCCGTTAAGGCGATCATGCTCGCCCAAGAGGAAGCTCGTCGCCTCGGTCACAACTTCGTCGGTACTGAGCAGATCCTTCTAGGGTTAATAGGCGAAGGCACCGGCATTGCCGCGAAGGTTCTGGCAGCAATGGGCGTTAGCCTCAAACAAGTGCGACGTGAGGTCGAAAAAATCATTGGCAGGGGTTCCGGATTTGTACCCCCTGAAATTCCCTTTACACCCCGCGTCAAACGCATTTTGGAAGCCGCGCTCAATGAAGCTCGCCAACTCGGACATGATTACATCGGCACTGAACATATCCTGCTGGGATTGATCCGAGATAACGAAGGCGTGGCGGCGAAAGTGTTGCAAGACTTAGGAATTGATCGTTCCGATCTCCGCACCCAAGTGATTCAAGCAATGGGAGAAGAAGTCACGGTCCTCCCCACAGGTGGCGGTAGCAATAACAGCAGACAAAACACTCCCACCCTCGAAGAATTTGGCACAAACCTGACCAAGCTGGCAGCAGAAGGTAAGCTCGATGCTGTAGTCGGTCGTCAGGCAGAAATTGAGCGAACGATCCAAATTCTCGGTCGTCGCACCAAGAACAACCCTGTCTTAGTGGGTGAACCGGGAGTGGGTAAAACTGCGATCGCAGAAGGCCTCGCCCAGCGGATCGTCAATCAAAGCATCCCCGACATCTTAGAAGGTAAGCAAGTCATCGCCCTCGATATGGGAGCCTTGATTGCAGGAACAAAATTCCGAGGCGAATTTGAAGAACGCCTGACCGCTATCCTCGCTGAGATCCGCGCTACGAGAAACATCATCCTCGTCATCGATGAAATTCACACCCTGATCGGTGCAGGCGCGGTACAAGGCAGCATGGACGCCGCCAACATCCTCAAACCCGCCCTCGCCAGAGGCGAATTGCAGTGCATCGGTGCCACCACCCTGGACGAATACCGCAAGCACATTGAGCGCGACGCCGCCCTAGAGCGCCGGTTCCAGCCGGTCAAAGTCGGTGAACCCAGCGTCGAAGAAACAATTGAGATTTTACACGGCCTGCGACCGGCCTACGAACAGCACCACAAGCTGACGATTTCCGATGCAGCCTTGGATGCAGCCGCCAAACTCAGCGATCGCTACATCAATGACCGCTTCTTACCGGACAAAGCCATTGACTTGATAGACGAAGCCGGTTCTCGGGTCCGCGTCCAGAACTCGCAGCAGTCCCCAGAATTCAAAGAAATGAAGCGGGAACTGTCGCAAGTCACCAAAGACAAAGACACCGCAGTTCGAGAACAGAACTTTGAATTAGCCGGTCAGTTGCGCGATCGCGAGTTGGAACTCCAAACTCAAATCAAAGAGATAGCCAGCAACAAACCAGAAGCAGTCGTGACCCCCGCCGTCACGGAAGAAGACATCGCTCACATAGTCGCCTCTTGGACTGGTGTACCCATCAGCAAGCTCACAGAATCTGAATCTGAACTGCTGCTGAACATGGAAGACACCCTGCACCAACGCTTGATCGGTCAAGAAGAAGCCGTCACCGCCGTTTCCCGCGCCATCCGTCGCGCCCGTGTCGGTCTCAAAAACCCCAACCGTCCGATCGCCAGCTTTATCTTCTCCGGCCCGACTGGGGTTGGTAAGACAGAACTCACCAAAGCCTTAGCTACTTACTTCTTTGGTTCTGAAGAAGCCATGATTCGACTGGATATGTCGGAATTCATGGAACGCCACACCGTCTCGAAACTCATTGGTTCGCCTCCTGGCTATGTCGGTTACGACGAAGGCGGCCAGTTAACAGAAGCAGTCCGCCGTCGCCCCTATACAGTGGTGCTCTTCGATGAAATCGAAAAAGCTCACCCCGATGTCTTCAATATGATGCTGCAAATCTTGGAAGACGGGCGCTTAACCGATGCCAAAGGTCGCACGGTAGACTTCAAGAACACGCTGCTAATTATGACCTCGAACATCGGCTCGAAGGTGATTGAAAAAGGTGGCGGGGGTCTGGGTTTCGAGTTTGCAGACAATACCCAAGATGCGAATTACAACCGCATTCGTAACTTGGTAAATGAGGAACTCAAGCAATTTTTCCGCCCAGAATTCCTCAACCGCCTTGATGAAATCATCGTCTTCCGTCAGTTGAACAAAGCAGAAGTCAAGGAAATTGCCGAGATCATGCTGCGTCAAGTCTTCAGCCGCTTAACGGAACAGGGAATTACCCTAGAAGTGACGGAACGGTTTAAGGACCACTTGGTGACAGAAGGCTACAACCCTAGCTATGGAGCCAGACCGCTACGTCGTGCGATTATGCGACTGTTAGAGGATGTCTTGGCTGAGGAAATGCTAGCCGGACGGTTGAAAGAAGGGAATAGTGCGATCGTGGATGTAGATGATAACGGTCAAGTTAAAATTCTACCCACTGAACCGCCTACGCCTAAACTTCCCGAATTAGCCTGGAGTCATTAAATTGAACGCCGCCATCCCGGCGGCGTTACTCTTGTCCCATTCTTGAGCTGACTCAATTCTCCAAGGCAGTACAAAAAGAGATAAAATCACAATAGATCTAACCCAGTTTCTTCTAGAGACTGGGTTTTTAAATCACCTTTCCTGTCATTAAAATTCGGTTCTATGGCCCTTTCTAAAAAAGACGCGAAGCAGTTACTAGAACGCTTGATTTTTGATGATGAGCGTGCTCAAGATTGGGTACAGGATGTATGGGGAATGAGTCCCACCTTGGGAGAGAGTGCGGCGAAATTGCTAGAGGTTTTTGATGCGGTGATTGACTGTTGTCCCGAAGAGGAATTGGAAAATTTACTCAACGGTTATTATCAGGATTACTTAGAGCGATAGTCTCGCAAAAAATATGAGTCCGCGCAGGCAGACTTGCAGTTGGTAGCGACAGTTTTAATCAGTTTATCGGTCTTCCAATGCTTCTACCGCTGCTAGTAACCTGTCTGTCCCTGCATTATGATCTAAAAAAGAAAACAAATGTTTAAACTGAAGCTTTCCTTGGGGGTCAATGACAAATTGCGCCGGCAAAGGAGCTCCCAAGGCTTGACCCACTCTATAGGCTCGAAACACTCGGCAAATTGGATCGCTGAGTAAGGGCATTTTTAACCCTAAATCCCTCACGACAATCTGACTTTGCCGCTCATCGGTACTGGTAATCATTAAAAGTTCTATCCCCCGCTCCAAAAACTGCTCGTAATTCTCGTTTAATTCTTTAATATGGGGGAAGCAGAAGGGGCAATATTGCTTTTCAGTAAAAATGCGAGTAAAGGCGAGAATGACTGGACAATCGCCGCGGTAATTCGACAGCCGCACGAGTTTACCATTAGTAATGTCTGGTAATTCAAAATCTGGGGTTGTCTGTCCCAGATGCAGCCGATTGCTAGCAGGAATCGGTAAAAAGTTTTGAAAAAAACGCTGATTGATTAAGCCACTGAAGTCGGTGGAAGTCAGCATATCGGTGATGGGGGGTGAATGGTGAGTCGCTAGTCGTTAGTCATTAGCGATCGAACGATTGGCGACTAATGACTAACAACTAACTTTGAGCATTCGCAATCAGGTGCGATCGCTTAGACGGCAGAAAAGTACACTTTGGACTTGACTGGATCGGGGTTCATGGTCTTGTCTCCCGGTTGCCAGCCAGCGGGGCACACTTCATCGGGGTGCGCTTGTACATACTGGATCGCCTGTAGAGTCCGGAGGGTTTCATCAACGTTGCGACCAAAGGCGAGGTTATTAATCGTGGCGTGTTGGATCGCGCCGTCTTTGTCGATGATAAATAAGCCACGCAGCGCAATACCAGCTTCTGGGTCGAGGACGTTGTAAGCTGCGCTGATTTCTTTCTTGATGTCAGAGACAAGGGGATAGTTCAGGTCGCCAACGCCGCCTTGCTTGCGATCGGTTTGAATCCAAGCGAGGTGGGAGAATTCGCTGTCCACGGAGACGCCGAGCACTTCGGTGTTGAGTTTCTTGAATTCTTCGTAGCGATCGCTAAAGGCAATGATCTCGGTCGGACAGACAAACGTGAAGTCCAGGGGATAGAAGAACAGCACTACATACTTGCCACGATAATCAGACAGTTTCAGGGTCTTGAATTCTTGCTCAACCACTGCTGTTGCGCTGAAGTCGGGTGCCGCTTGGCCAACCCGGAGGCTTTCGTGATGGGTCATGGATCTTGTCTCCTTAGAATATGGATACGCTTATTTTCCCGCTCAAGGTCGCCCTTGAGGAGCGTCCGCGCTATCAGTCATTAATTTTACGAACTGTTACAACTATATCATAGTCATAACGACTACAACTATATTCAAGCTCAACTAAAAAACGCGCTAGAGGGGGTCTAGCGCGGAACTCAATTGAATTCAATCATGGCTCAGGCGGGATTTGAACCTGCGACCTTGGGCTTATGAGTCCCCTGCTCTAACCACTGAGCTACTGAGCCGAACTGCGGTTCACAATTTTTTAGAATAGCACACTCTACCCCAACCTTGTCAACCTTTTTTTAAAAAATCTAGGGCAGGCCGCACCCACCCTAGAAACGAGCACCTTAACAGGCACGCCTATCGATAGGCGGTAGATTCATCACTCGGCAAAAAGGCCATTGGGTTGACGGCTCCTTGACCATTCGGATGAATCTCAAAGTGTAAGTGGGGTCCAGTGCTGAAGCCGGTGCTACCCATTTCCGAAATTTGCTGACCTTGGGTCACTTTTTGACCTTCTTGCACGAGGAGACGGCTATTATGAGCATAGAGGGTCTGGCTGCCATTGGCATGGGTAATCTCTACCAGATAGCCGTAGCCACCATCATTCCAACCAGCGAAAGTCACCACGCCAGAATCCGCTGCCACAATTGGCGTGCCCACAGGACCAGCAATGTCAATTCCTTTGTGCATCCGTCCCCAGCGCCAGCCAAAGCCAGACGTTAACACTCCTTTAGCCGGCCAAATCATGCCATTTGCTCGCATCGAGCCATTCGGCAGATAAGTATCAGCACTGGGAAGTGGTGGTAACTCTGGCGAAACCATCTGTCCTAGGGAGGGGTTGCTCAAGGGATCGTAAGCATCAGCTCCCAAGGGTGCGGTAGCAACCAGTGGCTGTTGCACTGTAGCAGTGGGGGGCGTCTGAACAGACGCGACGGGATTGGACACACTAGAATTCTCTTGCCTTTGCCTCTGCATCTGTTCAGCCCATTGTCTAGCCTGCGGTTGGCTAATTTCATTCTGTACAGCTCGAGTATATCGGTTGGGATTGAACTCTGGATTGATGGGTTGAGCAACCTCGGAAGCACTTGCTTCCTTTGAGCCAGACTGAGGTTGGACTGCAACGGTACCATTGCCTGCATTTCTCTCAGTCCGATACTCTTCCCGCAACCGGATAATTTCAGCCCTCAAGCGCTCTGCATAAGGATTAGACCCAGCAATCGGCTTGACCGCTTGGCTTTGGTTATCTACTCCTGCTACCAGGGATGTGGGTTCAGAAATCACTTTCGCAGAGGTGTTGCGATGAGAAATAAACTGCACGCTTACGGCTTCAGAATTGGCAATCTGATGCTCCTGTCCGGCTCCAGCATTCACGGCTGAGCCAGATGCAAAAGTTACCGACGAGTTGCTACCTCTAGCAGCAAATGGAGCCAGTTGCAGATTGTCAAACTTGGTGGTTGCTGACACTGAACTATGACCCGCACCCTCCACCGCAGAAGCGGCAGGGACTATGGGGGTCGAGTTAGAAGCATCCTCATTCAGCGGTAGCATTGCCTCGATCGCAGGCACTACGACTGCTGGAGCGGAATCAGACATGACAGTCCCCGCGTTAGGGCGACTGTTTGACCCAGGTTGCGGGATGTTAATGGGTTGGTTGACATTGAGGTAATGGGGGTTGCTAATCTCATTGACCTCAAGAAGCTGGGCGACGGTAACGTTGTGAGCCTTGGCGATCGCATCCAGGGTATCCCCAGCCTTGACACTATAAACCGTCAAAGCTGCTGCGTTCGGTTCACTCACCCCAGCTCCCGAAATGTTAGGCGTTTGGGGATTGGTTGGTTCGATGACCACTGGGGAGATGGGCCTCGCCTCTAGCCCGCGATTCATGCTGTCAAACCGATCGCTGGGAACAACGGGTAAAGCGGCTGGATCTGCGCTCGTTCCCACCTCGTCCCTCGCTCCTCTCCCAGCTTCCGGGGACACTGGCGATAAATTGGCAGACTCCTCAGACCCCAACTCCACCCGGCGATTTGTAGAAAAATTGTCTTGTTGTTTTAAGCGGTTCATGCCAGAGACGACATCACTTGGCAAGGATTCGCCGATCGTCAAAGGCACTGAGGCTGGCTGCGCCAAGGGCGTGAGCTGAGTTTGCCCCATTGTGAGTTCGGACTCGACATAGCGCTTTTGGTCTGGCAGTGTGGCGACGTGATGGCCCCCTTTCACTTCCGAGCCGAGACTCTCGACCGAGGGAATTTTGAATAATTGCCCAGTTTGCAGGGCAGTGTCTGGTTTGATACTGGTGGCGTTTGCGACCGCGGCGATCTCGACTTCATGCTCGCGAGCACCTTGCCAAAGCATTGGACCCTTTTGTGCCTTCACCAGTACCAGGTTAGGCAGGGCGATCGCCGGAGTAGTAGCTTCATCGGCAACGTTGAGCGAACTGTTCCCCCCATTCATGGGGGCGGGTTGCATGGCGGCAGTGGGTTCAGCAGCGACGGGAGGTTCGGCTGCGACCACGCTATCCCCTCCTCTAGGCAGCAAGAGGCTGGATGCCCCCATCGTCGAAATTGCTAGCCCGATCATTGCAGCAGAGGTACGAGCCCTGCTTGTGCCAGAAGTGACCTGTTTGGATGGTTCTACCGCGAACTCGTTGTCGATTTCGCGGGCATCATCAACAGGCTGAACTTTATTTGGAATTGTTCGTTTCAAAGAAAACGACCTCCTAATCGACAAGCGCTTAACTGTCCTTGAAATGTTCAAGGGGGATAGCCAGCCATTGATTCAAATCGCATAATCCCGATTTAAACCTTTGACAGCCATCATGCTTAGGCAAGATTACCTTGCTTTTTAAATTTAGACAAGCTTACACACTCAAAAACTTTCAATGGACCCTCGCTCCTATTACACCAAAATCCCTGAAAAGCCTTGTAATGTATTCGCTTTAGCAAAGGAATGCAACCCTGTAATGGTAAGACCTTGCGTCATGCTATATCCTGACTTTACGCCACTTTCCGGAAAGCCCACAACCGTAAAATTACTTGTCCTTGATTTTAAGTGGAATTGAGGATGCCAAGCCTCGCGGAAGCCTCGAGCTAGGCTGTTATTCAACCAAGAACAGCTTCTAAGTTGCTGAATCCGGATTGTGGTTTCCCTGGATTTCATGAAAAAAATCTATCGTTTTCCCCAGGGGCGGCAGGGATGTGCCTGATAGAAATTTCTTATAGGCAATCCCCCTTCTCGCTCATTTGAAAGCTCTTGCATCCCTATATATAGATATGAAGATGCTTAAGCTCGGGTCTAACTGAGTTGCCGTCGTGCCTCAAATAAGCCGATCGCCACACTGACCGATAAGTTTAAACTGCGGACACCCGGTTCGCTCATGGGGATATAAAGCGTAGCACTACAAGCTGCGAGGACTTCCGGGGAGAGTCCCATCGTCTCTGAGCCGAACAGTAACCAATCATCAGGTTGAAACTGAAAGTGCGTATAACTGCATTTGCCACTGGTGCTAAAGCCCAGCCAGCGACCGCCCCGCTGCTGGTGATAAGCTTGAAACGCTTCGAGGGAGTCATGGAATTGTAGCTTGACATAAGGCCAATAATCCAAGCCAGCTCGCTTCAGATAGCGATCGCTAATTTCAAAACCCAGGGGTCCGACCAAATGCAGTTCGGTTCGAGTCGCAGCACAAGTCCGAGCAATATTGCCCGTATTCGGGGGAATTTGGGGATGAACCAAGACAACCTGAGGCATCTTGTTAATTTAGATACCAATGAATAGTAGAGTGAAGAACGGTAAAATCTACCCTAAGGCGGAGGTCATTTATAGCTTTTTTTTATAAGCTATTTCGCATTCTTACCGATTAAAAATTCTCATCGGTCAGAAAGCAACCCAGAAGGGGGCAGACAAGCAGAGGGGCAAGTACCTACAGTTAGAAAGTACCTTGGTATTATGCAACTAATTGTTGACATAATTTATCTTCCAAATCTCGCTCCTGTTGAATCATCGCCTGAATTCCTTGAACAATGACGCTGCGACGATCCAAACCACTCTCACAGAGCTTTAACCATTGCTGAGCGGTATTACCTTCTCGAAGAATTTTCTTCACCGGCGAGAGGAAGCAGCTAAAGCCACGCTGTTTAGCAATGGGCAAGGCTTGTTGATAAATATCCTCAATCCAATCCCGTGCTAAAATCGCTCTGCCATCTTGCCAGTGCCTCAGTTCTGCATCCAAACTCAGGCGAGCGGCGGCTACTTCATTCGCATCGGTTAAGGCAATTAAATCTTCGTGACGGGTACTAGCTGGCAAGTCAGTCATTTCCAACGGATCTAAGTGGGGGTCTTCGATCGCCTGCCACAGTCGAGCTTCCAGCAAAGCCGTCACCGCTAACAGGGCAATGGGGTTCACCATCAGGTCGCAAATTCTCAACTCCAAGCGATTTAAACTATAGGGACGGCGATCGCCATTCGGGCGCACAGATGACCACAAATGTCGGACATTTTGCATGGTACCGAGAGCTAACTGCTCTTGAGTCCATTGGATAAAATGACTATGACTTTCAAACAGGGGAACATAAGTCGGCGTTTTCGGAAATAAACCCCAGCGAGTTGAGTGATACCCCGTCGTCACATCATCGAGAAAGGGAGAAGACGCACTCATCGCCAGGTAGAGGGGTGCTTCTACGCGGACAAGGCGGAGGGCCCGCATTAGCAGTTCAGGGTGAGAGATGCCAATGTTAATGTGAATGCTAGCGGTAACAACTTTAGTACCATAGGTTTGCTCAATATAGCTATGGTAGGGGTTATTCGGATCGGAGCGGTAAAAGCGATCGCTCCCCCCCAAAGACAGGGTACTTCCTGGCAGTAATGTATAGTCACCCAACTGCTTTAAATAGTCCCGCAACCGGACCCTCGGTTTCACCAGCGCACACAGCAGGCGGTCGTAACTACAGAGCGGCGCGGTGGTATATTCAACATTGCGAGTATCTGGCTCCCGTACAAATCCGTCTAAAGCAGCCACAATTCGATCCGAAAGGCCGACAATATCGCCTTGGGGCGTGCCGGTGTACATCTCTACTTCAAAGCCTTTTGATAGCAGCACGTTTTTTCCTCAGCGTAGTTGAGAGTTAGTTTATGGGACTCGGAAAATCACGAGTGATTCTATTTTCCCTTAATTCCCAGCTTTTGGGAGCTAAACATAGGCAATATTACCGCTCCCATCTCTCCTCTGAGGGACTCTCTCCCATCCCGCTCGCATCTCACAGAAAATGACCCAGCTTGCCTTCTATCTTCGGGTGGATAGCCAGATTTACAGCAAAAGTGCAATCCTAAGAATAGTCTAGATGTAATTGTTTTAATCCATCTCGCTCTTGGTAGGTTCCTGTGAGAGAGTCCGATCGACTTCCTACTAACTTTTGGCAGTGGCTCAATAATTCAGCCTTAGTTCGATTTTTACTTTTATTTGCATCAGGGTGGGCTTTTCTACAGCTATTAGCTTACTTTGAAACAGTGATTGTAATCTTCACAATTGCTACTTTGGTTGCCTTCCTACTGAGCTATCCAGTGCGAAGCCTCCAGCGATTTTTACCGCGCGGAATCGCCGTGATTTTAGTTTTTTTAGTCAGTGCGGTCTTAGTGGGTAGCCTAACTCTTACGGTTGGCATTACTCTGTTATCCCAAGGTCAGCAATTAATTGATAGTGTCACGGATTTTCTAAATGTTCTTGCGCCACTGTCTGAACGCTTAGAAGGTTTTTTTCGGGAGCGCAACCTGCAAGTCAACTTGCACGTCATTGAAGAACAATTGCGAACCCAAGCTTTAAGGGGAATTGTTTCGAGTATTACCCTTTTACAAATCTTTTTTACCAATATCATTACTGTTATTTTAATTACCGTAATTTCATTCTTTATGTTGTTGGATGGCGAACGACTTTTGTTCCTACTTTTAAAATTTATTCCCCAGCATTTGCATAGGCGTTTAGTCAGGACGTTGGAGCGAAATTTTTTAGGTTTTTTTCAGGCACAGTTTATCTTAATGCTATTTTTAGCAACAGCTAGTTTCATTGTTTTTTTACTTTTAAATGTAAGATTCGCCTTAATTTTATCCGTCTTGCTTAGCGTCTTTGAATTAATTCCTGGGATCGGAGCTACCTTAGGAATTATTTTAGTAAGCTTTGTGGTTTCAGCTCAAAATGTTTGGCTAGCCTTAAAAGTATTAGTCGCTTGCATCATCGTACAACAAATTAAGGATAATATTATCTACCCTAGAATTATCAGAAATTCCCTTAACCTCAATCCCGTGGTCATATTTCTTGCTTTACTAATTGGTGCAAAAGCCGCTGGTTTACTGGGAATTTTTCTAGCAATTCCTTTAGCGGGCGTCATTGTTAGTTGGTTTGAGATTGAGGAAATGAAAGGAGAGTTATAAAGTTTCACACCCCCTCAAAATTATTTTTTGTTTTTAGTAAGGAATTCAATCCCTGTGGGGAAGATCTCTTCTGGTTCTGTATTAAAAATATAGTCATAATCAAAGGGTACAGCTTGAATATGACGACTGATCGAAAAGCCACAATTACTGACTGCTTCTGTCGTAAAAGTTGCCATCACCAGCTCAATGAGTTTTTTCTCACTCATCTCAGGAAGCTGGACATAATAATCGCGTCTGGCGAAAAAGATTCCTTTATCCTTAGGAACAATAATCCCGTTAATTTTATGAGCATATTGAATCGGCTTTATATACATATTAATAAAATACTCTTGGTTTTTCTGGAGCCGAGCCAATCTTTCATGCTGCAACCAGCTCATTTTAAACATAATTTTAATCAGTTCAAACCCTAAAATATAATTAAAGACATTGTTGCGCTCTTCTGTACTTAAAACTAACCGCAAAGCTGATTCTAAATATTGATCCGGCTGCCGGCGGACATCTTGGGCAGAATGGATATAAAATTGTCGAATATAAGCTCTTAAAGAGGTTCCATTCAGCTCTGTTTGTACGCGGAACCCAGCCAAATACTGTTTGACTCGATTCAGGGTATCAACATCTTCGAGCATTTTAGCAAGGAGACCATCAGCCGTGTAATCATCTAAAAACTCAGCTTGCATCTCTGGGGAAGATGCGCACAAAATATAACACAAAGACAAAACATAACGTCGCTGGTTCCAAGGCAAACTTTCTGCCCAAATTTTGACCTCTAAAGGCAGCCTCTCAAAAATAGTATCTATTCGCTTTCTATGGGAAAGAGCCGGGTGACGATCGTTTTGCTCAGCCATTAACTGAAACCATTATCAATGAATAAACAGCAGAATAGGTGATTGAAAATTAAAGGGGAAAAATCGAACCTGGAGAATCAGGAATTTTTTCCGAAAACTTACCTTTGTTCAAGCAGCAAGTCATCCAATACCCCACTTACACACCACCGTGATCTATATCACGAACTATAACAGCTTAAGATCACGACTTCTCGGCTATTTTCTTCACATCCCACCGCTACGAGAGTCACAGGTAAAGCTTATTCGCATCACTGATATAACTGTGGGTTTAACTGATGATCGAGACAGGTTGCAATAGCCTTCTATTCTAAAGATTATTGAGGTTAGTCATGGACATTACCACCCACATTTTCTCAGAAATTCGCTGCTCCCACCCAGCTCTTCAAGATCGGTTGCTACACCCACTCCGTCAATGGTTGGATGGGATCGAAGTTTGCCACCCCCAAGTAGCTCGGTGGTTATGTCGTCTGATCCCTGCTCAGTGTCCCTTTGAAAGAGATATTCAGTTCTTGGGACGCCAACTTCTACACATACCACCTCTTTGCAAGCTTAATCCCCTGTATGACCAACTCGTAGGGTTGCGCTTCCGGGCCCTTTCGTTTTTAGCCGACACCTGCGGGGAAGATGTCACCCCATACTGCTAATGTAACAAGGAGTGAGAGAACTCGTAGATGAGCGATCGCATCCTTAAGATAGGTATATCAAAAATTCGCGGCTGTGGGACTGCGACCCGGATCTGAATTTCGCTAATTTGAGCAATAATGATTTCTAAGAGGGAAAATTTCTGTGTAGGGGCTTAAAGCCAGAGCAGTCGGTTGGTCAAAATCAACATCGAATGGTAATAACGGGAAAAAAGGTCTAAGGGTAAATTCAAAACTCAGTTTGGGTAAGGAAACTGAAGATGTTTAATGCAACTGAGCTGCTGATTGATGATTTCGTAAAACGACTGGCAGAAGGCTACCACCATACCTATGGCGGATACAAATCAGACTATGCAGACATTATTGCTTGGGTTGGTGGTATGGCGTTAGAGAATATTGCCAACAGCGATGCTCTCTACCACAATGTCGAACATACGATTTTAGTGACATTGGTAGGTCAGGAAATTTTGCGAGGAAAGCATATCCGGGAGGGGGGGGTGTCTTGCGAAGACTGGTTGCATTTCCAAATTTCGCTTGTTTGCCATGATATTGGCTATGTGAAAGGAGTCTGTCGCCACGATCGAGCAGATTTAGGACTGTATGCAACTGGAGTTGGAGACACCAAGGTTACTCTACCACCGGGAGCAACGGATGCTAGTTTGACGCCTTACCATGTTGACCGAGGAAAATTATTTGTTGAAGAGAGATTTGGGGGTCATCGGTTGATCGATGCGGAGTTGATCAAGCGGAATATTGAGCTGACTCGTTTCCCAGTACCGACGGATGACGATCACCAGGATACGGTGAATTATCCAGGTTTAGTTCGTGCTGCGGATCTGATCGGTCAATTGAGCGATCCGCGTTACTTACAGAAAATTTCTGCCTTATTTTATGAGTTTGAGGAGACTGGTCAAAATCAAGTTTTAGGCTATAAAAATCCGGGGGACTTGCGCCAGGGGTATCCTAAGTTTTACTGGAATGTCGTGTATCGCTATATCAAGGATGCGATCGCGTATTTAGAACTGACGCAGCAGGGGAAACAAATTGTTGCCAACCTCAGCGCGAATGTCTTCCGGGTGGAACATTCGACCACTCAAGCGAAGCTCATCGGAGTCAGTTAAGAATCCTCTTTGCTGAACTAAAATTGCAGTTCGTAGAGTCCTTTTGGGGGACTTTTAATTTTTGCTGACTTTTTATTAGCTGCTCAGTCAGCAGCTTAACAGTCATCCTAAAGGATGAGACTGCCCTCTATCTCTAGGAAGAGTTAATCTTAAAAAATATTGCGTATGATGCTACCAAAGGCGACCTCAAGGGTGAAGAATTACCAGGGATTTTGCATCTGAATCGGCCGCTCAATCGCGATCTAACAACCAATCTGAAATCAAAATCTTATGGCTGAACTGACTCCCACTCAAACTTCAGCACAGTATGAAGTTAAAAATGGACAAGTAGAAATTGAGCATCTAGTAGAAGAGGTTAAGGCAGATAGCGAAATTGATTTGGAATTCCTCTATACCAGAGATATTGAATTCCGCCAAGAAACCATTTATTTTATCGTTGTTGACCGCTTTTTTGATGGCGATCCTGAAAATAGCGAAGGCCCTAATCCTGAACTTTACGATCCAGAAAGCCAAGATTGGGGTAAATATTGGGGCGGTGACTTACAAGGCATTATCGATAAGTTAGACTACTTAAAAAACTTAGGGGTAACAGCTCTTTGGCTGACACCTTTGTTTGAGCAAGTCGAAGATTTATTTGTTGGTCAAGCAGCTATCCACGGCTACTGGATTAAAGATTTTAAGCGACTGAATCCCCGCTTTATCAGTCAAGGAGAAAACCCCTCTCTCAACCAAACTCAAGAAACGAGAGACACTACCTTTGACCGGTTAATTGCTGAATTGCACAAGCGCAATATGAAAATGATTCTGGATATTGTGTGCAACCACAGCAACCCAGACTTTAGCGGAAAAAAGGGCGAACTCTACGATGATGGTGTTAAAATTGCCGACTTTAATCACGATAAAAATAACTGGTATCATCACTATGGAGAAGTGACAAACTGGGAAGATGAGTGGCAAGTTCAAAACTGCGAACTATCTGGCTTAGCAACTTTCAACGAAAACAATATCGAATACCGCAATTACATCAAATCAGCGATTAAACAGTGGTTAGATCGAGGAGTTGATGCTTTGCGAGTTGATACCGTTAAGCATATGCCAATCTGGTTTTGGCAAGAATTTAATGCTGATATCACGACCCACAGACCCGATGTTTTCATTTTTGGCGAGTGGATTTTCAGCGATCCCAGAAATGACCGCTCTGTTGAATTTGCGAATGAATCTGGAATGACCATTCTAGATTTTGGTCTTTGCTTGGCAATTCGAGGCGCTTTGGCACAGGGTGCAGAAGGGGGGTTTCATTTAATTCAAGACGTTCTTGATTTGGATCATCACTACTACCGGGCTACGGAATTGATTACTTTTATTGACAATCACGATATGCCCCGCTTTCAGTCATTAAATCCCGATCCACAAATGCTGAAGTTGGCAATTGATTTAATTATGACCACTCGTGGTATTCCCTGCATTTATTACGGTACAGAACAGGAACTCCACAACGATACAAACGGTGGCAATGACCCCTACAACCGCCCACAGATGGAAAAGTGGGAAACGGACACGCCGATTTATCGGGATATACGATTACTATCAGGTTTACGACGGCTGAATCCAGCGGTTTCGATGGGAAGTCAATGGCAAAAATATTTGACTCCAGATATCTACTGTTACGTGCGGCGCTATCGGGATTCGCTGCTATTTGTGGCAATGAACCGTGGCAATCCAGTCAAGATTGAGGTGGTTGAAACGGAGTTGCCAGATGGAGAGCATACAGATGTTTTATCGCGCCGCAAGTTTGAAGTGAAAGAAGGGAAGTTGTACGATTTAGAACTTGACTCCAAGGAAGTAATTATCATCAGTCATGTTGGAGAGCGAGTCAAGGGGCAAACGATTGTGCGAGCGCAACTCAATGGCGTTCAGACTCAGCCTGGTGAAAGGATTGTGGTCATCGGTGACTGCCCAGAATTGGGGAACTGGGATATTGCGAAGGGATACCCTTTAGAGTACATCAATACTAATACTTGGTTTGGGGAAATTCCCTTTGATGAAAGTGCCGGGAAGCTGATTAGTTATAAGTATGTTTTGTTGCGAGAAGGAAAATCGCCACTCCGCGAAAATTTGGTCTGTCGTCGTTGGGTTTTAGCTCAGGAAGGAACGGTCAAATGGCGCGATCAATGGGCATCTGGACGGGAGTCTTAAGGGAGAAGAATCAATGATTAAATAGGGTTTGCTGAAGAAGGGTAAAAGGGAGAAAGGGGGAAAGGAGAAGAGGGACAAAAAGTGCAAACGTTTTGAAGTCTAGCACCAGACTTAGGAGCGCTTGACAGGACTTTTCAGGCCGTAAGTACCCTTGATGAATGCAGGTTTTCGCTTTGTTCAGCAAGCCCTAAATAGGCATTTTGCGAATAGAGAACCCGCAAGATGCCTATTCCTCTTTATTTTGTTTAAAGTGAGGCCAGCCGCGCCACCAGTTGCTCAACGTATTCTTCGCTATTGTGATGCTGCACCACTTGTTCATAACCACGTTGGGCCTGCGCTTGAGCTTCCTGGGGGTTATTTAATAACTGGACGATCGCTTCCCGCAACCCCGTCGCATCCCCTGGATTGACGATGGTGGCGATTCCGGGTGGCGCGAGGTAATCAACCAGTCCTTGGGTGCGGGTAATAACAACCGGTCGCTGACAGGCCATCGCTTCTAGGAAAACTTGAATCCCAGCCGCATAGAGATTGTCAGTGAGGGCGATCGCAACTAGGTCGGCATCGCGGTAGAGTTGCAATAGTTCCGGCCAAGGGTAGAATTGACGGGACATATTCGCTGGTAGGGTTTCCGGGAAGGCCCGCGCCAGGGCGATCGCGTCTTTCGAGAAACCGCTAATCTTCACGTCTACGTCTAAGTCTGAAGTTGCTTCAGCGAGGAGGCGGTAGTCTCGCTTTTCCAGTCCGACGCTGGCGATCGTCGGGCGCTGCTTGTCTGGCGAGGTGGGCCCTGGCGTAAAAAATTTGGTGTCTGTCTGGTCAAGTAGCACCCAGACGCGGGATTCAGGGAGGTTGAGGGAATGGCGGAGAAAATCAGCTTGAGGACTGGCACAGGTAATGAACAAATCAATGCGATCGCTTAACCCAAAGAGTTTGAGCGCTAAACGGCCGCGGGGTCGGTTGATATTGTGGAAAAATACGGCAATTTTGGGGCGATCGCGCTTGGCCCCGCAAAGGGTGGCGATGGGAATCCCGATGTCTTCTCCAGTGCAGAAGATCAAATCGTTGCTGTTAAGTTGTGCGGACAACACGCGGGCGAGGGCCCAATGTTCGGGGGTACTCGCAATTTTAGAGCGGATTTTATCCGTGAATGAGGCGGCATACCCTTCCGGTGTGTGTATCGTTGCCCCTAGTTTCTGACTCACCGCCCTCATGATATGGCGGGGGCATTTACCTGCTTGTGCTTCTCGGTTGATCCCCTCTAGGTCAATGGCACGACCTAATGCCAAATGGTATTTCAATGGATTCTCCTTTGTCTTTTTGATTGGGCGCTACCAGCTGATCTCTCTAGTAGTGTTAACCCTATTCTTTGGGAACTCTAGCAGTTTTTAACGACAGGATGGACAGAGTCCAATCAACGGCTTCACTTTCCCCTTTTCCCCTTTTTTTCCTTTCCCCTGATCGCCGCAGACTTGAACCCATTGCTAATCCTTTTTCCCGAGCTCTTCCCTACTAAGGCAGCTTTTTTTCTCAGAGATCATTTTTTCGTAAATTTCAACAATTTTAATCGCTTTTTGCTCCCACTCAAATTCTTTTGCTCTGACCACAGATCGATCGGACATTGTTTTTCGCAGCGTTTCATCTTCTGCGAGTAGAGTAATTTTTTTTGTTAATTCTTGCGTCAGATACTCTCTAGAAATTGGTTCGATTTTAAAACCTGTCTCATCAGTCACATATTCAGCAATTCCACCATTATTAACAACGATGCAGGGCAACCCACAAGCCATCGCTTCCATCACGACTGCTCCCCCAAACTCCCGAATCGAAGGAAAGCAAAAAATATCAGAGTTTCGGTAATAGTCCAGGGTTTCCTGTTGATTTACCCAGCCAGTGAAGGTGACTATTTCGCTTAAATTGAGTTCTTGGACTCTAGCTTCCAGCAATTCTCGTTCTGACCCATCTCCCACAATGGTTAAGTGAGTTTTTTGCTGAAGTGACGGTGCTAACTGGCTAACCGCTTCTATAACAACATCGGGACATTTGTAGGGAACTAATCGACCGACAAAAAGTAGGTTAATTTTGCTGCTTTTGTTGGCAGGTGCTTTAGGAGTTAAAAACTCGGCGGCAATCCCATTTTCATAAAAGAGCTGGAGCTTGCGATCGGGGAGATCAAACATCTTTTTGACCATCTGGAAAGTATAGGTTGACCCAGCTAAGATTTTATCGGCTTTTTTATAAGTTTCCACGTAACCGGGAAGTAAGGTGCGACCGACAGCCCGCAAGAAATTTAAGTAAGCAAATTCTTGTCTGGCAATGGTTTGAAATCCCGGCGGAAAGGGCACTCCTCCATTGACTGGCCCTAGGAGGAAAGGAGTTCGCTGACAAGCTTTGACTGCTTTGACTGGAGATCGCGGCTGGATGGGGGTGAGGGCATGAACGATGTCATATTCTCCTTGGAGGATGGGAGCTTTAAATTTCTGATAAACTTTGTGATTAAATTCTGCATAAATGGGGTAGCCAAGCACATTTGCTAACGGCCAGTTATTCCTGCCTTTTAAAGTCAGGTTTGCCATGAAGGGATAGTATTTTTTGGTCAGCTCGCTTTCTTCAATATAAACAATCTGATGGTCGCCTTTGACTCTTTCGAGAGCTGCTTGATTTCGTTGGTGGGTGACGAGGGTGGTTTCGACTAACTGGCGAATTCCTTGATAAAATTTGTACCCGACTAACGGAACTGACGACATTTCCGGGTTGCACTGTTCTATAATGAGTAAAGCTTTTAGTTTTTGGCTCATTTTCTAAATCCCCTTGTTGGTCGTTCGATCTAAGTTTAAGCTGAATTCAACCTTGTCTTTCTATGATCTTCAGGCTGGGAAACTCCTCACTTCCGCTGCTTTCCAATTTTGAGTTTGGTTCTGGGAAGCTGTAATCTTATCCTGATAAACTTCTAAAATTCGGTCAGTTTTGCGCTCCCAGTCAAAATGCTGTCGCACGCGCTCCAGTCCAGCGCGACCCATTTGCAACCGCACGGGACTCGGTTGGTGGACCACTTCGATGATCTGCTTTTCGTGAGTCAGGTGGCGAACTAAGCGACGCAGCAGCATTTGCGTGTATAGGTTACTGAGCATTCCCACAGTCGCGAAAGACACTCGCCCTGCTAGAGGTTTTCCGCAATGGAACAGCCATCGGTGCAGCCAAGTGTCAGGGACAAAGAACATCCGATCCCGTTCTTCTGGTAACAAAGCCTCCAGTTCTGCCTGAGTGCGGGCGTGAGTGACTAACCACGCTTCAATGTGGCGCGATCGCAGCATTCGGAAGTAGTGCAGCGGGAGAAATGCTTCGCCCCCAAATTTAGCTGAGGCGTTTTCGGCAACGATTAAAACTCGCATGGCAGGTTTCCTTTCAGGTGGGGTGTACTCAGCAATGGTGGCTTGGTGCATTGCCACAGCCTTGCTAGTTGACACCGATTTTGGCAGCAGTTTTGTATTCAACTAACTGGGAACGTCGCCCCATCAATTTGCCGAGGTAAAATTGGATCTGACCTTGTACTTGGGGAAATTTGCCCAGGACGCAAAAAAAAGCATACAGGGCAGCGTCTTTTGAGTTTAAACCCCGTCGCTGCATGGCTCGGTCAATGCGGTAAGCCAGCAGGGGGTAAGGTAATAAGAGCAACAGACTCCCGCCTTGCGTGAAGGGCGCGGCCACAACGGCTAGGAGGGGCAAAATTAATCCCCATAGCCAAATGCTACGACTTTCTTTCACCCAGTGACGCTCCGGTGGCTGACCATGCAGCCATGCACCCTCGGCGTAGGCGTGACCCGATCGCAGCATTCGCTTCCACCACTGCCCAAAGCGTGTCATTTGAGCATCGTGCAGCGTCATTTCTGCATCTAAACGCAGGATTTTCCAACCTTGTTGGCGCAGTCGCACGCACAATTCTGGTTCTTCCCCTGCGATCAAGTTGGGATTGAAGCCACCGACTGGTTGCAAGGCTGCGACCCGCATTAGAGCATCACCTCCGCAGGCCTTGGCTTCGCCCACAGGGGTATCCCATTCCAGGTCACAGAGTTTATTGTAGCGGGAAGCTTCCGGAAAACGTTCGCGTCTGCGACCGCAGACCACCGCCACTTCAGGGCGAGCATCCAATTCTGCAACCGCGCGATCGAGCCACCCCTCCACCAGTTCGCAGTCACCGTCTACAAATTGCACCCATTGAATTTGAGGTTCTACTTGCAGGAGGCGCTCAAACCCAGCATTACGGGCGCGAGCCGCGGTGAAGGGTTGAGAAAGATTGAGTTCAACAACTTCGGCTCCGAGCGATCGCGCTAGCTCCACACTGCCATCGACTGACCCCGAATCCACATACACCAAATGAGCGACTTTACCGATCGCCGAGTGCAAACACAAACGCAACCTTTGACCTTCATTGCGTCCGATCGCTACCATTCCAACTTTGTTCAAGTGTTACCTCTCGAAATTCTACGTATAAAGTTTTGCATCGAATCGGTACGTAAGTAAATACCACACTATAATAATTAACATTTCAGCCATTCGCAATCATTCACTGTCAATTCACTTTTTTCGTAGCCTAAATCACAATTAGTCCTTGCAGAGCAAAAGAGCCAAATTTATGATAGAGCTGCTTAGTTTATTCACGATTTACTGCAATGGCGAAGGAATTAGCCATATCTTTCTTTCCCTAGGCGAGCAATGGCAGGGACCAGAGCTGCAAGCTCGCCTCATTGTGCCTAACTGCAAACCAAGCTGTCGTCCGTCTAATCTCGTAGAAGGAATTCCTAAATTTCTGAAAGCGCTCTACTATCGTGCTGGTGAAAATGCTCCCCGACAAAAAACAGAAAAGCGGTTTTTGAGAGAAATTCATCAATTCGATGCCGCCTACTTATGGCCAGCGACTTCTGTTAACACTCTCCGTACAGTAAAGCAACAGGGAAAAACCCTGTTTCTAGAGCGAATTAACTGCTACACGGGCAAAGCCAAATTAATTCTTGATGACGCCTATGAGCGTTTAGGAGTACCTCCACAACACCCTAATACTGATGAGGTGATTGCGCGAGAACAAGAGGAAATGAGTCTCGCTGATTTCGTTTTCTGTCCTAGTCCCGAAGTAAAAAAATCCTTTCTGGAAGCGGGAGTTCCCGAACACAAACTCATTCTCACCAGTTACGGTTGGTGTCCCAAGCGGTTCTCAAATCTTGACCGCCAGGCAAGGTCAACCGAGGAAGTAACAGTTCTCTTTATGGGCAGTATCTGCGTGCGAAAAGGCGCTCATTTGCTCTTAAAAGCTTGGGAACAAGCCGGGGTTAAAGGGCGATTAATGCTGTGTGGTTCCCTAGAACCCGTGATTGCAGAAATGTGTAGTAATATTCTCGCGCGACCTGATGTGATTCATGTTAATTACACCAGAGATGTTGCCTTTGCCTATCGAGAAGCTGACATTTTTGCCTTTCCCAGTCTAGAAGAAGGCGGACCTTTAGTCACCTATGAAGCAATGGCTCATGGATTGCCAGTTATTACCTCGCCGATGGGTGCAGGCACTATTGTTCGAGATGGGATTGATGGTTTTATTGTGCCACCTTACGACCAGGAAGCATGGGTAGAACGTTTGCGAACGCTCGCTTCTTCGCAGGAATTACGAACTCAATTTAGTGCTTCAGCTCGCGAACGAGCAGCAGAATTTACCTGGGAAAAAGTTGCCCGCCGTCGTGCCACTTTGATCCTAGAAAAAATGAAAGCTGCTTGAAGGAGGAACTAGGGACTTTCTACCAGGAGAGATGGGGATTTTTACCCCATCTAACCTCTTAATAAATCCCCTAGTCATCTCCCAATTAACCCTCAAAAAAATGTCAGTTAGGTCATTGGCTTTACCCAAGTTGAAGCGTTAATGATTTTAGCAGGAATTCCCACGGCTGTTGCCCCGGCTGGTACGTCGCAAACGACCACTGCATTGGCGCCAATTTTCGCATGATTGCCAATGGCCACCGAGCGAATAATTTTTGCACCCGCACCGATATCAACATGACCACCAATCTGCACTCCTTCTACAATCGTAACCTGTTGAAAAATTAAACAATTAGGACCAATGGAGGCTCCGGGATGAATCACGACCCCATTCGGGTGAGTGAGAAGTAAGCCGCCTTGAATCTGGCAATTGAGCGGAATATCGGCTCCGGTGACAATGCTCCAAAATCGATGTTGCCAAACGTGCCAAGCACAGAAAACTCGACCCAGCAAGCCACCGCGGGCCTTCCACTTTTGATAGTTGCGGAGTGCTTTGAGTAATTGGCGACTAGGCTCCCAAAAATGACTGCATTGTTCGCGACTCCAATCTGGCTCAGTAGCAGAAACAGTTGGCTCCAGTTCTGGTTCTAACATCGTTTATAATGACTTGAGTGAATTCAGTCGGGTAATATTAATCGTTAGGGTTGCAGTCAGGCAGAAAGCAAAAGAAAGTGGATGAAAAGATAATTTAAGGATGGTCTCCCGAAGATTTAGAGCCAATAATTTTCGCGGGAATGCCAACGGCGGTTTTGCCAGGGGGAATATCGGACAAAACTACTGCATTGGCACCGATATTCACATCATCTCCTAAGGTGACGTTGCCGAGGATTTTTGCGCCGGCGCCTACGTTGACGCGATCGCCTAATTTGGGTGCTTCTAGGGGACGATCCAGGTAGCGATTCCCTAAGGTGACACCTTGGCGGATAATGCAATCATCGCCGATTTGAGAATAGCCGTGAATCACGATCGCGCCTTGATGTTCAATGATGACGCGACGACCAAGCTGCACCGTATAGGGGAGATCGATGCCGTAGCCATTGCGGATTTTGCGGTACAAGGCGCGATAGAGAAGGCTCAAAGGTGCTCGGAGGAGTTTTGGTTGCAGGGTCATTCTCCAGACGCCAAAGCGTTGAACGGCGACGGCGCGAAATCCCGGTTTTGTCCAATCTCGTCCGTGAGCGATCCAGTCTTCTTTAATTTGTTGCCAAAGTCCCAAAGAGGCAGTTTCTTGATTGCTACTGGTGATGTTTTCCGACTGCGTGACCATAAATCTTAGTTCCTTGTTTAAATCTCCGTGCCTTTAAAGAAAACACTATTCAGCAGAAAATCACTCAGAAGTTTGGGAGGATCGCTATCCGGTTTGCCTTGAAAGATGCGCCGGACTCTCCATAAAGCAAAGCTGGAGGCCCAGAGGGTATCTGCGATCGCAGCATACAGCCAACCGTAATTTTTCAGGAAGTACCGCCGTCTGGAATCAAACCAATATTGAGGCCGGCGTTTGGGTGGAATTTTGGTATCAGTCACACCGGAACTTTGACCGACAAGGTGAACCACTCGGCTTTCGGGGACATACCAGCAACTCCAACCAGCGTTTTTAGCTTGCAAGCAAAAGTCCATTTCTTCGTAATACATGAAATAGGCTTCATCCAGCAAGCCAATGGCTTCAAAAACTTCGCGACGGACGATCACACTAGCACCTGCAACCCAATCAGTTTGACAGATACTTGAGGGAACTGGAGGCGCGGCGGCCCAATTACTTAAGATTTTGGAAACGACGCCGAGACGCAAGCCAAAATCAAGTTCACTCCAAATTGTATGGAAGCGAAAGGCTGATTGTTGGGGAGTGCCGTCGGGGTTTTCTAAACGACTGCCAGCAAGGCCCGCCTGGGGGTGTTGCTCCATAAATTGTAGTAAGGTTTTGATAGCACCGGGGCGAACAATGGTATCGGGATTTAGTAATAGGAAGTAGGGGGGTGGCTGGGGAGATTGCAAAGCAGGGCGGATGATGGCATTGTTGCCGTAAGCATAGCCACCATTGTGGTCAAGGGGGATGAATGAGACCCAATCACTCCACCCTTCTGCTTGGATGGCTGCGGCGATCAGTTCCGGAGAGCGATCGCCAGAGGCATTATCAGCAACAACCACATGGGTATCAGGCAAAGCTTGGATTTCAGCTTGTAAGGAGCGCAAGCAGTCGATAGTTAAACTAGGCGTTCGGTAGTTGACAATCACTACTAGCAAGCGGGTCAAGCTATCGAGCTGAGTTGCGTCAAGCATAGAGTATCCTCTCTAGCAGTTTTCAGGGTTGGGGGTTAGGAGTTGGCGATCGAGCAGGTCAAAGATCTCTGCATCTCGGTTCATATCAAATTTCCTGGCAAAGAGTTTAGGAGACTTTGCCAATTTCTCAAAATCTGTTTTGACCAAAGTTGCAGGAACATTAGGGTTGGGATTTTCCCAATCAGTATACCTCAGATCGTCATTGATGACTTGCTCTTTAAACGGCGAGTTGAGAATCAGGGTTTGAAAGAAGATTTCATCGGGAATCAAAACATATTTAAAATAATCGATCGGCCAGGATTTTTGGTGAACGATTGTATTAATATATTCTAGGCATTCCCTTGATAAACACCACCACTGAGAGCCTCCATAGGGTTCAAACCCTTTGGGAAAATTTCGCTGGATTGGCAAATAAAAATGTTTGCTACGGAAGCGAAAATGCCAATGGCATATTCTTTTAAAAGCTTGATAGTAATCTCGATTGTTTGTCCACTTATTGGGAGCATGAATTGGAAAAAATTCTAGAAATTGATTCCCTTTATGTTTGGTAAAAAACTCTTCGATGTAGGTTGTAGGCTTAATTAAATAATCCTGACCCGAAAGCAAGACTGCATAATCAAAGTCAACCCCTAGATTTATGATATATCGAATGCCCTCTAGGGTCGCTTTAACTAAGTTAAAATGTCCCCAAAAACAGGGATATCTCTTGAGAAAATGTACATTTTCAATCCCTCGCAATTGCTCGACAATTTGATAATAAGTAGAGTTTTCTACTTTCCGATCGATATGAATAAAAAATGATGTTTGTTGAGTTTGAAGACCTTGAAGTAGGCGGAACAGTTGCTGAGGATATTTATGAGCTAAAATTAGATAAGCGATCTTCATAAAACCTCCTAAGCTTGAAGAAAGTTTAAGACTGAGAAAATGAATTTTTAGTAAGTGCAAAAACGCTAGCTAAATAGATTTAGTAGATCCTTGCAGCAAGGGTATGAGCTAACAGCCAATTCCGATTTTCTTCAGAAGAATTCAGCCAGCGATTGAGTAAATCAGCCCATTTAACGGGAATTTGTAACTGTTTCCAAGCTTCAGCAGCAGCGACAGAAAGGTGATGATAAAGGGTTGGATCTGAGAGCAATTTTTCTATTTTTTCTGACAAAGCTGTTGAGTTACTTGCTGGAAAAATCATGGCATTGATACCATTTTTTAAATAATTTTGAAACATCGGGTGATCGGAAGCAACGATCGGAGTCCGAGAGCATAATGCTTCATAAATTGTCATGGGAAATCCTTCGGGGTATTCATGACGACTGGGAATTAATACCAGATCAGCTTCTCTCATTAAATGAACCACAGCCTGATTTTCAACTAACCCTAGAAAGGTGACACAGTCTTCTATTTGTAACTGTTTAGTTTGGTGGATAAAAAAATCAGTTTCCCCAGCACCTGCTATTTTTAAATGAACTGAGAAATTTTGAGCTTTTAACTGAGCAACTGCGGCTAAGACATCACCCACTCCTTTTGAAGCTGATACACTTCCCACATAAAATAAATTTCTAGGATTTTCAGCGCTTGATAGCATTTTGGGTGAGAAAGAATCTGGCGCGATCATCGCGGGCCAGTCCCAAGGAATAATTTTATGAGGATTGACTCCTATTTTTTGTAGAGAGCGACATGAATTAATCCCATGATTACCAACCCATTCGATTTGGGGGTGATTTAAGGCTGCTACTAAGCGATGATTTCGGATTTTATTCCGCAATCCTTCGGTAGAAAAAGAATCTGCTAAGGTTGCTAGGGTTTTAACTTGATTGCGAATTGCCCACTGAAATAGTTCTCGGATAGGAGTGCGAAGAACTAAATGAGTTGGCTTTTGATTTTGAATTAATTCAATCAGTTTCTTGAGGTCAATTTTTTGATGAAATCCTGCACCGATCGCACGGACTCCATTGGGGAGAATTTCGTCATAACTTTCTGTGGTTAAGCAGCAGATAACTGCCACTTCTTCTATATTTTTCCCAATCTCAGCAACAGCGTCAACAGAATATTTTTGTGCATAATAAGTTTCACCTCCACCTTTAGCAAAGCGTTGCACAGTTTCGCGGTAATCGCCAGCAAACTGTACTATTAATAAACGCATTTGATTGACCTCTTATGAAAACGTTTTGGTTTAGGGGAAGTACACAGCTTGCGAGTCCAGCTTGAGGAAGCCGATCGGCGGTTAGCGGTTAAAGGCAAATTGCTTTACACAAGATTCTGCTATTTTATAGTTTAGACGAACTAAGTTGAGATGTCTGCCAGCCTTAAGCAATAAATCAATGGTTGATGACAGGGGAAGTTTGCCAAGAACTGATTAAAAATTTCTACAATTTACCTGTTGACTTTTCAAGAAAGCTGTGATAGTAGCTGCTAGGGATGGCAATAAAAGGGGGGAAGTGCGATCGCCTCTTCCCCTAACTCCCTCAAAGTTCCCTCCAACCATTTCACCCTTGCTATCACTGCATCAGCTTATTGGCGTTCCCCGTTCTTTTTATTAAATCAACTTGAGTTGCTCAATTTCCAACTCACCTCGAATCTAATTTCTAACTTCAGACCTACTCAAGTATTGCTCTTTTCTACTCTAAGCTATGACTCCGGTTACAATCAACTAGCCTCTCTATATTTCCCTCAATTGTGATCCTTTCATGCCAGAGTTTAAGCTGACTTGAGGTGGATTTATCATTAATATTATGTTAGATAATTAAAATTTTTATTTCCCCTTTGTATGGTTTCAGGGAAATCAACAATTTTCTCCTCAGCCTCACAGCCGATACTGCTGAGCGACTAAACTCGCCGCTCGATGTACTAATGAATGCCGATAAACCAATCCATTCAGATCGTCTGAATAGCCACCCCCAATTACACAAGCCACCGGATACCCTCCGGCTAAACAAGTAGATAAAACCTGCATATCCCGCCGAAATAAACCCGTATCCGTCAACGCTAATTTTCCCAATTTATCTCCGTGATGGGGATCGACTCCTGCGTCGTAAAAAACTAAATCTGGCTGAACCGTTGCCAGCAAATCTGGTAAATAATTCGCTAAGGTTTGTAAATATTCATCATCCTCCATCCCCATCGGCAGAGGTACATCTAAATCACTCTTTTGCTTAGTCCCTGGAAAATTAACCTCGCAGTGCATCGAAAAGGTAAAAACGCTGTCATCTTGTTGAAAAATGACCGCGGTTCCATCCCCTTGATGCACATCTAAATCTACAATTAAAACTTTACGAACCAGTCCCAACTTTTGCAAAGTCCGAGATGCGATCGCTAAATCATTAAAAATACAAAAACCCGAACCGTAACTCGGAAACGCATGATGAGTCCCCCCTGCTGTATTGCATGCTACACCGTGAGTCAGCGCCAACTTGCCTGTGAGAAGGGTACCCCCCACTGCAATACAAGTGCGATTCGCCAAGGCAGGACTCCAAGGTAACCCAATTCGTCGCTGAGCCTTGGCATCGAGTCCCCCCTCACAGTAAGCTTGAACGTAATCTGTCTCATGGACTAACTCAATCCACTCTCGGGGTGGCAATTCTGGAGCATAAAACTGCGATCGCGTCGCTACCCCATCTGCCAACAGCATTTCGTACAGCAGCCGAAACTTCATCATCGGGAAGCGGTGATTTGCAGGCAGTGGTGCCACATAATCAGGATGGTAAACAATGGGTAAGTTCATGTTCACAAGGTTGGATTTTGGAGCAATCTCCAATTTAAAATTTAAAAATATATAATTGATTGGGAGCCTGTGTATGCAACTTATAACTGTCTGGCAGTATGGCACCAGCAACCCAGAAAATGCCAAAAACCTTGAGACGATCGCTCAATGGTGGACAAACCTCAACGGCAAAGAAGTTACCTGGGTACAACGGTTAATTCCCCAAATCGGTGGCTTGAGTGAAATCCACTGGACTCCCCAGCGCTTTGATGAAAACTTTGTCATGATTTACCCCCAGCTTCGTGGCATTACTCTTTATTGGTTTAAACCAGATTCTCCAGTCGAACATAATACAACGGTTGGAAAACTTGAACTCGATCGCATCAATCAGCAATTGTACATCTACCCCCAAACCCAGAAAGAACTAATCATCCGCGTCACCCTGTCTGAAGTTAAATATCAAACCCTAGAATTGAGAAAACCTGAAATCAGTTTTGCAGAAAATCGCACCTTGATCTTGCGGGATAACCAACAACGAGTGGAAGTCAAAGTTGCTCTCAGTGCCGACCATCTTAAACAACTCAATGAATGGCTCTCCCTTGAGCTAGAATAACCTGTTTTAGAGTCAAAAAATACGAATTTGTCTGTTAACCTGAACTCCTGAAGTGGCCGATCGTCACACCTTCATTCAGAGTCAACTTTGACCCAGGTTTTTTATGAATGTTAAAATTCATAAAATTCTCGAATCAACGGTTATTGACTGCCCTATAAATGGCAAATTTTGCTGGACTTTTAGGCTGAAAATCACGACTTCAATCACCCTCAGAGCTGGTAGAAATCGCCCAAATTAATAGCCTCCCATCGGCTATTTGAATAAACCTAACTGTTCTGCGATCCCTGACTGAGCTTGCAACCTGCTTCAACCTTATTTGCCCAGAGCAGTAGAAATAAATCGTAAACTCTTGAGAGGTCAGAGGCTCAAAGAGAGGATAATGGTTAACCGAGCAGTGGGGAATTTGAAATGGATAGGAAATCAGAATTGATGACCAAAAATTAACCTCGTCTAGTCAACACAATCTTCAGAGATTTAAGCCTTCTTAAGAGAGAAAGGTACACTGAGAACAAACAGCAGCTTGACCGCACCGTTGGTGTTGTTCATCTAAGACATTCCAGAGAAGACCGTTCTCAATTAAAAAACGCTTGCCAGTGCTGGAAATTCTTACTCCTCGAAAATGACTAAAACCTTTAGCAATTGTTTCTGCTAAGAGGCGGTTGCGCTCTTCCTGTAGCATTGGTTCTGCTGTATAGCGAGATGGCATCCGAGTAAACTCCTGCCAATCTAACTCCCACAATTCTAGCGCCCTGCAGTTGGCATAGTTAAAAATTGGATCGGCTTCCATTCCATGTGAAATGATTACAAAAGGTGCTTCAAAGAGTGCTTGAGCGATCGCTTTTGGTTCCCCTTCCACCTCCAGCAACCTTTTGCCTGTCCAGTGGGAAAAACTATTCAACAAGCGTTGAGTGTGGCGGATAACCGCTTCTTGTTGCCAAGGAAACACAGGGCGATCGGTCATACTCTGAAACAGAAAACAAGCTAACAGGAGGAATCTCACTCACAATAACATTTTTGCACCCCCTTTCCAGCCAATTCGCTTGCTCATCAGCACCGCCCAAGTTTGCCCAGAGCGGTCGCAGATTACAATAATCAAGATAGTTTACGAAACTTCATAAAAACCTGTGACCACACAACAGCTAACGCCTGCAACCTTTGAGAAGCTGACTTGGACTTGGAGAGACTACCCAATCCAATACACAGTCATGGGAACCGGACGCCCCCTCGTGCTGATTCACGGGTTTGGCGCTTCGATTGGCCACTGGCGGAAGAACATCCCCGCCCTCGCAGAAGGCGGTTATCGAGTCTTTGCCCTTGATTTGCTGGGATTTGGGGCCTCTGCCAAACCTCCCCTCAATTACAGCTTAGAGTTGTGGGAAGAACTACTGGCGGATTTTTGGAGCGATCGCATTCAGGAACCCGCTGTCTTTGTCGGTAACTCCATCGGTGCATTACTCAGCTTGATGATCGTTGCCGATCGCCCAGAAATTGCAGCCGGTGGCGTTCTGATCAACTGCGCTGGCGGACTCAATCATCGACCTGGCGAACTCAACTTGCCCCTGCGAGTGGTGATGGGACTGTTTACCAAATTAGTGCGATCGCCCCTTACAGGTCCCCTCGTCTTCAACAGCATCCGCCAGAAACATCGACTCCGCAACACCCTGCGCCAAGTTTACCGCAACCCTGAGGCCATCACCGACGAACTCGTCGAACTCCTGTATGAACCCTCCTGCCATCCCGGAGCTCAACAAGTCTTTGCTTCCATTATCACCGCCCCTCCTGGCCGCCATCCCTCGGAAATATTGCCCGTCACTCGCCCCTTACTCGTACTCTGGGGAGAAGATGACCCTTGGACACCCATAACCGGCGCCAATCTCTTTCTGGAATGGGCCGAGAAGGGGCAACCCATCCAGTTTGTCTCCATTCCCCAGGCAGGCCACTGTCCCCATGACGAACACCCAGAAACGGTAAATTCCTTGATTTTAGAGTGGCTTACCAATCTCAAGGAAAAATTAAGGAGTTAACAGCCGAGACTGTAACAGATGTAGCAGATGAGTTACGAATTTACCTACTTTTTTCGCCCTTCCGCACCTTTTTCGGACTTTTCTGCCCCACTCTCCACCCCTCAAAAAAAACTTTTGTAAAAGGGGTTGACAAACCCTAGAGAGAGTCGGTTATAGTCATAGGCGTGTGAGGAGCGAACCAGTAAGGGCACCGAGACGAAACACGGCCAGTCGTCGGTGCTCTTTCTGTTGGAAGGGTTTTTTCTAAGCATCATCAAGGGTTTAAATACCGCAGTGACTCTGTCACTCGCACAGCCTCTTGAGGGCTAATATTATTGCAATTGGCAAGTTTGTTGGTCGCCCCCTGTCCTGCGAAGCGATAAAAGAGTTCCGGACCTCGCAACCAATCTGAGAACATCGTTGGGGATGCGTTGCCAGGACCACTGCCATAATAGAGAAAATTTTTGCCAAACACTGAAGAGTTAACAGGTAGTTTTGAGGCTAAGTCAGGGCCACCGATGCCACCACCAACCGCTTCAATGGCAAAGCAGGAATGATTGGGACCTTGATAGGTAATCGTGTATTGAGGGCCAAAGCGGCAGCGAGTAGCGCCATCAGCACAAGGTTCAATCAGGACTCTGTTGACTCGAAAACCAGCGGGGAGATAAGTCGGGACGGCAATTTTCACGCGCAGAGAGTTCAAGCGTTGAATTTGCGCGGCAGTTAATCCAGACTTGGATAGCTGAGCAACAGCACTTTGATTGAGGGCTATATTGAGAGATAAAAGGCTAAGGAAAGTGAGTCCTGTTGCTATCAATTGAGATTTAGCTTTCATCTGACGATTTTCCTGAGAAGCAAACCGCTCTATTTTAACCGAGAAGATTTTAAGAGACAGTAAAGGCTTGGACTGTAAGGCTTACAGTTCAAGTCTTTACTATCAACCAATACAATCTTAAAGCCTATCCTACAGCTAACTCAAATTAGGCGATCGCATCCACTAGAGAAAGGTACTACCTAACGAACGATAAAATTAATATTAGCTTTCACCCGCCAAAAGCTTTCCAAACGCCCCCCTATCTGTTCGCATGAAGATCCTCGATTAGATTGACCATTAATTGTCAAAGAAAAGCTGGAGGCTCTCTCTATTTCTTTAGAGCTATAGCCCTGATTAGAGATACAAAATGCAGCTATATGCTCAGACTGGTCTGGAACCTTAACTCCACTGTTTGAGGTTATCCGTATGTAGATACTCTTTCCCTTAGATCTGGTTTCGTAGACAACCTTGGATTCACCTGGATTAACAGACCACCAGCCTTCAGAAACCCAAGAAGGCGGGGTTATTACTGCAAGGCTAGATCCGCTTCCATCCCCTGAAGAAGTTGAGCCAGGCCTATACTCTCCATAGGCGAAATACACAGTCTCATTACTTTGATTAGTGAGGTTAAAACGGTCATAAATTTCACTCCTTCTTTGGGGCATAGGAGGATCGATGCGGTTTCGCAGATCTCGTATGTGAGGATTGCAAGTAAAATCGAGAGCACTACACCCTGCGAAGGCTCCATTAGTCGAGTTCAATAAGGGTAATAGTCCCCCTAATATGCTAATAGTCGCTAATCCAACTATTTTTTTACGATCGATATTCATGACTGTTCCTCCCTAAAATAGATGTGCTTTCATCTGTAAAGGTAGCAATTTTATTTGTTTGTATCTGTGCAAATTATTTGTATGAATATAGGATATCCTCACAACCTTAGTAGCTACAGTGGGAAAAGGTCAGAAAAGGCCAGGATATTACGTAAATTTTTTCAACAAACTGTAAAGTTAAGCTATTAATATTTTCTGGCTTAATATGCCTCAACAACCGTAGCACTCAAGGTAAAAGAGGTGCTGTCACTCCTTCAGGGTTAAAGGTTTAACTCAAGATTAGAAATCCTTGCTGAAAGCTTTAGTTGCTGTCCAGTAAGAAGCTCAAAAATGAGAAAGTCAGGAGTCTTTAGTAAAATTTTACTGCTGTAAATCCTCAGCTTTCACAATTTTTATCTCGCTCGGCTTGTTCAAGCTTATCAGTAACTTTTAATGTTGTAGAGGTTTCAATGAGTAACACTGACGTACCTAATGAAGAAATAAGGGATAACCCCTGTACCCATTTTGGCAATTTTAATGCAAAGGGTCCTATCCAAAGCAGGATAGTTAGTGGTAATAAAGCAATAAGCTTCAACCAAGTTATAAGCATAATACTACACCAATTCCAATTCCAAAACAGACAAAAAGTAGCATAATGTAAATGCAGTAGATCAAAGCTTCCATTAAACCCATTCTAGTAATTTTATTATCGTCTGAAAATTTACCAAAAAAACAAAATTGCACAATCCCCCAGCCATTGATCCAGATTAAAAAACCAAGGGATATCTTAGTAACATGCCATAAAATAGGGTGTAATGTCACTACCCAAGTTATGAGGCTGAAAGTGATACAGCCGAAAATAAACCAGCTAACAAAATGGATTAGCCGAGCCATAGTGCTTACTAATTGAGTTAACATAGGTGCTTCGCTCCTCTTTCCTAAACTATCAAAAACCTGTAATAATTACATTTTAGATATCTTCAATATAGAAGAGCCTCCTAACCTCGGCTCCCACAGTGAGGAAAGGTCATAAAAAACCAGAAGGTCTTATAAAGATTTTAGACAAAGAAATATAACAGAAAAAGAAAACATAGTAATCAAAAGTGATAAAATCTTCTGAAAGGGTTTTGCAATTGGAACGCATCGTAAGGCATCCTGCAAGGCGATGGCTATTCACCTGAGTAGTGAGTCCTGTTGCTATCAATTGAGATTTAGCTTTCATCTGATGATTGTCCAGAGTCGCAAACCGCTCTATTTTAATCGAGAGAATTTTAAGAGACAGTAAAGGCTTGGACTTTAAGCCTTACAACTCAAGCCTTTACTATCAACCAACATAGCAGAATTCTGGGATAAATTCAGAGTCCCATTCAATTTAAAAAAGTAGGAAACACGAACCAGTCACTAGTTATCATGACAGGTTATTTTGCCGTTAATGTTAAGGAATGCTGCTCTCAGAGCTTCACCTTAACCAGAGGATAAACTTTGACTATCCTTAATAACTTCTCAGCGCTTTGCTAAGATTATGCCTTGCGTTTAATCCCCTTTTTGAAGCGGAATTGACTTGAGAACTAACAAATCGCTTGTACTATTATTTATTGACAAGTGACACTCGTAAAATAAATTCCGCAACTTGGGCAGTATGTCCAGCCTCCTGTATTTGTATCGAACTGAAACGTACCTCTGTTACTCCCATTTACAAATTGGAAGTTCACAGCCTTTTGATATCCACTCAAGCGACAAAATGCATCTGCCTCCCATTGGCGGGCGTTAGTATCTAGCCAACTAGCTCCTTTTGGCACTACATCAATCGGGATACCATTTCCATGGCTAGGATTATCAAAAATGCGGATGGCACTATTCCCTTGATTTTGCGTTGAAGTTTGTGGTGCAGGTGGTGGTGCATTCTGTACTGGTGCAGGTGGTGGTGCATTCTGTAATTGACACCAGGTAAACTCTAAATCATTCAAAGCAGTATCATCTCCCTTGCCTTGCTGATTTTCAACTTTTGCTCGGACACCACAAATTGCCGAATTTGGGGGACCTGTTAACCAATTTGGCGTCCAAGCTCCCCAGCGACCACCACCAGAAGCTTCAATTACAGTTCCATTGCTACAGCCAAAAGCTACAGAATTTGCTCCTGTATCATCACCATTACCTTGGGGGGGTTCTACTTTCAGTTTAAATGCTACTGCATAACTACCTTTCGGGCAACTAGCTCCTTCGCCCCAATTTCCCCAAAATCCAGGATGTGGAACAATCCGCTCGGCCATGTTTCCAGCACGATCATAACAATATAAAGCAACTGCATTAAGGGCCGTATCATCACCCTTACCTTGATCTGGTTCAACCCTCATTGAATATCCACCAACGTAGGTACCTGGAGGGCAATAAATTGCGGTAGACCATCCACCCCACGGTGTGGCATTGGGAGCATTTCTTACGCCAGTAATATCATTGCGAAAACCAGCAGCAATAGCACTAGCTGTCAAATTGCTAGTGATAAAATAAAGTGCTAAACTGCTTGCAATCCACACATTTTTTTTCATGATTACACCTCATGCTCACAAATTTTTTATTCTTGGTTACACCATATCTGCTTAACCTCCGCCTCCACAGTGGGAAAAAGTTATAAAAGGTCATAATTTCAGATAAATTTTTAATAAAAAGAGTAAACAAAAGTAAAAATAGTAAGAAAAAGTGATAAAGTATAAGCATAATCACTTAACCAGCGCTTGAATCCCTGAATTAATGACTCTCGAAGAAGCCTTAGCAATTTTAGATTCCCTGCTCCAACCTGGTTACTTAAACGATACTCAAGAGCTTGTTTTCCGCCAATCTTGGCAAGGACAGTCTTATCAAGAAATAGCTGAAGCATCAGGCTATGATGCTGACTACATTAAAGATGTTGGCTCCCAACTGTGGCGACGACTTTCTCAGGCCTTGGGTACTCAAGTCACAAAACGTAATATCCATTCAGTTCTGAAAGGATATGCACGCCTGTCTCAAGCCAAAACACCCACAACAACTTCACCAAATTTGCCCGTTTCTCCGGTTAATTGTCAGCCTCGGAAAGATTGCGATTTAAAACTTCGTCCAGAGGAAGAAGCGATCGCCTCCTCAGATCCCGCTACCCCCCCTCACCAAGATTTCTCAGCAGCGATCGACGTTTCAATTTTCTACGGTCGTAGCGAAGAACTAACCACCCTCAAGCAGTGGATCGTGTCAGATCGTTGTCGCTTAGTTGCCCTTTTAGGCATGGGTGGCATTGGCAAAACCGCCTTATCCGTCAAATTAGCCAAAGAAATTAAACATGAGTTTGAATATGTTGTATGGAAGAGCCTCCGTAACGCTCCACCTCTGCCAGAAAAATTAGCTAAAATTCTCAAATTTCTATCCAATCACCAAGAAGCCTCTTTACCAAACACCGTCAGCGATCGTATCTCTCTAATCATCGAGTATTTACAACAGCACCGCTGTCTGATCGTCCTTGACAAATTTGACTCTGTTTTCCAGAGGGAAAGCTATGCAGGCTGTTACCGTGAAGGATACTCGATCTATGGCGAACTTTTGAGACAAATTGCAGAAATTGATCACCAAAGTTGCCTACTGATCGCGAGCCGAGAAAAACCCAGGGAAATTGCCTCTTTAGCCGGAGAAACATTGCCAGTCCGAATCTTGCAACTACAGGGTTTAGAGCTAACCACAGCTAGGCAAATTCTTAAACAGAAGGCCTTAATAGGAACGCCCGCTGAAATAGCAGAGCTGGTAGAAAGCTACCAAGGAAATCCGATGGCTTTAAAGATTGTAGCAAGTTCCATTCAAGATTTATTTTCGGGAGAAATTCGAGAGTTTTTAGAGCAAAAAGAAACGATTTTTAATGGAATTCGCCTTTGGTTAGATGAACAATTTCATCAGTTATCTCCTTTAGAGAAAAAAATTATGTACTGGCTCGCTATTAATCGAGAGCCTGTCTCACCTGCCGAACTCCTCAATGATATCGTTCCGCCGATTTTCCAAGGAGAATTATTAGAAAGCTTAGAATCCCTCCAGTGGCGATCGCTCATTGAAAAAGTCGCCATTCAATTTCAGGGCAAAAGCATTGCTAGCTTTACCCAACAGCCATTAATTAGAGAGTATATTACCGACCAGATTATTGAAAAACTATACCAAGAATTTTCTCAAGAAAATAACGAAAATTCAAGTTACTTCTGTTCTTTATTTCCATTTCTTCAAAATTATCCGATCGTTAAAGCAACAGCCAGAGAATCTGTCAAAAAACATCAAATTAGGACCCTGGTCACACCTTTAATTGCTAAATTAATCGCTACTTACAACACCGCTGAAGATTTAGCCGAAAAACTCAATTACATTTTAATTAAACTGCGAGAGCAGGGTATAACACCCGGATATGGGGGAGGTAATATCTTTAACTTATTGTGCCAACTTCAGATAGATTTAACCGGCGCTGATTTTTCCGATCTTGCTATTTGGCAAGCAGATATGAGAGACATTCAGCTCCATCAAGTTAACTTTGCGGGAGCCAACTTTTGCAACTCAATTTTTGCAGTTCCCTGGGAAAGAAATCAAAACTTTATCAGAAATAGCCAAGCACAAATGATCGAGTTTTCACGGGATGAAATGGAAGAATTTCAAGAAGAAATCTTCTCGGATTCAAAAATTTATGAGGGCATGAATATTAGGGGCGCTACAGGTTTAACTCAAGGGCAAAAATCCATCCTCAAAGCTTTAGGGGCTGTTGAGTAAAAACTTCTGAGGTGTGAAAAGAATCAGGGTTGAATAACACCTGACTGCTGTAACTCCTGAAAGTTGCTCATTATCAGATTTACAAAATTAGACAAAGAGAAAAAAACAACACTTTTCAGATCAGTGAAGTAGATCGTTGAACTTCCAGCACCCCTCATTAAGGAGGAGCAGGGAAGTTCTAATCACTACATTTAGCTCAAAATTGCTGTAAATTCAGCCAAATTCGCTCTCCATTTTCAGTTTTATTCACAGCCATTGCTCATCCCCTCCTAAAGCAAAAACTCCTCGATCGCAGCCGCTGCCCCGTCTTCCTCCACACTAGGCGCAACCCAATTCGCAGCAGCTTTAATCGCCTCAGGTGCATTGCCCATCGCTACCCCAATACCTGCATAGGAAATCATCTCTAAATCGTTAAAGTTATCCCCAATCGTCATCACATTTTCAGGCGCTAATCCTAATAATTCTTCAGCAAGATAGCCAACCGCAGACCCTTTATTAGCCAAAGGGTGAGTTGCTTCAAAAAATGTCGCCACCGAAGTTGTTAAATAAAGTTCCGCAGGGGTATAGCGCTGACGCAAATTGCTCAAGAGAGTGGCGATCGCATCGGGGTCATCGCACAGAGCCAAAACTTTGGTAGGCTCTACTGTCAGTGTAGAGCGCAAATCGCCCACAGCAATCGGTTCAATGCCAGAACGTTCCGCATAGAGTCGGGTTGCGTGAGTGACCTCACGGACATGGAGGCGATCGTCAATATAGAAATGGACAGACAACAGCGATCGCAGTTCCGGTTCCTCAAAATGATCCAATAATTGCCACGCTTTTTCCTTGGCAACAGGCAAATGTCGCAGCAAGGTATCAGTGGCAGGGTCTTTAATATATGCGCCTTGATAGCAAATCAACGGCAAATTAGACGCGATCGCCAGGTGGAAGCGGAAGGCCGACCGATACATCCGACCCGTAGCGATCGCAACTTTGATGCCCTTCGCTTGGGCCGCTTGAATTGCCTGCACCACCGGTTCTCGGATCTGATTCGACTGGCCTGCGATCGTTCCATCAATATCAACCACTAAAAGCTGAATATCAGCAGTAGGAGTGGAGTTAGCAACAGAGTTAGGGGCCGCTAAATTCTGCATAGTTCTTCCTAGGGAGTCTCCATCTAAAAGATCGGGTGGCAGTAGCTAGTATGCCCCAATTTAAAATCTACAATCTAACATCTAAACTACTATCAACACTTATGCGCCTGACCTCCCTTGATGTTTTTCGCGGCATTGCGATCGCCTCCATGATCCTGGTCAATAACCCCGGCAGTTGGAAATACGTCTATCCTCCCCTCGATCATGCAGAATGGAACGGTTGCACCCCCACCGACTTAGTCTTTCCCTTCTTCCTCTTCATCGTCGGCGTCGCCCTGTCTTTTTCCTTATCAAAATACACTCAAGACCAAAAATTCACCTCAAACCCAGCAAACTTAAACCAACCCTTCGCAAAACCAGAAGACTTTCCTCAACCTAACCAGCACCAACAACCCTCCGCAAAGATTTATGGGCGGATCGCGCGTCGGAGTGCCATTTTATTCGCACTAGGTTTACTACTCAATACCTCTTCGATCGCGCTGGATGTGCTGCTCAATCACGCTCCCCTCTCCACTTTTGCTAACCTTCGCATCATGGGCGTCTTACAGCGCATTAGCTTAGCTTACTGCATCAGTGCGATCGCAGTCCTCAAACTCTCCCCCCGCCATCTCTGGATGCTGGCGACGGCCCTCCTGTTCGGATATTGGGGCGCTTTAACCTTAATCCCCGTTCCCGGTTACGGTCCTGGCAACCTCACCCCAGAAGGCAACCTCGGCGCCTATCTCGATCGCCTCATCCTCACTCCCACCCATTTATATAAAGGCGGTTTATTCGATCCAGAAGGATTATTCAGTACCTTACCCGCAATTGTTACCGTTCTCACCGGCTATTTTACCGGTCAATGGCTGCGCCTTCAACCCGTCAAAACTCGTACCAGTTGGAATTTAGTTTTATTGGGCCTTAGTTGCCTAGTCATTGGCCTCCTCTGGGGCCTGTTTTTCCCCATCAACAAACAATTGTGGACCAGTTCCTATGTCGTATTTACTACTGGTTGGGCATTGCTATTACTTGCCACTTGCTACGAAACCATCGAAGTGCGACGCTGGCAGTGGGGGCGATTTTTTGAAATTATGGGCTTAAATGCCATTTTCGTCTTTGTCGCCTCCGGCCTCGTCGCCAGACTTCTCCTCAAAACTCACATTGGCAGTGGAGATACAGCACCCAATACCTACACTTGGATTTACGAAAATTGGTTTCAACCTTGGGCCGGCCCCATGAATGGTTCCTTAGCCTTTGCCCTCACCACCGTACTATTTTGGTGGACCGTTCTCTACTGGATGTATCGGCGACAGTGGTTGATCAAAATTTAATTCCTTCTCAACCACGAACGCTTCCGGTCGCAAACTCTCGCGATTCCATCTCCCCTTCCCCTTCCCCGCTAAAATTGAAGAAAGTTAGGTTAACAGGCAAGCGCTGTCAATGATACCAACCGTTATTGAACAATCGGGTCGCGGCGAACGCGCCTTTGATATCTATTCGCGACTGCTGCGAGATCGCATTGTCTTCCTCGGACAGCAGATCGATTCTGACTTGGCTAACCTGATCGTTGCCCAGTTGCTCTTTTTAGACGCTGAAGACCCAGAGAAAGATATTTACCTCTATATCAACTCACCTGGGGGTTCAGTGACGGCCGGTATGGGCATTTTCGACACGATGAACCACATCCGCCCCGATGTTTGCACCATTTGCATCGGACTTGCTGCCAGTATGGGCGCTTTTCTCCTCAGCGCTGGCACTAAGGGCAAGCGGATGAGTTTACCTCATTCTCGCATTATGATTCACCAACCCTTAGGCGGTGCTCAAGGTCAGGCCACTGATATTGAGATTCAAGCTAAGGAAATTCTCTACCACAAACGGAGGCTCAACGAGTATTTAGCCGCCCACACGGGTCAACCGTTGGAGCGTATTGAGGAAGATACCGAGCGAGATTTCTTCATGTCGGCAGAAGAAGCTCAAGACTACGGTTTGGTCGATCAAGTCATTAACCGACGCCCCTCCGCTTCTCAGCCAGTCGTCGCGGTGGGCTAATCGATTCTAGGGTTGGCAATCGAGACCGGGATTGATGACTTATTGCCAATGTTCGCTAACCCTTGGCTTTGATTGGGTCATCCGATTGGGAGTTAGTAATTAGTAGTTTAATTACTAACTCCTCACTCCGATTTTATTGAGTTTCGAGATATTGAAGAAACTCAATCAACTCTTGTTTATTTAAGTGATGGCGCGAAATTTTGCTGTAAGTCAGTTCCAGATATTCGCGGCCCTGCTTCGTACCCCAACCAATCCGCTTGATTTGCTCAGTGGTTTTGCCAAAGATTTCTAAATAATCAAGAAAGTCTCGTAACTCCTCCCCACTCAACAGAGACTGCGATCGCTTCCCGTAATTTTGTACCAGGTATTCAGCTTCTTGGTCCTTCGTCCATTTCAAACGCTTGAGAAGTACATCGATTTGAGCGATCACTTCAGAATCATCCGTGGGTTCGCTTAACTCAGCACCACTCAGGCGAGTGCCACTCATAGCCGGAATGGCTGCTGCGGACACCTCTTTTTTACTGGTTTCTAGCGACGAAGACAGAGTTGGGGGGTCCATCGCTGGCTCGCGATAGCTTGAACCCAGCCAAGCATCGGAATCAAATTGCTGCGGTTCCGGGGGAACGCTCGCGATCGGTGGCGAGTACGCAGGTTTGACTGGCTCCGGTGTATAAGCCAACGGAGTCGGCAACGGTGGAGGATTGATGAAACTGCTTTGAGGAGATGTCGCCAAGCGATCGGTCGAGACAGGCACTTCCGGTACAGCCACAGTCATCGGTGACACCGGTACCGTTTCAAGGGTCGGTGTTGAGGCATTTAAACCCAACAGAGCCAGCGATCGCAACCGAGCCGCATCCTCCGCCAACTCCACCGTATCAGCCGCAGCCAACCCAGTCGCAACCGTCACTCCATCAACTTGAACCAAAGCACGGACAACAAACTTCCCATTATGGATAGCGATCAGCTCAGAGATTAATTGGCCAGTCGGATAAGTAACGCGAAATTGTGCAAACATAAGATTCCCGCCCCCGAAACCAGAGGGGGCTTCTGACTTAAGTTTAGTACAGCCTTAGAGAAATCAATTTCCACAGAGCGCCGATTAAAATTAAAATAAACTAGAGGTTAGTCATCTGCGCGGCCTAGAACGCCACTTAACCCCATCCCCTATCCCGCAACCCCAGCTCTAACAGGCATCGGGCGTCGTTTCTAAATGCGCGAAATGGCGTAGCAATTGGGCAAAAATCGCGAAGGTTTGGGCAATCAAACACCTTTGTTAAGGTCCGAGAAGGTGTGACTGCACACCAACCCAGATTGCTCCTAGCCTTTAGAGAGAGTCCTGTCGGGTAAATCTCGGCGCTTTTCCAGGGGCATCACCAGCGATGAGCGATTAGCAAGGAACCGCCAGTAGCCAAGCAAGAGCCAAAAGGCAAGAGGCACTTCAGAAGGATGAAGCAAAGGGAAAGGAAAAAGCAAGGGAATGGAAAGGGGAAAGATCAGCTCGCGTCTCCCCTGCGCCGGAACCTCCCCTGCTCCCCTTCTCCACCCAGTCTCGAAAGGGGCGGGTTCAACACCCTCCCTCTCCCCTACCCAGCACTCAGCCGCAACACCGAGCGCTCTTTTGGCAGCAGGTAACCAACAGCTAACCGCATTTCCTCGCTGGCCTGAGAGCGGAAAAACCGCCCCCTACAGTCAGTGGAGGGATTCTGGACCTGGCAACTTTCCGAAGGCAACTGCCCTGCCAGTACATTCCTTGGGGCAGCCGACTGTCAGTCAATTGAGAGTCAAGCCAACGGGCAATTGCTCAGTGGGCGCAGGGGTCAACCACACCTGAGGAGGGCTTTCTGGAAAAACACCTTGCTTTAGCCACAACGTGGAGGGTCAGCACCAGGGATATTTAAGGCAGGAATGGCGCGGTCGTTGACAGCTAAATTCAAATAACGAGGATTAATCGCTACATGGAATTTTCAATCGCTGCACTACTGGCAAATTTCACGGATGACAAGTTAGTTGCTCCCAAAGCATTGGAGAAAAAACTCGACTGTAACGACGACACCAGTCAAGCTAAACTTCAAATCGCCTTGGACGCCTTAGAGAAAATCGGCATTTTAGTCAAAGATAAAGGTCGCTATCGCCGAGTATTTGAAGAAGATGTAGTAGAAGCAAAATTGCGCTGTTCGAGCAAAGGATTTTGTTTTGCGATTCAAGATGCTGAAGGGGCCGAAGATGTTTATGTCCGCGAAAGCCACCTTTCAACTGCGTGGAATGGCGATCGCGTCCTAGTGAAAATCATCAAAGAAGGTAGCCGTCGTCGCTCTCCGGAAGGGGAAGTTCAGTTAATTCTAGAGCGAGCCAACCCCTCTGTATTGGCGCGAGTCAAGCAAGTCAGCACTCCCAATGGTCGCATCAACTATAGAGCTGTCCCCTTAGATGACCGCTTACTCTTTGAACTCGACTTGCTAGCAAACGGCACTAACCTCCAAGATGCGATCGATCACCTGGTTCATGTGGAGGTGCAACGCTACCCCCTCGGCAGTCATCGCCCCCAGGGTAAAGTTGTGCAGGTACTCGGTTCCGATGCAGAAGCAGCCGATGACCTCGATATTGTCTGCTGCAAGCATGACCTACCTCGGTCTTTTCCAAGCGCAGCTTTCAAAGCTGCCGAGACGGTTGGTCTCAAGCTCAAAAAAACTGAACTTAAAAAGCGCTTAAACCTACGCCACTTGGTCGCGATCAGCTTCGGCCCTGAACACAGCAGCAGCGAGTCAAACGCTTCTGAAAAGGAAGGCTCCGCTGCTGCCGCTCTCACCGATATCTTCCAAGCACCCTGCGAACACGCCTTTACCTTAGAAAGCACTCAGACGGGACAATGGCGAGTTGGCGTTCATATCACCGACCCAACCGAATTCGTACAGCCTGACTCCCCCATCGACCGAGAAGCTCGCAAGCGAGGGACTTCTGTTTATCTGGGAAGCAAGATGATTCCGCTGTTACCGGAAATACTATCAACCGATCGCTGCTGCCTGCTACCCCAGCAAGAACGCCTCGCCGTCAGCGTACTCCTGACCATTGATAAATCAGGGCAACTAGTGGAATATGAGATCGAACCCAGCATCATTCAAGTCGAGTGCCAGATTAGTTACGAGCAGGCTCAAGCCATTCTCGATACCCCTGGCAACGAAGCGATCCATCCAGAAGCGATCATGCTGCACCCCTTCCTAGAGCAGCTCTTCGCCGCCAGTCAAGCTGTAAAATCCCAGCGTTACAAGCGAGGCGCCTTTGAATTAAACTTGCCTGACGCCACCTCTCACTATGATGATGAGGGAGAACTGGGCGCGTTTGCGGTTCAGGCTGCCTCGCGGGGTCGTTCGGCCGTCGCAGAATTGATCGTCCTTGCCAATCAAGCCGTCACCGCTCACTTGCAAGCTTTGGGAGTACCAGCCATTTACCGCGTTCAGCCCACCCCTGACCCCGGAGATGTGTTGGAATTAGTGAAATTAGCGAATAATTTAGGCTGCGAATTGTATCTGGAAAACGAAGACGAAGTACAACCCTCTGACTTCCAGCGATTCACTCAGCAATTTGCTGCTTCCAAAGCCGAGAGAGTGCTCACCTATTTATTAGAAGACACTTTAAAGCCAGCCGTTTATAGCACTACCCCCAAACCTCATTTTGGTTTAGCTTTATCCCAGGGTTACGCTCACTGCACTTCTCCCTTATCGCGCTATGCGGACCTGCTGAATTTACGAGTGTTGCAGGCTGTGTTTGCGGTAGGACGCGATCGCCGCACGACTCGCGCCAAAGAGCGAGTGAATTTGCACCATTCCTCTTGTCGCGATCAAATTAATTGGAATGTCCTCCCCCCAGAAGTTCATCATGAATTTGAAACTCAGTTCACTTCCGTGGTGGTTCACCTCACCGAGCGAGAACGGGTGGCCCAGGACGCAGAAAATGACTTGGAAGGCCTGAAGAAAACCGGCTTAATGAAAGAACGCACCGGTCAAACGTTTCAAGGTTTGATTACAGGCGTGCAGTCCTACGGCTTTTTCGTGGAAATCGAAATTCCCCTCCCGGAGGAAACCTTGCGAGTAGAAGGGTTGGTTCACGTCTCCTCCCTCAAGGACGACTGGTATGAATACCGCTCTCGCCAACAAACCCTGGTGGGTCGCAAAAACCGCAATCAATACCGCCTTGGCGATCGCGTCGAAGTTCAGGTCAAGAGTGTAGACTACTACCGCCAGCAAATTGACTTGGTGGCCGTAGGAGGCGGTAGTGAAGCGTTTGATGACGGTGATGATTAAGTTGACCAGGCTCGCAGCTGGAAGGGGTTCTCGGTTGAGGACCCCGACCTTAGTTAGTAGGGCTCCTACTCACAACTCACTATTCAGGACTCAGCCATGACCCAACCCCTGATCGTAGGAGTCACCGGAGCATCGGGATTAATCTACGCGGTGCGGACTTTAAAATATCTTTTGCAAGCAGATTGCACCGTGGAATTAGTAGCCTCGAAGTCTACTTATATCGTCTGGCAAAGCGAACAAAATGTCCGAATGCCAGCAGACCCCACTCAGCAAGAGGAATTTTGGCGACAGCAAGCAGGGGAAGAGGTTGGTGGTAAACTCCGCTGCCACCCCTGGCAAGATGTCGGAGCGAATATTGCCAGCGGTTCTTTTCGGACTCAGGGAATGATGGTGATTCCGTGCAGCATGAGTACGGTGGGGAAGTTAGCGGCGGGTTTGAGTTCAGATTTGCTGGAACGAGCCGCAGATGTGCAGCTTAAGGAAGGACGCAAGCTGGTGTTAGTGCCACGCGAAACGCCGTTGAGTTTAATTCACTTGCGAAATTTGACGGCTTTGGCAGAAGCAGGCGCGAGAATTGTCCCAGCCATTCCAGCTTGGTATCACCACCCCCAAACCATTGAAGAGTTGGTGGATTTTGTGGTGGCCCGTGCTTTAGATCAGTTAGGGATTGATTGTGTTCCGCTCAAACGGTGGAAAGAAGATTAGAGTGGGTAATAGGGAATGGGTCAGCGAGTTGTTGTTCAATTCCCTCCCCTATTACTAATGGCTCAATAGATATGCGTACTGTATTATTACTGGCGGTCGTAGTCGGATTAGTGCTGTTGCTGGTGCAAAATATATCGCCGTCTCTGCCGTTGGTATTTCTGGGAATGCGATCGCAAGCTCTACCTCTATCGGCTTGGCTGTTATTCAGTGTGGTGGCTGGTGCTATCACCTCTTTTTTGATCTCGGCGCTGTTCCAACTCTCGCATTACTTCGCAGAACAGGAGTGGCGACGGGAAATGGGTCGTTCTCGGCGTTCCAGCAGTTTCTCGGAGGGCCGGAGTCCGACTGACCCATTTTCTCCCCCTCGCCAGGAACCTTACCGAGCTCGTGCTGCGGACCCTTATCCGCAAACGGTGATCCAGCCGGAACCGCAGCCTTTTGTACCTCGGTATGCCACTCCGACACCGGAGGTGCAGGCGACGACTGGTGAGGCAGAGGATGATTGGAGTCAGCCAACTAGGCGGCGAAACCCTAGCAGTGAGGATGATTGGGGCGATGAAGGGGAGACGCTTGGCAGTGAGGCCGCAGAGTGGGGGAATTTAGAGGCAGGCGATCGCTCTGCTCAGGCCAGCGGTCGCAGAGAGTATGAATTGAAGCAGCAGCCAAAAACTGAGTCTTGGTCTGGTTCGATTTACTCCTATGGCTATCGCGACCCCAGTGATTCCGGTGTGGGTCGAACTGAATCCGTGTATGATGCTGATTATCGGGTGATTACTCCGCCCTACCAGGCTCCGCCTCCGCCTCCTGAGGGTAATCAATCTCAGGGTGAGGATGATGAAGATTGGGGTTTGGATGATGATGAGCCCACGCCGGAAAAGCCACGCCGTTTTCTTTAAGCACTGGCAGTGGCTAGGGAGTGGTAAGGGTCGGGAAATTTTTACGGATAAGGAAGGGGAGCCATTTGTTAAGAGGAGTCAATCTTTACCTCATTGGGATGATGGGGGCAGGCAAAACGACGCTGGGGCGATTGCTTGCTCGGGAGCTGAAGTATTATTTTTTTGACACCGATGCTCTGGTTTCTCAATTGGCGGGTCAGTCGATCGCCCAGATTTTTGCGACGGATGGGGAGGAAGCTTTCCGGCAATGGGAGACTCAGGTTTTAGCTGAACTGTCGGCTCATAAAAATTTGGTGGTGGCCACGGGCGGTGGGAGCGTCTTACGACGGGAGAATTGGAGTTATCTTCATCATGGGATCGTGCTTTGGCTGGATGTTCCGGTCGAGCAACTTTATGCTCGCTTGCAGGAGGATCGCACTCGACCCCTGCTACAGGAGGGCGACCCTTTAGCGAAGCTGCAAGCACTCCTGAAGCAACGGGAACGCCTCTATGCTCAAGCAGATGTGCGGGTGGTGGTGACCGGGGGGGAAACTCCGGAGGAACTGACTCAACGGGCGATCCAGGACATTAAACAAGTGCTCAAGCCTGAGGTGAAGGGGGAAGGCGGTCGCACTCACGCTTGGGGAGAAGGGTAAGGGTTGCTCCTAAACTCTGCCACAATTTTTGAGGCCGGATCAGAGGTCACTGAATTTTGCCAACAAAAGGGCCCCACCGCTGGAAGGCTGTAGGGCGCAAGGACAGTTAAACGCTTTTATAATTGTCAGAACTTTTATGGTTAATTATATCCTCCTTTGTGACGATTTCTAGAGTGTCCATTCTCACATCAGTCAGTTGTATCAGAAACTGTAACATAACTTTAACTAATCCGGAGTTGTCATACTCTGGAACTAATACCTCATGCATTTTTCTGAGCAGCTCCCCAAGGCTGCTTTTTTTCTTCAAAGCCTCAGGGAGGCTTTGGTTCTGGGCTTGGCGTTTCCTCTGTCATCATATTTCTATTTACAGAAGTGACAGACTGTTCTCTCTCAACTCAGCTCAAGTTTGATATTTTTTAAGTGTTTTTACAGAAAGTTAGGCGAGGATCAGTAGCAGAATTTTTGAGAGAGAGGGCTGGATCGTCAGGAGCAGTAACTCTCAACAAATTAATATTTTTTTACCATGGATTGGCTACAATCACATTAAATTTTATTAAATAGCAGAAAGTTTAGGGTTGCACCAATTCCTAAGCCGATCAGAGAAACCACTGCTAAAATCCAAAAGGCTTGAGTTTTTTTGAAACCAGAAGTTTGAATGTCGAGCCTGGTTAGCGCTCCTGCGGAAAAGAGCACTAAGCCGGTGGCAAATAGGTGTAGCCAGGTGACAACAACAACGGCTAACAGAGCCGCGAGGACAATGGACATAAAAGCCCCGACATCAGACTTAAACCATTGCTGAATGAGTTTTTTTGAGTTAGTCAAGGGAGCTGTTAAGACCGAAGCGAGTAGGAATATGCCTGCGATCGCTAACGGCCAGGCAAAGAGGGAGGGTTGTGAGGCTGCGACAGTCCAGCCAAAGGTAGCATAGGTGACAATCAGAATGGCTAAGGAACTCCAGGGAATTTTTTTCTTCTGGATTCTCTGCGGACTAGGCATGGGGATGGTTAGCGGTTGAGGGTTGATAATGAACGGTTGACGGTTTCTGAGTTTAATTCCATCCCTCCTCCTTCATCGCCGATCGGGCGTTAGTCCTCGGCTGGATTTCATCCCCATCCTTATCCTCAGAATTCTCCTTTTCGTTTGGCTTAAGGCTTAGAGGTTGGTGGAAATAGCTTGGACTGGACAGGTGGGAATGCACTGCTCGCAAACAATGCAGCGCGATCGCGTAAAGGTCAGCTTATAGGTTTGTGGGTCTAGGGTCAAGGCTTCCGTGGGGCAAACACCGGTACAGAGACCACAATGGACACAGATCTCTTCGTCAATTAGAATTTCGCGACTTGCGAGGGAGACGGTGATGTTCTGCGATCGCATCCAATCAATGGCTGCTTCTAGTTGATCGATATCCCCTGCTAACTCTAGCACCAGTTTTCCCACTTGATTGGGAGCGACCTGAGCGCGGATGATATTGGCAGCTACGTTAAAATCCTTCGCCAGCCGATAAGTCACTGGTGTATGGATCGAGCGTTGCGGAAAGGTCAGCGTTACCCGTTTTTTCACGCTGCAAGTCCTCAATATTGATTGCGTGCTGTTGGCTGTGCTCTATCGAGCTGATTCCTGAGTTTTTATTTCCCAGTGAGGAGTTTCTTTTCTGCTTCAACCTAGGCAGTTCGCTACTAGTCCACAGAGGTTAATTCAGATCGAGCCGACCTTACTCAACTTAGAACTCGCAGGGGCCACTTCACAGTAGAACTGAATTTTTAGCTCTTGGAATCGCTGTGTCCTTGAGTTCCTGGTTGCAGGCGGACAAGCTTTAAGAATCGCTGAAGATTTCGCTCAAACTTTTAGGTCTCAGCTTTAGATTTCAGCTTAGGGTTAATTCTAGCATAATTTGTCCCGAACGCTGATTTTAGTGAAGTTTCAATCAGTCATTAGACCGCTAAATTTCAGTTAATTTGAGCCGTTTTTACTCAACAATCCCAGGATTTTACGAATCTAACTCGGAATTCCGGACAATTGTTTAAAAATTATGGTATAATCTAAACTTACTGTTTGTCAGCGAAGGAATCAATCCCCCTTCGGGAGCGCCAATTCAGAGTCCAATTCTAGTTGATTCGATGAGTGCAAATTTACCAAACTCAACCGTCACTGCTCACACTGAGAAATTAGCATCGAGTCCAGCAACGCGACTGAGAAATTTCTTAATTGCTATGGCTGCGATCGCTCTGGCTGCATCGCTGTTCTTCGGCTTGCGAGTGCAGCCACCGACAACCGCTTTAACGGAGATGGCCGCAGCATCAACCCCCTTAGAAGTAGCGGTGAGCAATGGCAAACCAACGCTAATGGAATTTTACGCGAATTGGTGTACAAGCTGTCAGGCAATGGCACAAGATTTAAGCGAAATCAAACAAGAGTATCGCGACCGCCTCAACTTCGTGATGCTGAATGTAGACAATAATAAATGGCTGCCAGAAATTCTAAAATACCGAGTGGATGGCATTCCCCATTTCGTGTACTTAAACGCAACCGGTAGCGCGATCGCTCAAACCATCGGTGAAGCGCCGCGCTCGGTTATGGAAGCAAACTTAGAAGCGTTGCTCACAGGCACTCCGTTACCCCACGCAGCAGCAACCGGTCAAGTTTCTACCTTCAATCCCCCAGTGACCCCCGCCAAAGCCAGCAGCAGCGATCCGCGTTCTCATGGCTCACAAGTGCAGTAAAAGCAACAATTGAGGCAGCTCTTTTTTAATTGAGATTAGCGAACAGGAGCAAAACCATCGTTCTCAGATCTCATTTTTTCTGGCAGGAATAAAGGGGGAGGTTTCTCCCGATCGGCAGTCAATCGTCAACCCCTATCAACCCCTTTTGACTCATGACCCCTGACAGAACCGGATTTAGCATCAGTGCGATAGCCATCCGCCGTCACATCGGTACCCTGATGCTCACCTTGGCGATCGTCGTTGTGGGTGCCTTTTACATCAACCAATTACCCGTTGACTTACTGCCCTCGATCGCCTACCCTCGCATTGGTGTTCGTCTCAACGCCCCCGGAATTTCCCCAGAAGTTGCCATTGACGAAATTACCCGCCCCCTCGAACAAGGATTATCCGCCACCGAAGGAGTTCTGCAAGTCTTCTCTCGCACCCGCGAAGGCCAAGTCAGCGTTGACCTCTTCTTTCAACCGGGTGGTAACATCGACCAAGCCCTCAACGATGCCACCGCCGCTGTCAACCGCATCCGTAACCGCCTCCCCGATACCGTGGAAGCGCCCACCCTGTTTAAAGTTGACCCCTCCCAACAACCAGTTTACGAATTTGCCCTCACCTCCGACTCCTTGCGAGGCGTGAATCTGCGAGTTTTTGCCGACGAAGAATTAGCCAGAGAACTGAATGTCATCCCTGGAGTCGCCGCCGTAGATGTCTCCGGTGGTGTCCGAGAAGAAATTCAAGTCAATCTCGATCTCAACCGCCTGCAAAGCCTAGGTGTTCCTCTCTCTGATGTGTTGGCCGCCTTAGAATCTCGCAACCAAGACACATCCGGTGGCCGCCTGCGACAAGAAGCAGCGGAACCCTTAACCCGTACCATCGGCCGCTTCCAAACAGCCCGTGAAATTAGCGAACTTTCCTTTCAAGTCACGGGTGCTAATCCCCCCAAACGAGTTTACCTGCGCGACTTTGCTCAAGTTATTGATGGTACAGAAGAAGAACGAGTCAAAGTCTTCTTGAATCAAAAACCCAGCGTTAAAATTAGTATTCAAAAACAGCCAGACGCCAATACCATTTCAGTGGTAGATGGTATTAAAGAACGCCTAGAAGAGCTGAAACAATCGGGACTCATTCGTCCTGAAATGAGGATTACTACCACCCTTGACGAGTCAAAATTCATCCGTAATTCTATTGCGAACGTTCTCTCTTCGGGCTTAAGCGGAGCTGCCTTAGCAGCGGTTGCCGTGCTTTTATTCCTTGGTTCCCTCCGTCAAACGCTCATTATTGTACTGGCTATTCCTCTGGCTACGTTAATGGCGATTATTTTAATGGGACTGTTTAATTTATCGATCAATGTTTTTAGTTTAGGTGGGTTGGCTTTAGGTGTGGGGATTGTGGTCGATAACTCGATTGTGATGTTGGAAAATATTGTTGAGGGAACCCATCAAGGCAAAAATGGCACTGGGAAACATCGCCTCAACCGCCAGCAGTTATTACAACAAGCAGAAAAAAGCAGCCAAGAATTAGAATCAGCTTTATTAGCCTCTACTACGACCAACTTAGTCTCGGTGCTTCCGTTTTTGCTAATTGGTGGGTTTATTGCTTTACTATTTAACGAATTAATTTTAACCATTAGTTTTGCCGTTGCTGCTTCTCTGATTGTCGGGTTAACGATTGTACCGATGCTGACTTCTCGGCTGCTAGCTATGCGGTGGTCGAGTGGAGTGAGCCGATTTTGGCTTTTGCAGGCATTTAATCGCTCTTTTAATGCAGCGATGGGAGGCTACAGCAAATTTTTAGCAAAAATCTTAGGGTGGAAGATGCCGGTGGTACTCCTGGCGATTACAATTTTAGGCGGGGGGAGTTTGCTAATGGCAAGTCAAATTCCCCAGGAGATTTTGCCGAGAATTAATACTGGGCAAGCAAGGTTATTTGTGCAGTTTCCGGCAGGGACCGACCTAGAAACGAATGAAAATGTGATGAAGAGAACGGATGAAATTCTCTTAAAACAGCCAGAAACTGAATATGTTTTTACTACGACCGGAGGGCTGTTATTTAGTAATAATACAGTTGAGAATTTACTCCGAGGCAGCAGTACCGTTACGCTGAAACCGGGTACGAATGTTGCTACTTTTGTCGAGCGAGTGAGCGAGGAATTAAATCAATTAAAGTTGCCAGAAACTCGCTTGCGGCTGGTTCCTGAAAATGTGCGGGGTTTAATTTTGACCAATTCACCGGTGCGGGGTGGCGAAGTGGATATCGTGCTGCAAGGAGAAAATCCTCAGGTATTGCAGCAAGCGGGTCGCGATATTTTGAGAACGCTGGATGAAAAGGTAAAATTAGCGAGATTTCGACCGGATGGCGACCCCCAGCAGCCAGAGGTACAAATCCGCCCAAATTGGGAACAGGCGGCTGTTTTTGGGTTGAATGCTAGACAAATTGGGGAGACAATTCAAACAGCAATTCAAGGTGCCATTCCGACGCAATTACAGCGAGGAAATCGCTTAATCGATGTGCGGGTACAGTTCGATCGCCAATCGGTTCAGTCGGTGTCGGAACTGCGTCAAATTCCGTTATCAGCTCGGAATAATAGCATCATCCGTTTAAGTGATGTAGCCACTATTGCTTTAGGAAGAGCTCCGGGTGAAATTCAACGCCTCAACCAACGGCAGGTTTTCTTGATTGTGGGCAATTTGAATAAGGGTGCAAGTTTGGGTGAAGCGTTGCAGCAGGTTGATGCCGTGTTAGCAGAGGTGAAGTTACCGGAAGGGGTGCGAGTGGTGCCAAGTTCGGCGGCGGAAACGAATCAGCAGTTGCAATCTTCGCTGAAGGTGTTAGGTGGGTTGGCGGCGTTTCTGGTGTTTGTGGTGATGGCGGTGCAGTACAATTCGCTGATCGATCCGCTGGTGATTATGCTGACTGTACCGCTGGCTTTGGCGGGGGGTATTTTTGGGTTATATGTGACGAAGACTGCGATCGGAGCGACAGTGATTGTGGGAGCGATTTTGCTCGTGGGAATTGTGGTAAATAATGCGATTTTGATGGTGGAGTTGGCGAATCAAATTCGCGAGGAAGAAGGAGTTGACCGAAAAACAGCAATCATTCAGGCGGCTCCTCAGCGGTTGCGACCGATTATGATGACGACTATTACCACTGTTTTGGGTTTGTTCCCTCTGGCCTTAGGAATTGGGGAGGGTTCGGAATTTTTGCAACCGTTAGGGGTGGTGGTATTTTCGGGATTGTCTCTGGCAACGTTGTTGACGCTGTTTATTATTCCTTGTTTTTATCTGTTGCTCCATGAGTTGTTTGGGAGGTTGGCAGGGAATCAAGGACGACTGCGGAATGCTGGGAAGTTACAGAAAGTGGTGAGAAAGTTGTAGAGTGAGGAGCTTCTGAATCTGGTATCGTTGAAGTAAAATTTAATCACCCCTAAACGCAGATGAACGCAGATGATGACTGGGTGCAATTTTTGACATGGCATTTGAGAGGATGGTAGGGCAATGGTGCGATCGCACCCAAAAATCCGCTACAGAAATTGTCAGGATTCGCCCACATATTTGCCTCGCTTCTGCAACCCTTCTTTCTTGGATCGTGAAACCTCAACGATTTTATAGTGGTTGGAAAGTAGAGAGTGCAATGATTTGACTCTCTCCCCAAAAAATCACCCCGACGATTTTATGCCCTATAGCCTTGTGTTGAACTTGCTACCATCTTCACCCATTCCCCCGCAGTTCTTGACAGGAAGGCATCTTCATGCTTTTTTCCTGAAATTGGTGAGTGCTGTAGACGAACAACTCAGTGCTTATCTCCACGATCAAGCCAATGAAAAAGCCTTCACCCTCAGCCCTTTACAAGTTTATAGAAAAGAGGAGAATCGGGAATTTAAAGTCCGGGGAAGCGTAGGGGTAGCTCCGCCGTGGTTGGCTCAGAAAAAAGCCGAGAAGGAGTACAGAAAAACTCAGTACCATGCTGCACGAACTTTGCAGTGGGAATACAAACAAGCAATTCCGGCTGATACCCCTTTGTGGTGGCGAATTTCTCTCCTTGATGACAGCTTATTTGCTCGCTTAACTCAATTATGGCTGCACTTAAATTTCGAGCGTCCTTGGCATCTGGGTCCTGCTAATTTGCATATTACTAATATTTTGACTGCACCCCATCCTGCCCAACCTTGGGCAAACTTTTGTACCTACACTGAACTCTACGAGCAAGCATCGCAGGAGGAGCGACAAATTGCCTTTACCCTTTACACTCCTACTAACTTCCGCCAAGGTCAGTATGATACCGCTATGCCGACTAGAGAAAGTATTTTTAGCAGTTTATTGAATCGGTGGAACAAATATAGTGGCTTAACGCTAGAACACACCGTCATTGATGCAATTTTCCCCAGTTTTTTTGACATCCGTACAGAAATGCTAGCGGACTCTCGTAGTAAATTTATTGGCTGTGTGGGTGAAGTGAGTTACCGAATTTTGGGAGAGGTGACTCCTCTGGCAATTAAACAAATTAATACCCTCGCTGATTTTTCCCTCTACAGCGGTATTGGACGCAAAACGCCGATGGGGATGGGGATGGTACGACGAATTAAAGAGTTTTGATAGCTGAGATCGAATAAATTGTCAAGATTACTGACCCGATCGCGAAGTTCCCTGACAAAACCTCAAGTTACCTCTGCCGTTGGGACTGCCGTTAGAAATCCACCCTTTAACTGGAGAGTCAATTTCAATCCACTCGTGATTTTCCACGGTCCTGACTATGACGGGAACGCTACTCGGTTCGACTGTTTCTCCGTTCCTGATTCGTCTTAAAAGCCGGGATTTAGTGGTGGGTTCTAAATAAATTGCTAAACCTTCTGGAGAGGGAGAATTAACCAGAAAACAAGGATTTTCTGCCAGAGATTGTTTAATGGCAATGTTCACGATCGTAGCTTCAAAACGCCCACCCATCCAACAGCCATATTCTATTTGACCGGTCCCAATTTTATTCAAATCATTACTCACTCTGTACCAATAAGTTTCTGATTTTCTTTGGGTACTCTTGGGAGTATCAACTTCGCCAAAGCACTGAATTTGAAGCTCCCGGTCTAATCCTAAATCCAGATTAGACAAACCAAATTCAATATCTGCATCCTGAAGTTGATGCCAACGCTGCCACAAACTCCATCCAGGTTTTGGGGTATTATTAGGGCCATTGGGACCGCCAGCCTCAGCTTTGAGTGGCAAGGGCGAAATCAGGGAAAGACTCAGGGTCAAACTCGCTAAAATTGAGTGGAATGCAGCTTGAAATTTCATAGGGAAATCAAGGGCGTGATTTCTGTTCTACCTGAAAGGCTCTAACAATCATTAGACCTGCTAAAATACTGTCGGATTCTGTGTTGAGGAGCCAACGCCTAAAGCAGGCTGAAGATTGTTTCAGCGAGAGCGTTCCGGGTACGATTTGACAGGGCGCGACCGCTAAGTGTTGACACCGGTGAACTCAGTGAGAGGTGGATCGGTTGTTGCCTCTGCTACTAACTTGGGCGGGTGGTTTCGGCAAGCTAGAGCGATCGCTCATTCTGCTTGTGGCTGAATTTCACTGACGATTTCATAGATCCCAGTATCTGGGAGTTTCGCAAACAAAGGTGTCATCTGGTTTAAGATCTTTTGATAAGCTTCGGTTTGACTTGCGGTCATATCTTCCACACTTTCCCAGAAAATAATGGCTAATCCTTTATCGGTCTCTGGTAATTGTAAAAGATAAGCTCCTTTAAAGCCATGGGTGTAGGTGGAGACGGCTTTTTCGTAAAGTTGCTTGGCTTCTTCAAATTTACCAGGTTTAAATTCTCCAATAGCGACGTAAGCAAATTGATGCCGGAGAAAATCTAGAAATTCAGACATTTTTTGCTCCTCAGTTAAAAAAAAGACGCACAAATCCAGATTGTATCATAACCCTGTAAATTTGTGAATCACTTGATGCAAGTCCCTGAAAATCATGCAGTTCACCACCCATGATTAAGGTTGGGTTTCACTGATGTTTAACCCAACCTACTCTTAATGACTGCAACGGTGTTACTGGCAAACCCGCCCTATTTAACTAAAACTTGCTGCGGTTTGTAAGACTGTATTGCCTTCATGTATTGAACTCGTTCAAAAGCAGCTTCATCGGGACCATTAATTTGTGACATTGAACCCCGCATCTGTTCCACAGATTCATACTCATTCTCCTCCATCCAATGACGCATTTCTTGTTCAATGACTTGGAGGTGAGGAATTCCATGTCGTAGCAGTGCTGAACAAACCATCGTCACATTAGCGCCCACCATCAACATTTTCAGGGCGTCATGGCCCTTTTGAATCCCGCCTGTTGCTGCAAAATCAATCTTCATGCGGCCATACAAAATTGCAATCCATCTGAGTGGTAACCGCATCACTTGCGGGGTACTCAATAATAAATTTGGCTGCACTTCTAAAGTTTCCAGGTCAATATCTGGCTGATAGAAACGGTTGAACAAAACTAGAGCATCAGCACCGGCTTCAGACAACTGCTTCGCCATATTTGCCATATTACTGAAATAGGGACTCAGCTTCATCGCAACCGGGATGTTTACCCCTGATTTAACAGCCCGCAGGATCTCAATATAATTCTGCTCGATTTGGGCTCCCGTTATTTCTAAATCAGTCGGTACATAATACACATTTAATTCGAGGGCATCTGCACCAGCTTGTTCGATTTCTTTGGCGTAGTCAACCCAGCCGCCAACGGTGGAACCATTAAGGCTAGCAATAATGGGAATATCCACCAACTCTTTCGCCTTGCTAATGTGCTGCAAATATTCCTGCGTCCCGACGTGAAAAATTTCCGGTTCTGGGAAATAAGTCAGTGCTTCAGCAAAGCTTTCGGTACCCTCAGTTAGGTGATGTTGGAGTTCAAAGCGCTCTTGTCGAATTTGCTCCTCAAATAAAGAGTGTAAAACCACTGCACCGGCACCGGCATCTTCCATCCGCTTCAGGTTATCGAGGTTTTCTGTTAAAGGTGCAGCAGCCGAAGGAATGAGGGGCGATCGCAGCGTCATCCCCAAATAACTTGTCGTTAAATCCATGCTCGTTTCTCCTTAATCTCTCAAAGCTTTTAACGCCCCATCTTCAAGGCATTTTTGACGGAACTTTTAGATTTCATCCAACCCCATCTGTCCTCGAAACCCGGTAATAATGCGAGTGCCATCTTTGAGGACATGAATCTCTAGTTGATCGCTAGCCCAGCTAATTTGCTCCTGAAAAGCTGGATTAAAAATGTGAACTTTTTGGTTGCGGGAAGAAACTGGCGACTCAGGGGAATTAATCGCTAAAGACTCAACAAACGGGCCATCAACCAAAATGTCTAGTTGTTCTAATAGATCGCTAGAACCAACTGGTGCTTTTTCTGATTGCAGTTCCTTCAAAGTAAACCCTGTAAAAGACATGGTACTCAAACCAGCCGCTTTTAATTTCTTAGCCAACAAAGCTAAAGACTCAGCTTGCCAAAACGGTTCCCCGCCCGAAAATGTCACCCCTTGATTACGAGGATTCGAGAGAATTTGTGTCTTCAATTCATCCACTGAAATCAGTTGATTGAACTCAAACGGCCAAGATGCGGGATTGAAACATCCAGGACATTCTCGATTGCAACCTTGTACCCAAACAACAGCACGAATTCCTGGGCCATTCACCTCAGATTCGCTCACATAACCCATGATATTGAGATAGCCTGGGGGAATATCTAAGGGTGGCTGTTGAGGGTTAGCTGGTTGGTTTGGCATGGCTTTGATGAGGAGGTAATTAGGTAAGCGGGAATCAGGCATGAGTTAGTAGTTAGTCGTTAATTATCCACTAACCACTAACCACTAACCACCCATGAATTCCTAGCTTTTTGCTGGTTGCTGAGCGCTCTGATCCGATGAGGCATTAGAACCATGACCATTATGACCATTGGGTACTTCTAACTGCCGCGCTGCTATATATTGATACATCGCCCAGCGTGTATTCACATCTTCTTGAGCTTGGTCCAATAAATGCCGTGCATCTTCCGGTTTACTGGCCTTCAACATCTTGAAGCGGTTTTCAGAATACATAAACTGTTCGATGGGCAATTTTGGCGATCGCGAATCCAGTTGCAGCGGATTTTCACCTTGCTGTGCTCGGTCAGGATGATAGCGATACAGTAATTTTGCACCGGCCTCTACGGCTGTTTTCTGCTGCTGCATTCCCTTGGTCATATTAATACCATGAGCGATGCAGTGCGCGTAAGCAATAATCAGCGAAGGTCCCTGATAGGCTTCTGCTTCTAAAAAGACCCGTAAAGTGTGTTCATCCCGCGCTCCCATTGCTACGCTGGCAACATAAACGTTGCCGTAAGTCATGGCAATTAAACCCAGGTCTTTCTTGGCAGCCGGTTTGCCACCTGCTGCAAATTTAGCAACAGCACCTCGTGGCGTTGACTTAGACATTTGACCGCCTGTATTTGAATACACTTCTGTATCCAAAACCAAGATATTGACATTCTGACCACTGGCAATGACGTGATCTAAACCACCATAGCCAATGTCATAGGCCCAACCATCTCCACCGATGATCCAAACACTCTTCTTAACCAGATAGTCAGCAACGGATAGTAACTGTTTGGCAACGGAGGAATTAATTTCTTGCAGTTTTTGCTTCAACTGTAAAACCCGTTGGCGCTGTTCCCAAATTCCGGCTTCATCTTTCTGTTCCGCCGATAGAATTTCATGCACGAGGTTGTCGCCCAATTCACCACCCAACTGTTGCAGGAATTGTGCAGCGATTTGTGCATGCTTGTCGATGGAAACGCGGAATCCTAATCCAAATTCGGCGTTATCTTCAAACAGGGAATTCGACCAAGCGGGACCGCGACCTTCGGCGTTTTGCGCCCAAGGAGTGGTGGGTAAGTTGCCGCCGTAGATGGAAGAACAGCCAGTGGCGTTGGCAACTACCATGCGATCGCCAAATAATTGGCTGACTAACTTCAAGTAAGGCGTTTCGCCACAAGCCGCACAAGCACCGGAGAACTCAAATAAGGGTTCTTGCATTTGCTGCTGATTAATTTTATTCAGCTTCAAAGACCGGCGATCGGGGTTTGGCAAGTTGAGGAAGAAATCCCAGTTTTCCCGTTCCGGTTCCCGCAAGGGTGGTTGCGAAGCCATATTAATCGCTTTCAGTTTCGGTTGCGATTTATTTTTTGCCGGACAAACTTCCACACAAAGGGCGCAACCCGTGCAGTCTTCTGGCGCAACTTGAATGGTGAATTTCAACCCCTGCCAATCATGATCTTTTGCATCTTTACTCTTGAAGGTTTCCGGCGCAGTTTCTAACTGTTGTGGCTCGTAAACTTTCGAGCGAATGACGCTGTGGGGGCAAACCATCACGCACTTGCCACACTGGACGCAAACATCGGGGTCCCAAACCGGAATTTCTAGGGAGATGTTGCGTTTTTCCCATTTAGAAGTGGCGGTGGGATAGGTGCCGTCTACTGGCAAAGCACTGACAGGCAAATCATCGCCACACTTGCTGATCATTTTGCCGAGAACTTCGCGCACAAAGGCGGGGGCTGTATCAGGAACCGGCGATCGCAGCTCAATTTCACTATCAGCGGTTGCGGGGACTGGTACTTCAAACAGAAACTCTAGGGAGCTATCGACCGCCTTCAAGTTCATGTTGACAATTTCAGGTCCTTTCTTGCCGTAGGTCTTCTGAATGTACTTTTTAATTTGGGCGATCGCTTCCGCTCGTGGTAGCACTCCAGAAAGGGCGAAGAAGCAGGCTTGCATGACTGTATTAATACGACCAGCCATGCCGGCATCGCGGGCGACTTTATTGGCGTCACTGACAAAGAACTTCAGTTTTTTGTCAATGATCGTTTCTTGCACAGAACGCGGTAGCTGGCTCCAGACTTCTTCAGGACTATAGGGGCTATTCAGTAAGAAGATACCACCGGTGGCAATCTCCTTGAGCATCTCGAATTGTTCGAGAAAAGCCCATTGGTGGCAAGCGACAAAATTCGCTTTTTGAATGAGATAAATCGAGCGAATGGGTTCTGGTCCGAAGCGTAGGTGAGAAACGGTAACGGAACCCGATTTTTTGGAGTCGTAAACAAAATAACCTTGGGCGTAGTTGTCGGTTTCTTCACCGATAATTTTGATGGAGTTTTTGTTAGCCCCGACGGTACCATCGGAACCTAAACCGTAGAAAATTGCCCGCACTACTTGGTCGGCTTCGATGGAAAATTCGGGGTCGTATTCTAAGCTCGTGTGGGTAACATCGTCATGAATCCCAACCGTGAAATGGTTCTTTGGTTGAGCAACTGCCAAGTTATCAAAGACTGCTTTAATCATCGCTGGTGTGAATTCTTTCGATGATAAGCCGTAGCGCCCACCGACCACTTTAATGGAGGCGCGACCTTCTTCAACGAGGGCAGTGACAACATCTAAATAAAGGGGTTCGCCACCAGCACCGGGTTCTTTCGTGCGGTCTAAAACTGCGATCGCTTTAACTGTTTCTGGTAGTGCTTCTACCAAGCGCTTGGCATCTAAGGGGCGATAGAGTCGGACTTTGAGAACGCCGACTTTTTCACCGTGCTGGTTGAGATAGTCAGCAGTTTCATGAGCGGCTTCGCAACCGGAACCCATGAGGACGATCGCTCGTTCTGCTTGAGGATCGCCGTGATATTCATAAAGCTGATATTGCCGCCCAGTAAGTTTGGCAAATTCATCCATCACTTTTTGAGTGAGGTCAACACAAGCATTGTAGAAGGAGTTAACGGTTTCTCGTGCTTGGAAGTAGACATCAGGGTTCTGGGCGGTGCCGCGCAACACTGGGCGATCGGGGGTGAGGGCGCGAGCACGGTGGGCGAATACCAATTCATCGGGAATGAGCGATCGCAGATCGTCTTCACCCAACAGTTCCACTTTCTGCACTTCGTGGGAGGTACGGAAGCCATCAAAGAAATGCAAGAAGGGAAGGCGCGACTCTAAACTGACTGCGGTGGAGATTACGGCAAAGTCATGGGCTTCCTGTACGGATGCAGAGCACAGCATGGCAAAGCCGGTACTGCGGGCAGACATGACATCACTGTGATCGCCAAAAATCGACAGACCTTGGGCGGCTAACGATCGCGCGGCAACGTGAAATACCGTTGGTGTTAGTTCCCCGGCAATCTTAAACATATTTGGGATCATCAACAATAATCCCTGCGATGCTGTAAACGTGGTTGTTAACGATCCCGTTTGCAAGGCTCCGTGGACTGCACCAGCAACGCCACCTTCGCTTTGCATCTCTACTACGGTGGGAACTGTTCCCCAGATATTGGGTTTCCCTTCGGAGGTCCAGGTATCTGCCCACTCAGCCATCGGTGATGACGGAGTGATCGGATAAATTGCAATCACTTCGTTCAGACGGTAGGCAACATAGGCTACAGCTTCATTTGCGTCTATCGTTGCGTAGGTTCTTTTAGTCATACTCTCTAAAGTCTGTGGTTATCGCTAGTATTGCTGGGGTTTTAACAGTATTTTGTTGCGATGCTTCCTCCGCCTATTTTCTGTTACACTACTTGCCCCTCGGCTGCTCTCGAACGCCGAAAACTGTTGCTACAGCCTTCACAAATGCTGATATATACGCCGTTCTTTAAACAACAGGCACGTTGTTTTGCTGTAGGTGACAAACAGGGTCGGAATCGTGGAAATCCTTATAGGTAAAGGGTTTGGGGGGGTCATTTCGATGGATGCTCCCAAATCTCCTATTTATATTATCTAATAAGTAGATGGTATCTAGGCAACTGCTTAGTGTTTTTTAACACTAGTTAAAAATCTACATCTTTTTTAAAAAAAGTCAAAACTTTAAGCTGACTGAATCTCGTCTCAATCAGGATGAATGCAGACAGTGCCGGAAGCTATTGACTAAATGTTCAATCTGCTCTAAAGCAGATTGAACCCCAGCAGTGGCGATGGGGGAGAGGCAATCGCCTAACTCAAAGTTCGCTCCCGGTACAGAAATTAACCAACTGTCAGGAGCCCGACCATACAGTGCTAAACTGAGAGCAAGCACTACTCGTGGGTTCAAGGCGTGTCCCAAGCTAACAGCAATTTCTCCGTCAGGTTGAATCATTTCTACCTTGACAGTTTTGCTATATTCTAAAACACAAGCATCTACAAAAATTGCGTACTCAATCCTAGCTAAATTCTCCGCTAACTCTGGAGTTAATTGGTGCAATGATTTCACCTCAACCTGAGGTAAATTCCACTGTTCTACCTCAGCAGCAACCGCTTGACCAATGCCATCATCGCCCCGCAATGAATTACCATAGGCAACGATGAGGAAAGAAGAGCGTTCAGGAATGGGTAACGAATGAGCAACCATAGAAAAACTCTGATTAAATTTGATGAATCACTGAGCGGGATATTTCTAACCTTCACTCCCTTGCCGTCAACAATATTCTAAACTCACTTCCTTCTGTTTATCCCGCAATAACTTGACTAAATCTTCCACTAAATTCCGACGAATTGAAATATTTTTAGGCAACAACGGATTTTGATAAAACTCATTAATTTTTTGACCCACTAAAAAGAAGATTGAGTCCGCATCCAAAATTTCTTTTGCCAACAAAACTGCGCCATTTTGATCCGATGGTAAGCGGGTACTCTCACAATGACAATTCTTTAAAATCTCAATGGCCTGTGAAATTGTTAAAATTCCTTCCGTCACCAAATCAATCCCCTTTAATTTGCCAATGGGTGGCAACTCTTTTCGCATCGTTGCAATTTCCATTTCAATTGTTTCACCGAGGAAATTGGCGATAATGTTGCCCGTCGTTCCCCCACAAATCACTTTTCGACCTTCAAATTTTAGCAACCTTTCCACATAAAAGTTATCCTGACTTTTTTCCATAGGGGGACCCGTAAAAATCATCAGCGGATTTCTCTTTCTCACATACACTGCTACAAAGGTGGCATCATCTCCAATTTTACCACGATAGAGTGAGTGAGTTTCTGCAATAACTTTATGAATAATATTGCGAGCCGATGAAGCTTGAGTGAGGAACAAACTTTCGATATACTTACCAATACTATCCCATCCCCAACCAAAATTAAGAGTTTCCCCTAATCCTGCATATAAAACACCATCACTAATCGCCCCTAAAAAATCTCCCCTTTCTAGATAACCTTCAGTAACAAGCACTTTTTTATCTAAAATTTGCTCCGTGGTTGTTTCCAGCTTCACTAACTTACCTTTTTTTAGGTAAAAAACTGGGGGATTATCAAAATTAATCACTTTAAATTTATTCGTTTCATGGTTAATTTGAATAATGGTAAAAGTAGCGTAGGCAATCTTCCGAACTTGGCAAATCGGCAAGGTACCAATTACTGTTTTGATGACTTCCTGTAAAGGCACATCAGCATTCAGCATGGTGATCAAAATTTCAGTTGTCAAGGTCGCGAGAATGCTTGCCTTGACCCCACTCCCCAAACCATCTGATAAAACAATCGTGGTTTTCTTCTCTGTTTTGATAAACTTAACTTGATCGCCACAAAGCTCTTCATCTTTCTTGTTGAGACTCAAATGACTAATATCAAAAAAATGATCGACGCTCATCAGACCCGACTTCCCCCTCATGCTCATTCTTTCAATTAAATATCCTCTTCCACCATTGAAATAATTTTCAGTAAACTGACTTTAGTTGCTGCCGTAGTTTCCCCTAATAATCCCGCAATTTCTTGGGCAACTTTCATTTGATTATCTACGACTTCATTGACTTTTTTAACTGTTTCTGCTTTGAGATTAATCATTTCTTTTTTCAGTTGCCAGTCCTGGGTAATATCCACCATAATTACAGCAATAATATTTTCATCTTTAATGGGAAAAATCACTTCCCTCACAAATAACTGATACTGCGGATATTCTTTTTCCTTCCCTCGGATGACTTGATTTTTATCCCAAGCGACTTGAAAGGATTCGACATCATCCCCTAAAAGTTCTGAGGCTTGTTTGCCGAGGATATCTTCTCGCCTCACCTTAAACATTTGGCACAAAGCAGGATTGACTACTTTAATATTCAGGTCAGTGTCAACCACTAACAGTCCATTGGGGTCATATTCCCAGAGGAGTTTCCATAAATTTTTTTCACTGCTATCAACCATGACTGTACTCCCGCTGATTAGCTCGTTGAATTTGGGGTAAAATTTCTACCACAAACTTTTCTTCCACATTGGTAGAATTAATCCCAATAAACAACTTATCTTGAAACTTCATCACGATGCCACTGCTACAGGTTTCTAAGCAGAAAGAACCTTTTAATTCCACTTGCTCTTCTAAGTGATGAACTCTTAGCAATTCTTGAATTTTGGGTAAAACTTCATAAACGCCGAGTTGATGGCAAGCAGAACCCATACATAAATACAGATTCTCTTTTGTCATTTTTTATTCCTCCTTGGTAAGAGTGAGGAGTGGTTAGTCAGAACACCGGAACCACTCACCCCTCACTACGAATCAATCCCCAATGACCTAACCCCGATACACTTCATCCAGCACCGTACCATCTGCCGCCAACAGTTCAATATGCAGTGGCATTTGACCCACAGCATGAGTGGAACAACTTAAACAAGGATCGAAGGCACGAATTCCGGCTTCTACCCGGTTTAAAAGTCCTTCAGGAATTTCATTGCCGTGGATATAATGCTTGGCAATTTGGGCGACGGTTTTGTTCATGGCCAGGTTGTTTTGACCCGTGGCAATAATTAAATTGACCTTTTTAATCAAGCCATTTTCATCAACCTGATAGTGATGAAATAAGGTGCCACGAGGTGCTTCACTCACCCCGATCGCTTCTAATTGGTTGATCCCAGCATCAGCACGACAGCGTTTGGAAACGATATCCGGATCTTCGACTAACAATTCGATTTGTTCGATCGCAGCGAGAATTTCCAAGAGGCGAGCGTAGTGGTAGAAGAAGGAAGAGGTGGCAACGCGACCCCCCGCACGCTGACGGAATTCCTCTAACTCGCGATCGGCGGCCGGTGTGCCAATGCGATCGCACACATTCAGCCGCGCCAGTGGTCCCACTCGGTAAATCCCCTCCGGATATCCCAAGCTCTTAAAATAAGGAAATTTCAGGTAAGACCAGCTTTCCACCGCCTCACCGATGAAGTCATGGTAATCATCTTCACTCAAACCGTCCGCCACAATTTTGCCGGTACTATCAATAAAGCGGAGGTGACCGTCGTAGTGTTCCCAGGATCCATCCGGGGTGACTAAACCCATGAACAGGGACGGAAAATTCCCAAACGCTTCAACTTCAGTGATGAGTTCGCTATCGAGCAGACCCTTGAACAATCTCAATGCAGCTTCCGTGGTAGCGCGGGATTCCGGGAGGCGGTCGCGAATCCAAGCTCGGCCTTCTTCCGACAAAGGCGATCGCACCCCACCAGGGACCGCCCAAGCGGCGTGAATCTTGCGAGCGCCTAATAATTCAATAATCTGCTGGCCGAATTGTCGCAAGCGAATGCCAGCGCGGGCTAAATCAGGATCCGCCTCGATCAACCCAAACACATTTCTCGTCGCCGGATCGCTATCCCAGCCTAATAAGAAATCAGGGCTACTCAGATGAAAGAAACTCAGGGCATGGGACTGAGTAATCTGAGCCAAATTCATCATGCGGCGCAGTTTTGCCGCTGCGGGTGGAATCTTAACGGCCAAAATTTTATCGCCAGTTTTTGCCGAAGCCAACAAGTGACTCACTGGACAAATTCCGCAAATTCTCGCCGTAATTCCTGCCATTTCTGTAAAAGGGCGACCTTCACAGAATTTTTCAAAGCCACGAAATTCAACTACATGGAAGCGGGCATCTTCCACTTCCCCCGCATCGTCTAAATAAAGTGAAATTTTCGCGTGACCTTCGATTCTCGTAACTGGGTCAATTACAACTGTTTTTGCCATACATCCTCTTCCAGTGCCGCTGATTAATGACTGATTGCCAATTCTTCATTCTGCTTTGAGTTCCCAATCAATGCTGAGAATTGACGCTTCAGTCCTTAGCCAAATTTAATCATTTCCCGCCCTGCCATTACAGGTTTTTCACCTCTCAGTAATGGCTCAATTGCATTCTTGATCCGCTCAGCCGATGGCGGACATCCCGGCAGGTACAGATCGATCTTGACCAATTCATGCAGAGGTCGGACCCGGTCGAGTAATTCTGGTACAATGCCCGGAAAATGTGGAAACTGGGGTGTGGTATCTCCTAATTCCAAATAACAGCGCTTCAAAACCGGTTCCGAACCCCCCAGCATATTTCGCATTGCTGGCACATTTGCCGTTACCGCACAGTCCCCAAAAGAAATCAGGAACTTTGTCCGCTCTCTAACTTGGTGCAGAAGTTCCAAATTTTCCTCATTGGCAACAGCTCCCTCAACTAAGCACACATCCACATCTTCCGGATAATTTTTGAGGTCAGAAGCCACCGGACTGTACACAACTTCGACCCATTGGGCAAGTTCAATGAGCCATTCATCTAGGTCGAGAAATGACATGTGACAGCCTGAACAGCCCGCTAGCCATACTGTTGCAAATTTAATCTTACCCATGCTTGTTTCTCCTTACTAATTGTTAGTGGTTGATTACTCGTTGGCTGGTTGGTTAGGGATTCATTCTGGGAGGGAATTCGTCCTCTAAATTTCTACTAACCACAAACCCTTATCGAGTCCACTGATTTTGGTCGCGAGCCGTCATCAAAAATTCCAACTTGTCGCGATCGCGCTTCATCTCCGCCACCGTCGAACCCTTGCGGAAAATTGACCCTGTGGGACAAGCTTCTACACACTTCCCGCAAGAGGTACAAGCATCCACGGCACCCCAAGGTTGGTTTAAACCTGTTACCACCTTTGCCGCCGCTCCGCGAAACGCGACATCCCAAACATGAGCGCCTTCGATCTCATCGCAAACGCGCACGCACCGCGTACACAAAATGCAGCGGTTGTGATCGATGCCAAACTGTTTGTGAGAAACATCCACCTCGCGATCGGGGAAACGGTACGGAAAGCGCGAATGATCCATTCCGACTTCGATCGCCAAATCCTGCAATTCACAATTGCCATTCACCACGCACACCGCACAAACATGATTGCCTTCAGAAAACAACATTTCCACAATCATGCGCCGATATTCTTTCAAAGACTCCGTATGGGTTTGCACCTCCATACCTTCCGCCACCTGCGTCACGCAAGCCGGCAACAACCGATTAATTCCTGATATCTCCACCAAGCACAAACGGCAAGCACCCACATCGCCAACTCCTTCTAAATGGCACAAAGTGGGAATGCGGACTCCGGCTTCCTTTGCCGCTTGTAAAATCGTTGCACCTTCTTCTATTGCAATAGAAACACCATCAATCGTTAACGTTTTAACTGACATAATTCCTCTCTTCTCTCCTTCTCAAATCTCCTCTGCTCGGCAGACGGTTGTTCCTCTCAAATCGGGCAATTTTCCCGCAGAAAACTGCCCTAACTTGCTTTATTTAACTGCCACCTTTCCATTCGAGGTGATTTCTTGAATCAGCGCTAAATACTCCTCTTTAAAATAGCGCATGGTACTCAGGACCGGATTCGGCGCAGACTGCCCTAACCCACACAAGCTTGTCGCTTTTACCATGTTACAAAGCTGTTCTAATTGGTCAAGATCCGCCTGAGTTGCTTGCCGATTTAAAATCTTGGTCAATGCTTGATACATCTGCACCGTTCCCGCACGGCAGGGAATACACTTGCCACAAGTTTCACCCCGGCAAAACTCCATATAAAATTGGGCAATTTCCACCATGCTGGTGTCTTGATCCATCACCACCATACCGCCAGAACCCATCATCGATCCTAGCTTGGCTAAGGATTCATAATCCACCGGCGTATCTATGGCATCAGCGGGAATACAACCGCCTGAAGGTCCCCCCGTTTGTACAGCTTTAACCGTCCCTCCGGGCACGCCGCCACCCATTTCTTCCACAATTTCCCGCAGGCTAATTCCCATCGGAACTTCAATTAACCCATTATTCCGAATTTTGCCCGTCAGGGAAAAGATTTTTGTACCTTTACTTTTTTCCGTGCCGATACTCGCAAACCAGTCCGCACCGCGAGCAATAATGGTGGGAATATTGGCTAAGGTTTCGACGTTATTAATTAACGTGGGTCGGCCCCATAAACCGGATTCAGCGGGATAAGGCGGGCGCGGCCTGGGATTACCCCGTCCTCCCTCCACCGAAGAAATTAAAGCCGTTTCTTCCCCGCAGACAAACGCTCCAGCTCCCACGCGGATATCAATCCGAAAGTCAAAGGGAGAACCAAAAATTTGCGTTCCTAAAACGCCGAGTTTTTTGCCTTGTTTGATGGCAATTTCTAAGCGGTGAATCGCGAGGGGATATTCGGCCCGGACGTAGATATAACCTTGAGTGGCACCGACAGCATAGCCTGCGATCGCCATTCCTTCTAACACCCGATGGGGATCGCTTTCTAAGACGCTGCGATCCATAAAGGCACCGGGATCGCCTTCATCGCCGTTACAAATAATATATTTTTGACCCGGTGGCATTTTGGCAACGGTGGCCCACTTCAAACCGGTGGGGAAACCTGCGCCCCCCCGTCCCCGCAAGCCGGATTTACTAATCTCTTGAACCACTTCTGAGGGGGTCATGTCATGGATGGTATGATAGAGCGCTTGATAGCCACCCACTGCCACATATTCTTCGATTTTTTCTGGGTCAATTTTGCCACTATGTTCGCGAACAATTTTCAATTGCCGGGCAAAAAATGGATGGTTAGGATCGCCTTTGAGTGCTTTGGCTTCGCCCCCGTTCAAGGCTTCAATAATCGAAGGTGCGGTTTCCGGGGTAACTTTTTCGTAAACCGTTGTTTCTGGCTCAACTTCTACGATCGGTCCCATGCCACAAAACCCCATGCAGCCAACCCCGACTACTTGGACGCGATCGCCTAACCCCGCCGAATCTACCGCTTCTTCCATCCGCTTTTTCACTAATAGCGAGTTAGCAGCTTGGCAACCGGTGGAGGTACAGCAATGAATTCGGATGCTCTTTTGGGCATTGCGTTCTTTCTCTGCAACTTCTAGCAGTTCTGTCAATTCCATATCTTTTTCTATCTCCCGTTTGTGAAGTGGGAATGGGGAATCTTGGACGGTTAACAGGTAATGATGGGTAATCGTGAAGCGTTAAGCATTTCCCAGCCACTCTTGGACACGCTCTAGAGCCGCTTCTGGTGCAACTTGACCCGCAACTTTACCGTCAAATACCACCGCCGGCGCAATGCCACACGCTCCAATACAGCGAGCCGTCATCAGTGAGACTTGACCATCTGCGGTGGTTTCACCTTGGTGAATACCAGTCTGCTTCTCCAACGCTGAAAGTACCTCACCGCTACCTTTGACGTAGCAAGCAGTACCAAGACACACGACGCAGGTATGAACACCGTTGGGTTTGAGCGAAAACAGATGATAAAAGGTCGCGACTCCAAAAACACGGCTCAGGGGTAGTTTTAATCCCCGCGCGACATAAATCAAGACATCTTCTTCTAGAAAGCCAAAGGCTTCCTGAGCTTTGTGCAGTACCTCAATTAAGGCATCTTGGCGATACTGGTTGCGCTTCATCGTCATTTCCAGCACTTTGAAACGCTTATCGCCACTGGGGTGTTCGCTCGCTTTTGCACTCTTTGATTTCGGTGTTGTTGCGCTTGTTTGCATAGGATCGTTTCCTTAACTATTTCTGCACGAGCCTTAAAGGGATTTCTGGGAGCTTAGCAGTGGTTTTAGCTGCTTCTGATTCCCAAACACACCGCTAAGGCTGTAATTTTTACGTTGCTGCTCTGAAAGCTTTTTGCCTCTCGTCCAGATAGCAATGCTGCAAGCTGTCAAACTGCAAAAATTCTCACTGCTACAGAGGCTGTTCGCCGTTAATTTCACCTCGTATTTCCTTGGCACTGAGAAAGTTAACATTTTTTCACGAAGCTGGTTGCTTCGCTCCTCTGCTCTGTGACGACTTTGACACCTTTATTGCTAATTTGGGAATAAATACATGAAATTTTTAGGATCGGAATGGAATGCGACTCTCGATGTCACTTTAAGTTTCGCATAATTCTCTGGGATTGTAAGCAATTGACCGTCCTGCTTAATATATATAGATAAACAACCTTGATGTAGCTTAAGCTTAATTTAACTCAGCATTAAAAACCCCTGACATTCTGTCTCTGTTTCCCCAAAGCTGTCTTTAGTCTTGACACTTTTAATTTTATCTCGTATAATAAAAAGCTTTTTTAATTAGAGTCAGCATGAGTGACAGAACAGTTTAGATGCTGAATGACTTGGTGAACCTGATTCCTGGTTAGCAAACAGCAGACAGAAGCTTAAGCATAAATTTCTGAGCTAAATCGTAGTAAAAATCAGACAATGAAATGCTCTTGATTGCAGTCTGACTCCCCTTACTTACGTAGAATTGCTGTAGCTATTTTATGACAATCTAGTAAAATTGACTTACGACCTCGCAGAATTCTCAGACTGAAATCAATCCTAGACTTTATACAGGTAAAAACTTGATGCCATGAGCGATGAATTAGAAAATATTGCGGGAGAAAGATTAGCTTTTCGCAATTTGAATCAAGACGAACCAAGCGAGCAATACTGGCACAAACAAGAAAAAATTTTAAACGTAATTTTTAACAATCCCTTCCAGTTTATCGGCTTGCTGGCTGCCGATGGTAGGGTGCTGGAAGCCAATCAAATTCTGTGGAACTTGGAAGGAATTCGCTACTCTGACGCGGTAGGACGGAAACTTTGGGAAATCGAAGCCTGGAGAATGTCCGCAGTCGCTCAAACACAATTGCAAGCTGCGATCGCACAAGCAGTAACCGGCGAATTCAGTCGCTGTGAAGTCAAGACCGCCACCGCTGATGGTAGTCCCAGGATCGTTGACTTTTCCTTCAAACCCATCATCGGCGAAAGCGATGAAGCTATTTCGCTCATAGCAGAAGGACGCGACATCACAGAAATCAAGCAAGCTCAAGCCTCTCTCCAAACACTCAATCAAGAGCTAGAAATTCGATTTCAAGAACGCACCACCCAACTCCAAACAACCATTCAACAACTAGAAGCTGAAATAGAGCAGCACAAGCAAACCGCTACCAAACTGCGAGAAAGCGAAGCAAGGTTTCAAAAGCTCGCTGCCAATATACCCGGAATGATTTACCAAATTCACTGTAACACCGAGGATGTTTGGAACTTTCATTATATTAATAACCACTGCTGGGAAATTTATGAAATAGAGCCAGAAACAATGATGGCAAATCCCAGCCTATTGTGGACAATGGTGCATCCTGAAGACTTGCCCTCTTTCCAGCAGTCAGTTGCAAAAGGGATTGCCCATTTGCAACCTTGGCAATGGGAAGGTCGAATTCTCCTACAGTCCGGTAAAATTAAATGGATTCAAGTGATTTCACGACCGGAAAAATCCAGCAACGGCGAACATATTTGCAACGGACTGATCCTGGATATCAGCAGTCGCAAACGAGCCGAAGAACAGCAAGCACAACTCTTAGCCGCCATTGAAGCATCCATAGACGGCATCGCCATCCTCAATCTCACCAGCGAATACACCTATCTCAATCATTCCCACCTCCAACTGTACGGCTATGACAACGCCAGCGAACTAATTGGTAAAAGCTGGCAAGCATTATATGAGCCGGAGGAAATGGAGCGGTTAGAGCGCGAAGCCGTTAGGGGTTTATTAGAACAAGGAAATTGGCGCGGCGAAGGCATCGGCAAAAAACGGGATGGTAGCCTCTTTCCCCAGGAAATTTCCCTGACTTTAATGGCAAATGGTTACTACATTTGTATCTGTCATGACATTAGCAAGCGCAAGCAGACCGAGGCCGCCTTACGAGAAAGCGAGGCGCGACTACAAGCCATCCTCGATCACTGCCCCGCCATGATTTACCTCATTGATAGGGACGATCAAATGCTGCTGGTTAACCGCACCTATGAAAATGCCTTGTCAAAGAGCAAAGCAGAAATCATCGGTTGCCACATTTCAGAAATTTGGCCTGCTGATATTGCCAAGCAATTTATTGCCGCTAATCATGAAGTCCTCAGGTCTGGCTCTTCGTTAGTGAAAGAAGATACGATCTGGCACAATGGCCAACAGCAGACCTTTTTGACAATCAAATTTCCCTTAAAAAATGTTGAAGGGGTGATTTACGCCATTGGTGGCATCTGTACCGACATCAGCGGTCGCAAGCGAGCCGAGAGTGCTTTACGAGAAAGCGAATTGCGACTGCGAGTCGCTCTGGCGGCGGCGGAAATGGGGACCTGGGATTCGGACCTCTCCACCGGCAAAGTTACCTGGTCAGAAAAAACAGAATTGATTTTTGGTATGGCTCCGGGATCGTTCCCCGGCACCCAAGCAGCCTTCATCAACTGCATTCATCCAGAGGACCGAGAGCAAGTCAGTATCCAAATCAATCGAGCTCTGGCCGAGAAAATGGCCCACAATACCGAGACTCGCATTGTTTGGCCAGATGGTACCATCCGCTGGATCGCCTGCATCGGCAATATCCTCTGTAGTCCCAACGGTGAACCGCAACTGCTCACAGGCGTCGTCATGGATATTACCGAGCGCAAGCGAGTGGAAGCAGCCTTGCGGGAGAGTGAGGAAAAATTCCGCAGTATTTTTTACGATGCCCCGATCGGGATGGGGTTGATTACGCCTGAGGGCAAGTGTACGCAAGTAAATCCTGCACTACAGAAACTCTTGGGATATACAGAGGCAGAACTGAAGGAGCTAACATTCGATCGGATTTCTCACCAAGAAGACTTAGAGAGAGAAAAACCGTATATTCAGCAGTGTTTGCGAGGGGAACTCACCAGCTACCGCATCGAAAAGCGATATATCCAAAAGAACGGCGAACCGATCTGGGTAAACCTGACTTCTAGCCTGGTATTGGACCGAGCCGGAAACCTGTGCTATGCCCTAGGGATGGTGGAGGATATTACTGAGCGGAAACAAGTTGAGGAAGCATTAAAACTGAGGGAGCGAGCGATCGCGGCCAGTAGCAATGGTATTATCATCTCTGATGCCAGACTCCCTGATTCTCCCATGATTTATGCTAATCCAGCCTTTGAGCGGATTACGGGTTATTCCAACTCAGAAGTGCTAGGGAAAAATTGTCGCTTTCTACAAGGTAAAGAAACGCTTCAGCCAGAGTTAGAGATACTACGAAGTACCCTGCAAACTGGGGAAGGCTGCACTGTAATTCTACGGAATTATCGCAAAGATGGAACTTTGTTCTGGAACGAGTTAAGCATTTCGCCAATTTTAGATAATCTAGGGAATCTCACCCATTTTATTGGCATTATTACAGACATTACAGAGCGAAAACAAGCAGAAGAAGTGCTACTGTTAGCCCAAGGGCGGCTACAATTTTTACTGTCTTCTAGTCCTGCTGTAATCTATAGTGCTAAAGTTGATGGCGATTATGGCACTACCTTTATGAGCGATAACATCAAGACTTTAATGGGTTATGAAGCCAGGGATTTTACGGGGAATCCTCATTTTTGGCTTCAGAGAATCTACCCAAAAGACCAAGCTCAGGTTCTGGCTGGCTTTTCCTCTTTATTTGAGCGGGGTTATCATATTGATGAATACCGTTTTTTGCACAAGGATGGCACTTACCGCTGGGTACGAGACCAAATGAAACTCATCCGAAATGCTGAGGGTAAACCACTAGAAATTGTAGGGTATTGGGCGGATATTAATGACCGCAGGCAAGCAGAATTAGCCTTGCAACAAGCAAAAGATCAGCTCCAAGCTGTTTTAGATGCCGTTCCTGGGTTTGTTTCTTGGGTCAGCTATCAAGCCGAAAAAGACTCGGAACTGCGATACGGAGGCGTTAATCAACAGTTAGCGACAGCTTTTAATTTAACGGCCGAAGAATTCCGCGATCAACCCCTGAATTTTGCTGAGGAAAATTTTGAGTTTGCGGAATTTATGCAGCGTTTTTTTGCCAGTGCTTCTCCTGCTACTACCGAAATCATTAATTTGACGACTCATGACTCGAATCGTCATTACTTAATCGCAGCTCAAAAGTATCAAAAAGGAACCGCCGCTGTCTCAGTTGCCATTGATATCACGGAACAAAAAGACGCCGAAGCCAAACTGAGAGCTTCCTTGAAAGAAAAAGAAGTTTTGCTCAAGGAAATCCACCACCGAGTTAAAAACAATTTGCAGATCGTTTCGAGTCTTCTCAAGCTGCAAGCGAGTTACATCCGCGACCAAGAAGTTGTCATCATGTTTACTGATAGCTACAACCGAGTCCGGTCGATGGCTCTTATCCATGAAAAATTATATAGTTCGCCTGACTTAGGACGGATCGATCCGGCTGATTATATCCAGAACTTAGTGACCAATCTCTTAAATTCTTATCGGGGTTTTCAAAAAAACATCACCTCTGTGGTAGAAGTTGATAGCAATCCCTTAGATATTGATACCGCTCTTCCCTGTGGCTTAATTATCAATGAGTTGGTTTCTAATTCTTTAAAATATGCTTTTCCAGACCCTGAAAAAACAGGACAAATTTCCGTGTTTTTTAAAGAAGAAAGACAGCAAGAATATCTCCTAAAAATTAGTGACGATGGCATTGGTCTACCTCTAGAATTCGAGTGGGAAAAAACTGAATCTTTAGGATTACAGTTAGTCTGGAACTTAGCAGAACAACTGAATGGGCGCATCGAATTAGATAGAAGCAACGGTACCGAATTTTTATTAAGGTTTTACAAGTCATGATCTGCGATTTTTTCATAGAAAGTAATCAATTCAATTTCTCAAGACTTAAACTTATGAATGAACCAACCAAAATAGTCATTGTTGAAGATGAAAGAATTATTGCTTTAGACATTAAAAACAGCTTAAAGAAGTTTGGCTATGAAGTTCCTGCTATTTTTTCATCAGGAGAAAAAGTTTTGGAGGAAATCGAAGAAATTCAGCCTGATTTAGTGTTGATGGATGTCCAATTAAAAGGAAAACTCGATGGAGTACAGACCGCTGAAATCATCTCCTCTCAATTTCAGCTCCCGGTCGTTTTCCTGACCGCTCATACTGATGAAGTGACCTTACAAAGAGTCAAAGGAACTTACCCGTTTGGCTATATTGTTAAACCCTTTGAAGAGAGAGATTTATATGCTACGACTGAAATTGCCCTTGCTAGAGCAAAAGCCGAAGCAGAAATCCGCAAATCCTTGGAAAAAGAACGGGAACTCAATGAACTTAAATCTCGCTTTGTCTCAATGGTTTCCCATGAATTTCGGACCCCGCTAGCGACGATTTTATTTTCAGCGGGTTTGCTAGAAAATTATAGCCACAAATGGACGGAAGAGAAAAAACTCACTCATTTAATGCGGATTCAGACAGCCGTCAAACAAATGGCTAGTTTGTTAGAGGACATTTTGATTATTGGCAAAGCAGAAGCAGGGAAATTAGAATTTCAACCAGAATCCATCCACTTAGAAAATTTCTGTTGTGAATTGGTGGAAGAAGCGCAGATGATGTACCAATATCCTCACCACCAAATTATTTTCACTTGCAATAACCACAAAAATGAAGTCAGAATCGATGAAAAGCTGCTGCGACAGATCCTGCTCAATCTGCTTTCAAATTCAATTAAATACTCTCCCAAAGGGGGGGTCATCAATTTTAGTCTCTGGGTGGGAAGATTAGACCATCTCAGAACCAGCGAGCCATTTCTCCAACTCACTTCTGAATCAATTTACTATGCCTCTGCTGAGCTTCCTTCGTCTCAGGAAGTTGCCATTTTCCACATTCAAGACGAAGGAATTGGCATTCCGCCAGAGGATCAACAGCGAATGTTTGAGATGTTCCATAGAGCCACGAATGTCGGTACCATCTCTGGGACCGGGTTAGGATTAGCAATTGTTAAGAGGTCTGTCGAGTTGCACCAAGGCACAATTGAGGTGAAAAGTCAGCTTGATGTAGGAACTGCGGTTATTGTAACGTTGCCTTTAAGTGTTTGATTCAGGAAACTCCCAACCTGAGAGTGAACCATTGACTGATAATTTTTGCGTTGCCATAATGAGTCAAATAGCAGCGCTGACTCATTTCCCGTTCCCTTTAAAAATGGGGGATGAGTAAATCTACGCAAGCTCCCCTAGTAATAGCCAAGGGAAATCACGGACTGCGATCGCCCTAGGTCTGGGTATCATCCCGGTAGTAGCAGCCGATCAAGTATGCCAAATTAGTATTGTTAACACTCTCGCCTCTACCCAGAGGCTTTCCGAAGGCGTAGCGTTTCTCAGGGAGCCTTTTCTAATAGAGCAGATAGAACAGCAAACCTACGGACGACAGAGTGTAGGCGCCAATTCATCCAACCTAGAGTCTTTCGCACCCAAAACGGTACTGACGAATGGCAATGAGTATACTATGTTCTATTTTGTCACAAACCTTTTATCGGTTCACCCCCTAATTCTCCCTGTCAACTGCAACCCAGAGCAGTTAGAGCCGATCGCACTTGATGTCATCTGGGATACACTGACAATCCTGGCTGGCTACATCATTGCTGCTCTGTTGCTATTCTTAACCCGCCAGCGACAAGACTTCCCGTTTCGAGGAGGATTTTGGCTGTTTGCAGCCTTCCTCATCTGCTGGAATACCACTCATTTCCTAGAAATGTGGAGGCTGTGGCATCAAACCAGTTGGTTTTCCAGTAGTTTCAAGGCCATCACTGCTTTTATTGCCCTTGGGACTGGCACTAAATTAATCACGTTAATTCCCCAAGCTCTGGCATTTCCCAGCCTCACTCAGTTGGAGTTAACCAATCAAGCTCTCCAATCAGAAATTAATCAATACCAGCAAGCAGAAGCAGCCACCAAAGAACTGGTGACGGAACTCTGGCAACAAACCCGCATTTTTGATGCTTTTCTCTCAGATACACCCGATCGCATTGCTATCTATAGCCGAGAGGGTAAATACCGCTACATTAGCCCCAGCGCCACTCGAGCCCTCGGACTGCAACCGCGAGACATCATCGGCAAAACTTGGCGAGAGTTGAATTGGCCAACCCCCCTAGTAGAGCGCTTAGAAGCCAAACGAGAAATTACGTTGACCACCGGCAGAACCGTCAAAGGAGTAACCTGCTTACCCACTGCAGATGGCATCAGCGACTATGAATACACCTTCAGCCCTGTGATTGCCCCAGACGGCAGCATTGAAGCAACCATTGCCGTTTTCAAAGATATCACCTTCTTTAAGCGCACAGAGCAAGACTACGAGAACTTTTTTACCCTTTCCCTAGATTTATTGTGCATCGCCGGTTTCGATGGCTATTTCAAACGCCTCAACTCCGCTTGGGAAAACATCCTCGGCTACAGCAGCGAAGAACTCTTTAGCAAACCTTACATCGAATTTGTCCATCCTGAAGACCAGGAAGCCACCCTCGCCAATATGCAGAAACTGGAGGGAGGAGAAGAATTGATTGGGTTCGAGAACCGCTTTATCTGCAAAGACGGCTCCTATCGGTGGCTGCTGTGGCATTCGGCCCCCTACACTTCCGGCAAAACAATTTATGCGGTTGCCAGCGACATCACCGATCGCAAGCAAGCAGAGGCCGAGCGGTCGCGCTTGGTAGCGATTTTAGAAGCAAGTACCGATTTCATCGGCATTACCAATCTCGAAGGCAATGTCCTCTGGAATAACGAGCAAGGTAAGAAAATCATGGGGTTAGCCCCAGATGAAGACCTCTTCCAACTGCGAATCGTTGACTACCATCCGCAATGGGCGTTTAACTTAATCCAGACTGAAGGCTTACCAGCTGCGATCCGAGACGGTGTTTGGGTGGGAGAAACGGCACTGATCAACCGCAGCGGGGTCGAAGTCCCCGTTTCCCAGATGATCATCGCCCATAAATCCGCCGCTGGTTCCGTGGAGTATTTTTCCACGATCATGCGCGACATCAGCGATCGCAAGCAAATCGAAGCAGCGCTCAAAAGTGCCGCCTCCCAATTAGAAATCCGGGTGCAGGAGCGCACCGCTGAGTTGGAAAAGGCGATCGAACAATTACAAAACGAGATCGCAGAGCGACAAAAAGCGCAAAGCGAACTGGATCGCATCTTTAACCTCTCCGTCGATATGCTCTGCATCCTCGGCTCTGATGATTACTTCAAGCGCGTCAACCCAGCGGTGAGCAGCATCCTGGGCTATAGTCCTGAAGAATTTATGGCCCGTCCTTGGTTTGAGTTTGTCCATCCGGAAGACCGAGAGGCCACGCAAACGGTCGCTTGGCATCAAATGGATAGCGACAGCACCAGTGTCTATTTTGAGAACCGCTATCGCAGCAAAGACGGCTCCTACAAGTGGCTGTCCTGGTCGTCGGTACCGTTGTTAGAAGAAGGGTTGATCTATGCCATTGCCCGTGATGTTACGGCGCTCAAGCAGGTTGAAGAAGCGTTGCATCGGCGATCGGCTGCGATCGAAGCGGCAACAGATGGCATCGCCGTACTCGATAGCAACGGCGCCTATATCTACATGAATCAAGCTCACACTCATGTTTACGGGTACAGCAACTCCGCAGAACTACTTGGCAAAACTTGGCAAACGCTATACTCAGCCGATGAACTCGAACGGTTCGATCGCCAGATCATGCCTGAATTCAGGGCAAAGGGGTGGTGGCGGGGAGAAGCGATCGGCTTAAAGCGCGATCGCACCACCTATCCCCAGGAACTCTCACTCACAGCCCTCGAAGATGGTGGCTTGATTTGTGTGGTGCGAGATATCGCCCAACGCAAACAAGCTGAGGAAAACCAAAACCGCATCCTAGCGATCCTAGAGGCAACCCCTGATTTAGTCGGCATTTCTGATGCGAGCGGTCAAGCTTTATACATTAATCGAGCGGGTCGGGACATGCTAGGACTGGCAATCAATGAAAGCCTGGTCAAGACCCACATTACCGATTTTCTCTCCCCCCTGAATTTAGAACTGATGGTAAACGAGTGCTTGCCAACAGCCATCCGGGAAGGAGTTTGGAGTGGCGAAAATCTGTTTTTAGACCGCCAGGGCCGAGAGATTCCCACGTCTCAAGTGATCATCGCTCACAAATCCGCCAACAACGAAGTCGAATTCTTCTCGACCATTGCTCGCGACATCACCGCGGCTAAACGAGCTGAGGCTGCCTTGCGCGACAGTGAGGCGCGGTATCAAAGTTTAACGGAAGCTTCACCGGTGGGTATTTTTTACACCAATGCCGTTGGAGAGTGCTTGTATGTTAATGACCGCTGGTGCGAAATTTCTGGCCTCAAGCCTCCAGCAGCCTTCGGTCAGGGATGGTCACAGGCCATTCACCCAGAAGACCGCGCTCGGGTGCAAGCGGAGTGGAACCAAGCTGCTTTTGAGCATCTCCCATTTACCGCTGAGTATCGCTTCCAACGGCCCGATGGTCAAGTGAAATGGGTGTTTGCTCAGGCTGTCAGTTTGGTAGAGGAGTCAGGACAGGTAAAAAGCTATGTAGGCACTATTACGGACATTAGCGACCGCGTCCAAGCTGAGGAGAAAATTAAACAACTCAATGAAACCTTGGAACGGCGAGTTGCCAAGCGCACGGCTGAACTAGAATTATCCAACCAACAATTGCAAACAGAAATTGCTGAGCGCCAGCGGATCGAGGAAACGTTGCTGGAAGTGACGCAACTGCAATGGGCAATTTTAGATGGTGCGAATTACTCGATTATTTCCACCGATCCATCGGGTGTGATTCGCACCTTTAATACGACGGCGGAAACCTGGTTAGGTTACTCGGCGGAGGAAGTCGTCGGTAAAGTGACCCTCGTGATGATTCACGATCCGCAAGAGGTAGCGCAGCGGGCTACAGTTTTATCGGAAGAACTGGGTCTTGAACTAGCACCAGGTTTTGAGGTACTCGCCATCAAAGCACGTCAAGGCGGAGTTGATGAAAATGAATGGACTTATCTTCGTAAAGATGGCTCGCGCTTCCCAGTGGAATTGTCAGTGACTTGTTTATGGGACATCGAAGGGAATATTACGGGGTTTTTAGGGATAGCTAGTGATATTACTGAGCGTAAAGAAGCCGCGAAAGCTTTGCTGGAGAGCGAACAACGTTTCCGCACCATGGCTGATAGCGCTCCGGTATTACTGTGGATCGCAGGGACTGATGCTAAGTATTATTTCTTTAACCAAACTTGGCTAAACTTTACGGGGCGCACGGTTGAAGAGGAAATAGGGGATGGTTGGCTAGAGGGGTTGCATCCTGAAGACTATCAGCAATGTCTGAAAACTTACCGAATGGCCTTTGAGAACCGCGCTGGGTTCCGGATGGAATACCGCCTGCGCCATACTGATGGGGATTATCGGTGGTTGTTGGATACGGGGACGCCGCGGTTTTTACCGGATGGGAGTTTTGCTGGTTACATTGGTTCTTGTATTGACATTAGCGAGCGCAAAGAAGTTGAAGCCGCTCTTCAGCATCTGACTGACGATCTTAAACGCTCCAACCAAGAATTAGAGCAATTTGCTTACGTCGCCTCCCATGACTTGCAAGAACCCCTGCGGGCGGTGACTAGCTATACTCAATTGCTCGCCCAGCGCTATCAAGGCAATCTGGATGCTAAAGCTGATAAATACATTAATTACATTGTTGATGGTGCCACTCGGATGCAGCAGTTAATTAATGACTTGTTGGCTTATTCGCGGGTGGGGACGAAGGGCAAGGAGTTTCAACCAACCAACTGCGATGCAGCGATCAAACAAGCTTTGACTAATTTGCAAATGGCGATCGCAGAAAAAAATGCCACCATTACCTACGAGTCACTGCCAACCCTATTGGCAGATGAGGGACAATTGGTGCAACTATTCCAAAATCTGATTGGCAATGCGATCAAGTTTTGTCGAGAAGATATACCCCTCGTTCGGATTTCCATTCAGCAACGGGAGACTGAATGGTTGTTTGGGGTTCATGACAATGGCATTGGCATTGAACCTGACTATGCAGAGCGCATTTTTATCATTTTCCAGCGCTTGCATTCGCGACGAGAATATTCGGGGACAGGAATTGGCTTAGCCATTTGCAAACGCATTGTTGAACGCCACGGCGGGCGAATCTGGGTTGATTCTCAGTTAGGCCAAGGTGCAACCTTCTACTTTACTATTCCCATTCATAGGCAGTGAACCATCATGACTCTTTACAAAAATGTTAAACCTGTTGAAATTTTGCTTGTGGAGGACTCCCCCAGTGATGCCGACTTAGCAATAGAAAGCCTTGGTGCAAGTAAGATCCTTAATCATTTACACGTGGTTGAAGATGGAGTTGAGGCCTTAGCGTTTCTGCACCGCGAAGGTTCCTATGCTCATACTCCCCGTCCTGATGTGATTCTTCTCGATCTCAACTTGCCTAAAAAAAGTGGGTTGGAAGTGCTGATGGAGATTAAGTCAGACCCGCAATTAATGATGATTCCAGTTGTGATCCTTACAACTTCTGCGGCGGAAGAGGATATTCTGAAGTCTTACTCATTGCACGCTAACTGCTATATCACCAAACCGGTAGATTTTCAACAGTTTACCAAAGTTGTTAGGTTAATCGAAGATTTCTGGCTGGCAGTGGTCAAACTGCCTAGCGATTAACAATTCCTGTTGAACCAAAGGGGTACAATAGGAATCTCCAGGGAGGGAAGGATTTAAATGGCTCAAAACGATATCAAACCCGTGGAGATTCTGCTCGTGGAGGATTCTCCAAGTGATGCCGATCTAGCAGTGGAAACATTCGAGGTCAGTAATATCCGCAATAACTTACATGTTGTTGAGGATGGAGTCGAAGCATTAGATTTTCTATATCGCCGGGGTAAATATGCCAAAGCTCCCCGTCCAGAATTAATTTTGCTAGACTTGAATTTACCAAAAAAAAGTGGCTTAGAAGTGCTAGGAGAAATTAAATCACACCCGCAATTAAAGGTAATTCCGGTTGTGGTTCTCACAACATCTGCATCTCAGGATGATATTTTTAAGTCTTACCTACTTCATGCTAATTGCTATATCACTAAACCCGTGAATTTTGAGCAATTTAGTCGGGTGGTAAGACTGATAGAAGATTTCTGGCTGGCAGTGGTTAAACTGCCCATTGAGGGTTAGGTTTGAGGTGTGCATTCTTGAGTAGGTAGGAGATTAAAGGAGCAAATAATGAGTAGCATTCTGGTAATCGAAGATACTGATGACATCCGGGAGGGAATTGTCGAACTGCTAGAGGCAGAAGAATTTAAGGTGATGGGAGCTGCGAATGGGAAAGAAGGCATCAAACTGGCGCAGGTGCAAAAATTCGATCTGATTATTTGCGATGTAATGATGCCAGAAATTGATGGATATGGTGTGATTACTGCGCTTCGTCAAAATCCAGAAACTGCGGCAATTCCTTTTATTTTTTTAACCGCTAAAGGAACTCGTTCTGATTTACGACAGGGGATGAATTTGGGGGCGGATGATTATCTGACCAAACCTTGTACTAATGAAGAATTGCTAGAGGCAATCTCGGCACGTTTGCAAAAAGCTGCACTACAAGAGGCGAAGTTAAAGCAAATTGAAGAGCAATTAGAACAGTTGGAAAATTTTGACTCGTTAACAGGATTGCCCAATTTGTCAGCGTTAAGTGGAGACCGGGGATATTTGCAGCAGGCTATTGCTAAAAGGAGTCGCCAGCAACGATTAATCCCTTTTTTGTTATTGGGTTTAGACCGCATGGGTCAGATGAATGACGCGATCGGTTATGAAAATGGGAATCTAATTTTAAAACAATTATCTGAGCGTTTAAAGCAGTTTAATCAGCGTCTAGCAGGGGTGGGTGTAGTTCGCTTAAATGGCGATGAGTTTGCGCTGTTGCTGTCACCTGTTTCCGAGGAAAATGTAGCCTTAGAAATGGGTCAGAGTTTGTTAAAAGTGATTGCTCAACCTTTGGAAATCGATCGTAAATCTGTGGTAATCACTGCTACAGTGGGTCTGGCTTTTTATCCCGATGCTGCTAGCTTGGAAGAATTACGGCGACAAGCGGGTGTAGCGATGGCTCAAGGAAAGCAAGCGGGTGGCAACCGCTGTCAAATTTATCGACCACCGGTGATGGGAAATGATGTTCCTTTAGATGTACAATTGACAGCAGATTTGCTCCGAATTTGGGAGCGGAAAGACCTCCAACTTTTCTATCAGCCTCGCATTGACCTTCGTAAGAATAAAATTGTAGGAGTAGAAACAGTTTTATATTGGTATCATCCCCAGCTCGGAGCGGTCCCAACCACTAAAATTTGGTCGATCGTTGAACAGTCTGGCTTTAGTGAGGCGGTGAATGAATGGATGTTGAAAAACGCTTGCGAACAAGCAAAGGTTTGGCAAAAGTCTCGGCTCCCTTTGCGGGTGGGAGTCAAATTAACTGAGCAATTTTTGAATCAGAGTAACTTCCAGGAAACCATCGCAAAAGTTCTACAGGAAGTTGCCCTTGAACCCAAATACTTAGAACTTGAAATAGCAGCAGATACAATCGTTAATGCTAAAAATGCCAACGCAATGGCGATGAAGTTAATGGATTGCAAACGGCTAGGAGTTCAAACAGCAATTGGTCAATTTGGCATCCAGCATAGTAGTTTGGATTATTTAGGACAACTCAGTCTGGATGTTTTGAAAATGGAGCGCAGTTTAGTCGCAAGTAATTCTCCGAATGCAGTGTTCATTAATGCCATCTGTCAATTGGCTCGTAATTTGAAATTAACAATTGTTGTTGAGGGGGTAGAAACAGAAGCACAAGTCTCTTTTTTGAAGAAATATAAATGTGATGAAATTCAACAAGACTCTGCTTTTTCAGCTCAGGATCTGCAACGCTTAATCGAAAGGAGATAAAGGTTAATACTACAAAAAAACAGGGTGCTAACTCCAATCTCTCTTTCTCTGTTATTTCAAAGTTTCCAGATAAATTGAGGCAAGTCACAAAAAAATCAGGTAAAATTATCAATTCAGGGAGGCTTATGGAATCAGGGTGTTTAAAAAATGACAGGCAGTTTCGCTCAGCAAGCGAATCCGAAAAATCTAGAGGCGTGTTGAAGCGAAGGTGAGCTAGTTTTTCAGCAGAACTCCCGGTTCAAACACGCCTTTTATTCTGTAAATTTCATAAATTGGGTCGAGTTCCATCAACGATGATGCAACCACCCACTCTTAAAAGTAGAGATAAAAAATCAAGTTGAGGAGAAATTTGAGAGCGTGAATCAGCCAAGAGTAACGTAAATGAAGTGTAAAGGAATTTAACTATGTCGATTAAAATCTTGTTAGTAGAGGATAACCCCGCTGACGCCGATCTGTTACAAGAACTTCTAGAAGCCTCGACAGGGGTGGATTGGGAATTGGTGTCAGTAGAGTCGCGAAAGGAAGCCTTTCAAGAACTCAGCCGTCAGGGGTTTGATGTCGTATTGCTAGATTTGTCTTTGCCGGATAGTCACGGCCTGGAAACCCTGATCCGACTGCGACAAGTCGCACAAGATACGGCAATGGTGGTGATGACGGGTTTGGATGACGAGGCGATCGCTCTAGAAGCGGTGCGACTGGGGGCACAGGATTATCTGGTGAAAGGGCAAATTACACCCCAATTGCTTGTGCGAGCGCTGCGGTATGCGATCGAGCGGTCGCAAACTCTGCACCTGTTGGGAGAAAGCGAGCGCCGATTTCGGGCGATTTTTGACCAAACTTTTCAGCTCATGGGGTTACTCACGCCTGAAGGGATTGTACTCGAAATTAACCAAACCGCCCTTGACTTTGCAGGGATGAAACTAGAGGAGGTGGTGGGTCATCCCTTTTGGGAATCTCCTGGCTGGAGAGTTGACCCAAGCAGTCAAGAGAAGTTGCAGCAGGCGATCGCAGCCGCCGCCTTAGGAGAGTTTGTTCGCTATGAGGCGGATCTACTGGGTAAAGACAATACAGTGCTAACGATTGACTTCTCGATCAAACCTGTGGCCGACACGACGGGAAAAGTGGTGATGCTGATCGCAGAAGGACGGGATATTAGCGATCGCAAACAAGCTGAAGCTGAGATTCTCAAAGCCTTGGTCAGAGAGAGAGAACTGTCTGAACTGCGAGCCAAGTTTGTCACAATGGTTTCCCATGAATTCCGGACTCCCCTCAGCACGATTGTACTCTCAAGTGGTTTGGTAGAAAGTTACGGTCACAAATGGTCGGATGAGAAAAAACTTGTTCATTTCCAACGGATTAAACTCGCCGTTAAGCGGATGACGGAACTGTTAGAAGATGTGTTGGTGATTGGCAAAGCAGAGGCAGGCAAGCTAGAGTTCCAACCAGTCCCGATGAACTTAGAAAGATTCTGTCACAGCCTCGTAGAAGAGTTACAACTGACAGACGCTCAGCAACACCCGATCGTGTTGAATTATCAAGCAGGCTGTCGGGAGACGGAGATGGACGAAAAACTGCTTCGACATATTCTCAGCAACTTGCTCTCCAATGCCATTAAGTATTCGCCACAAGGGAGCCAGGTTAAATTGGAGATAGCAGTGGAGGAAGAAGTGCCACAGGACTCTGTGCCGTCGCCCTTCTTCTCCCCGTCTCAATGGGTAATTTTCCGCATTCAAGACCAGGGAATTGGCATTCCCCTCGAAGACCAACCGCGAATCTTTGAGACATTTCAACGAGCCAGTAATGTTGGTAACATATCTGGTACGGGGCTGGGTTTAGCGATCGTGAAAAGGTCTGTAGAATTACACGGGGGTCAAATTTCAGTAGCAAGCGAAGTAGGTGCAGGAACGACATTCACAGTGGTACTGCCTCTGCGTCTACCTGCAAAAACTGAGTCAGTGCTCTTAAATCTGTAAAATAGATGAAGTCATTCCTTAGCAAATTGTTCACTCCTTCGTTAAAAAGATAGGTTTCCAAATGGTAAAAATTTTAGTGATTGAAGATGAAGCTGCCATCCGCAGTAATATTCTCGAAATTCTAGAGTTTTCAAACTATGAGGCGATCGGGGCAGAAAATGGGAGTACAGGCATCCAAGCCGCCCAAGAGTCTCAACCGGATTTGATTATTTGTGATATTATGATGCCTGACATTGATGGTTATACGGTACTGACAGAGTTACGGCAAAACCAAGCGACGGCCATCATTCCTTTCATTTTTTTGACGGCTAAGACAGACCGAGATGATTTTCGCTTAGGAATGGAACTGGGAGCCGATGACTATATCAGTAAGCCTTGTACGCCAACCGAACTCCTGAGTGCGATTACTGTACGTCTAGAAAAACAGGCCGCTTACCTGCGAGAATCTAGCAGCGATCGAGACCGTGCTAGAGCTTTACAGAAGCGAGTTCAAGAACTCCAACGACTCAGCCAAACCCGAGAAGAACTCCTGAAGCGGCTCTCGGAAGATTTGCGCGATCCGATGTCGAATATTAATTTAGCAATCCAAATGCTGAAGGTTGCTCCGTCCCAGGAAGCTCGCGACCGCTATCTCAGGATCTTGCAAGAAGAGTGTATCCGCGAAATCTCAATTCTGAATCAACTGTCTAATTTACAAGATCTGCTGACTCCAGAAAATGTCACAATGCTCCGTCGCTTGAATATTTTTGATAGCAATACCTATGAAAAAGATTCTAGTCATTGAGGATGAAGCACCGATTCGAGACAATATTTCAGAGCTGCTCAAAGCAGAGGAGTTTGAAGTCTTGGGTGCAGAGGATGGAGCAGTCGGGGTCAAGCTTGCCATAGAACACTTACCCGATTTAATTCTGTGTGATGTGATGATGCCAATCTTAGATGGTTACGGCGTCTTGAGTCAGTTGCGACAGAACCCTTTGACAGCAACGATTCCATTCATTTTTCTCACCTCCTTAGCCGATCGCTCGCACCTACGGATGGGAATGGAACTGGGGGCCGATGACTACCTCGCCAAACCTTGCACGGCCAACGAACTCTTGAAAGCGATCGTCATTCGGTTAGAAAAACAATTTAAGCTACAAGAGCGCTATACCGCCACCCAAACCCAGTTGCTTGAGTCGCTACAGGTGGCAGAAGAACGACTGCGCCACTTGCTTTATTATGATAGCTTGACGAATTTGCCCAATCGGCTGTCACTGCGCGATCGCTTCCAGCAAATCTTAACAGCATCCAACCTCAAAACTGTCAGTCCCCCCGTTTTGGGTTCTTATCTGCAATCTTCTTCTTTATTGTCAATTCTTTACTTAGGTTTCGATCGATTTAACCGCATCAATGACTCTTGGGGGTATGAGTCTGGCGACTTGATCCTGAAAGCCGCAGCCGAGCGGATTGTCGCTCAAGTCGGAACAGAATTAAGCACTGTTGCTTACTTAAATGCCGACGAATTTGCCATCATTCTAGCACCAGTCGAGTCTAAAAAAGCTGTGGGTGCTGTGGCTCAAAATATCTTAAATACTCTCTCCCAACCATTTGCATTAGGAAGTCGTGAAGTTTTCATCACAGCCAGTATCGGGATTGCTCTCTGTCCCCGTGATGGTCGCGAGCTAGAAACCTTGTTACGGCAAACTTACAAAGCCATGAAATATGCCAAGCAGCAAGGAGGAAATCGCTATGAATTTTATCAACCGATTTTTCATGTGGATACGACCGATCAACTTGCTTTAGAAGTTGATTTACGTCGCGCTTTAGACCGGGAAGAATTTCAGTTACATTATCAACCTCAGGTCGAACTCAAAACAGGAAGAATTGTGAGTGCCGAAGCTTTGTTACGCTGGCACCACTCCGAACGAGGAATCGTTTCACCTGCAAAATTTATTCCCATTGCTGAAGAGACAGGATTGATTGAATCAATCGGGGAGTGGGTGTTGAATACTGCTTGCCAACAAATCAAAGCTTGGCAGAGTGCAGGACTCACCTCCCTACGAGTAGCTGTCAATTTATCCGGTCGCCAATTTAACCAAATTGATATTCGTCAGAGATTGGTTAGAATATTAATGGACAAGGGAATTGGACCCGAATTCATAGAGTTAGAATTGACAGAAAGTATCCTGGTGGAAAATGTAGAAGTCGCAATTCGGAGGTTGAAGGCTTTCAAAGACATTGGGCTAAAAATAGCGATTGATGATTTTGGCACCGGTTATTCTTCTTTAAGCTATCTACAACAATTTCCTTTTGATATTTTAAAAATTGACCAATGTTTTGTTAGGGATATCAATAAAAATGCCAAAAATACAGCCATTACCGCAGCCATTATTCAAATGGCTCATCAGATGAATATTAAAGCGATTGCAGAAGGAGTAGAAACAGAAGCAGAATTAAATTTTTTGCGAGAACATCACTGTGATGCAATTCAAGGGTATCTATTTAGTCGTCCGTTACCAACGGTTGAATTTGAAAAGCTAGTCGGTAGCGGTAGAAGATTGCCAATTCAGTCATAATTAAAGTAGAGAGGGTAACAACAGCCTGATACCTGTCGTCCTCTCTCTGCGCAGGGTTGCCAATTTATGGTAATTTCCAAAAACATCCTCATCAACGATTAACCAGCACTCACTAAACTTGTAATAAAGAGGGAAATATGACAAAGATCCTAGTAATTGAAGATGAAGAATCAATTCGCGAAAATATTTTAGAATTACTGAATGCTGAGGAATTTGAAGCCCTCGGTGCAGAAAATGGGCAGATTGGTATTGAACTTGCCTACAAACATCAACCAAATTTGATTTTGTGTGATGTCATGATGCCAGAAGTTGATGGTTATGGCGTCCTAGAAGCAGTGCGAAGTAATCCTGAAACAACCACCATTCCTTTTATTTTTTTGACAGCTAAAGCCGATAAAGCAGACACTCGTAAAGGAATGGAATTAGGAGCCGATGATTATCTCACCAAACCCTGTACCGCCGATGAATTGTTAGCGGCGATCGCAACTCGCTTAGAAAAGCAAGCAGCGCTTTATCAACAATCTCAAAAAAAATTGGATGAATTACGCACTAATATTACTCACTCCCTTCCCCATGAACTAAGAACTCCTCTCAATGGAATTATGGGGTTTGCTGAAATTCTCCTCTCTGAATATGACAGCCTCGATCGAGCTGAAATCATGGAAATGCTGGAGCAAATTCAGCTTTCTAGCAAGCGCCTCTATCGACTCATCGTCAATTTTCTACTCTATGCAGAATTAGAACTTTTAGCAACCAATCAAGAGCGCATTCAAGCAATGCGAAACTGTCAAGTTAACTCTGCCAAAACAGCCATTGAAGAGCAGGCAAACCAAGAAGCTCAGCTTTTTAAGCGAGAAGCAGATTTGCAAATCAATCTGGAAGATGCGTCTCTCCCCATCGCCGCAGGGAGATTGAAAAAAATTATTGAGGAATTAATCGAAAATGCCTGTAAGTTTTCCCTAGAAGGGACTCCCATTCACGTAAGGAGTGTGATTGCCAATCAGCAATTTGTAATGACTGTCAGTAATGAAGGCAGAGGAATGACACCGGAACAAATTGCTCGGATTGGAGCACACATGCAATTTGAACGCAAACTTTATGAACAACAAGGTTCAGGATTAGGCTTAATCATTGTTAAGCGCCTTGCAGAACTACATGGAGGAGGATTAGCCATAGAAAGTGTCCCTGATGAAAAAATAACGGTCTCTGTTTCTCTGCCGTTGTCATCAAGCCTAGGGTTGAAATAGGGACTTAAAACCCTGGTGAGTTACAGAAGCAGGAATCAGGATACAGCATTCTTCAATTGATTGTGAATCGTCCTAGTAACGGGTTTTTATTTTCCATTCCCCCTCTGCATCATTCATAACCAACCGAAGGATTGCTGTATCTTCAGTTCATACCCATCACTTTATCGATAATCCTGCCTTTGAATGTCTCGTAAACGAGCTTCAGGGCGCTTAAATCGATCCATTTGAGCTTCAAAGAAACGACGGTTTGCCATCAAATGCTTAGGATTGGGATCGTCCAAAGGATACAGTAACGCTGCCCGTAATGCTTGAATCACAGCCGAAGTTACATTGTACATTGAGCGCTGGAACGTAATCCCCAGTTGGATGAGCATATCATCTTCACCCCGGCAATGCTGGCGATAGTAATCGACCAAATAAGGGGGGAGAAAATGTAGCATATCCTGCATCAACAAAGTCGGCGGAATCCCCGCAGTCCCGACCGGAAATACATCTGCATAGAGAATGCCATAGTGGAAGTCTTTCTGCTCATCTGGAACTTGTTTTGCCTGAGCATTGTAAGACTTAGTACCCCGGAAAGGTGCTGTGCGGTAAAAAACAGCTTCCACATAAGGCAGAGCTGCTTCATACAGCCACATAAACCCCTTTGATTTCGGGATAATTTCGTAACATTCACCCCGGATATAAACGTGGTGATAAATAGGACGGCCTGCGATCGCAAAAATGCCATTGACCAGAAAATTCATCGCATCGGGAACGCCTTTAAATCCTCCCTCATCATAGATATCCGACATCTCAAAAAAGACTGGAGCCATCACCTCCCAGAACAGCCCCAGGTTCGCATAATAAGACATCTGGCGACATTGCTCAATAAACATTTCTGGGAACAGCTTATAAAGTCCCAGCATTGCCGGATTTCCTTTGAAATAAGCTTTAATAGCTCGATCGCAGTTGGCTTTGTATTCTTCAGTTTCTAGGTAATCATTAAATCGACCCCCCATGCCTTGATGCCACAACATAGCTTGCATACAAGCTTCTGCAAACTCCATGTTAATGCGGTCATGCCACCAGTGATGAAATAACTTCGGCATTTTGAAGGTTTCTCCCTTCTCCATAAATGCCAAAAGTTCCGGGTGGGCCGTCGCTTCCCCCCGCCAAATTCGTAAATCTGCATCATCCCCTGCATAATGGTTGTGCAGATCTAAATACTCCTTAGGTAAGAAGTATTTAAAAAAGGGAAGTGGGTCCAGAAAAACTCGCTCAGCGATATACAGCAAATCTCGCCAGTAGAAATCCATCGGCACTGCATAGGCTTTATAAATCCCGATGATTTGCATCAAATTTTCTGGCGTATCGGGTAGCATGGAACCGCCTGCTTCTAAGCGGTAAATGATATCCGCAAAGGGGTGATTAGAAGCCGGAATTTTAGGAGTTTCAGATTTAACCGGAGTTTGTACCATGTTTCGTTCCTGATGAATTGAACCTGAGTAACGGATAATCTTGCTCTCGATTGAACCGGAAAAGCGATTAACTTTAACTTTCAACAGGTGGGGACACTGAACTCAATTCTTGGCGTAGGTGCAAGGCGTGAAAGATCCTAAGAACATCGTGAATCCATTCAGGGAACAGCAACGTCAGGACGATTTCTTCAACCGTATGAATGATGCCTGCAATGACCGCTAACCCTTATTGATTAAGTGGATAGTTGGCAGCAATGACTGGGCTGTTCGTAGTGGGTAGCGTAGCCACAATCGCATTGGTTGTCGCCTCCGTCCACTTTACCAACCAAATAGGCTGCACTCCCAACCAGAAAATTGTTACAGCTAAAACCAAAGCCGGCAAACTTTCAGAAAACACAACTTTGGGATAGTAAGCCAATTGATTGTCCAATTTTCCAAAACAAGTACGGTTGAGCAAAATTACAAAATACACGGCGGTTAAACCAGAGGCGATGATGCACAGTAACGTTTCCACTGGGAACACTGAAAAACTGCCTTGAAAGACCAGAAATTCTGCAATGAATCCCACTAAACCAGGAATTCCAGCACTGGCCATCCCCCCTACAACTAACAAAGCACTCGTTAATGGTAAACCCCGAACTGGGTTCATTAAACCATTGAGAATATCTAAATCACGGGTGCCAACTTTCGTTTCAATCACCCCGACTAAATAAAAGAGGAGGGCTAAAATCAAGCCATGACTGACCATTTGGGCAACAGCCCCTACCATTGACAGCGGAGTACCAGCGGCGGCGGCGACTAAGATATAACCCATGTGACCGATGGAACTGTAAGCGACCATGCGTTTAATATCTTTTTGAGCGATCGCACTTAAAGCCCCATAGAGTACGCTGATTGTGCCAATGATCGCTAAACCAGGGGCGATTAAGGCCCAGGTTTCGGGAAAGATCTGTAATCCAAACCGCACTAAGCCATAGGCCCCCAACTTCGCAAGAACGCCCCCCAACATGATCACCACAGGGGTCGAAGCTTCCACGTAAGCATCGGGTAACCAAGTATGTAAAGGAACTAAGGGAATTTTGATCGCAAATCCTAGCAGCAAAATGGTGAGTAAAACCAGTTGCGTTTGCAGAGATAAGCCTTGAGTGCTGATCGCATCGTAATCAAAATTTGTGGAACCAGTCAGCCAAGCAACACCTAGGAAAGCAGCGAGCACTAAAATGCCAGAGACAGCGGTGTAGAGTAGGAATTTAATCGCTGCATATTCCCGCTTCTGCCCCCCCCAGATGGCAATTAAGAGATAAAAAGGAATTAATTCAAGTTCGTAGAACAAAACGAACAGCAATAAATTTTGGGAGATGAAAGCCCCGGCAACTCCCGCATTTACTAACAGCATTAACGCATAGTAAAGGCGAGGGCGGTCTACGGCTGTTCCAGTACCATAAATCACTAAAACTGTCAAAAAACTGCTCAATCCAACTAACGGTAAAGATAAGCCGTCAACCGCTAAGTTATAGCTCAAACCTAATTGAGGCAACCAAGGTAAATATTCTTGAAACTGCAAGCTAGAAGCGGTTGAATCAAACTGACTCAATAGCCATAGCGTCCAAACCAAGACCGCCACCGCAAACGCCAGTGCGATATAGCGCAGTCGGTTAGCAGTTTGGTTTCCAGGTAAAAATCCGACGATAACAGCGCCTAAGGTCGGCAACCAGAGTAAGGTACTCAGCATAGTTTAAAGGTGATGGCGAATCTGTGATTGAGGAATTTGAATCGGAATTTTTGAGAGTGGATGGGTCCTTCTATCAAAAATTCCCCTTGGTCAACAAATGCTCGCTAACTGACTAAAGTCACTTCTCCCGTATCTAAATCGTAATATCCTCCAACAATTTTGAGTTTTCCTTCTTGAATGAGCTGTGCCATGACAGGAGAGGCTTTTAATTTTTCAACTTGGACTAAAACATTGGCTTTGATCGTGTTTTCCAGCCGATCGCCAGGTTTATTAGCCGACCGAGGGATAGCGGGTTTAATGGCATCGATTAAACTTGCAATTTGACCGGGGACTTGAGCGCCTTTGATGGTGGCATCGACGGCACCACACCTTTCATGTCCTAAAACTAAGATCACCTTAGTTCCTAACACTAAACTGCCAAATTCTAAGCTGCCAGTTTCTTCGGTTGTCGCGATATTGCCAGCAACACGACAGACAAATAAATCGCCAAACCCTCGGTCAAAAATGATTTCAGCCGGCACTCGTGAATCCGCACAGCCTAAAATCGCAGCAAAGGGTTTTTGAGTTTGGGCAACGGCTGTGAGGCGAGCAAAGTTTTGGTTGATATTTTGCAGTTTTTTCGAGGTAAAGCGTCGGTTCCCCTCCATTAACAGTTGCAGCGCTTGATCGGGACTCATGTCATTTTGGGCGACTGCGGGTTCAGGAACTGTTAAGTGAGAACCCAGTCCAGCGGTGAGAACCCCTGTACCCATTGCTCCAGCACTAAATTTGAGTAAATTTCTCCTTGAGAAACTGACTGACTGATTATTTCCACTCATCTCCTCACGCTCCACTTAAATCGTTGAAATTCTTGGTTAGGAATCCGGAGTTTTTTGATTTTAAATTGCAATTGCAATTTAAAATCTCAACTCAAATTAGCCACTCACCATGAAGGAGAGGCGAACCAACAGCGGCCAACTGACTAAGACCCCAAATAGAGCAATTCCTAACAGAATTGTCAGAACATAGAACTGAGTTTGACCGGAAACGTTGTACTTTAAACTTTGTCCGCTGAACACGGTTACCAAACCAACTAAATTGACGAAGCCATCCACTAGGTAGCGGTCAATCCAGAAAATTGTTTTGGAAACTAAATCAACGACGAAAACAATCGTCAGGCGATAGAGTTTGGCAGTGTAAAGGTCGTAGGCAAAAAAGTCTTGCACTTGCTGAGAACCCAAGCGCACTGGTTTAGCCACGCTTTGATTCATATAAACAAAGGCTCCAGAACCGGCTCCGATCGCAGTGGATGCCACCAACAACCCAGCAACCGTAACCTGGATCGTTGTCCACTCTGGTAGCAGGTGCCATTGCAGAAGCAGCAAGGGGAGATGGAGGGTAAAGCCCATCAAAATCACCATGGGCAAGATAAAAGGCCAGTGCAGTTCCGGCGATCGCAGCGTCATCGTTTGTGGTTTGCCAGTAAATACCAGCCCAAATACCCGGGTGACGCTGAAGGCGGTTAAGCCATTGACGACCAACAAGACACCAAACAGCCAGATATTATGAGCCCACAGGTGCTCAGCCATTTGCAACAACGACCAGAAGCAGCCGAAGGGAGGGAAAGCCACCATCGCCACAGCACCCACTAGAAACGCTAGCCCCGATATCGGCCGCTTTGACCACAAACCACCGAGTTTGGTCAGATCCTGAGTGATGTTGTTCCAGATGATGTTGCCAACACTCATCACCAGCAGCGCCATCCCACAAGCGTAGGTGAATAGCAAAGTCAGGGCCGCCTGATTTTGATCGGTACCCACCGCGATAAACAGCAAGCCCATGTAAGCGCTGACGGAATAGGACAATGCCCGTTTGATATCAATTTGGGCGATCGCAATTAAAGAGGCGCCGACGGCCGTCGCTGCACCGATGCAGATCGTTGCCGTTACGCCGATCGGCGAGAGGGCGATCACGGGTTGCAATTTAATCAAGACCCAAGCCCCCGTGGACACAACGATCGTATTCCGCAAGATCGTCGCTGGCATCGGCCCTTCCATTGCCTCATCCAGCCACAGGTGCAAGGGGAATTGAGCACATTTACCCATCGGACCGGCAATTAAAGCAAGGCTTAACAGAGTTGCCACCGTCGGATCGACCTGGGCTGTCTCGGCCCAAGCTGCTAACTCGGTGAAATTCCAGGTTCCGGCTAAGGGTAAGAGGGCGACAACTCCCATCAGCAGCACTAAGTCTCCCACCCGTTTTGTTAAGAACGCATCCCGGGCCCCTGTCACGACTAACGGTTGGTTTAACCACAAACCGACTAGCAAGTAGGTGCCGAGGGTGAGAACTTCCAAAATGATGTAGCTGAAGAAGAGGGAGTTACACAAGGCTAAGCCACACATCCCACCTTCAAATAGACCCAAGATGGTGTAGAACCGCGCCCACCCCCAGTCCATCTCCATGTACCCGACGGCGAAAATTTGTGCCAGCAGGTTTAAACCGGTGACCAAAATCGTGGCGCCGAGGGTGACGGAGGAAATTTCGAGGGGAATGGTGAGGTCGAGGTCTGCCACCTGAAGCCAAGGAATTAAGAGTTCCTGGGGGGGTTGGTTCCAGGTTGCTGGCAAAGCTAGCACGCCGTGGGTGAAAGCAATGAAGGTGAGAATTGCATTAACGTAACCCGCAGGCCGTGGTCCTGTGAGGCGAGTAATGCTAGGAAACCACAGCATTGATAAAACTGCACCGATCAGGGGGTAACAGGGGATTAACCAAACGGTCTGGAGGAAGAATTCGGCCATTGGCATTCTCTGTAAAAGGGTCAAAAAAGCCTCTGTCTGAAGGAAACCTTCAGACGAATTTGCATTTAAACAGCACCGTTGACTGTTGGCTCGGCTTCTGTACTTGACTTTGTTGAAAAGTTTTGTACAGGTCACAGGCTAACTGTTACGGGATTTAGGGCAATGGTTAGAGAAACCGTCTTCTTCATGGTTTTTTCAACCGGTTAGAGGGCGGTTTTGCGTAGGCCAAGCCTAAATTTTTTATCAACAAAGCTTGTGAAGAAACTATCAGCACGAGTAAATTCGCTACTGATATTTTTCTTCTCAACAAACTTGTGAAGTTAATTAGGAGCTTTAAGAGTTACTTAAGATTCTACGTGCGAGTAACCTATAAAGCAACTGTCGATCGAAAAATTTCTGTGATAGTTACGCTCAAATCTACTTATAGATGTTTGGGTTTAGGGAGGAGCTCAGTCGTTGCTAAATTTAGATGTAACACTCTGATATAACGCTGAAGCTCATGCCCAAAAAACGACAATCCTTCTATTTAGCAAGCAATTTCTAGTGGCTTTCTGGCCGCTAACCCTGCGATCCCATCGTAGCATTCGACAAATCAATCGGAGTTCTGAGCAATTCTGAGCAGGTGAACTGGTTGAGTTTAGCGAGGAGAGCAGTAGCTGCTCAATTTAGATGTAACACTCTGATATAACACGAAAGATTATGTCCAGAAAACTAAAATCCTTCAATTTGGCGAGCAATTTCTGGTAATTTTGCTTGTCGCTGACCCCGCGATCGCGCCGCAGCATTGGATAAACCAATGGGAGTTCTGAGCAATTCTGCCAGGGTGATGGAACGGGTGATTGCTTTCAGGCTGGCGATCGGTAATTCTTTCAAGAGCCACCGTAGCCATCGGTAAGCATATTCCTGAGTGGTTAACTCTCGCATCAACTCAACGCCGTGTAGTTCGTGTAAATACTGATTCGACTCGCCGTAGCGATACCACTGATTTTGTAACTGTCGCCAAGTCGAGCGATGCCGATGCTGAACGACCGCTGCTTCAACAAAATACCACTGATAATCGGTCTCTCGGAGGATGCGCCAGCACAAATCGGCATCGCCACCGCTCGTGAGGTAGGGACGAAATAAACCCACTTGGATGAGAGCGAGGCGACGAATTGCTAAATTAGCGGTTTGACCGTAGGGGCAGAACGGGTGAGCTAAGGTGTGTTTCTGAGATAAGGTATTCTCCAAGGCAGCGTGCTGTTCCCAGAGGGTCGATCCAGGGAGAGGGAGAATTTCCCCCACTGCGATCGCCACTTCTGGAGTTGCGAAAGGAGCAACCAAGGTTGCTAACCATTGCGGTTGAGGGCGGCAGTCCACATCTGTAAACGCCAAAATTTCCCCCCTAGAGGCACGGATGCCGGTATTACGAGCGGCGTAGGAACTTTGAATCTGGTTTTCAGCGAGGGGGCGAATCGTCATGTTGAGTTGTTGATCCTCCGCTGCTGCTTGGAGGATAGCAGCAGTGCGATCGCCACTCTGATTATCCACCAGCAAATACTCGACTTGCGACGGCGGGTAAGTTTGAGCCTTGAGACAGTTCAGTAAATCTGGCAAGTCCGCCTCACCGTTATAGACGGGAATCACCACTGAAACTGTTGGTAAATCGGTAGGCATGAGTGCACCTCTGATTGATTCCAGTTGTACCGGAATGAGAGGGAAAGGGAAACAGGGAAAACGACGATCGACTCACTTTTTAGCATCAGCGAAGCTCTGCTCTTTCCTTTTCTTTACAAGGCCGATCCTACCGGAGTTGGGATCGCTGAGTGAAGGGGGAGCCTGATCAAGAATTCTGTCCCTTTCCCCCATTCTGATTCACAGCTTAAACTTCCGTGATGTTTTTCTACGACAATTTGATAGCTAATAGATAATCCTAAACCAGTGCCTTTACCAATCGGTTTTGTTGTGAAGAGGTAATCAAACACTTTCTGGCGAACCTGGGGAGGCATCCCCATCCCACTATCTCGGATGCGAATCTCAACTTCTTTGTTAGTTGCGCCCACGCTTGTACCAATTGTAATTTGGTTTGGTTCGACCTTGATTCCTGAGAGTTTATTATTTAAATTTTTCTCATCAATTGCATCAATTGCATTGCTGATAATATTCATAAACACTTGATTCAATTGTCCTGCATAGCAATCCACTAAGGGTAAATTGCCATAATCCTTCACCACTTGAATAGCAGGACGATCGCCCGTAGCTTTCAGCCGATGTCCTAGTAGCATCAGGGTACTGTCTAATCCCTCGTGGATATTAACTAATTTTAATTGAGATTCATCTAATCTTGAGAAATTTCGCAGTGACAGGACAATTTCTCGGATGCGATCGGTTCCCACCTGCATAGAAGTGAGCAGCTTTGGTAAATCTTCCCGTATGAATTCGATTTCAATTTTTTCCATGAATTCAAAAATTTTTGGAGTGGCTGAGGGAAGTTCTTTTTGATAGAGAACAATCAAGGTCAGTAAATCTTTGACATAGGTAGTTGCATAAACTAGGTTGCCATGAATGAAGTTGACCGGGTTATTAATTTCGTGGGCAATTCCTGCAACCAATTGCCCTAAGCTAGACATTTTTTCCGTTTGCACAAGCTGGGTCTGAGCTTGTTGGAGGCTAGCTAATGCTTCTGATAATTCAGCAGTGCGTTCCTCGACGCGGTGTTCTAATTCATGGGTTAACTGCTGCAAGGCTGCTTCAGCTCGCTGTCGCTCAGCGACTTCTTCTTGTAATTGAAAATTTTGCTTGTCTAACTCTGCTTCTGCGAGTTCGCGACTCTCTTCACTCAGCACTAACCACCAAGTGCCAATGCCTGCGAAGACTAGCAATAAGCCATAAAGGACTAAGAAAACTCCGATTAATTTCTGAGCTGTTGGCGTAGAAATTGCGGGGGATTGCCAAACGCTCTGAAAGTAAACTAACCCAAAAATTACACCCGTTAAGGTTGAAATTAATAGGAATATCTTTAAAAATTTTGTCAGTCGAACTGCTAACAGAGGTAAACTTTTTTGCTGATAAATAGACTGGGCAATGGCAACCCCTACACTTTCTAACATAGGCTGAGAGGTTTTGCAGCTATCATGGCAGCGAGCATCTAAGCTACAACACAAAGAGCAAATTGCCCCCTCATAAACCGGGCAAAATGCTGTATCGGCTGGCTCATAATTTTGCTCGCAAATACAGCAAGTAATTAGACAATCGAGGGAATCATATTTGGTGGAGCGATAAATATTTGTCCGAGCGATGTAATACTTTCCTTTTGTGATTAAGGCGATCAACGGCGAGAGTATAAAGGCAACACCGAGGGCAATAAAGGGGGCATAAGCTTGGGCATAAAGACCAAAAACTCCCATAAAGGCAAGGATGGAGAGGACAGAGGCGATCGCCATTGAACCAAACCCAACAGGGTTGAAGTTGTAGAGGTAAGCTCGCTTGAATTCGATGTAAGAGGGACTGAGTCCTAAGGGTTTATTGACGATGAGATCGGCGACTAAAGCTCCTATCCACGCGATCGCAACATTTGAATATAACCCTAAAACAGTTTCTAGGGTTTCAAAGACTCCCAGCTCCATTAATAATAAAGCAATTAGGACATTAAAAATGAGCCAGACAACCCGTCCTGGATGGCTATGAGTGAGGCGAGAAAAAAAGTTTGACCAGGCGAGGGAGCCGGCATAAGCATTGGTAACATTAATTTTAATTTGGGAAATAACCACGAATAAGGTCGCTACGGATAAAACCACGCTGGGATGGGAGAAAACATCAGAAAATCCTGCTAAATACATTTGGATGGGTTCTTTTGCATGAGCAGTCGCAACGCCATGACTAATGGCTAAAGAAGCTAAAAAAGCTCCTCCTAACTGTTTGGCAACTCCTAGGAAAATCCACCCAGGCCCTGCTAAAATGACTGCAACCCACCACCGGAAACGGTTGTTTTTGTGTTGATCGGGAAGAAATCGCAGGTAGTCTACTTGTTCACCAAGTTGAGCGATTAAAGAAAAGGATACTGTGGCTGCTGCCCCAAATAGCAGGGGATCGAAAGCAATTCCCCTCGGCGAGTCTCCTGCAAAATGAAACCAATTAGTCAAAGCATCTGGTTCTTTGTGGAGAACAAAAATGTAGGGCAGAATCATTAAGGTTAGCCAGATGGGTTGAGTCCACAACTGCAACTGGTTGATGAGAGTGACGCCGTAGAAAACTAAGGGAATAATAATCAGGGAGCAAACGATATAACCGAGGGGTAAAGGGAGGTGAAAGTAAAGCTGTAATGCCTGAGCCATGATTGCGGCTTCTAAGGCAAAGAAAATAAAGGTAAAGGAAGCGTAAACGAGGGAAGTAATAGTAGAGCCAATATAACCAAATCCTGCTCCTCTTGTTAACAAATCAATATCAATATTATATTTGGAAGCGTAGTAGGTAATGGGCAGTCCGGCGAAAAAAATAATGCCTCCTACCACGAGAATCGCCCAGAAAGAGTTAGTGAAGCCATAATTAATAACGAGGGAACCCCCGATTGCCTCTAGTGCTAGAAAAGAAATCCCTCCAATCGCTGTATTTGCAACTAGGAGTTCTGGCCATTTTCTAAAGGATTTAGGAGCGTAGCGGAGAGAGTAATCCTCTAGGGTTTCAGTGGCGACCCAAGTATTATAGTCTCGTCGTTCTTTAATAATTTTGCGAATTGGTCTAGTCATTTCTCCGGAAAGGGTGTATCAATTAAATAGGGGATTCTAGTCTGCCTACGTATTTTACGAGGGGGTTTGAGTCAGGTTCGTTTTGTTAGAGATAGATGCACCAATCTCTGATTTTAAATCAATTGGCTTTCGTTGAAAGTAGCGAAATACACAAAACTTATGTAATTTTTTGTGACAGCAATTTAATTAATAATCTCTTCAAGGGAAATTTAAAAATTGCTCCCAATCAGGCAATCCTTCTAAGGGAGATAAAAATTAAAGGGGGTCGTCGTGGTGTTAAGCTGCTACGCAGCTATATTGTATAATGGGCAGACAACAAAAGTAAGCGAGCGCGAACTACAGATGCCAGCCAGAAATCATTTATCTCAAGAACAAAGAGAAAGACTTATTAAAGT
>JBLNEP010000157.1:0-8550 GCA_050262755.1 Actinomycetota bacterium | reverse complement strand
GATGCCATAAAAATGGCTGAAACCCTTATCAATACTAGATTCATACCCATTTTATCTAAAAGCCTTTCCCCATATAGATTTGAAGTCATTTTAGCCTCAGTTTTTGTCTAAGTCCCGTTAGCGCGATCGCAGTTCCTGACCATCCTCTCACCCGGCTGAGAAACCCTGACCTTCCGGTACTCGCCGCATACCTCAAGCGTTACACCAACCCCCACAGCAGACTTCTTCAGCCACCAGAGAACTCAGCCATCCTCATAGCCAGTCCCCCAAGTCACCTCCTTGGCGTGCCAGAAAAATATTATCTTTTGTAAAGGTAAGGACTCTTATAGGTTGAGGAGCAAGGATGTACATCGTACAAATAGCCTCGGAATGTGCGCCAGTCATCAAAGCCGGAGGCTTGGGAGATGTGGTTTATGGACTCAGTAGAGAGTTAGAAATTCGGGGTCATGGCGTCGAAATCATTCTCCCCAAGTATGACTGTATGCGCTACGACCATATTTGGGGGCTGCATGAAGCTTATCGCGACTTACCAGTCCCCTGGTTTAATGGCGCAATTCTCTGCGATGTTTACTGTGGCTGGGTACATGGACGGTTGTGCTTCTTCATCGAACCCCGTTCCGAAGATAACTTCTTTAACCGCGGCTGCTACTATGGCTGCTTAGACGATCACCTACGATTCGCGTTTTTCAGTAAAGCTGCATTAGAATTTCTCCTGAAAACCAACAAACACCCTGATATCATCCACTGTCATGATTGGCAAACTGGTTTAGTTCCAGTGATGCTCTACGAAATTTATAAATACCACGGGTTAGATACTCAGCGGGTTTGCTACACCATTCATAACTTCAAACACCAAGGAATTGCAGGCGCAAACGTACTCTGGGCCACCGGTCTTAACCAAGAAGCTTATTATTTCGACCCCAATCGCCTGGGCGATAACTCCTACCCAACGGCATTAAACTTCATGAAAGGCGGCATTGTCTACGCCAATTATGTCAACACCGTTTCACCCCATCACGCCTGGGAAGCTCGTTTCACCGAAATTGGTTGTGGGTTAGGTCCTACCTTACATATCCACCAAAACAAATTTGGTGGCATTCTCAACGGCATCGACTATGAAGTTTGGAACCCAGCCATCGATCGCTACATTCCCTATCACTATAGCTACGATGAGTTAGAAGCAAAAGCATTTAATAAAAAAGCCCTCCGAGAGCGACTTTGGCTCAGCCACGGCGACAAACCCATTATTTGCTACATCGGCCGCCTCGACGAACAAAAAGGCGTTCACCTCGTCCACCATGCCATGTATTACGCCCTCAATCGAGGCGCACAATTTGTCTTGTTAGGTTCTGCCACGGAACCCGGTCTTAATGCTTGGTTTTCCCACGAGAAAAACTACTTGAATAATAACCCAGACTGCCATTTAGAACTCGGCTTTAACGAAGAATTATCTCACCTGATCTATGCAGCGGCAGATATGATTGTGGTTCCCAGCAATTATGAACCTTGCGGCCTCACCCAAATGATCGGCTTAAAATATGGTGCGGTGCCGATCGTGCGGGGAGTGGGTGGCTTAATTAATACCGTGTTTGACCGAGACTATGACACGAACAAACCCTCCGAGGAGCGCAATGGCTATGTCTTTTACCAAACCGACTACCAGGCCCTAGAATCAGCACTCAATCGGGCGATTGATTTGTGGTACAGCGCTCCGCAAGAGTTTCAGCAACTGGCAATTCAAGGAATGGAATATGACTACTCCTGGAACCATCCCGGCGCTCAATATTTAGGGATATACGATTGGATTCGACATCGATAATTGTGAGGTCGATCGCAATGGCCGAGTGGGGAATGAGTCATGGCTGATGGGGAAAAATTCACACCGATCGCCACTCCCTTCCCCACTCCCCGCTGCTACGGTAAATTCCGGGGAGGCACTTCCAGACCCTCATAGAACTTCCGCTCTAACTGGCCGAGTCCCAACCAAGCTGCACCAGCACCCAGAATTGCCACCGCTGAGAGAGCGGCGGCTGGGATGGCGACTGGGGGGAAGCAGGCAATGACCAGCGGTGCGACCGCCCAAATAATGACAGCCGCAACCGCTAACCCCATCCTGAGTCGCTTGATATTGCTGCTGGCGGCTCGACAACTCGCACAGTTGACGGTATGCGAATGGTAGCGATCGAGCAGTTGCTCCTTTGATAACGGGGGTGGTAGAGGTTCCCCCGCAAATAAATCAGCTTTGTACTGGTTGACCCACTGACGCAACTCTAAGACAAATCGATCGGCTTTTGTGGGTAAATAGAACGCCTTCGCTACATTCGCGCTACCGCCGGCCGCCTCCAAATAACGTTCTTGGTAATGCAAGAAAATTTGGTCATCTTCTAAAACGCCGTTCTGGCCGATGTGCGAGTACCAGCGAGGCGTCAGTTTCAGGAACAAACCAGGTAACTGAGAGGAAAACTGAAAAGGAAAGCGAGCAAAGAGGCGGCATTCCCCTTTGCGAGTGGGAGTTGCATACACAACTGTCAGGGTTCGACCAAACTGCTTAGAAGTTAAGTCGTGCCACATCAAGGCCGGCGCGATAAAAGTGGTGTCTTGTCGGCCTAACGTGCCTCGGCGGGGTCCTTCTGCCCAAGTGCCTCGGAACCCTTGGCGATCGGAAGCAACTATTTCCAGCTCAACTGGTGCAGCGTTGGCCCGGTTGCCAACGGAACGATGGTGGGTGAAGGGAACGTGACTTGCGTCTATGACATTTTCCAGCAGCGTCAGTGCATCGTAGGGCAAGTCTCTGAAGGTATTCAGGCAAACCCAAGCTTCGGGGTTTTCTTCGAGGGGTTCGATGATGGGAATTTTGGTAGCCGCAGCATTTTCTGGTTTCCCTGGATAGGCAAACAAGAGTCCTTGTCGCACGGCGGTTGGTAAGGAGGCAACACAAGCTCGGCGGGAACGTTCGGCAGTTTGTCCTTCTACTTGCTGCGGGATGCGGTCGCACTCCCCCGATCCTGCAAAGGCCCAGCCGTGATAAGGGCATTCTAACAAGCCATCCTCTGCTATTCTCCCCTCAGACAAAGGCGCGAGGCGATGGGGACATTTGTCCTCAAAGACTCTCCAGGCGGAATGGTTTCTGTCCCACCAGATCGCAACATTTCGACCGAGGAGGGTAAAAGGGGTGGGTTGAGAGCGATCGAGGTCTTCTACATAATGAATGGGATACCAAGCTTCCAGCCAGTCGAAGCGAGAGGGGTCTGGCCCGCCTGCTGGCAGTGTCATGAGGCGGTCTTCTTGCCTCAATTCTTGAGCTTGTCCTGCTACTTCTGACGATGTTGTAACTACCATTTCCAAGTGGCGAACCGCTAACTGTCGGGTCAATTTCTCCTGTTACTATCTTAACATTTCTTAATTAATCCCAGAGGGAAGAGGCGGAAAGGAAAAGGGGTCAGGGAACAAACCTGCTAGTCTGCCTTATAGCTGAAGTCGTCTTCAGGCGATTTAAAACTGAATCTTAGTCTTCTAAAAAAGAACTTTTACGGTGAGAGAGGGATTTCAAAATTAGACAGGCTAGAGCGATCGAAAGATCGGTCAAAGCTCTGCTTTTCTTAGTTCTACTTTCTATCTCACAGTTAAGCTTTTCTTGAAAAAACCAGAATTTAAATGATAGATTTACCAGGCTTTGATAAAAGCAGATCTTTATTAAAAGACTATCAAATAACAAAACAAATAATTTAAAAAATACAGCAAAATTTTTTTGGTAATTTTACTACCAAACAAAACCGATTTTCTAAAAGCGGTTTCGAGATAATATATTCATAAGCTTTAACGTAAGCTCACCCTAGAAAAATCTTCTCGTTCAAACTAAATCAAAGCGCCTGAGGTAATATTTCCTTTAAAACTTTAATAATTTCTTGCTCATAGATAAACCAGCTTTTACAGTTTGTTTGCTACCATTTCTAGGAATTTTACGAATATAAAGATTAGATTTTGCAGCTAAAAAACTTAGAATTATATGTTAAAACCCTACCATATTTTAGATTAAGAATTATCTTAATTTGATTTAAAATTACTAAGCAGTTATAACTAATAAATTGATGCAAACAATGAAAAAGATATTTTAATATTTAACCCGCAATCCTGATTATAAATTTGATTAAAATTTTATTTAAAATATTTAATAAGGGCTTGCTGAAAAAAGCGAAAATCTGCATTCATCAAGGGTCCTTAAAACATTTGCATTTTTTGTCCCGACTCTCCTTTCCCCTTTTCCCCTTTGATAATGGTTAAATTTGTTACAAAACTTCTTCCTTCCTGCTGTAACGAGACTAGAAAAACCAAAAATAATCGAAGTGGGTGTGAAGAGTCATAGTAGATGAAGAAAACACTCCCCTACTCCGATATGATATTGAATATTAGGCAATTGACTCAGGAGGTATGATGCGAAAGTTAATAAAAGGCTTACATGAGTTTCAGTGTAACTATTTTAGTACCCACCGAGAATTTTTTGAACAGCTCACGTTAGGACAACACCCCAGAATTCTGTTCATTACTTGCTCTGATTCCCGCATTGCTCCTAATCTTATTACCCAAACCCAGCCAGGGGAGCTCTTTATCATTCGTAATGTCGGCAATATCGTTCCCCCTTATGGAAGTGCCGGCGGAGAAGGTGCGGCCATTGAGTATGCCATTGAAGGTTTAGGGGTTCGGCATATTGTAGTTTGTGGTCACTCCCACTGTGGAGCCATTAAGGGACTGCTGCAATTGGGGGATTTAGCAGAAAAAATGCCTTTAGTTTACGACTGGTTAAAATATGCAGAAGCCACCCGGCGAATTATTCAGGAAAATTACCAAGATTACGAAGAGGAAGCATTGTTAAATGTCGCCATTGAAGAAAACGTTTTAGTCCAGATTGAGAATCTCCGCACTTACCCAGTTGTTGCTGCGAAACTTTACAGTGGACAACTGAGTATCCACGCTTGGGTTTATAAAATTGAGACAGGCAGAGTGGTAGTTTATAGTGCAGAGCGGTGTCCCATCCAAGCAAAACATGAAGACTATAGTCAGGAGGAAGTAGAAACGACCCAGGCGGTACAACCGGTCTTAGGTTGGGATTAGATGGGTGAGAACCATTTCCGCATTTCATGAGGACTCAGAAAGGCGCGGTCGCAACTCTTGTAGGTTGGGTTTGCTGAAGAAGGGGGAAAGGGGAAAAGGGGGAAAAAGGGGGAAAGGAGAGTCGGGACAAACAATGCAAATGTTTTAAGGACCCTTGATGAATGCAGGTTTTCGCTTTTTTCAGCAAGCCTAAAATCAGCATTGAATTTCACTGCGTAAGCACTACCCAGCGACTACGCCGACAACCCAACCTACAGCGAAACTTATGGCGTTACTTTTCCCATATAATCCTTCCACAATTGAGCTGCATTGCCGCTACTGCCGGCCGTTGGAGTGTTATCATCATTCCCCAACCAAACCCCAGTAACCAGTTCTTGATTGGGAAGATACCCAATAAACCACAAATCCACATTATTATTAGTCGTTCCTGTTTTTCCGACTTCTCCTAACCCTAAATAGGCACTTCTTCCCGTTCCTCCTTGCACCACTCCCCCCAGCATTTCTGTCATTGTATCCGCCACTTCCGGCGACAAAACCTGTCGATTAGCCTCGCCATCTCGTTCATAGTCATAAATCACCCGGCAACTCTCCCGATCGTTTCGGTCTTTACAATCACTACTATCTAAAATTCGCTTAATTGCATGGGGTTTATTCCCTACCCCCCGATTTGCCAACACCCCAAAAGCACCGGTTATTTCTAACACATTGACTTCACTCTGACCTAATACTAACCCTGGCACCTGATTCAAGGGTGACTTAATCCCCATCCGTCTCGCCATGCTCACGATCCGATCTAACCCCACATCTTGAGCAACTCTTAAGGCGATCGCATTCTCCGACTGAGCAATCCCCCGATACAGATCCACACTGCCACTACTTCTCTCGCACCCCTCAAACGTTTGCCCACCCCAACTCAAAGGAGCGCAAGAATAAGACTTTCCCGGCGAAATTCCCTGCTCGATCGCCGCCGTATAAGTAAAGACTTTAAACGTCGATCCTGGTTGTCTCTGAGCTTGCGTCGCCCGATTAAACTGACTCTGTAGATAGTCAACACCCCCCACCAGCGCTAAAATTTCCCCGGTGCTAGAATTCAGCGTTACGAGAGCTCCCTGGGAAAACCCCGCAGCCGCCCCAGTATTACTCACTGTATTCCGCAGCGAAGATTCAGCTAGTTTTTGCATTTGCGGGTTTAACCCAGTTTCTACAATAAAATTGCCTTCTTTCGCTGGTTCCCCCAACAGAGACTCCAACTCGCTAAACACATAATTATAGAAATAAGGAGCGATCGTACTTTGCAAAAATTCCCGTGCTTTCGGATTAATTTCAATTCGCGACCGCCTCGCTCGATCCGCCTCCTCCTGGGAGATCATCCCCAGGTCCCGCATCCGTTCCAAGACGCGGTCGCGATACTGCACCGCTAACTGATAATTTTGAATCGGATTAAAATTATTCGGAGCCGGCAAAATTCCCACCAGGGTCGCCGCCTCAGACAGCGTTAAATCCTTAGCTGACTTGCCAAAATAAAACTCAGCCGCATCCTCAAACCCATACAGATCGATCCCCAGAAACACCCGGTTTAAATAAGTTAGCAGCAGCTCATCCTTACTATAAAAAGTTTCCAGCTTCAGGGCCACCGACGCTTCCCGCAACTTCCGCCCCGCCGAATCTTGAGTCCCCACATAATCCCGGAATAAACTCCTCGCCAACTGCTGCGTAATGGTGCTACCGCCTTCCCGGATGCCACCCCCCCGCACGTTCGTCAGCAAGGCCCGCACGACCCCCAAGGGATCGACACCTAAATGCCAGTAATAGCGCGAATCTTCGGAGGCGATCACCGCCTTCGCTAAGTAAGGCGAAAAATCTTTAAGCTGCTTCAACTCCAAGTGAGCATTATTATTCGGTGGTCGTAGGGGAGTTTGACCATCACGAGCATAGACGATCACCGGTCCTGTGACATTGCGAGGCAACGGACGCACGTCGAATTTCGTCCACTCAATGCCTACACAGATCGCAACTAAAGCCGTCACCCCGCTAATGCCATAAACACCGTAGCGCATTGCTTGCAGATACCAGGGCGGCGGGTCAAAATACTCAATTCTCACAGCGGCTGCCAATTCAGGCGGTCCCAGCGTGAAGGTATCGCCATGTCGGAGGGAAATCTTGCGAATCCGTCGTTTGCCGAGATAAACTCCGTTGGTCGAATTTTCATCAGCCAGTACGAAGGGAGTTCGTCGCTGGGGATCGCGCGACAGAGAGAGGTGAACCTGGCTGACGACTGGGTTGCGAATAACGATGTCGCAGGATTTAGAAGAGCGGCCCAAGAGATAGCGATCGCCTAACAGGGGAAATTTTTCTGCCTCACCATCTCCCGCATCCTGCACCCACAGTTCCGGCACTTTGGCATTGGGTTTCAGGGCGAGTTGACCAAAATTAACATGGGCGAGGGTTTGGACGGCTTGGGTAATCGCACCCAAGATAGTTTGAGGTTTATGAGGTGGTGGGGGTGGAGTCATATTTAGCGAGCGGCTTTGAGCATACCAGCTATCAGCTCATTCTACTCGGAACTCCAAGCTGGCGGTTGCATCTTGCGTACAGTTCAACTTCTGCTAATTCTGGCGATCGCCAGATACCCGATCGGGGGTTTGATTGATGATTGACTACGATCCTTTTGGTTCCCCTTGAGCATTGCTTTTCGGAGGTGGCCCACTGCGAAACGTGGCAATCAGCAAGCAGATAATGCCAGCATTAATAAATACGTCAGCCAGATTAAAGACCGGGAAGCGAATTAAGCGAAAATCTAGAAAATCGACAACATGGCCTGCGGCAAAGCGATCGATGCCATTGCCGAGTGCTCCTCCTAAAATTAAGCCATAGCCAGCCTGTTCCCAACGATTCACCCGCGGCCCAAACCAAGCCAGTGCGATTAAGGCAATGCTGACCCCCAACGACAGCCACCGCAACCAATTCACCCCGCCATTGCTAAATAAGCTAAAGGCCGCGCCAGTATTGACCACATAGGTGAAGTGAAAGACTCCCGGCCACAGGGGCCAGGTTTCTGGAGGAACCGCTAACTTGAAAGTTTGCACCACCCATAATTTCGTGAGGTGATCCAATGCCAGAGCGATCGCAGCAGCAACCCAGAAAAGCGGATTTTTTTTGAAACGCATGAAATTGGGATTGAGAATGGGGAATGGGGTGATCGGAAGAGCGGTAACAATCAACAAAAGTCGGTCAGCAGATGTTTAGAACATTCAACTCTCCTCCCTCTTGCCTTCTGCCTTCTCTGAATGAATACGAAGGTCGCCGCTTTTAAAAATCTCGGTAAACCTAGCAAGACTCAGCGGTGTAAGTTTCTTAAGCATTCTTTCCTATCGCTGATGCTTCCTCAATGTTGAGGTTGAACAGGAAATCCCAGTTAGAGATAGCATAGTAACTATGTCT
>JBLNEP010000156.1:0-36296 GCA_050262755.1 Actinomycetota bacterium | reverse complement strand
TCTCTCTCAGCTATGGTAAATTTAGAATTGGTGATTTTTGATTGTGATGGTGTATTAGTCGATAGCGAAACGATCGTCAATCGGATTTTTGCCGAAACACTCACGGAAGCGGGTTTTCCGGTTGCCTATCCAGACATGACTCAACAATTTACAGGAAAGTCCCTCGCAACCTGTCTAGAGATCGTCGAGCAATCCTACGGAAAACCACTGCCTCCTCACTTCGTTGAACGCTGCCAGGAACGAGAAATTACTGCATTGCAGCAAGAACTCCAACCCACTCCGGGAATTGCTACAACATTGGAACAATTGATCCTACCGAAATGTGTCGCCTCTAATAGCAGCCACCCACATATTCACCTAGTTCTCACGTTAACTGGACTTCTGCCTCACTTTGAGGGAAAAGTATATAGCGCTGATGAGGTCGATCGCCCCAAGCCTTTTCCCGATCTGTATCTCTATGCTGCTCGCCAAATGGGCACAGATCCCGACCATTGTGTTGTCATCGAAGATTCTGTACCAGGTGTACAAGCGGGATGTGCAGCAGGAATGACCGTTTTTGGCTATGCTCAAGGTTGCGATCGCACTGCCCTAATTGAGGCGGGAGCGAAGCTTGTTTTTAGCGATATGTCACAACTTGTCGAACTGCTGTCATTCCCCGATCGCTAAACTTCAACCTGTTCGGCTTCAGTAAAGGCTTGTCTGGCAATCAAGCGAATCATCACAAACAGAGATAAACTGGTGACTGCGACGACACTCACCACGGCTGGATCTTCAAAGTTAGTCCCAGCAACCAAAAGGGCGGCGGCAATATTGCGTTGGGCAGTGCCAACGGCTAAAGTTCGCCTGGTGTCGCTGTCGGGTCCACCCAGAAGATAACCCAACCCAAAGGAAACCAAGATAAATCCTGCGATCGCTACAATTGCTCCAGTTTTCACCATCTCCACCACACTCCCAAACTGAAGGATCAGCGACGTACTCAACCCTAGAATCAATCCAGCACTCGATAGTTGTCGCATAAAGGGTTGGATGGTCGCTGCGACCGCTGGATCGTTCGCTCTAATGAGCAACCCAATTGCCAATGGAATCAGCATCAATGTCAGTAACGGTTTCGCAATTTGCCAGGGACTCACCTGCACCTCTTGTAAAGCGATCGATAAGGCGAACGGCATATAAATTGCGCTCAGACTCATCATCAGCATCATTAACCCAGCCGCATAAGCCAGATTTCCATTCACTAACTGAGCGAGTTTGGGTAATACCGGAGGGCCCGCCGCAACTGCCAGAATGGTAAACCCAATTCTAAAAGGTTCACTGAAAGGAAAGATTTGTAGTAGCAAATACACCAAGAATGGCACCAAAATAAAATTTGCTAGCAGCGATCGGAGAATCAACCGAAGATTGCGGAGGGGTTCCCAAATTTGTTGGAGGGTTAAGCTTAATCCCGTATCCAGCAACATTGAGAGGATCAAAATTAAAAATGCGAGTTTGTTGATCAAACGAAAGTCGATCGCAGCCAGGATTTCATTCATTAATTTAATTCAATATTCAAGCCGAGCGTTCGTAGGGAGTTATTCGTAATTCGTACTTCAGGGAATCACTACGAATTACGAATAAGATATTATGACTTCAAATCCAGAGTGACTTTCTGCAAGTTGCCTGTAAATGCAAAGGGTGCCTGATAGCTTTCAACCACCGGTGTCCCTAGGTCTTGACCGACATCAAAAGTTTCATCTAAACCCCAACGATAGGGAACGGTTTTGGCAATTCGACCCTCACCTACAGGTTGGTCGTTGATGAACAATTTACCCGTTCCTCCAGCACCAGGAGTCCCGCCATCAAACTCAAACTCAAACCGGAGATTGGACACTCCCACGGGAACTTCTTTCTTCGATTTGATCAGGGTGCGCTCGCTCCCTAAGAAGTTATAAGCAAAGGTTGGTTTACCATCATCCAGGAAGAAACTCCATCCGGCAAAACGCCCACCCTGAGCAACCAAAACTCCTTCGGCATCATCATGATTCTTGGGAATCTCAACCGCTGCGGTGATGCTAAAGGATTTGTTTTTCAAGTCAGGTGCGCTGCCTTCGGGAATATTCGCTGCACCTGGATAGTACGTAAAGTGAGTACGACCCGCAACTAAACTAGGACGACTGCTAACATCAAAGCGGTTCAGGAGGCGATCGTCCAGGGGTAAAACGTTATGCTCGCGCGCTTCAGCTAAAAACAGAGATTGAAGTTCCTTCAGTTTGCTGGGATTTTCCTCTGCCAGGTTGTTGGCTTCGCTGAAATCTTCGGTAATGTTGTATAACTCCCAGGTATCTTGGTCAAAGCTTGTTTTCGACACTCTTTCCCAAGGTAAGCGCCCATGTCTGGCTGCTGCAATCCAACCTCGATCGTAAATCGCCCGATTACCAAACATCTCAAAATACTGAGTTGTGTGCTGGGATGGCGCATCTGGATTGTCAAACGTGTAAACCAGGCTGGTACCTTCGATAGGTTGTTGCTCCACACCATTGACAATCGTAGGAGGTGTAATCCCGGTTGCTTCCAGAATCGTGGGTGCGATATCAATCACATGGTGAAACTGGGTACGAAGTCCGCCCCGTTCCTGAATGCGATCGCCCCAAGCAATCACCAATGGATCGCGGGTGCCGCCAAAGTGAGACGCGATCTGCTTAGTCCACTGGAAAGGCGTATTCACTGCCCATGCCCAAGCTGCATGAAAGTGGTTAAAGGTTTTCGGCCCGCCCAACTCATCCAAGGAAGCAAGTAATTGTTGGCGATTTTCCGGCACAGCGTTGAACACTTTCATTTCATTGATGCTGCCCGTTAACCCACCTTCTGCACTGGCACCATTATCGCCCACGATGTAGATCACTAAAGTATTGTCTAGTTCTCCCAGTTGGTCGATCGCACGAATCACCCGTCCGATTTCTGCATCCGTATGGGCAGTAAATCCAGCAAACACTTCAGCTTGATGAGCATAAAGTTTCTGCTCTTCTTTCGATAAAGAATCCCAGGCCGGTAATTCTTTGGGGCGCGGGGTGAGTTGAGCACTGGCAGGAATCACACCCAGTTGTTTCTGACGGGCAAAGGTTTCCTCGCGCAACCGATCCCAACCCTGGTCAAATTTACCCTGATACTTATCGATCCAAGCTTTCGGCGCATGGTGAGGGGCGTGGGTAGCACCCGTTGCGAAATAGGCAAAGAAAGGCTTATCTGGAGCGATCGATTGCTGGGTGCGAATCCACGAAATCGCATGATCTGCCAAATCTGGAGTCAAATGATAATTAGGGTCGTTCGTTGGCTTTTGAATCCGTTTGGTATTCTCCGCCAGCGCTGGACTCCATTGGTTTGTATCCCCGCCCAAAAAGCCATAGAAATAATCAAAACCGAGGTGAGTCGGCCAGCGGTCGAACGGCCCAGCAGCACTGGTTTCATAATCGGGTGTATTGTGCCATTTCCCAAACGCCGCCGTGCTATAGCCGTTTTGCCGCAGCACTTCCGCCACCGTTGTTGCACTCTTGGGCAGAATGGTGGTATAGCCGGGAAAACCTGTTGCTAATTCCTCAACCACACCGGTATTCACCGAATGGTGATTCCGTCCAGTTAGCAGGGCCGCCCTGGTGGGAGAACACAGAGCAGTAACATGAAACTGGTTGTAGCGTAATCCCCGTTCTGCTAATTGAGTCAGATTCGGCGTGTCGATCGGGCCACCAAAGGTGCTGGTTTGTCCAAAGCCCGCATCGTCCCACAGAATGAGGAGTACATTGGGCGCTTTTGCGGGTGCTGCGATCGGTTTGGGAAAATCTGCTTTGGAGTCTTTATAAGTAATCCCGATTTCGCCCTGAAACTTGGGTTCTGGGACCGGCAAAACTTTAGAAGTGGCTGCCAGTGCAGGCAATGGACACAAGCCGATCGAGCTCAACACCATCATCGCCACCCATCGAGCGATCGCCTGCCCCATTCCCGCTCGTGACACCAGCTTCAACAGAGAACGCGCCAAAGCAATCACTGGGATACCCAGGCGGCGGTACTGCTTCAATTTCAATCGAAAATCCCCCATCGAAAATCCCCAAGGGTTTGACATCCTTCACTGCTCCTTAAATCAAATTTTTCACTAAGCGAAAACCGATATGGGTTGTCCCCGTATCGGGGGCTTCCGATTCCCGCGCCGCCGGACGAAAGCGGCTACAATAGTTCGGCGCACAAAGGTAAGAACCTCCTTTAATGACGTGCAAACCAGACTCTCCTGGTTTTTTTGGATCGAAACTTTCCGGTTGGGTAACTCCGGTGGGATTGGTTTGATGGACTTTGTTACCATGTCCAATTCCAAACCAGTCAGAAGTCCATTCCCACACATTCCCCGTCATGTCGTACAACCCATAACCGTTAGGCGGAAAAGAGGCAACGGGAGCGATGCCGATATAGCCATCGGCTTTGGTATTAACAAAAGGGAAAATGCCTTGCCAGGTATTTGCTTTTTCCGCAGAATACTGATTGCCCCAGGTGTAGGTTGCTTCCTCCAAACCACCCCGCGCCGCGAATTCCCACTGAGTTTCTGTGGGGAGTGACTTGCCGGCCCACTGGGCGTAGGCAACCGCATCTTCGTAGGCGATGTGAACAGCGGGGTAATGCTCTCGATCTGCGATCGCACTCTCTGGCCCAAACGGATGTCTCCAATTTGCTCCCGGTGTCCAGTGCCACCAACTGAGGATGGGAACGGATTTTGCACCGGGTTTTGCCATCTGAAATACAAGAGAACCGGGCGATCGCTGGTCATCTGGTAAGTCTGGAAACTGTTCTTTAGACAGAGGACGTTCAGCAATGGTGACATACCCTGTGGCTGCAACAAACTTGGCAAATTGAGCATTGGTGATTTCTGTGCGATCGATGCAAAAGCGATCGACGGTTACATCTGTTGCCGCTCGTTCTTCTTCATAACTGGGATCGTTCGATCCGATCGTAAAGTTGCCACCTGGAATTAGCACCATATCACTCGGACAGAGACTGGCTGCCCAAGCTACGTTGGAAACATTGAGCGGACTGGCTAAAGTAATGAAACCCAGCAATAGAGCGATCGCAAGCTGAAAATAACGGTTGGTTAATCGACCTTTCCCCATCAAGGTTAGAGACATATTGCACAAAAAATGTTGCCTAAGACATATCTATCGTTGGCTGATGTTCTTTGGCGTAATTGCCACGTACAGATCGTTCGGTAACAACGCATCTTGAACATTAATTTTCTTGGGAATTAACCCATTTTCAAAGAAAACATCTGCAACTCGCTGTTGTTCTTTCATCAGTTCTGGGCTAATCGCTCTGCGTCCGAATGCGCGGCGATCGACCACTTTTTGCATCACATCTAATTCAAGTTTTTGCTCAGGCGCCAGCAACTTTGCTGCCTCCGCGTGATTTGCATCTGCCCACTGCTCAATTTTGTCGATTTCCTCAATCACAATTTTCAGCAATTCAGGATTTTCTTGAGCAAACTGCCGACGCCCTACATAGTAACTTCCAGGGGAATCTATCCCAACCGAATCTCGAATCACTCGAATTCGACCGAGCTTTTCAGCGATCGCATAGTGAGGATCGCCCGATACCCAAACCGGAATTTTTCCCTCAATAAAAGCAGCCCGTGCCTCTACATTGGGAATACTTTTAACCTTAATATCCTTGATGCTTAACCCCACATCCTGCAAGGCTCTGAGAATAAAGTAGTGGGAGGCAGATGCCTTTTGAAAGTAAACTTCTTGCCCTTTAATATCTTCAACCTTTTGGATAGGAGAGTCAGGTGGTACAGCGATGATGCTACTTTTTCCAGTTTGTGGCGTTGTTTTTGAACCCACGATATAAACAATTTGCGCTCCAATCGCTTGAGCAAAAATTGGAGGAGTTTCTCCTACCGAACCGATATCGATCTTGTCCACGTTCATCGCTTCCATCAGTTGGGGGCCTTGGACAAATTGCGCCCACTCAACTTTAATTCCCAAAGGCTCTAACCGTTTTTCTAACACGCCTGTCACTTTCACCAAATCGCCCGCTTGCTGAAAGCCGATGCGGAGAACTTTAGTTTTGATACCAGAACTCGTAGTTGTTGTAGTATTGGTAGCAATATTGGTACTAACAGGGTTAGAAGAAGTCACTGCTTTCTGAGCTTGATTGCCACAACTCCCTAACACTAAGGTCGTCATAAATCCTAACAAGCTTGGTAGAGTAATGCGAATGAACTGACGACGATTAATGCTAATTTTTGAAGCCATAGCGTTCTCTCCCAATCAATAGCTGTTTCAAAGTTGCAGCGAAGGTTATGGAACTCTGTCCTAAGTGCTCTGCACCAACCCGTCAATAGAAGTTGAGCATCAATCCTAAGTTTCTGAAAGTTTTTCTAAGGATTGAAATTCAGTATTTCTATCAAAAGAACAGAATTTTGTTCAAGGAGGAGTTTGACACACCTCTGATTAAAAAACAAGATTCTCGTGATACAAAAAAAATCGATCGCCCTCGCTCAATACTCAATCTCAACCGACATCAATTCCGTTATGAGTCAGATTTTGCAACAAAGTTAAAGACCGATTTTCGGCAATTTTTCTGACTTAAAACACCAGATTTTTTGGATAAAAATCCGGTCGGATCGAGGATGATTGAGAAAGGGGTACTATCTGAGTCAACAAATCTCGCTCGCAGTAAATGCCAGCGTCAAATTAGTGGACTGATATCTGGTTCGGGCTTGAGATGAGCCGTTTGTTCGAGAGCCAAAAAACTTTTTGGTAGCTACGCTCAGTCTAGCTCTCAAAAAAGATCTAATTTCGCCCAAATCTCAAGGAGTTTTATTCATAGAAAACAAGCGTTCGTAGTTCAATGCTCTCGCGAGGAGGAGCATCAGTGGGACTTGTTGGATCGTCAAAAGCCGAGTGGGCAGAAAACCGCGCCGTGCCATCTTCTAAAGAGTCAAAACATTTAATCAGCAGCGCCTGATCGCGGTGCATGAATGGAAAGTAAAACCATTGATGGAGCCGGTTGTAGGTGGCTCCATAAGTTTCACCCACTCGATCGGGATACACCAAATCACTGGCGATCCAATCATCAGGTGCAATGCTGCGAGCATCAGCGACAGCTAAGGGAGAGTCCTGAATCGGAGTTGCGACCGCTCTCCAAACATTAATAATGCTAAATCGTCTTTCTAATAAAATATCGGGGTCTTCTCCGATTCGATTCAGCACCCAACGCCCACGGCTATAACCAGAGTTAGCAGTGTAGTCATTGTGAACACGTTTGACTGGCTCTCTAATCTTGTTGATTCCGGCCTGCGACCGCGCAGCATTCCGAACAACATGATCGAAAACCACGACCCGAACAGCACCCGTTTGTTCTTTAACCAACTGTTCGGCTTCTGGATAGTAAACCTGTTGCACCTCATCCTCATCATAGAAGTCTTGCACCACCGTTTGAGCATTCGCGAGGGCAAACCCTTCTTGGTCAAGGGAAAACTTTGAGGCAATCGATCGCCCATCATAAATTGACACAGGATGTATGTCAGGAGTTGCACTGCGTTGAACGGCATCGGGAGGTGGTTCGTAGGCGTAGTTGATCGGCTTCTCGGTGGGACGAACAATGTAAGTCAGATTTGCCTCAATGGCTGGCAGTTCCACCACAGGCGGCTGATTTAAGACTTGGCTATTTTGGCTCATGGCTGATTTGATTGAATTGTCTATTTACAACCGTCCAACCCTCGCTAAGACAACACGGGTTCTGCTATTAGTTTGCTCGCGCTCTTCAGGACAGTTGGTAATTCCTTGCCAAACCACTCGCCTTCAACGGGTTGTGACTGGAAACCATCGGGTCCTACAGGAATATCTCCTGTAATGGTGGTGCGATAGAGTACCCGTTCAACTTCAATGTGATCGAGGTCTTGAGGCGCCAGATGAGCAGTAGCGCGATTGTCCCAAAAAGCAAGATCGCCGTTGTTCCAGCGGAAGCGTGTCGTGTAGGCGGGTTTGGTAATTTGATTGAAGAAGAGTTCTAGCAGCAGCTCGCTCTCCTGGGGTGATACATCCAAAATGTGAGAGGTAAAGCCAGGATTCACGAATAATGCTCGTTCTCCAGTCTCTGGATGCACTCGCACGACCGGGTGAATCGAGACTTGGGGATTAGCGGCGATACGCTGAACTAGCTTGCTGTTACTAGGCAGTCGCAACCGAGCATTAAAGCGATGTTCGGCTTTCAGGGTGTCTGCCAATGCTCGCAGGGGAGCAGACAGTCCTTCGTAAGCAGCGACGAGATTGGTCCAAGTGGTGTCACCGCCGATGCTGGGAACATCCACGGCTCGCAGAATTGATGCGGCCGGTGGATTGACAACCGCTGTGACATCGGTGTGCCAGCGGTTTTCATAGCTGGCACGCCGTAGACCATTACGCCGTTCGTAGCGACTGCGATCGATCGGCAGAATTTGTGGATAGTCGCCGATGGGGTCATCCTCATGGGGATGGGCGTAGGTTACTTCACCAAAACGAGCTGTAAACGCAATTTGCGCTGCATGATCGATGTTCTGATTGCGAAAGAACACGACTTTCCATTGCAGCAGAGCTTGACGAATTTCTGCGATCGCCTCGTCGGAAAGATGATCCGAAAGATTGACGCCAGTGATTTCGGCCCCGGTAAAGCCGGAAGTTGGTTTGACTTCAATGTGCTTGTAGCTCACGATCGTCCTCCCAAATTTAAATGAATTTGCTAATATACGGTAGGTCGGTCGAGTTACCGTATTTTTATAAAGGGGAGGTTAACATGGCTGTTTTGAGAAGTAAAGTTGTCGCTGATACAATCAGCAAACTATTTGGTTAACAAACAATTTACATTACTTAATGTCAGATTATCTGACAATTCGTGTATCATACACTTGTGACTCGCACATCCCTGGTTTCTGTATCGACTGTGTAATCCCAATCTGCTGATTACGATGGCTACAGAAATGGATGGCCCCAAGCAGCTCTCTCGTTCTGCTACGGTACTAACCCCTTCAGTCACATCCTGTCTTGTAGAGCAATGAGTAGCTGTCTACAAGCAAGCCTGGTTTTGGTTCTGGAGAAACTTGCGATCGCACTCTCTCCTCAAAGCGAATCGATGAAGTTCTAAACAGTTCGGAATTAGCCAACTGTTGTCACAGCAGTGCCATCACCCCTGATGTTGCATCAAAAGCCATTCGCTCAACGGAATTTAGCGATCGCACAGTAGAAAAGCAAAAATCTATGAGCAAAACACGTAAGTTTCGTTTAGGTGCCTTTATTCAAGCCACCGGACATCATGTTTCCGCTTGGAGACACCCCGATGCTCAAATTGATGCAGGTCTGAATTTTGAGCATTACAAGGAAATTACCCAAACTGCTGAACGCGGCTTGTTTGATGCCGTTTTTCTAGCAGATAGCCCTGGTGTTTGGGGGGGGCATCCCCTGACTCAGAGTCGCAATGGGAAAATCGTTCATTTTGAGCCAGTCACGCTCTTCAGTGCCCTGTCTGCTGTGACCCAACACATCGGCTTTGTGGCAACTGCTTCCACCACCTATGAAGAGCCGTACACGCTGGCTCGCAAGTTTGCTTCCCTGGACTACTTGAGCCAAGGTCGGGCGGCGTGGAACGTTGTCACCACCGGCAACGAGAATGCCGCCCAGAATTTCTCACTTGAGCATCACCCAGACCATAGCCAACGCTATGAGCGAGCGGAAGAATTTGTAGAAGTGGTGAAAGGACTGTGGGATAGCTGGGAAGATGATGCCTTCATTCGTGACAGAGAATCAGGGATTTACTTCGATCCAGACAAGCTACATCTCCTCAATCACAAGGGCAAATATTTTTCCGTTCAAGGCCCTTTGAACGTAGGTCGTCCGCCTCAAGGTTATCCAGTGATCGTGCAGGCGGGAGCCTCGGAAGCAGGACGGGAGCTGGCTGCAAGGACGGCTGAGGTGATCTTTACCGCCAATCAAACCCTGGAAGATGCCCAGGAATTTTATGCAGATGTTAAAGGTCGGTTGGCAAAGTATGGGCGATCGCCGGACGGTCTCAAAATCATGCCGGGAGCCTTTCCGATTATTGGTCGCACAGAAGCCGAAGCGCAAGAGAAATACGAGTTCCTGCAATCTTTGATCCATCCCGATGTCGCTTGGGGCATCTTAAGGAACTATTACACAGGCGTGGATCTATCGAAATATTCCCTCGACGATCTGGCTCCCGAACTGCCTAGCGACACGAATAACAATAAGAGTCGGCTAAAACTGGTAAAAGACCTAGCAACTCGTGGCAATTTTACACTGCGCCAGTTATATCTCTCGCTCTCAACTGCACGCGGTCATCGCACCATTCTAGGAACACCTGAAAGTATTGCTGACCAGTTAGAAGAGTGGTTTAACAACGGTGCAGCAGATGGATTTAATATCATGCCACCCATCCTGCCGACTGGATTAGAAGATTTTGTCAACCTGGTTATTCCCGTTTTGCAGAAACGTGGGCTGTTCCGTACCGAATATGAGGGTCGGACTCTACGGGAAAACCTGGGGCTGCGTCGTCCCGCCAATCGTCTCGCTGCTCAACAAAAAGATGAGCGATTGGTCGTGGCGTAATTAAAGTTTTGGCATTGCTGAATCACAGGATGAGCCAAGTTGCAAGTATCCTGCACGCTTTTCATTCTCAAAATTCGCCATGCCGAATATGTCGATTTGAATAAACCCGATATTGTTTTGAGGAAACAACCAATGGTTGAATATAGCCGCTTAAATATTTCGCGCTCTGCTGCCATCCGTGCCAAGCTGGATTATCCAGTGATTGATACCGATGTGCATACCAATGATTTTACTCCCGCCTTTGAAGATTACATTGCTAATTATGGCGGATCGCAACTGGTAGACGAATTACGGAAAGCGGAAACTTACCGTTTGAACTCGACGGTCAACGGCAAAGACTGGTATCAACAAACGCCAGAAGAGCGGCAATATTACCGCACGTTGCGATCGCCTTGGTGGGCAAGAGTCACCCGTAACACCTTGGATCTCGCCACCTATACTTTACCGGAATTGCTCTATGAACGGCAGGCAGAGCAAGGGTCAGACTATTCCATTTTGTTCCCTAACAATGCTCTGGCAGCACTGGGAGCTAAACCCGAACATCGTCAGGCCTTGCAGCGAGCGATCAATCACTATCATGCTGACATTTATCGCAAGTATAGCGATCGCCTGACTCCCGTTGCAGGCATCACCCTGACCACTCCCCAAGAAGGCATTGAGGAACTGGAGTTTGCGGTCAAAACTCTGGGGTTAAAGGTGATTAATATTCCGGGTGGGGTGAAGCGACCCATTAAAGCGATCGCAGATAAGTATCCAGCGGATCGATATCCCGAAATCGCCAAGTATGCCTACTACATCGACTTTTTCGGACTAGATAGCGAATACGATTACGATCCTTTCTGGGCAAAAGTTGTGGAATTAGGAGTCCCTGTCACCACCCACTACGGCAGTCAGGGATGGACGGGACGTTCTTCCATCAGTAACTACATGAATAATCACATCGGTCACTTTGCCGATGGATCGGAGGCATTTGCTAAAGCATTGTTCTTTGGCGGTGTCACCCGTCGCTTCCCGCAGTTGCGCTTTGGTTTGCTAGAAGGTGGCGCGGATTGGGGGGCCCGTGTTTACATTCACTTGGTCGATCGCTTCTCCAAACGGAACCTCAAAGCACTGCAAAACTACAACCCCGAGCTCACCAATGCCAATGAGTTGTATGAGTTGTTCCAACGCTTTGGGGGTGACATTACCAAAGGATACTCTCTCAGCAAAGAAGAATTGACCGAAACAGTGCTGGGTGCTTCCTTCACTCGCTACAGCCGTCAACCGGTGGGTAGTGAATTAGAAGATTTCGCCGCTGCTGGCATCGAAACCCTTGAAGATATTCGCGACCGCTGGGTCAACAATTTCTTCTTTGGATCTGAGTCGGACGATCGCACGATCGCGACTGCCTTCAATGACAAAGCAAATCCATTAGGAGTCAAGATCAACGCGATCTACTCTTCTGATGTCGGTCACTGGGATGTACCCGATATCACCCAGCCTCTGGCGGAAAGCTGGCAACTGGTGGAAGAAGGCGTGATTTCCGAAGCTGACTTCAAAGCTTATGTCTTTGAAAATCCCTACAAACTTTACACCGAAGCGAACCCGAATTTCTTCAAGGGTACAGCGATCGAATCTAAAGTTGCGGATAAGACACTGGCAACAGTCTAAGCAACAGAGAGAGGGGCATCAGCATCGCTAATCTTGCTGTTGTGAATTGAGAGATTGCTTTCCTGAGAGGTACTGCAAGGGGCTTAAGCCCCTTGTTCTTGCACTGGATGGCAAAGAGTTCATCGAAACCTTAAGGAGTTACGACTATGCCTGTTGAACATCGCTTGCATCACGCATTACCTTATCTGTTTGCATCTGCTTCTGCCAATGCCAATCTTCCAGCACCTCTGGTACTTTTTTTGCATGGAGCACGCGATCGCGGGACGGATCTGAATCAGCTGCTGAAATGGGGTTTACCCCGATTTGTGAATGAATCAAATGTCCTCCCCTACGATTTCGCGGCCCCTCAGATTCCTGAATCCCAAACCTGGGTGGATCGCGCATCGGATGTCATTGCATTGCTGGATGAATTGATCGCTTCGCACGCGATCGATCCAGCGCGGGTGATTCTCGCTGGATTTAGCTTAGGATCGGCGGGAGTCTGGCATCTGGCGACATCCTATCCCGACCGCTTTGCAGGCCTGGTTGCTGTCTCTGGCCGGGTTCCCCAGACGTTAAAACCAAGCGAACTGGCTGCACTCAAGGACATTCCGATTCAGATTTTCCAGGGTGGAAAGGATGCAAATCTATCCATTGAGGATGCCAACCAGTTTGTCGCTACCTTACGGGAATTGGGAGTCACGGTGAATTTCACAGTATTCCTGGAGAGGGATCATTTTATCGCCGATGAGGTTTATAGTGCCTTGGAGTTGCAACAGTGGTTTAGTTCCCTCAGCCGTCGGGATCGGGCATTAGCGTAGCGTGCCGTCAGGCCTATTACTGTTTGGGAGTTTACTTGACAACAAAGTTCTATGATTCATCCTCCGAGCGACTGGCAGTTGATAGAGTCTAAATACTTCATCAATGACCCTCTTGATTCGATGACTTCTAACCTATTGCAAGAGCAAATCCAGTATTATCGCGAACGTGCTTCGGAATACGACGAATGGTTTTTCCGAGAAGGACGTTACGACCGCGGCGAGCAACATCGACGGCAGTGGTTTTCGGAAGTTTTTGAAGTAGAAGCAGCACTTCGGGAGACTAAACCATCAGGTGATATTTTAGATTTGGCTTGTGGAACAGGTTTATGGACACAACATTTAGTTTCTTTGGCAACTCGTGTCACTGCGGTAGATAGTTCACCAGAAGCGGTCGCATTAAACAAGCAGCGTGTCAATTCTCATTCTGTAGAATACATCGTTGCTGACCTATTCAACTGGAATCCTAGCCAACAATTTGACTATATATTCTTTGGCTTTTGGCTCTCTCACGTACCGAAAGAAAAATTTGCACCTTTCTGGCAGATGATTAAAGGAGCATTAAAACCTGATGGGCGAATCTTTTTTGTAGATAGTCTGTTTACCCAAGAGTCCACAGCTATCAATCATGCAGCGTTGAATAAGCAAGGGTATGCCCAACGGAAGTTGAATGATGGGCAAACTTACCGCATTGTGAAGATCTTCTATGAACCCAATGAGTTAGAGGCATCCTTGCAAAACTTAGGGTGGCAGGGTCAGGTTCGTGCTACCGAAAACTATTTCCTTTATGGCTTTTTCTATCGCTAACTTATGACATTACCTACTACTAAACTCGGTCAAACCGGATTGACAGTTTCGCGTCTGGTTCTCGGTACCATGACCTTTGGCTTACAGTCTGATGAAGAAACATCCAGACAAATCCTTGACAGTGCTGCTGCTGCTGGCATCAACTTTTTGGATACCGCTGATGTGTATCCTTTGGGGGGTGGACTGGCAACAGCGGGACGCACTGAAGAAATTATTGGGCGCTGGTTGAAAGGTAAACGGGAGCAGTTTATCGTAGCCACTAAATGTGTTGGTCAAGTAGGTCCTTCGCCTTGGGACCGGGGTGCTTCGCGCAAACATATTCTCGATGCGATCGATGCTTCCCTACGCAGACTGCAAACTGATTACGTAGATTTGTATCAGTTACACTCTGATGATGTTTCGACTCCTTTGGATGAGACATTGGAAGCTTTGGATGCGATCGTCAAAGCAGGTAAAGTCCGTTACATTGGGGTGTCAAACTTCCTAGCATATCGCCTCAGTCGAGCGTTAGGACGTGCTGATGTTCGCAATCTAACTCGCTTTGTCTCAATCCAACCCCGCTATAATCTGCTGTTCCGCGAAATTGAACGAGAACTGTTACCGTTGGCGCAAGAAGAAGGATTGGGAGTGATTCCCTATAATCCTTTAGCAGGTGGTCTTTTAACGGGCAAACATAATCGTACTGAAGCCCCTACCGATGGCACCCGATTTACGCTGGGTACTGCTGCCCAAGTGTATCAGAAACGCTACTGGCACGACCGCGAGTTTAATACAGTGGAAGAGTTAGGGACGATCGCTGATGCTGCTGGATTGTCGCTGACAACGCTGGCGATCGCCTGGGTTTTGGCAAATCCGATTATCACGGCTCCCATTATTGGTGCCAGTCGTCCAGAACAACTAACGGATAGCTTGAAGGCGCTCGAAGTAAAACTCGACGATAGTTTGAAACAAAAGCTAGATGAGACCACTGCTGAATATCGCAAGGGAGATGCAGTGCGTTAGAAATAGCTAATCCGACGACCATCTATCAAGTAAATAGTCAAATCAAGATTCATTTGATGGTCGTCAGATGAGTCCAGGAAATTGAGCTCACCTTGACAGTAGGATTAACGAAGATGATTGAGGGGCTGAGCCATATTACTTTTATTGTGCGCGACCTCAATCGTATGACAAGGTTTTTGGAGTTGATTTTCGATGCTGAGGAAGTTTATTCTAGCGGAAACAAGACGTTCTCAATCTCAAAGGAGAAGTTTTTTGTAATCAATGAGATTTGGGTCGCCATCATGGAAGGTGAGTCGCTCTCCGAAAGAACATACAATCACGTAGCTTTCAGAATTGCCAACTCAGAATTTGAGAAATACACAGAACGAGTTAAATCTTTGGGTGTTGAGTTCCGAGAAAGCCGTAATCGTGTTGAAGGTGAAGGGAATTCATTATATTTCTACGATTATGACAATCATTTGTTTGAGTTGCATACAGGCACACTTGAGCAACGTTTAGCTAGATATATGAAGCTGGTGTAAAAAATTGCTTGAATCAGACGAATGAATATCTTTGGTTCATTGTAAAAGTTGTTGACTATTATTCAAGCACACCTCTACGGAGAAGCTGAAATAATGAGATGGGACCGCCGTTTGTTTATCAAAAAATCTCGTTCATTCAAACCCTTTCAACGAGCTGCCCAAGCACCCCCCTTACCCACAACTCCCTTCCAGTTTATTTGCTATTTTGTCAATCAATTCCGCTGGTGGTATGTAGTCATAGTAATTCTGGAGGCACTGCACGCAACCTGTGGCATTATGTTGCCCTATGCAATTGGTGAAATCATCCGCACTGTGACGCGATCGACAGGGAACAACAAGCTGATCTTCGATACGGTGAGCCAACCGCTGATGCTGTTCGCCGCCTTGAGTGTGGGGGAAGTGGTATTCGGGCGATCGTCTGGGTTCTTGCAAACCCTCCTTCATCCGATTCATCGACAGCACATTGTGCGATCGCTCTATGCGTACTTGCAGCAGCATTCCCACCGCTATCTCAGTAGCAGTTTTGCTGGAGCATTGGCGCATCGCATCAGCGAGACTTCCTTGGGTGTGACTCAGACGATGCAAATGATGATTAGTGAATTGATGCCAGTCATCATTGTCTATACCGTCTCTACGGCGTTGCTGTATCGTGTCCATCCGTCGCTGGCTGGATTTGTAGGGACATGGGCCGTTTTCTTCATCAGTATTTCGTTCTGGTTGGCAACTCGCTGCCGAATTTACGCCCGCAAAGCCGCAGCCGCCAGAAGCGATACAACAGGCATCATTGTGGATGCAGTAACGAATTTGATTAGTACCAAGCTATTCGCGCGTCTGGGTTTTGAACGACGCTATTTGAATGAGCAACTCAGGAAAGAATTGATAGAAGTCAGAAAATCTAACTGGTATTCGGAGCGCATCCGCTGGTTCCAGTTTATTTCAGCAGCAATTCTAAAAATCGGCACTTTGTATTATTCGCTCTCCCTCTGGAGTCAGGGAAAGATCGCGGCCGCTGATTTTGTGGTGGCTACCAGTCTCTCGCTGTTAATCATTAGTGAAGCTCGCAATTTAAGCAAACGGTTTTTAGAATTCTTTGAACATATCGGCAATGTTAGCAATGGGGTTTTCACCATTATTCAACCCCACGAAATTATTGACCGCGATAATGCAACCGCTCCCACCATCACTCAAGGTCGCATTGAGTTTCGACAGGTAAATTTCAGCTACTCACCAGAAAAGCCTGTATTCAACAATCTCTCTGTCACCATTCAACCAGGAGAACGGGTTGGATTGGTAGGTTTCTCCGGTTCTGGAAAATCCACCTTTGTCAATCTAATTTTGCGACTGTTTGACCCCCAATCGGGACAGATTCTGATTGATGGAGTGGATATCCGAGATATGACTCAGGATGCGCTACACGCACAAATTAGTCTGATTCCTCAAGATCCGTCTTTATTCCATCGCACCTTACTGGAAAATATTGGTTACGGTCATTTAGAGGCAACGGAAGCAGAAATCATTGCAGCGGCAAGGAAAGCCTATGCTCATGATTTTATTGTGCCCATGCCAGAGGGGTATGATTCTCTGGTGGGCGAACGTGGAGTCAAATTGTCTGGCGGACAGCGACAACGAATTGCGATCGCGCGAGTCATCCTCAAAGATGCACCCATTCTGATCCTAGATGAAGCGACCTCCAGCCTGGATTCAATTACCGAAAGAGCTATCCAAGATACCCTAGACTCAGCCATGTACGGGAAGACGGTCATTGTAGTTGCTCATCGGCTATCCACAATTGCCCATCTTGACCGCATTTTAGTATTCGATCGGGGCCGGATTATCGAAGATGGTACCCACACCAATCTGTTATCACTCAGCGGTGCTTACTACAGATTATGGCAAATGCAGGCAGGCGGATTTTTACCAGAAGAAGACCGCGATAATGGTTTAGTCACGGCAAAGCATTCAGACAAAAATCTCTGAATCAGCAAAGGCAAATTTCCCCCTGTTTTTAGCGCTGCCTGAGTCACCTCTTTCTTAACAAAGACGAGGTGGCTTCAGGCATTTCTCCTGGAGAGCAATGAGCGGTCGCAACTGTCGTCTGCCTGATGTTCCAAAAGCAGTCAAGCTACCTTTGATCCATCTTCTCAAGATTGACAATGAAAACCAGTCAATCACCTTGGCTGTCTCGCTCAAACAAGCTGTAAAGAATTGAAGGACGTACCCCAATATATTTGACGACTAGAATACTCAGCCAAACATTCCACACGATCATCGAAAGACTAGTAGCGATTGCTGCCCCAACAATTCCAAAAAAGGGAATGAGAATGGCATTTAAAACAACATTGAGCAAGGCACTACAAACAATGACTCGAAAGGAGTGGTTTTGATGCCCTGTCATAATCATCAAATAACCCACAGAGCCACATAAAGCATTAACGAGTTGTCCCACAACCAGCACTTTGAGCGACCAATTGGCGGCAATAAACCCTGACCCAAATAAGCCCAAAATCGGCTGGGTAAAAGTCATTAAACAAAAAGCAATCGCGATCGTCGGATAAAAAATCCACAGAGTCACGCGGGAAACGACTTTTTGTAGTCCCGCGATATCCCCTTGAGTGTATAGGGTGCTAAACATCGGCGCAGCTACCATATTGACAATTTGTAAGACGAAACTCGTCCACAGGGAAGTCTTAACCGCTGCGTTGTAAACCCCGGCTGATTCTGGTCCAATCAAAGACCCAATCATCACTGTATCCGTTTGGTTTAAAATCCCAGATGATGCTTGCTGAATTAATAAGACGAAGGCAATCCCTAACCACTCCCGATAAGCATAAACGGGTCTATCTACTACAACAAACTCATGCTTTAACTTCTGCCACAACAGCCCTAATTGAAATCCTACAATCACTAAAAAGATGAAAGTGGCAATCCCAATCATGGGAAGACTGGTAAGACCTTCATTCTTTTGCAAGAGTAGAAATCCACTCCCTAAAACTAACAGAGGAAAAAGAATTTGGGATGGCACAAAGGCTAAGGGAATATCCTCCATTGCCCTGGCAGTTTCTTGCTGTAAACTCACTAAGGCTTGAAGCAAAACCAGCCCCATACCAAACAGCAACGGTGTAGCATAGACAAAGGGATGAAAATTATTGATAGAGACAATCCCTGCGATCGCAATCGAAGCGAGTCCTAAGCTTGCTAATACAGTGAGCAACCAACTCCCACGGATGACTCCATGCAACCGTTGCCAATCCTGTTTCACTCGATACTCTGGAATCAAGCGCAAAACTGTATGCGGTAAACCTAAACCAGCAGGAATTGCTAACAGTAATGAGCAAGACATAACAAATTCATAAACCCCATATTCAGTTCTACCCATCCACTGTGCAAGGAAGATCTGAAGCAAGTAGGTCAGACTGAGACCACTCGCCTGAATCATTAAGGCGAGCCCAGTCTCTTTAGCTAATACATCAAGCTGAACACTTTTCTGAACCCGAAAAAGCGCAAGATTAGTCATAAAACTACCTTTAAAATCACAATCTAATCATCTGGATGGGTAGGGTTTGCGAATAACTTAAAATTTAAGGTACTCTAACAACATTCAAATAATTTATAAAATTGACTGTAGTTCTTGAAGTAATCCATTTTGCAGTCGAAATAATACCCTACCCAAAAATTTTTATTGAGATTGAGATTAGACAGAATATATTGTGCTGAATTCGCTCTGATTATCATTGAGATGAGAGCGCTCAAACGTAAAAATATCCCCATTTCTAAGTAACTCGCAACTTGAGTTACTTGAAGTAAAAATAAAATCAACTCCTTTAGACCAATAGGTCAGTCCTATTGTCCTTAACTCTAATCCTTTGTTCTTGAGTCATTGTAATCTTGATTAAATCGCCGAATTTACCAGTCAATCTCTTTACTGTTCAGATATTCTAACAGTTTATTGCTCACCTCTGACAAAAATAAACAACTTCTTTGGTTTTGGTCAAGCTGTTAAACCTGCCCGATCGGGTCGCGTGCCGTATAATCGGGCATGAGAGAACAAGCCGATCGCGGTGTGTCCACTGGTACCCAATCATAGGGAACAGGTTGGGCGCGGTACACCCAATTTGAGGACAATGTCTTGCCAGTAGGCAGCGATAACTGAGCAAAGTAGGGACTTACATATTCCCAAACAATCTCTCCATCTGGCGTGATTTGAAAGATGCGTCCATACATTCCTTCATTAATCAGAGTGTTGCCATTGGGTAATCGTCTGGCGCTGCTAATGAAGGAACTGTGGAACGACCAAACTGGGAAATCCGAATTCTCACCCCTGTACTGCCATCGGTTTAATCAGCGATTACCAGTGCAATGGCTAACCCGTCATAACCCTTGCTACCTACTGTTTGAATGGTTGTTGCTTTAACTCGTGATTCTGTGGCGAGTAGAGTATTAAATTTACGCACCCCTTGGACATTTTCATCGGTACTATCCACCTCAATCACGGCTCCTTTACGGATGACATTATCGACAATAATTACACTGCCACGTCGAGTGAGTTTGAGCGCCCATTGGAAATAGTCCGGGATATTGGCTTTGTCCGCATCAATAAAGACTAGATCGAAGGGTGCTTGACCTTCGTTAGCAAGCTGTGGCAAGGTGTCTAATGCGGCTCCGACACGGATTTCAACAATCTCACTCAGTCCAGCGCGATCGATATTTTCCCGAGCAACTTCAGCGTGTTTTGGATTCGCTTCCAGGGTGATCAGTTTGCCGTCTGCTGGTAGCGAGCGTGCCAGCCAAATTGTACTGTAGCCTGCCAGAGTTCCTAGTTCTAAAATTCTCCGTGCGCCTTGAATTTGAGCCAGAATATGTAGCAGTTTGCCTTGATTGGGAGCAACATTAATTTTCGGTAAATTGGCATCGATGGTTGATTGAATCGTAGCATCTAACGCTGAATCAGAGGGGATCAGCAAATCGGTGATATAATCATCAACCGCAGTCCATTGGATTTGAAGTGTTTCTGTCATAGTTCCTCGGGTTTAGTACAAGGGGTTAACTTTGGTAAGGGCGCGGTAGTTGACGCAGTTTATAGGCAGGATCTAATTCACTATTGTTTTTTCTGCCATATCCCCAACCCAAAACGCGCCGATATTCGCCCATGATGCCGCTTTTGATTAAATTATCCTCATTGATTGCAACTTGGGTATGAGATTCGGGAGCAACATAGAGCGCATCCGCAGGGCAATATGCCTCACACATAAAACAAGTTTGACAATCTTCCTGTCGAGCAATTACAGGTGGTTGATTGGGAACAGCATCAAAGACATTGGTGGGACAAACTTGCACACATACATTGCAATTGATACAGAGTTTATGACTCACAAGCTCGATCATGGTACTGCTCCGCTAAGACTTGGATACAGAGGGTAGGGTTTGAGGAGTTGGTGCTGGTGGGGTTGCAATTGCATCCGTAATCCAATCCCGTCTCACCCATAACCGATCTAAGCCACCTGTTGCCTGGTAATAACGTTGATTGGGATCGGTTTGGGGATAATCCACCCGAATATGTTCGCTGCGCGTTTCCTGACGCTTTAAAGCACTAAAATATGCCCATCGTGCCACTGCCGTCAGAGTAGCCGCTCGACGAGACTGTTCTACATCCCGCACCGTATCCTGTTTCGGATTTCCTTGCACTTGCTCCCAAAGTTTTTCTAATTTGCTGAGAGAATCTAACAGTTTTTGCTCAGAGCGGAAGTAGTTCTTTTCTAATGGGAATACTTCGGCTTGTACACCTCGAACGATCGCATCACTATCAAAGGTTTCTGCGGCGGGAGACTCAGATCTGAGTCCCGCTTGACCCGCAGGATGCACCACTCGTTCATGAGCATGAATACCAAGACTCTTGGCAAAAGCAGCCGCCCCTACTCCTGCCCATTGTCCCGTCGAGATTGCCCAAGCTGCATTAGGTCCACCTCCACCAGAAGCCAACCCTGCAATCAATTCACGCGATGCAGCATCCCCAGCCGCATAGAGTCCAGGGACTTTCGTACCGCAACTATCATTCACGATCCGAATCCCACCTGTACCCCGGACTGTTCCTTCAAAAATCAGTTTTACAGGCACTCGTTCTTGATAGGGGTCAATACCTGCTTTTTTATAAGGTAAAAAAGCGATAAAGTGAGACTTTTCAATCACTGCCTTCACTTCCGGCGTCGCTCGATCCAAACGAGCATAAACAGGCCCTTTCAGCAGCGCATTAGGAAGGAATGAGGGATCGCGACGACCATTGATATAGCCACCCAGGTCGTTACCTGTTTCATCGGTATAACTCGCCCAGCCAAAGGGAACACCCCGCGTAACTGTGGCATTAAAAGCAGTTGAAATCGCATAGTGATTAGAAGCTTCCATACTGGAAAGTTCGCCACCCGCTTCCACAGCCATCAGCATTCCATCACCGGTATTGGTATTGCAACCCAGTGCTTTACTCAAGAAGGCACAGCCGCCATTTGCCATCACCACTGCACCCGCACGGACCGTATAAGCTCGATGCTGTTGCCGCTGCACCCCTCTTGCTCCTGCTACTGAGCCATCTTCCGCTAACAAAAGTTCTAAAACTGGACTTTGGTCAAGGATTTGTACCCCCATACGCAAGAGGTTTTTCCGAAGTACCCGCATATATTCGGGGCCGTAATAACTCTGGCGGATAGATTCTCCGTTCTCTTTGGGAAAACGATAGCCCCACTCTTCTACTAAGGGTAAACTGAGCCAAGTTTTTTCAATGACTCGCTCGATCCAACGTAAGTTAGCTAAGGTGTTCGCTATGCGATAACGCTCCCATAAAACTTTGTCCCAATCTTCTGGAGAAGGAGCCATAATACCATTGCCACTGGCTGCGGCTGCACCGCTTGTCCCCAGAAAACCTTTATCGGCAATGATCACTTTCACACCTCGATCGGCTGCTGCATACGCTGCCCATGCTGCGGCGGGACCTCCACCAATTACGAGAACATCGGCAGTTAATTGCAGTTCATCTTCGCTACTCATCAACACAATTTTTTCCTTTGGGTTTCTATTTGTTAGAAAAAGAACCGAAAGATTTTTCCTCTCAGCAACCTGTAGCTCACGCTAGGGCGAGGAAACGATTAAACCTGCTTTGTCGGGAGTTCCTGTAAAGACAAAGAACTGCCGATCGAGGGGGGCTGAAAGAGTTTGACCTTCAAAGCGATGTCTGCCAACGCCCATATTTCCTGTTGCCGTGAGTTTAAAATCAACTTCAGCAAACTCGTTTTCTTGAAAAATTTGGCGGACCCGTTCTGAGTGGTTAATTCCATCCCGATGTCCGCGCGTCCAAAGGACAAAACCACCTGTTTTGGTGAAGGAAGGGAGGTTACGAATCAGTTGTCGGAGTATGTCTTCGTTGGGCAAGTTCCCAAAGATGCCACAGACAATCACCAGATCCGCTGGGACTGCACCAGCAAAGGAAGCGGTCAGGGTGGCATCACCATTAATAAATTCAATTTGCTCAGTGAGTCCTAATTGAGCGATCGCTTTTTGACCGCGTTCTACGAGTTGAGGATTGATTTCAACCAGCCGCGCCCGTACATCTTTGGCACGGGGATGGGTTGCCAATACGCCCAATAAATCGCGTCCATCGCCAGAACAGGCACTGACCACTTGAATCGTTCCCTGGGGAGCAGCATCTAAACTATCAGAAATATAGTTCCGCACAATTGTCAATCGCTGCTGTAAAACATCTTCTGTTTGGTAAAGCTCGTGCCATTCAAACCAATCTTTCGCCATAAAATCAACTCCGTTATGTAAATAGGTCAGCTATCTAGTCCTTAACCATCGCTGTTGGGTTTGCGACCGCTAAATTGTGACCTTCGTGCCATTAAATTTGGTGAAGGTGAAGCCATGAAAGATTTCACGAAACGTCAGCTTTTCGTCCCTGAGAATGCTAATTGCGACCGCTTCGCCGAGTGCTAGGGACGCCGCCGCATCTGTGCGCCAGTGGATACCGGCCGCATTGCGACCCAAGCCAATATTCGCCGCTAGTTTATTCAACTCGCCTCCCACCGTCAGGGGTGGACCTTGATAAGGAATTAATTTGGTGGGATCCTTAGGATCGGGGATCACCGGATTGGGAATCACATAATTCTCATCAAATAGCGCCTTCAAAATCGTCACGCTGGCACCCGCGGTCACCGCAGCCCCACCGGGATAGGAAGAATGAAGCGGTGCTCCTTCGGGATAAGCTTGGGGTAACAGATAGGACTTGTTGGCGCTGAAGAGGCGATCGAGAGCTTCTGACTGAAACACCTCTGGGTGAAGGGGATAGCCTGTCTTATGGACTTTGTTGTTGTGAACTAATCCACCAAAAGCTTCAGCCCGTAAACGCCGATGCACATAATACTTCTGCCAGTAAGCGGCCCGGATGGCGTGGGGACCGACCCAGCCAATGAGAGAGGCAATATACCCAGGTCCGAAGGTTCCAGAACCAGCAGCTTGAGTCTTTGAGTTGTTATAAGGATTGCTGGGATTGTAGGGTGCGCCAACTCCACCGGTGAGGGGATTATCTTTAACCAATTGTGCAATGAGGATCGCAGCCGCATTGGTGTAGACCGGAGGTGGATTGTGGGCAACTTCAGCCTGGTCGCGGCTATTAATTAGATAGCGGCGAGTGGAGTCAAACTTAATGGATCGCCCTGAACTCCCCCCATTCTGCACCAACAGCCATTCATCGTAGTTAACTTGAAAGCTGTTTTCTGGGCTAGCTACGGGAATCAGGTTACGCTGTGCCAGAGATTGCGTTCCTAACGGCACATCTCGCAACAAAAACTGAGAAACGTAAGGACCGATATCCACTCCAGGTAACGTATAGTAGGCCGTACCTTGACCAGAGGGACCTACATAAATGGCAGTGCCGCGAAACAAAAGTGCGGGGGTAATCTTACCATTCTGCTTGGGACCTTTAAACGCTGATAACCGATTCAAATCCTGAACGGCTGCTAAAACCAATGGGTGATTGGTATCATTGCGGAACTCACTAAAGGGTACATCCTGTAACAGAGCGGTCCAGACAAGTTCAATGAATTCAGCCGCCTGTTCTGCACTATCGAGGCTGGGTGGCACTGGAACTGCTAATTGACTGGCATTCAGTCCTGTCAGGCTAACGGCCAATGGAGTCAAGGGCTGAACTAACTTGCGTTTGCCACCCAGGACGATTTTTTCATACTCGTTGGGATCGCCTGATTTTAGTGCATTAATGAGAGACTGATAGGCTTTCAGATCTACTTCGCCTAAATTGTTGTGTGGCAGTCCTCGCGTATCTGTGGCGATTTTGTTGGGATATTTCGCCTCATCTCCATCGGTGGGATGAGTAGGAACAGCAGTTTGCCGACATAAATCTGCTGCGGCAACCCTCACATTATAGACTTTGGGTGGAAATTCTTCACCAGCATAGGCTGCAATAACTTGTGCATTGGCAGCGTTTTCTCCTGATTGAGAGACCAGTGAAGGGAGAACCCCTGTAACTGCACTGGCAGCCGTAAATAAACCAGCGTTACCCAGGAACGAGCGTCTCCCAACAGAACTGAAAAATGAGCGTCGGTTACTCACATTCGCTGTAGTCTGAGTGCGATTCCTGTCGCTTGTTTCCAAGGCCTCATTTTGGGAATTTTGATGAGAATTTGGGTGAGATGCCATACGCTTTCCTCGATAGATTTAGGGTGTCAAAAAGAGGGTTACGACTGCTAGAACTTTCAGAATTGAAGGGTTCATTGGCAACAACGAGGGCGATCGCCAGCCCACCGTAGTCTTTGCTATCCACTGTCTGGATGATTGTTGCTTTCACACCCAGCTTCAGCGCCAGTGCTGCGTTAAATCGGCGGATACCCTGAACGTTATTGGTAACGATCCAGCTACTACGTCGGGTTAGTTTCAGTGTTCAGGCAAATGACTCAGCGGTGTTTACTTGGTCCGCATCAAGGGTGGATTGCTCCTTCCAGTGTCGGCTTGGGAGACAAGCAGGCTGGCGATCGAGCCGTCAACCACAATCCATTGTTCTTGAATCATATTACATCTTGACTAAATCGATCGAGTTATCGGAGAATAATTTTACTAGATAGACAGTCTAACAGTTTGTTCCTCATCAAACAACCCCGGTCTAGCAACTGCAACCCTAAACGACTTCCTTGGTGGAAGACGTTTAAACTGCCCGTTCGCGCAGCGTACCTATAACCCAATCGGGCAGAAAAGGCGTATCGCCCCAATAACCGCACCTATTATTTCGCAAAGGATTATGAGTACCAAACCCAAACAACTCAGACTCGGTGCATTTCTCATGAGTTCTGGCCACCACTTAGCCTCCTGGCGATATCCCGCCGCACAGGCAAATGGGGGGCTGAGTTTCGACCATTTTCGTCGGATTGCTCAGACAGCAGAACGGGGTAAATTTGACATGATCTTTTTTGCGGATGGCGTTGCCGTGCGCGACCGCGATCGAGGCCCAGAAGTATTAAGTCGCACTGGGCATCTCGTTCACTTTGAGCCATTAACCTTGCTATCCGCCTTGGCGGTGGTCACAGAACGGATTGGTTTAGTGGCGACGGTCTCGACCACCTACAACGAACCCTTTCACCTCGCTCGTAAGTTTGCCTCCCTAGATTATTTAAGTGGCGGACGAGCAGGTTGGAACCTGGTCACCTCTGCCACCACTGCTGAAGCCCGCAACTTCAATCTAGAGAAACACCCGGATCATGCGCCACGCTACGACCGCGCCCGCGAATTTGTCGAAGTAGTGACTAAGTTGTGGGATAGCTGGGAAGATGATGCTTTTGTCAGGGATAAGGAATCGGGTCTTTACTTCGATCCAGATAAGTTGCACGTTCCGAATCACAAAGGAGAGCATTTTTCGGTCAAAGGGCCCTTGAATGTTGCCCGTCCAATTCAAGGTTATCCGGTCATCATTCAGGCGGGTTCATCGGAGGATGGTAAGAATTTAGCGGCGCAAACCGCAGAAGTGATTTTTACGGCGCAACAGACATTAGCCGATGCTCAGGCATTCTATGCTGATGTCAAAGGGCGATTGGCGAAGTATGGCCGCCATCCCGATCAACTTAAAATCATGCCGGGAATTTTCCCGGTGATTGGCAGTACGGAGCAGGAAGCTAGGGAAAAATTTGCTGAAATTCAGCAGTTGATTCATCCCCAGGTTGGTTTAAGTTTGCTGGCAGGAATGTTGGGTGAAGTTGATTTGTCAAAATATCCCTTGGATGGGCCGCTGCCAGAAATTCCGCATACGGAACTGCATCAAAGCCGTCAACAACTGTTGCTGGAACTCGCCCAACGAGAGCATTTCACCATCCGGCAATTGTACGAGGCGATCGCAGGCGCACGGGGACATTGGCAAGTGGTTGGCACTCCAGAACAGATTGCCGATCAGATGGAAGAGCGGTTCCTGAATGGGGGCGCAGATGGATTTAATGTGATGCCACCCTACCTACCAGGTGGATTAGAGGAGTTTGTGGATCATGTCATCCCGGAATTGCAGCGACGGGGACTGTTCCGCACCGAATACGAAGGTCATACCTTGCGGGAAAATCTTGGTCTTGCTCGTCCGGTGAATCAGTTTAGCCAGCAGATCGGCTCGCCGGAACTGGTTGCTACTTCTGCCTGAGTGCGACCGCTCTTTTCAAAGGTTATTTCCTCACCCGAACCAGAAAGCGCGATCGCTGCCTACCGTCAGGCTGTACCTCCTCTCAACCCTCTCCTCAAGCAATGCAGTTCTGGTCAAGAATGGATTGACAAAGGCTGTGAATCTGAGGTTAATTTAACCACTGAGTGAGAGATGAGTGAGGGAGTACCCATCTGGCGCGATCGGGCTTTTCTTCATCAAACAGCTTAACTAGGGTTTGCTGAAGAAGGGGGAAAGGGGAAAAGGGGGAAAGGGGTAAAAGGGGGAAAGAAGAGTCGGGAAAAAAGTGCAAAGGTTTTGAGGTCAAGCACCAGATTTGGGAGCACTTGAGAGGACTTTTCAGACCGTAAGGACCCTTGATGAGCAGGTTTTAGCTTTGTTCAGCAAGCCTTCACTAGAAACATTGAGGACTGACGCGATCGATGCCCCAAACTCCCTGGAAAGGAAGTTTTCCAGTTCCCCTTGGGAAGGCGGATGGGGGAACTTGGTTTTAGGTTTAAGAGTGGGTAAGTTCTGACATGATGCAGGCATCTATCAACTGAAATTGGAGTCAGGTTATGAGTGGAAAATTAGAGGGAAAAGTCGCAATTATTACTGGAGCGTCCGCAGGGATTGGTGAAGCGACTGCGATCGCACTGGCAGCAGAAGGAGCAAAGGTGGCGCTGGTGGCGCGTCGGGGCGATCGTCTAGATGCGCTGGCGCAAAAGATTACCGCAGCGGGAGGTGAGGCATTAGCGATCGTTGCAGATATTACGAATGATGACCACATCCAAACATTGGTAGACAAAACTAAGACGACTTGGGGACAAATTGATATTCTGGTCAACAATGCTGGCATCGCTTTAACGGGCGAATTTGCTAATGGCAACCCCGCTGATTGGCGACGAATGATCGACCTGAATCTAGTAGCATTGATGAATGTCACCCATGCAGTCTTACCGATTTTACAAGCCCAGGGAGCGGGACATATTGTAAATATTTCCTCCGTTGCAGGACGTACAATTCGGGTGGGCGTTGGAGGATACAACGTCAGCAAATGGGGTGTCAATGCCTTTTCCGAAGCGTTGCGACAGGAAGTTTGTCAGCAGAATATTCGGGTCACCATTATCGAACCGGGCATGGTGAATACAGAAATTAACGAACACATTACCGATCCGATCGCCCGACAACGCAGCGAAGAACGCCGCAAATCGATTACGCCTTTAGAAAGTGAAGATGTGGCGGCTGCGATTGTCTATGCTGTCACCCAACCGGCCCGCGTTAATGTGAATGAAATTCTGATTCGTCCAACGACACAAACTTGGTGAAGAACGGCGGTCGTCATTTGACAAGCAAGCAACCTGAGTCGCTCTGGCGATTGTCTCAGTTCTCCTCAAACTTTTCAAATCATTCGTGAGACAACACATTCCTTCATGATGCAGCATTGGTATGGGCAACTGAGCGATCGGGTAAGCCAAACTATCTACCAACACTTACCCGCTTTTAAATCCCGCAATTTTCGCCTCTTATTTGGCGGTCAACTCCTGTCGATGTCGGGTACATTTATGACCCAACAGTTGACCATTCCCTGGCTGATTTACGATTTAACTCATTCCGCCTGGTTACTGGGATTATCTGGATTTCTGCAATTTTTGCCCACGCTCTTATTGATTCCCTTTTCCGGCGTTTTGGCCGATCGCTGGAATCGACGAGATCTATTGATGCTGGTGCAAATATTTGGGATTAGCATCTCTATTACCTTAACAGTCCTGAGTTTTTTGGAGATGCTCACCTTTCCATCCTTGTTGATCCTGAGTGTTTTAAACGGTATGTTGAAGGGGTTGGATATGCCTCTGCGTCATACGATCGTGACTGAAACAGTGGAGAATCGGGACGATTGGGGCAATGCGATCGCTCTCAATTCGGTGATGCTGAGTTCGTCCACCCTGTTGGGTCCCGCTGTGGGGGGACTTTTGATTGCCTTCGGTGGTGTCAAATATTGTTTCCTCTACGATAGCCTGACCTACATTGCGGCGATCGTGACGTTGAAAGCCATCCAGATTCAATCGACTCACTCCGCACCTGGCGAGGGCAATAACACCTGGCAGCAGTTACGTGAAGGTTTCGAGTATATCTGTAAGGTGCAGCCGATTCGCACGATCTTGCTGATGATTGCCCTTCAGGGCTTAGTGGGGTTATCCTACACGGCGCTGTTACCTGTCTTTGCGACGGATATTTTGCATGGGAATGCTAGCACTATGGCTACCTTGAGTATGACAGGACCGATCGGGTCTTTATCTGCCTGTCTGTATCTCAGCTTGCGCCGGGGAATTTTGGGACTAGAACGTTTGATTCCCTTATCTCAAGCACTGATCGGAATCGGACTGATCGGCTTCGCCTTGTCTAAAACGATCGGGTTATCTCTCGTCATCTTGCTGGTGGTGGGGGGGTTCAAGATCCTCCAGATCGCATCCAGCAATACGATTATCCAAACTTTGGCGGCCGATGATAAGCGGGGCAGAGTGATGAGTTTCTATGCGTTGGCGATGGTGGGGATGATGCCCTTTGGTAATTTATTGGCAGGTACGTTAGCCCAGACTGTGGGTGCACCCAATGCGCTGATTCTTTGCGGTTTTGTTTGCATCTTGGGTGCGATTTGGTTCTCTTCCCAAGTGTCACGGGTGACGCACTGGATTAAGCGAGAAATCAACGATCCGCAATCGATTGTCAGTGGATGAGGGGTGCAGTGACTGGGGTTGAGGCGCGGTCGCACGACCTGGAAAACTACCAGCGGTGCGATCGCTAACTCTCGACCAAAACAAAAATCCGCCTTGTTCAGGCGGTCATCTTTCCCCGTTCAGCCTCATTTTTGAACTCAAAATCCTTAAGGTGCTGGATTCGGATAACGGCTATGAACTGCATTCAATTCGGCCAGAACCTCTCGATCGAGAACAACACTCACACTATCTAGATTTTCTTTAAGTTGTTCTAGGGTTGTTGCACCAATAATCGTACTGGTCACAAACCAACGACTCCGCACAAATGCTAAAGCAAGTTGTGCTGGTTTCAAGTTATAGCGATGGGCAATTTCCACATAAGCTGCGACGGCTTCATTCACATTCTGCTTATGATAGCGCTGACCAAATCCCTCAAACAAAGTAATTCGTGTTTTCTCAGGTTTACCGTTGAGATATTTGCCCGATAATAAGCCAAATCCCAAAGGACTATAAGCCAGTAATCCAATCTTTTCGCGGTAGCAAGCTTCTGCCAAAGCGGAATCGAATACGCGGTTAATCAAATTGTAGGCATTTTGAATCGAAACCACTTTAGGTAATCCTAACTGTTTGGCAAGGGAGCTAAATTGGCTGACTCCCCAAGGGGTTTCGTTACTCAAACCCACATAGCGGATTTTACCTGCTTGAATTAAGTCGGCAAAAACGCTGAGTTGTTCGGCAATAGGAACGGTTTCTCGCTCAAATTCAGGATTGTACTCTGTCTGACCAAAAATCGGGACGTAGCGGTCGGGCCAGTGGAGTTGGTACAAGTCAATATAGTCGGTTTGCAAACGTTTGAGACTGTCATCCACTGCTTGTTTAATATTATCGCGGTCAATCTTGATATCTCCTCCCCGCAGCCAGGTAAAATTTCGACCCGGACCCGCAATTTTAGTGGCAACGATCAGCCGGTCTCGCTGTTGCTGTTTTAACCATTTGCCAATGAAAGTTTCCGTTCGCCCTTGAGTGTCGCTACGGACTGGCACGGGGTACATTTCAGCAGCATCGATGAAGTTTACCCCTTGGTCAATGGCGTAATCTAGTTGTTGGTGGGCTTCTTCAATGGTATTTTGCTGCCCGTAGGTCATAGTGCCGAGGCAAATTTCGGAAACTTTGAGGTTGCTCTCGCCCAGTTGTTGATACTGCATAGTCTTGCGTCTTTTTTCCTTGTGAGATTCCACTTCGATATTTAACATTTCTTAAAATGGACTATAAATCGGTCGCATTTTAGGAGTTAATAGCTTAATTTGTATCTTAACAGACTCAAATTTTAACATCAACCTGATTTTTAAAATTCAAAATCAATCAAAAATGTATCACAATACACTTGTTTTTGCGGAAATTATATGTAATGCTGCTTTCTTAAGCAAGAAAAACAGTAAATCGACCCATTTACTGGATGTTGCAAGAGGTTTCCAAAAAAAGCAATAAACTTATGTATGAAGTTGAGCAACCTACCGCTTATCAATTTAAGCGAGTTGAAAATCCGTTCTTTCAATCTCAACAATTACGAGGGGTAATTGTCTGTCTGTTGTTTCTTTATGGCATCACATTTTTGACTTGTATCCACAGGAAAATCTGGTTTATGTAAAATGAGTAGGACTGACGCAGTCGCTCCCCCAACCTTCTTTCCTAAGCTAGTTTTCAGAAAATTCTACCCTTAGGAAGAGGAACAGAGGGGGAGCTAGCTCCTAAGCACTCACTGCGTAAGTTCCGATCCAGTAGAATCTCAAGAAATTTATGACGAATCCTACCAACGAGTTGCTGCGTCACCGTTATGGTATTAGTTCTGTTAACGCAGATTTGCCTTGGAATGACTGCCTGAGCACTTTGCTCTCTCATCGCTCCATTCGCGCTTACCTCCCCAACCCATTGCCACCCGGCACTTTAGAAAGTTTGATTGCCTCTGCTCAATCTGCCTCTACTTCGTCGAATCTTCAGACTTGGAGTGTAGTGGCAGTAGAAGATGTAGAGCGCAAGGATAAGTTATCGCAATTAGCAGGAAATCAAGCTCACATTCGCCAGTGTCCTTTATTCTTAATTTGGTTAGCAGATTTGGCGCGTTTGACTCGCGTAGCTGAAAGTCGTGGCTTGCCTCATGAGGGTTTGGACTATTTGGAAATGTTTCTCATGGCAACCATTGATGCAGCGTTGGCGGCGCAAAATGCAACCATTGCGGCTGAATCTTTGGGTTTAGGAACTGTTTACATTGGTGCGATCCGGAACCGTCCGGAACAGGTAGCGGAAGTGATTGGTTTACCTCCCCATGTTTTTGCTGTATTTGGACTGTGCGTAGGTTATCCCAATCTGGAGGTTCAGACGGCCATTAAGCCGCGGTTGTCGCCGTCAGCGGTGTTGCATCGGGAAACGTATCGGTTGACCGAACAAGATGATGCGATCGCACAATACAACGAAGTCATGCAAGCCTTCTACACTTCCCAACAGATGAATGTCCCTGGTGATTGGTCGGAGCATTCCGCCAAGCGGGTGGCGACGGCTGAGTCGTTATCGGGACGTGCCAGCTTGCGCCAAGCCTTAAAAAACCTCGGTTTCCAACTGCGGTAATTCAGTTCTAAAGCGGAAAATTTTGTAAAAAATCTACTTGCCTTTTCGCTAAAACTGTGCAAAACTATCATTTATCAATAAAATACGGTAATTTGATCAAATTACCGTATTTTGTGGAAAGCTGCTAGTTCAAGGGTCACATCGTGGGTTTAGGTTGCTTTTAAGCTTTGCAGACCATTAAAGGGTTACTAGCAATTTATTTTTATCGGGAAGTGAGGGTTGAGCCTGAAGCTGAGTGGCATCCTGACTAACCTCACTTGTAAAGCTCTAAAATGGGAGGTTTTTTATAATGGAATCTGAAGTCCGGGGAATGCACTTAAAACTCGAAAGACTGCAAAAGTCTTTTGGACCGCAAATAGTTTTGCGAGGGATCAATTTAGAGGTGAAGCCGGGAGAATTTGTCGCAATTGTTGGCCGCAGCGGGTGTGGAAAAAGCACCATGCTACGCCTGATTGCCGGTCTGGATTTTCCCAGTACAGGCAGCGTCTTTCTGGACGGTCAATCCTGCTATCAGATCGATCCAACAGTCCGGATGATGTTCCAAGATTCACGTTTGTTGCCTTGGCAGCGGGTACTAGCCAATGTGGAATTAGGCTTATTGGGTTCTAAAAATTATGTGCGGGAAATTGCTTTGCAAGTTCTGCAATCAGTCGGATTGGAAAACCGAGCCAATGAATGGCCTGCGGTACTTTCTGGCGGACAGCGCCAGCGGGTGGCTTTAGCGAGAGCATTAGCCAGCGAACCGCGATTGTTGCTGTTAGATGAACCGCTGGGTGCATTAGATGCGCTGACTCGCATAGAGATGCAAGAATTATTAGAAAATCTGTGGCTGGAGAAGCAATTTACTTCCTTGTTAATTACCCACGATGTGGAAGAAGCAGTGGTACTGGCAGACCGAGTGGTTCTGATTGAAGATGGTCAGATTGCGATGGATTGCCAAATTAATTTACCTCGTCCGAGAGCGAGAGGAAATGCGGTATTTGCTCAAACGGTGGAAAAGATTTTGCAGCGAGTGATGAACCAACCAGAAATTGAGAAAGAGGTTGCGGTGGCGGAACGAGCCTTCGCCACAAATTCCTATTTTTCGTTCCGGAGCGCTGTTAGAGAATGAAGGTAGGGAAGCAACAAGTTTCTGCTCTCCAATCGCTACTCCTTAAAATTTTGTAAAGTGGGCAATTTCCACCTTACTTACTAACCTATTCCACAACAAAATAAGTTCGATTCCAGTTTGTTTAGAATGATTGAACTGCTAAGAGGCAGAGAATGCTTCAGGAAGAGAGGTCAATCATTCAGATGCTTGCTGGTTCGATCTCCCAGTTCTAAAACTTTTGGAGTTACTTTGGATGAACGCAATTTCCACTTACGATCCAACCTTATTTGAAGGGGCTGCTTGGTACTATGCCCGCTACAGACCCAAATACCCTCCTGCTTTATTTGAATTGCTTGCAAAGATATTTGAACTCGATGGTCAAGGACGACTCCTCGACTTGGGTTGCGGTGCTGGGTTAATTGCAATTCCTCTGAGCGATCGCTTTGAAGAAACCATCGGACTAGACCCCGATCCAGAAATGCTAAAAGAAGCTCAAAATCAAGCAGAAATAGCAGGTAAAACTAATATTACTTGGGTGCAAAAACGAGCCGAAGAACTTTCTCCTTCTTCGGGAAAAGTGCGCCTGGTGACCATTGGGCGTGCCTTTCACTGGATGGAGCGAGAACTTGTCATCGAACGTATTTATGACTTGCTGACTGAGAAGGGTGGAGTAGCAATTATCAAGACTTACGAAGACCCCTGGAATAGCGACCATCCTTGGAAAACAACTGCAATTTCAGTCGTGAAAAAATGGCTAGGCGAACAGCGTCGCACGGGTCAAGGTGGGAAGGGTTTGTGGAAGCCTTTAGCAGTATCCCATGAGGAAATCTTGGCGAAATCATCCTTTACCCGTCAAGCTCAGTATGAAGTAAAATTCACCCAATCTTGGACGCTTGATAGTTATCTCGGCTACCTCTACTCAACCGCTTTCTGTCTGCCCTCTTTTGTTGGAGATAACCAAACAAAATTTGAGGCAGAGTTAAGAGCATCTCTGCTAGCGATTGAACCTTCTGGACAGTTCACAGAAGAACTTCCCATCACCATTCTTGCAGCTTGGAAGTGAGGGTAAAACAGCAAAATTGGAGTGGCATTTTTTGTAAAGATAGGTTGGATCGAGCGAAAAATTTTATTTTCATAAAAAAGTCTTGCTTGCTTGCGATCCTTGACTGACTATGCCATACTCTTAAGTTATTCTCGTTAAATTCGGTAAATTAATCGAATTACCGTAATTTACAAAGAGCGACCTGATGCAGTTAATTTGGTTTACTCCTAGGGAGTAGTAGCGAGAATCGCAACAACCTTGAATCGTATTTCCGGCGGACACTTGCTAATTAATTTGAAAGGACAACGCCGTATGATCCAATTGCACAATGACTATCAGGAAGTGTTAGAAATCAGACCAAAGGTGTGGGCGGATGTGGGTTTGGAGGGAGGCGACGCAAGAAGAACAGCTTTGGTTGGTGATGCCAGTACCGTTGCCCAAAGAATGCCGAAATCTGCTGAATTGGGCATCGATACTTTCCTTCTTTCTAGCAATTCTCACTTAGAAGAAGCGTATCGAATGGCAGAACTTTTATGACCCCGCTTATCTCTGGAACCAGACGGTAGAACAACAGCAGGTTTTAATTGGGTTTGAAAAAATTGTTGCTCAGCACAATTTTTCCCAAAAACACCCCCAAAAAAAGCAGCAGCAACCGTCAAGCAATTCAAGATTCAAAATAAAATAGAATCATCTTGAATTTTGAATTAAAACAATGTCATAATTTAGAGAGGAAATAGATTCATGGCTCAGATTTTAGCGATCGCAGGCAGTCCTTCCCATCCTTCCAGAACCTATGGTATTCTGGAATATGCCACCCAGCTCTTGCAGCAACAAGGCGTACAAACCGATATTCTTTCAGCCCGCGATCTTCCGGCTGAAGATTTGGTATTTGGTCGTTATGATAGTCCTGCGTTAGCTCAACCCAAAGCACTCTTAGAAAAGGCAGATGGCGTCATCATTGCTACTCCGATTTACAAAGCCGCTTACACAGGTTTGCTGAAGGCTTTTTTAGATTTATTGCCACAAAAAGCTTTAGCGGGAAAAGTCGTATTACCCATTGCCACTGGCGGGACCCTCGCCCATTTATTGGTTATAGATTATGCCCTTAAACCCGTTTTATCGGAATTAGGAGCAAGGCATTTATTGGGGGGTGTTTATGCAGTTGATAAACAAATTCAACGGCAAGCCGATGGCAGCGTACAACTCGACGAAGAAATCGACCAAAGGTTAAAACACTCCCTCAATGATTTTGTTTATGCTTTGAATCATTCTCCAGCAGTCACCAAAGAATTGGTTCCCGCCAGTTAAATCCCACCAGTTAAAATTACATCTGTCGGTTTCGTTGCGAGTGCGATCGACCGAGGGGGCAAGATGCCCGCGGTCGTAACCAGTACCCGTGTAGTCATTGGGGCGAACTCTGCACCTAGCAGCCGGGAGTTAATCATCAGGTCGAAAGTCATTCTTTCGATCTGTTTTCCCAATCCATGACCAATTTTACTGCCAACTTACCCAGTTGGGAATATGGGTTTTGTTGTAGCTGAGCACCTACTGAGGCTTTGCCATTCAGTAGTTATCAGCGATCGCAATATGAGCAGTGGCGTTACTAGGGTTCCCCAGTAACAAGTTTGGGTTGTTCGGCAGCTTTTTCGACTTCCTTGAGGTTGTAGCGCCTTTGCCCGCCAGGGGTTCTGATGGCTTGCAGTTTCCCTTCTGACTCCCATCTTCTGAGACTGGAGACATGGACTCCGAGTATTTCGGCGGCTTTCTTGGGTGTGA
>JBLNEP010000155.1:0-6577 GCA_050262755.1 Actinomycetota bacterium | reverse complement strand
TGTCTGTAACAACTTCCGTCCTGGCTTATTATCAAATATCAATGGACTTAGCGAATGGTTTTTTCGCGACGCGGCTACTTGTTGATACCAATCTTGTTTCCAAAACGATCGTTGGAAATACAGCTTTTCTGGGGATTTCGGACTTGTGGATGGGCGAACTGACATCTGGTTCTCACACGATTAAAGTTCAGTACCGCAATAACACTGCCTTAACCAATAATCCGACGGGTGTAGATTTTCACAATCGCATTCTGCGGGTGATTGTTTTTGGGACTTAATTTATGTTAGGGGGAAATGGGGAAATGGGAAAGGGGTGAAATGGGAACAAGGGGGGGAAGGGAAAAGAGGGGAAAGGGGAAAAAGGGGGAAAGGGGGGAAATGGGGGAAATGGGGAAATGGGATTAAATTTTAGATTTACCTAGAAGCAAGAACAGACTGATTTGGAAAATGGCTATTTTTTGTTAGGATTCTAGTAATCATTGGCAATATAATTCAGGTAAATTGACCTATGAAAGAACAACTCAGACGGCGGCTCGAAACTCTGAAATCTGAATTTGAAGCTGGGCAAAAAATGCTGGCTGATTTAGAGGCTCAACAATTGAGAGTGAAGGAAACGGTTTGGCGGATCAGTGGCGCTATTCAGGTACTTGAAGAAGAACTTGCTAAAGCAGATTGTGAAGTAAATGGCGCAATAGCTGAGCAATTTTACAGGAGGGAGGAAACGATGGGTTGATTTTTAATGAAGATTGCTGTCAGAGATTGCTACAGGTTAAAAACACTCGCTAAAAGGGTCAAGTAAGATCTGCCTACACAGACTCATATTGAGGCTCCAGGTTGTAGGGGGAATGAACTGGGTTATGAGATAAAATTTACCTAAAAAATGTATAATTTTAAGTGGCATTTGTAGGCGGTAAATCTCGCGAAAAATAATAGGAAAGTGCAGCAATGGTGGAAGCAAAAAAAATGAGGAGTAGTGAACTGAGTGCAATTGCTTGTCTTCCCCACCTCAATTACTTGCTGCCACTATTACGCCGGTTAGACCAATATCTAGCACAGGCGATCGCGACTGTCGAGGTGAATTGGGGTTCAGAAGCTCCAATGACCCTCTATCAGGGGTTGCGTACTAACTTGGAAGAAGTGGGGCGATCGCTCGGCAACCCTAATCAGGGGAATGGTTTGCCAGTGAAAGCGACTTCCTCCGCGGAGCAGTTGGCTGACTTTGTGGCGGAGGGCTCGCCGTTGGCGCGACTTCAGCAAGCGTTTAACTTAACTGCTTTTGACCTCGACGCGATCGCTCTCGTCCTTGCCCCAGAACTCGATCGCCGCTACGAGCGCCTCTATGCCTGTCTGCAAGGCAACGAACGCTGCAAACAACCGAGCGTTGCTCTCGCCCTTAACCTGCTGTGTCCGACTACTACTGGGAAGCTCAGTCAGCGCGATCGCTTCTCTCCGGGTGCTTCCCTCATCCGCCACAAGCTGCTTTACCTCACCTCAGACCCCAGCCAACCGCAACCGTCTCTCCTCGCGCAGAACCTCCTGCTTGACGAGCAAATCGCTCATTTCCTACTGGGTGAAAGAGGGCTCGATTCTCGGTTAGCACCCATTTGCCAACTCCTAGAACCTGCTGCTTCTTGCCAAAATTTGCGCTGGGATGAATCTACCAAAAAAGCTTTACGGGCGGTCATACTTCAGAGCCAGCAAAGGCAACAACCCCTAAGGCTGTACTTTCAAGGTCGCGATCGCAATGGCAAGCGTGCTGCTGCTGAAGCTTTAGCCGCAGAACTTCACGCTCCCTTATTGGTGGCTGACCTGGCTTTTATTTTGGCAGGGATTGACGGGTTGGAGTTGACTTTAAATACTTTCAAGCTGATCTTGCGCCAAGCTTGGCTGGATCGAGCTCTGCTCTACCTCGACAGCTTAGATAGCCTGCAAGGGGAAGAGCGGGTGATTTTTTATGAAAGCTTGCTGAGCGCGATCGCTCAAACCGAAGGAATCATCATTTTAGCGGGTGAGCAGTCCTGGAAACCAGGGACAGACTGCGCTTTGGGGACGTTAACCGTTCCCTTTTCCGTCCCTGATTTTGCCCTGCGTCGCCTGCAATGGCAGGAGTGCTTAGCAGGAGTGGGAATTTCCCTTGCGGAAACCGATCTGGATGCGTTGAGCGATCGCTTCCGCCTCACTTCTAACCAAATTGCCGATGCTGTTGCTACTGCTTGTAATAGCGCTTGCTGGCAAGCTGCTACGGGAGAGCAGGCAAGCATTTCTGAGCTTCTTTCCAGTCATCATGCCTCTATCTTATTCGCGGCGGCCCGTGCTCAAGGAGGCCACGATTTAGCAGTGCAGGCACGCAAAATTGAACCTAAATACAATTGGGAAGATATCGTCTTGCCAGAAGATCCGCGAACTCAACTGAGAGAAATTTGTAATCAAGCCAAATATCGATATTTTGTCTATCAAAAGTGGGGTTTCGAGCGCAAATTATCCCTTGGAAAAGGGCAGAATGTTCTCTTTTCTGGCCCGCCTGGTACTGGTAAAACAATGGCAGCAGAAGTCATTGCCAACGAGTTACAGCTTGACCTTTATAAAATTGATTTATCCCAAGTTGTCAGTAAATATATTGGCGAGACTGAGAAGAACCTCAACCGTATTTTCAATGCCGCGGCGAGTTCCAATGCGATTCTCTTTTTTGACGAAGCGGATTCTTTATTTGGTAAACGCACAGAAGTTAAAGAAGCACGCGATCGCTACGCCAATATTGAAGTTGGCTATCTTTTGCAGAAAATGGAAGAATATGAAGGAATTGCGATTCTGACAACCAATGCTCGTAGTAATATCGATGACGCCTTCGTGCGTCGGCTACGTTTCATTGTAGAGTTTACCCTCCCGAACGAAAAGCAACGTCGCCAAATCTGGGAAAAAATCTGGCCAGACTCCACACCCCGCAGCGCCGATATCGACTTAAATTTGTTAGCACGTAAGTTAGAAATAACTGGAGCCAATATCCGCAATATTGCCCTAGCCGCTGCTTTTTTAGCGGCTGCTGACGGTGAAGTTGTCAGCATGAACCATCTCAGCCGTGCTACCCAGCGCGAGTACCAGAAGATGGGCAAAATATTGATGCAGGAATTGAGTTAAATAGGCGGGAGGTTGGGCTGAACAAAGTGACACTCAATAGCCGATCGGGTCGTCAATAAACCATAATATTGTGAGACGGCATAGGCGGTCTGAGTTCAGGTAGCTACAGATTTCAACCTGTCGTCATCGGTCGTCTGTTTTGTGTTCCCTTTCCCATTTCCCCCTTTTACTTCTCCCCTTCTCCTGAGCAACCAAGCTATTACCACGGACTACCAATCATTGTAAACCCTGACCAATAATAGGGATGGGATAAATCACCGTTCACCGACTTACCAGCAACTGTAGGTAAGGCTATCTGCTCTCCCCCTCGTATTCCTCTCACGAATCCAGATTCTATCTTCACTTTTCCTCGGATCATTTGGATCTGTGTCTGTCGTAATGCCTCAGCTTTAATCGTAGTAGTTTCGCCGTGCAATTGACTGTAAAACTCCGTCATTAACCCCAAAGTACCTTCATCCGAGACATACCATAAACTTGCCAAGACACTCTTAACTCCCGCCCTCACTGCAAACCCAGCAAAACCCAACTCCGCCTGTTCATTTCCTAATGCTGTGCGACAAGCACTTAAGACTAACAACTCGACGGGTGGATTACTCCAACCTAATTCTCGAATTTGATCGAACTGTAGTTTTGTATCCCATAACTGAATATAGGAGTTACTAGGATTTCCAGAATTAAATTCTCCGTGAGTAGCTAGATGAACAATTTGAGAGAGATTTGCAGAGCGTTGTGACTTGAGATTGTTGAGGGTAAAAGAATCATTTAGGAAAGCTCGACCCCGCCACTGAGCAGCAATCGTTTGTAACTCAATGGGGACAAAGGGTAAATTATTTTTATCAGAAAATGAAGAGGCACCCATTGCTAATACCGTAGCCTTTGAAAGGCTCTGATAATTGCTATTTGTTAGACTGATGCTGGGAATTAACCCAAGACTGTACTTTTCAACTAAAAATTGTTGACCATCATGCAAAGCTGCTAGGGGTACACCGCGCAATCCAGCATCCATACTGAAGAGAAGTGTGTTGATTTTTAACTGTTTCAGGTCTGATTCTAGAGGTTTAATTAACCACTGATACAGTTGTTGAGCGGCTGGTAAGTAGCTCCTAGTATTACGTTTTGTGGGATCGGTGATTTCAGCTCGCAATTCTCGGGCTCTTTTGAGTAGTTCCTCCCGGTTGGCCTCCCGGACAGTTTTGTGAACAGTGGAGCCATTCGCAGAAATTAACAAAAGTTCTAGTTGTTCGGGGCGAATGATTGCATAAATAATGGCAGATTTATTGCCGGTTTGACGCTCGATACTTGCAAGCAATTCTTTGATACTTGCGGAAGTAGCAGTAGTTCGAGAGACAGTCTCTTCGCCTAAAAACGTAGAATATTCTTGGAGAGCCACTCGCTCAATTTGAGGCACTGCACGCTCAAATCCGCCTGTGTCAAAGGCTTGATTGATATTAGCTCGGATTTGTGAGATGGGTAAAGTCGCGACCGCAGGACTATTACCGGGATTATTCGGAAGTGCACCCCCATTGTTTCTCATCTGGCTCCCAGGTGGGGGCGTTTGGGGTCCAGCCGCATCCGGGTTCCGATCAACCTGTAAAACCTGCGGATTATTAGCATTTAAAGGAGGTTGAGAACCAGAAGGATTACCAGGGCCACTACTCGGCTCGATTTTTAATGCTTGTGGGGTATTGGTGGGTCCACCACCCAGTCGATTATTCAGGGCCGGTTCGACATTTAATACCTGAGGTGCTTCAAGCTTTCCAATGTTGAGATTATTGATGTTATTGGGTGCGATCGCAGATAGGTTATTGAGTTGATTTGGAGGGAGTTGGGGACTCACTATGGATACCACCATAGAGGGAGTGAGAGGTAATGGCTGCGGTTGTTGTGGCTGTTGTTGTTGTGGCTGTTGTTGTTGTGGTTGTTGGCCATTCGGACTACCCTGTTGTGGCTGACCATTGGGATCGTCCTGCGATCGCTGTTGGTTATTGGCAGTCCCCTGAGGTTGCTGAGGGTTGGTTGCCCCCTGAGGTTGCTGAGGGTTGGTAGTTCCCTGGGGTTGCTGTTGGTTATTAGCAGTCCCCTGAGGTTGCTGAGGGTTGGTAGTTCCCTGGGGTTGCTGTTGGTTATTAGCAGTCCCCTGAGGTTGCTGAGGATTAGTCGCCCCCTGAGGTTGCTGAGGGTTGGTAGTTCCCTGGGGTTGCTGAGGATTAGTCGCCCCCTGAGGTTGCTGAGGGTTGGTTGCCCCCTGGGGTTGCTGAGGGTTGGTAGTTCCCTGGGGTTGCTGAGGGTTGGTAGTTCCCTGAGGTTGCTGAGGATTAGTCGCCCCCTGAGGTTGCTGAGGATTGGTTGAGGGTTGTGGGGCTGTCCCTGTCCCTGGTGCTGGCGATGATGCAGTAGTGGGAGTTGGTGATGGTGCTGTTCCTGGTGCTGGCGATGATGCAGTAGTGGGAGTTGGTGATGGCGCGGTGGTAGTAGGACTGGGCGAGGTAGTGGGACTGGGTGATGTGGTGGGACTGGGTGATGTGGTGGGACTGGGTGACGTAGTGGGACTTGGCGCGGTGGTGGGACTGGGTGAAGCAGTGGGACTTGGCGCGGTGGTGGGACTGGGTGATGCGGTGGGACTGGGTGATGTGGTAGGACTTGGCGATGGTGCGGGAGGCGCTGTTTGGGTACTGGTTCGCGTTGGTATAGCTGCTGCTGTAGTAATGCTAATCTTGCCTTGAGCGTAGGTTCCTGATGAGACAGCTACGCCTAATGTTGGGGGGAGCGTGTTTGATGCACCAGTTGTAATGGCTCCTTTTGTGCCACTGGTAGTCGCATCGCCAATCATAAAGGGAGCATTGCTACTCTGCTGAATGGCGATCGCACCACCGCCCAGGCCGCCAGCGGTAGAAATACTGGCATTCACTTGATTTTGGTCGATAAACGTGCCTGTTGCTCGGACAGAATCACCAGCAGCAATATCCACAGTACCACCGCTACCAATAACCCCTCCTTGTGTATTAATTGAAGCGACTTGAATATCGGATGCCGCTGTTAGTGAAACTGCTCCTCCGTTCCCAGTTTCTGAACTCGTGTCTAAGGTGCCAGCCTTGGTATCGATACTGCCATTATTGCTGGTAATACTAATTCCGCGACCTGGATTAATAATGCTGCCAGTAGTAATTGTTTGGTCAGCTTTTAGAGTAATGGTTGCATTATTCGTGCCTGTAATCTTCCCCTTCACATAAGTAATAGAACCACCCTGAGCCAAGGATTGTAGAGTAACAGGATTTTGGAAAGAAATATCACCGCTGATAGCGATTGCCCCGCTGCTGTTACTACGTCCAATAATAATTTGAGAAAAGCCTGGTTGAATCGTTTCTAGTTGATTGGTATCTAAATTTAAGCGCTGATCTTGAACGATACCACCGACTGTAATTCCTAAGCTGGGTGTAAGGGG
>JBLNEP010000154.1:0-22428 GCA_050262755.1 Actinomycetota bacterium | reverse complement strand
GGCGGGATGTTTTATTTTTGGGATAATGGTGGCAATCCCAGCGCTGATATTCCTCTGCCATCATCATCAACGCCTTTACCAATTTGTCGAAAAGGCATTCTTTATCGTCCTTTGTGAGGTTTTATTCCTCTTCCTCTACCCTCGCCAAAACAATCAATTTAATTCTTTCAAGCTGCGATCGCATTTGCGCCCATTCCCGCAAAACCGCAGCTTTTTGTTTATCCAGTGATGACTGTTGAGATAAATATGATTCAGTGCTAGATTGACCGAACCGATACGAAACTTTATATAATTCAAATCGTTGAATTTCACGTTTAGCAATTGCCTGCTGAATTTGAAACTCTCTGGCTCTAACATCGAATTCCAACACTGCTAATAAAACAGAATCGCGGGTTTTTAGTGCAATCTCTTCCTTTGATTTCCTGAGTTCCTCCACTTTGACTCGCAGGTCACTAATTGCGATCGCAGCCTGTTTCTGTTCCTGATTTCCGCCCGTAAAGCTACGGAAAAGTGGCAGACCAATGGCACTCAGCAGGTCGTTAACAGTTTTCACTGGACTGGTAAAAATAGACAAGACATTATTTAAAAATCCGCCCTGTGATTGGGTTACAGCAGTTTGTCCAGTTTGTCCGCTGGATTGTCCAGTGGAGCCACTCTGTCTTAGGAAGTATTGCAAAGCTGGCTCGAATACTGCTAACTGAATTGAGAGTTGATTGCCTTTAGTCGCTTCCTCAATTTTTTCTTCAATTTTAGTAATCGACTCCTCAATCTTCTTGTTAATTGGAGAGCTGGAAACTGCGGAGGATTGTAGTTGCTGGATACAGGTTGATGTTGTATCCAGACAGGGAAGTGGCGATATTAGCGACTTCCACATATCGCCGTTGATTTGAATTTGAATGAGTTTATCGATGTCGCTTAACTCAGGAGGATTAAGCGGGTTGGTGACTTTGGGGCGATCGCATCGCTTCCTCCCCCTTCTTCAGGCTCTTTCTCTTCAGCTCCTTCTTTATCTTCTGGCTCAGCTTCCTCTTTCTCTTCATCCATTTTAGTTGTTGGTGGAGGTGGCGGTGCCGCTTGGGCTGAGCGGGTTTGTGGGGGAGGAACTGGAACTGGGAGAGATGGAAGCTGTGCCACTGCCACTGCTGACAATAAGTGATAGCTCAACATTGAGCTTGTTACCAGTTTGACCCACAAATTTAACACGCCTGACTTGACCGCCATAAGGACTCCTAATTACTGCTAATTGTGCGATTTTATCATCAACTGACGACAGCTTCATCTTCAAATCTGACAGTTGATAATCTTTTATTCTTTGGGCTTCTTGCGCTTCTGAAAGTTGCCTTTGATAAAAGCTTTGTGATTGGTTCAGCTCCTCAACTCTGCGAGCAACATTTAACTGGTGCTGATACTCAAATTTAGCCCGCTCTTGTTTGGCTGATGCGAGTTTGCCATTGGCTAATTCTAATTCTGATTCTGCTACTTCCTTCTTAAGTTGAATCTCCGAGAGCTGGCTTGATTCATGCTCAAGGATTGCGGGGTCAATGCCTTGAATTCCTCTGAGGTAATCAATCTGTCGCTGTTTTAAATCAAGCGAGGCTTCAGTCTGTTTGAGTTGTAATTCTGCCTTTGCGATCGCCGCCTCTTGCTCCTGGTAATTCGCTGGGAGAATCGGGGCTAATTCCGGTACGGTCTTAGGTGCTGAAGGCTGAGCAATCATCGTTTCGCTGATGCGCTTCAAACTTAAAGTGATTTGCTCCTTCTGCAACTGTAAACGTTTACGCTCAGTGTCCTGGTCGGCAATGATTTGCCCAGCACTAACTGCATCACCAACGCTAACTTTTAAATCTTCTGGCTGCGAGACTTCTAGGCTCATTTTATGAAGTCTCGGCTGTGCAGCAGTTGTTACTGTCGCTGGTGCTTGAACTGTGATGGGTGCCGGTGATTGAGCAATTACTCTTTGCTCCGAGTTCTGAGGATTGAAAACTTGAGAAAATCCGGCGATCGCAGCTCCAATTAAAACTAAATTTGCTAAAAACTCTTTCATAGTTTTGGTGGTGGAAATACAATTTTTGCTTTTAAACTTCCGCTACCAAACTGCAATTGTAACTTAGAGATTGCCCATTGAATCGGGCAGGATTCTAATTGAGCTTGGTTGCCCACAATTTTTAAAGTTTGTAGCTGCTTCGGATTAATTGAAAGTTGCACCTCCTCCGGTGAATCTATTGTGAGAATTCCCGTGAGAAAGATAAGTGAGCTTGGATTAGCGCTGGCAATCGCTTGCAGCTTCACAGCAATCTCCTCCTCGCTGAAATCAAGCCCAATTACTTGATATTGCGCGGGTTCGCCAGGTTGCGGTACTAAACGCTGAGCTGTAATTTGTCCTGTCACACCAGTCTTATAAATGCCCTCACTATCTGCAACGATGAACTCATTGCCCTCCTGTTCAATTACCCAAAAACGCTTTTTAATTGCTTGGCGATCGCTATTAAAATTACCAATAATATCAATATAAATATGCTTGTTTCCACCAGATGCAGTGATAGTTTGCATCACTCCATCGCGAACACCAAGTAATTGATTAAACCAGAGTTTCACACCTCCGGTGTCGATTGTCCAAATACTAAAAGAAAGTAAACCAGCAAAGAATGCTAAAAGCATCAATTCGCCTTTGCTTCCAGTGCGGATTCTTGCATTAGGATTTGAGCCACACACCGCCCAAACAGGCGACGGCCAGAAAAGTTGCACTCCTTCCGGTGTGAGCGTGTCAGTGCAAATGGCAATGAAATGCCCCAACGGTAACGCTAACCAATGGGGTGACTGTAAATGTTTACAGATGGCAAAGCTTGTTACTGCAATTGCCACGGTTGCCCAAAGGCTATGAGTGATTGTTCTGTGTGGCCATCTTTCCTCGAAAAACCTAGCAAGCGGCCAGACCATTCTGCCTACTGCACTCTGGGTGTTGTCGATGTCTGGCAACTGGCTCCCCGCGATGAGTAAAGCGATCGCTGTGGTGTCGGTAGTCTGTAACGCGAGACTTCCAACAGCAACACTGGCGACGCAATGCGTTATAGCCATCAAGATCCTAACCTCCGCCTATTTCTAGTCAGCCCCCGGCTGAGGTACTTGAGGGAGATGCCGATTAACACAGCAATTCCACCAACTATGTATAAGGTGCGATCGCCCAGACCTAAGCCGATAAACCTCACCACTCCCAACCCGGCGAGTGCCGCCATGATGAAAGGCGAGATATCCACATAGTCGCGGTGTTCAACACCTGACGAAATCCCCAGCGCTTCGTCTCTGATAACTTTCTTAGCCAGCATCAGATTTTTCCCGACTCGTCGCTGAAGTGCCGCAAGCCGAGATGGCGACAGAGACAAACCAGCAGCGATCGCTTCCCGCTGCATGATGTCGCGAATTTGCAGGTCGGTCGGTGCTGGCAGTTCAAGTTTGCCCAGTCTCAGAAATATCCCACTCGCTGGGTCTTTGATGCTGAACAGTAACAACTGATTGCCGCTTTTGTGAATCTCCTCAAGCCAAAGCTTTAGAGACTGCGGCAACCGGTGAGCATCGTCAATGATGAGGAGCCGACTGTAAAGGTTTACAGCTATCTCTTCCTTCATCTCATCTGTTGACATGGGAGCCTCTCCAACTTCCTCACCCTTGGCGTTGAGTTTGGGTTTGGTCAGTTCGATGTTGAGTTGTCTGCCAATGGCTAGCAGAAATGGTTTGATGCTTCCGGCGTAACTGGCGATCGCAATCCCCTTTTTGAAAAGCGCGAAGCTTCGCGTTTTTACCTCAACGGCAATTGTGCTTTTGCCGCTTCCTTGCTCGCCAATGATGAGCAACGACTCACCCCGCTCTACTGCCTGCGCTATCATCTCGATTTCCCGCTGGTGGAGTGGTGGAACCCTGCCAGCAGGATTGGCTTTCACCGGCGATCGCTTCTTCAAACCGCCGGCAAATCCCACCAACACCAATCCACTGCCGACAATGAGCCAAGTCTGGCTGACTCCCAGCAGGACAAAAGCAAGGGATAAGAGGGCGATCGCTGCTGGGATTTTCCACTTTAAGCCACCCCCAGACTGCTGAGCATTTCCCCTAGTTTCTTTGGGTCGAGCTGACTTACCTCCTTAGTACGTTGGTTAAGAAGTTGCGACCGCTCTGATTGTAGTTGCGACTCGTGAAACTCAACGAGCTTAAATTTTATATTTGCTTCCAACTTTGCCTCAGCATTCAGCTCTTGAAGCCTGCCAACAGTAATCCCAAGTGGGTTAATTGTTTCTGCATAATTTTCAATGGGCTGCTGGATTTCTTGAACTGGTGTTGTAGTTGCAGGTGCAGCTTCCACAACTGTAATTGCACCTCCTCTCATCACCTCACTAACGTTTATTTCCCGTCTGTGAATTTTGTCAAAGTTTTCCCAGCTCTCTTCCACTCCCGCTGCCTTGAGAGCTTTCCGCCATTTGTAAGCTGCACTTTGCTTGATTTTGTATTTTGCACAAATCTCTTTTATAGAAATTTCTCCTCTTTCCATAGTAAAAATTCCTCTTCTAAAAATTCGACGCGGGATTTTATACGACATTCCACCCACTCGTCAACTGCCTCAGGGTTCGCATGATATGCACCCGCTGCAAACGACGACATCATCGCGATCGCAATTCCACACACTTTCCACAGTCCAGCCGCCACCAAATTTGCACGATGTCTCCGCACTTGACTCGCGGAAATTTTACACTGCTGAGCAATCTCGGTAATGGTCGCGTCTGGTTTCTCTTTGAGAAATTCCGCGATGATTCTCCTTTTCTCCTCTCCCTTCTTCCACGATGGCCAGTAACCATCTTCAGAGATATTGCGGAAATTTCCAATCTGGTCTTTTTTGATATACATAAATTTTCTTTATGTAAAAGACCACGTATTTTATACGCTTTTCTTTACAAGATCAATACGTATCAATACGTAAAAATACGGGGATAATCCCCGCAAATAAGCTATTAATTATTGTTGCCAAAAACCTAAATTATTGCGTTGAGAAGGGCTACAACAAGCTGTTCTCGCTTGCGTTGGCTCAATGGGATAAAAAATTCATCCCATAGTTTATCAACAATTTCCTCAGTAACTGATGACTTAAATCTCTTCTGTTTCTCTTCGCTGATTTTCCTCATAAGAAAAGTTAATTGTTCGTCAGAGAAATGCTCTACATTGGAAGCTACACCGATTGTTGTTTCCTTCAGCCAGATATCCCAGTTATTGATATTGGGACCGTGAATATATTCTTCTGCTGGTTCCTGTTCGTCACTTTCCGCAGTCGGTGACTCACCGCCAGCAGCTACAGATTTCGAGTCTTGAAGTCCCGAAGTTCCATTATTGACATTGACAGCCTCAGTGATGACAACCTCTGGCACTATAAACGGGTTTACAGCTTCTTCCCGGCTGCGATCGCTATCCCGCAAGTCTGGTAACACAGTCTTGCCATTCCTCAGCCCCAAACTTTCCGCAACCGCCGTCTGTTCTTGTTCAACGCTACTGAATTCTAGCGATGGTTGACTGTAAGTATTTACAGTAGTTTCTTCTGTCACTGGTGCCGCAGACTTTAGCTGCTTTTTCTCTTCCCTGATGGTATTCAGCGCCCAACCAACACCAAGAGTTTGGCTTTCCAAAAGCGCGAAGCTTCGCGCTTTTTCCTCAAGCAGCTCCCAGTTCTTAGCGATCGCCATGTAATCTTGAGCCGTTCGCGGACGAATTCCGGAACTTTCAAGACTCAGCTCAAACTCGCCGTGACGACACCGACGCTTGAACTCTTGGAAATACAACCCAGCGGCTCTCGCCCGTTCCAGCTTTTGCAGCGCCAATTCCATTTCTTCGCGCTCGATGAAAGAAATGGCTTGATGTTCTGCGATCGCTCTCTCTAGCAATTCATCCTTGCTCAAGCTGCCGATTGAGAGTTTCAACCCGTTTGAGTGCGACGGCTGCGACTCGCCAGTCGAGAGCGTTTCCGAGGGCACTACGGCGATCGCGGTTTGTTCCGTCACCGCTGGCAACTCCAAACTGGATGCCTGCGCCTGGACTTGCGCTAATTCCAACGCTGACCGAGTTTCCGTTGGATTGCTGAATCCCAGCGGTAACTGGTAGCCAGCTTCGAGGAATTCCGGGCTTGTCACTTCCCCCGGCGAAACGAGTCCTAACTTCTTCAACTGATCGTCTAACTTGCAAGTGCCAGGGGGTCGCCCGTTCCCAGTCGAGCTGAGCGCTCCGGGACCGGGCAAGAATAAGTAGTCTTTCTCTTCGCCAGGGGGCGGCAAAGTTTCCACTACTGATAGTTTGCCATTCTGCATCGTACCCGCTGGCGCTAAGTCTCTCAAGCATCCAGAGAAAGTAGGAGCCGAGTTTGTCTCCTGGCCTTCTGGGGCAGGTTCGCAGCCCGGTAACGTTTTCGATGATTGCAAATCTGGGTTTGATTGATTCAATTGCTCCGAGAACTGCGGGGATGCAGTCCCGTTCATCGTCAGCTCCGAGTCGCTTTCCATCAACGGAAAAGGGCTGACAAGGTGGACTGGCTGTAATGATGTCTGCTTTATAGTTTCCACATCCGTGTTTTGCTCGGAAACTGGGGTCTTTGATATTGCTGATAATTTCGCTTCCTGGATATCTTGTTTTAAGAATTGATTGACAGAATTCGTCTCTCTCGCAGAATCTGTAAGGGTATTTTCCCCACAGTTTGATTCCGGCAAATGGGAATCCTGCGCCAATTCCTGAGCATAAGTCGAGCCATTTGAGCTGTTGAATTCCTTTGATTGCTCCCATATTTCTCTCGCCGTTATGTGTCCTAATTCTTCCTCAGCTTCGTCTTCTTGAGTCTCTGCCCACTCGTCCCAAGCAGTTTTGAATGATTCGAGGTTTTCAAAATCATCAGGGTCTGGCGCTTCGTTTGCGTCCTCGGCGCATTCCAGTAAGCTGAGCTGCCCAGATGCCTCTGTTTTATGTTCTCGCCCGAAGTTTGAGAGATATTTCTCCTCAAACTTTGGTGATAGTCTCGTCCCAAAAGCGCGAAGCTTCGCGTTTTTCAATTCCGGTCGCTCGTCGGCAACCATTCCCCCTTCTGTTGATAAATCATTTTCTGTTCCTGCCAGAATTTCAGAGCTGCTTTCAGCTCCCAATTCTTCATTTTCAAGGCGTGCGATAATTCCATCTCGTTCAGTGGATACAAACTGTTCGTTATCGCTGCCAGCACTGCTCTGTAGCAAATCCGCGTTTTTCTGTCCGTTACCATTTCTGTTAGATTTAGCATCGGGATACCTCCATTTTTCAAGTCCTTTGTAAATCTCGAAATTCTTATCCTGCCCCCAAATTTTTGAACCTCTGATTGCAGTAACCGTGACTGTAACCTCTTTTCTGCTTGGTCTGTGCCAAGCAATGACGCGATCGCCAACTTTGGGCATTGCCATGATTTTGTCTCCTTAGATAAAAAAATTTGTTGGATATCTTTCGTAATCGCAGCCTTTTTCAACACAAGTTTCTAGCCCATCAACTGCCAGCATCCCTGGCAATTTTTTCCCGCATTTGGGACAGCGACGGAGGAAAACAACAAGCTCTTTCTCTTTCCCCCGGTGGGTCGCCACTGCTCCATGAGTAGCCCATTGCTGGACAAATTTATAGGCAGCTTCATAGTTTGAGTTCACTTTTTACTCCTCTTCATAAGTGAATTCAAATGACAATTGCTGATGCTTCTGTTTGACTGCTCCTTTCTTCTCAAGAGAAGCAATCGATTTAATTGCATCTGGTTCTGAGATATTCCACCTTTCACAAAATGCGGGAATGTGCATTCCTTCTGCTCCATCTGGATAATCCAAAGTAAGAGCAAAGTATGTGAAGGCAGCATCATTGATGATTTTTTTCTGCCTTAATCTGAATAATTCCTCGCGGTCAATCTTGTAGTTAGAGTTATCTCCTTGAGGGATATCAACAGTCAATGGTTGAAGAAGCATATTTCCTCCTAACTAAAAACTTTGAAAATCAAACTCTTCAATCTCCTCTTGGGAGTAGCCAAAATGCTCGGCCGCTTCTCTCCACTTAGAGCCGTGCATTTTTTGAAGTTGTGCCAGCGTGAATTGAGGCGGCACAAATGGCAGATATGCCGCTGGGTTCTCAGCGCTGCCGTTAATCGTTGGGATGTTTACGGAAGTGGCAGAAACCACTGGCAAATGAGTCAGCATTTTCTGCTGTTCTTCGCTGCTGATTTCGATGCCAGCCTCTAATCGCGTTTTGATATTCTCCGCATGGTGGATGATATGGCTCTGGTACTCCTCCCATCGCCCCGGTATTTTGTCTGGGTTGTTGAGGAGGGATGACCGGAAGTCTGCGATCGCTTCATGAATGTCGCGCTTCGTGAACTTCAACATCCAGCGCACGCCGTGCCACTGCATGAATTCCTGCTTAAAGTTGATGTCGTTGCGTCTCCGCGGAGGATTTAGCCAAGGTGTATCATCCCCGGCGTAAGTCAGCAGCTCATGTTTTTCTCGCGCCGTAGAAAAGCCGGAAAACTTGTCTACTAAAGAAGACTTGACTGTAATTGCAGAGTCTTCTTTAGGTTGGTCAATATCAATCGTGACCTGACTAATTTTTTCTTCTTCAGAAATATTTTCTCCTTTGTTTTCTGAGAGAGTCTGAATAGTCTTATTAGTCTGAATAGTCTGAGAGGTTGTGGAATCCTTACTCTGAGCGGGTTTCGAGCTTCGATTTGGACAACTTTGTCCTCTTGCGGGCAACTTTGTCTTCCTGCGGGCAACTTTGTCTTCCTGCGGGCAACTTTGTTCTTCTGCAGATAACTTTGTCTGGTGTTGGATTTGGACAACTTTGTCCTTAGTCTCTCGGCGGCTTTCTTTAAGAGCTTTTGCTGCGAGGTTTTTGCCCCTCATCACTAGAATTTCTGATTCCCACAGTCCCATCTCCTCAAGCTTGTGGACTGACCGCTTAACCTGTTTTTCACTCAGTCCGACTGTGGTAGCGATTTCCTTGGGGTTTGGTACATCAATTAAGCGATCGCCGTAAGGGTCGAGCATCTGGAGGTATGACCACACGCACCAATCAGCGCTTGTTAACTTGGCGCGAATTGCTTTAATCGCCGCCCAATTTGGAACCTGGTAGTAGAGCGATGGCTCCACACCAGACATAGGGGCATCAGGTACAACTGATAATTTCGTCTGGCGTGGCATGATTAACCCCTCATCAAATCAATAGAGGATTTTCCTGATGGGGGAAAGTAGCAAATGATAAAGTTGCTGTATCCGAAGTACCCGTACTTTAAGCAGCAATCTAATACTTGGTTTTTGCTGTATCTGTCTGCTACGCTTGTGTGTTCAAACAATGTATCTATCAGTGGTATTAAGTAGTTATATTCACCACCTGATTTGTTCTGTAGTACCCAGCGGTCAGAGCTTGGGTCGAATTTATCGCTCGATGGTCCTGGCGTGATTTTTTTCATGTAGAATGTCCTTAAGTGAATTCCAAAACCCCACTGCCCCCATTACTGGTAGTGGGGTTGTTTGTTTATTGGTCAAGCTCTGCGAGTAGAGCATCGGCGTAAATTACAGCGGCTTTGGCTTTGAGCTGCGCGTACCATTCCAGCTTGCTGAGGTCAAACTTTTCTGGTCTGTTGAGTAGTGCAGCAGTTAGGGGGTCATCGTCTTTGGTTATCAGTGCCTGAAGCGCCATAGCGGCGTAGTATTCCCGCTGGTTTGAAGAATTTTGTAACTTTTTTTGTAACTTTTGTGGGGTATGTGGTTCTACCTGTGTCATATTACGATCGGTTAGAATGTAAGAGAGTTCGCAGCTTGCAGAAACCTAATTAAGCCACTACTGAATTATAGCTCCAAAAATTAAGTCTTTACTGAATAAAACATGAAATTTTGTGAAGCGATCGACAAGACTTTAGACGCCTACGGAATTAGTGCGAAGTGGCTATCTGAGAAATCGGGCGTTAGCCAGCAGATGATTTCTCAGTACCGCAAGGGGAAGCAGCGGGTCTATAGTGACAGTCTCGAGGCAATGATTACGGCATTGCCAGAGGAACCCAGGCGACATCTATTCAGCTTGATACTGGGCAGTCGCATCTCTCCCCTTTCAGTAATGGATGAGATAGAGCTAGCTGATTTAATGGATGAGATTGCTCAATTGATTCGTCAAAAAACCCTTGTACGAACTCAATCAATTCGTGTAAAATCGCCTGTTTAAATTTTGGGCGGTAGCGAGCGTATGAATCCTTTAGCTATCAGGGAAGATTTTTCTGTAGAAGAAATTTACAAGATAATTCGAGAGATGCCTGCGGAGAAGCAGTCAGAATTGATTAATAAGCTTCTTGAAGGCGCTGGTTTAATTGCGATTATGAGCAATGGCTGCGTTACTGGAAATACAATTAACGTTGGTGCTAAGTATGAAAAATTAGCCCAACAGGTTGAAGATATTGCCAGTGAATTAAGGGCGTTAAAAAACACTAGACATTTATAATATAAATATCCCTTGTGTCGCAATCACAAGGGATAGAGTTAACCTAGTTAGAGTAGGTTCAAAGTAAAGTATTGTCGAAGCGCTGCTTGAGTATCGACGACAGCAGCGACAACAGTAGAAGTAGTAATTCCAATGGCTTTTGTTAAGTTTGCGCGGGTAAGATGCCCGCGCTAAGTTTTTGTGTCGCTCTTAGTTCTGAGGTGGGGGGTGATTGGCGAATAGAAAAACGCGAAGCTTCGCGCTTTTGATTTGGGGGCGATCGCTGAAGTCCAAAGGGCAGCGCTTGAAAATCATCACGCTTGCGCGATATACCGCTGCATGGCTATTTAATGCTGAGGTATTACAAGTTGTTACGGATTCATACAGTAACGCAATGGTTCACATATTATTGTAGGGTGATACTAATTCCTCGATCTCCAACTATAGATTTGACACCCTTGGTAATGGGTGACGGGGAAACTAGGGTAGATGTTTGTAATCATAATTTCAAGAATTGGTAGAATTCGCAAATTAAACTTTGGGTGTAGTAATTTTAAATTCAAAAGTTTAAATTAGTGATTTTTAATTATGCTTCAGCAATTTGGAAGAATATTAGAGCAAGTTCTACTACAAACGTGGAAATACGTGAATAGCAGAGCTTTTTTACAACTTGTGTTGACGAGAGCAGCTTCTTATTATGATTCTAATCAGTCTCAAATTAACGAACAAATAAAACAAACATGGACATCTATTACATCAATTAGAGTAAAAATTGATTCTAGAAAAAAAGAGGTAGAATTTATTGCAGAAACTATTAAAGTTTATCGCACAGGGAATGTTGAAAAATCGACTGTGGCACTAGGAGAAAATATAACAATTATTAATAACAATATTTCACTTTGTTTATATTTAAATGAAAGCAGTATAAAAGAATTTTTTGATGCTGATTTTGCAAAAAAAATCAATGAAGAAAGTATAAAATTAGCCCACTGTTTAGAACTAAAAAATAAAGACGATTTAGATGATATTAAAAAGGTAAAAACAATTATTGAAGTTAAAGAAATAGATAACCGTATTGATACTTATGGAAAAGATATAGAAAGAGTAATATCTCAAGTAACAAATTATGAACAATTACAAAAAGCATTACAAACATCATAAAATTTACAAGGAGTAAGACTATGAATGAAGAAAAAAAAGAAGAAAAAACTGGTAACGAAACTTACAACGTAGGAGGAAATATTACTAATGCAACTGTTGCTTTAGGAAAAAATATTGTTCTTGAAAATATAAATCAGGGATTGAGGTCATTAGCTGAAGCTCCAGAAGCTTCTAAACTGGCAGACTTGTTGAAGCAACTACAGTCAGCGATTGAAGCCGATACTAACTTATCAGAGAAGGACAAAACTAAAGCCTTAAAACAAGTACAAGCCTTAGCTGAAGCTGGTCAAAATCCCAAAGATGAGGATAAAAAAGACTTAGCAGATACAGCAATTACCATGCTCAAAGGACTGATTGCCGGGTTGCCGGGTGTGGCTGCTTCTGTAAAAGCAGTTCAAGAATTATTACCTTTAATAACTAGCTTTTTCGGTCTTTAATCTAGTGGGTCGTTGGGACGCTGCGGGCAGTTTTTGCCTGCGGGGTTCCGGGATGGGCGATGATGCCGAATGGAAAAACGCGAAGCTTCGCGCTTTTGTTTGGCTGTTTTGGGTAAAGTTTTATAAACTATGTTTAACCCAAACTGGAATATCGCAGACTTTATTACTTGCGAAGAAGAAAGTGTCGATGCTAGTTGGGAGAAAGAGCCTTAAAAGATATTCATGATGAACTGGCTAATCACCCATTGACAATTCGGGAAAGAACCAAACAAAATGAAGACTTGCGATGCTTGAAGGAGATAGAAACCCTAGATCGAGACTTCCTAGAGTGGCTCCGCACCTCTTTCGATAACGCCGGCAGAAGTTTAATCGACCTACCTTGAGCGAGAGGATAAGAAGCGCTAATGGCAAACATACTTTCCAACTCTGAGAAACTCGAATATCTTGAAGCAGCAAAAATCGATTGGTTTCAGAACCAACTCAAAGCCTGGGCGTCCCAAAACCTGCGCGACTTTCCTTGGCGACGCACGAGCGACCCTTACGCCATTTTTATTGCTGAATTTCTACTCCAAAAAACTGGGGCGACAACAGCCGATTCAGTTTACCAAACATTTATCGAACGCTACCCCAATTTAGCGAGTTTAGCAGCAGCACCCCTAGAAGATGTTGCCTGCTTATTGCAACCTCTGGGGTTGCACTTTCGAGCCGAACGCCTCTGCCAGTCAGTGCAAATTATCCTCGAGCAACACTCCGGTAAAATCCCGGAGCGAGAAGCCGAATTGCTCGAACTCCCCGGAGTCGGCTTGTACACCGCGCGTTCTATCTGCGCTAATGCTTTCTCCCAGCCAGCAGCCGTTCTCGATACTAACGTCGCCCGCATTTTAGAGCGTTTTTTCGGTTTGATTGGCAACCGGGTCAAATCTCGCTGCAAGCTGTTGTGGAAAGCAGCAGAACAAGTAGCTCCCAAAACCGATGTTAGCAGGTGGAACCTGACGCTGCTGGATCTGGGTGCGCTCGTCTGCACCGCCAAAAACCCTCGCTGTAGCGATTGCCCTCTGCACGATCGCTGCCATTACCACCTACAATCGCTCGTCAGCAGCAGCCAACACTCCCGTGAAGCCAACCCCACAATTTGAAGAACTAGCTGTAGCGAACTGCAAAAAGCAAGGGGTATAAAAACTACATTCAGGTTCTTGGCAGCTTTTGGTGAGAAAGGGTCAAGGTTTTGGTTCGGGCGATCGCTCCGGGGGGCTTTGATACATTTGGTTAATGATGCAAGCGCTGCGTTTGAGGTGAAATGATGCCGTTGAGAGCATTTTTGGCAGATCGAGAGCTATTAGCCCCTCTGATGTCCGATGAAGAATGGCTCAATTTAGAAGCTCAGCACCCCCAAGTTAGAATGTGCTGTTGTGACTCAACTGGATACTTACGCAGGTCTAAACTCGGCACCAAGCATTTCGTTCACCGCAAAGATAGGATTTGTAATTGGGCATCCGAAACATGGAAGCACCTATTAGCCAAGACTGAAATTGTACGAGTCTGCCAGCAATTCAGCTACGATGCAAAAACAGAAGTTTCAGGCTCTGATTGGAGAGCTGATGTTTTAGCCACCAAAACAGACCGGGGACAGTTAATCAAGCTAGCTTTTGAAGTGCAGTGGAGTCCGCAAACTTTAGAAGAAACTGTTGCAAGGCAAGCTAAATACCAGCGAGATGGCATCCGCTGCTGCTGGCTGTTTCGCCAACTTCCTACATCTCCTGATTTTACTTGCCAAGACTTACCTATGTTTAGGTTGTGGCTGGACTCAAACGATACTCTAATGGTTAATGCCTCTACTAAAACCCTGACGCTTTCTGAATTTATAGCAGCTCTGCTGTCAAGACATTTTAAATTTGCTTCTCATTACCGAGTCCGTCAAATTCAGCAAGTAAAGGTAGTTTTTTTCCCTGTGATTTGTTGGAGATGTCAACAACAGCACTACCTTTATTACCTCCCCAACTTGTTTTATTATTCAGAATGCGGGAAAGAATTATACGATCTAGATTTTGGGTATCCCTATAACGACAATTTTTTTATATTTAGACCGGAATTGATCCAAGCCGTCAAAAATTTTTTAAAAACAGAGGCCGGTCAAACAATTCGTATGGGAGAGATTAAGAAACGGTACAGCAAGACAGTCAGGCGCTCTTATATGTCGTTTGGATGCCCCAAATGCGATGCCATTTTTGGCGACCATTTCTATTTTGAGGCTACGTCCCAAGCTAGCTATGGTTATATTCCTACTATCGAACATGAGGTACAAATCAGCTTAAATTCTCGCCTTAATTTGGATTTACGACCTCACTGGTGCTATTCAACAACAGGTAGTTTTTGCGATCTGATTTCCCGATAAACCCCTAGTTACAAAAGCCGACAATCTCGAGCGAATCAAGCGATCGATGAGGTTTCCGTCTCTGTGACAGAAAGCGATGCAGGCCCAGAAATAGCTTGCGCTGATACCAGGGTCAAAAACGCGAAGCTTCGCGCTTTTGCGATCGCTCAGTTTGTCAGTAGGCGATCGCCCAACCATTGAGCGCCATCTGCCCGTTGGGGGTGGGTGTGATGCTGCCCTACTGGAAAAGATTACCTTACTCCCTCATAGAAGGAATCTGGTTAAAGTCTCGGATATAGCGCAGAACTTGTAGTGTTTGGGCTTACTTTGGAATAGCCAGTAAGTAATGCGCGAGTTAACAGTTAGTTAAGAACTTGACTTGCTGGGATAAAACCATTCATAACAAATGAGCTGAATGTCTTCTCGTTTGACCATCTTAAAAGTTTTTAGGTTAGGGTCTTCCTCCATTCCTACATACAACTCATTCTCAGCGAAAAACTCATCTAGGTCGGCGGCTAGTTCAGCCAAATTTCTCGATTCCTTAAATCTATCCCACATCCGCCGGATATCTCGCTCAAAGGCGTTTAGGTTAGTTGTATTAATGACAGATATAATTCGATCGCTGATGTCCGAACTAGGAGAAACTTGGAACAAATCAGGCTGAACGAATACTTGTAATACATTGTTAAGAAGCTTTGTAAGTGCTGGTTTAATCTTAGAACCAGCTTGCTGCTGTTTAAATATTTCCATCAGATTATTGACAGCGCTTTCCAGTACCGGAAAAATCATATTATTGAACTGAGCGGGGGGTAGTTGGTCTGGCGGCGGAAAGTCTGATTCCTGACACTTAATCCAGTTGAAGATCTTGCGTTTGTCAGTGATGGCGCGGGTAAAATCACTAGAGATTACATCACTGATGCGTGGATAGAAATGCCAGTAATGGTTATCGCCTGCCTTAAACGCGAAGAAAACACCACCATCAGCAAAGTCTTTATGCGGAATGTGAAAGTAACGAGTGCTGTGAATGCCTAATGGGATATCCTCGACTTCCTCAGCAGTTTTGCGCTGAATGTATTCGAGTAGTGGCAATCGCATCTCATCAAGAGAAATTAAATCTGAGGCTTGTTCCAGTTCTTCCAAAATGGCTTGTTTTTCCGCCTCGGTGCTGGCACGTTTGAGGCGAAATAATTCCTCAAGAGATTTCTCAGAGATGACTTCACCAAGAACGCTGGCATCAAGTCCCACCTCTCGGTCAATCGTGGCAATCCGCTCCTGCAACCGCTTCACCAGACCGAGCAGTTCCTCTAGCCCTTCTTCTGGGAAGCAGTTATAAATGTACAGTTCATCATAATCTGTACCGAGTCGGTCGATGCGTCCTGCCCGCTGAATCATCCGCACCGGATTCCAGTGTAAGTCATAGTTCACTAGCACCCCCGCATCTTGCAGGTTTTGACCTTCAGAAAGTACATCCGTACAGATAAGAATATCAATAGGGTCATCAAGCAATTGTTGCAAATCTTGTTCTGTTTCATGGTTCGCCTTCGGTGCAAATCGGCTGACCATCTCCTTGCGTTGCTTTGAAGGTGTCTTACCCGTGATGAGTTTAATAACTGGCAATCGCTCACTAGTTGTCATTTGCTCCAACCATTGAGAATCATCGGTTAGCGCTTTGTGTAGGTATTCTGCCGTATCCTTAAAGTAGCTAAACACTAAGATTTTTTTCCCTTTCAGGTTGTCAAGTAGCAATTTCTTGAAAGCGACCAATTTGCGATCGTAGTCGATGCCGCTTTCAACGCTGGTTTCAATGGTGCTAAGCATAGTGAGGATATCGCCCAAAATCGTCAAATCGGTTTCAATTTGTGCTTTGAGGATATCGATACTATATTGCTTAGCGTCAATTTCTTCGAGGCGAGCAATAATTTCTGTAGCCGAGTGTAATTCCTCCTCTTCCTCATCTTCAAGAGCCAAAATGAGTTTGCGGAAGTTTTTGCTATCGAGTAACTTATTCTCGTCCGTGAGAGTTTGATAGAACTTACTTTGAAACTGGAATTGAGTGCGAATGCTATTTTTAAAGGCAACTAGCCCACTCTCTAGCCGTTTCAGGTAGAGCGCTTTCTGCAAGGCTACTAACGCTTTATTCCGCTTAACCTCGTTTTCATCTTCCTTTGCCTTGCGCTTCTTGAACGCTTTGATATTGTACGGGGCTAAGTTTAAGTCATCAATCAGATTCGCAATTTTCAGGTACAAACCAGAAAAACTTGCCTCAAAGTTGTAGGTAAACTTATCGAGCTTTCGCTCTGGAAAATGAATAAGCTTGCCACTAATCCGAATTTCCTCCCCTGCATCCTGTCGTCGCATCACATCCTGGCGCGATCGCCTTACCATCGTCTCAAATAACAGATTAGTAATTTCTATTTTGCCCTGAGATAAAGCCTTGAAATATGTTTTTAGATTGCTGATGCCATCCGTGCGATAGTAAGTATTTTGACCGCGAGCGAGTAAGAGAACCTGATGGTATAGGTCAAATACACTATTATTGATAGGCGTCGCCGTAAGCAATACTAACTTTTTCTGACGATTGCCACTATTAATTAGTTTTTGTAAATTCTGATAGCGGTTGGTTGCAGAGTTTCGGAAATTATGCGATTCATCTATGACGATAAGATCGTGGCTGCTGTACCGACGAATATCAAACCCATTCCGGCTAATCTCTTCGTGGGAAATAACATCTGTTTTGATGCCAAATTCGTCTAGTTTTTTATTCCAGACCAAATCGCGCAATTGAGCTGGACACAGCACCAGGGCGCGAGGTACTTTTCCTGGTTTGCGGTCTTTAATTAAGTAATGTTCCAGCACCCGCAACCCGATATAGGTTTTTCCCAAGCCAACCGCATCGGCAACTATGCAGCCACCATGTTTGTTAATCAGTCGCACTGCTCTGGCGAATCCTTCTTGCTGGAAACTGGCTAGTTCCACCGACGCGCGATCGCCCTCCCCTATTAGTGACTCTTCCTTAAACAGTTCGTATAGCGCTTTAAGAAAAACTTGATAAGGCGTGTAGGCTTTACTGCCAAACTTGGAAGCGTTGAGAGCGTCGATGAATTTGCTCTTGTAGTCCAAGTCAACGCTGGGGTCATCCCAAAACCGCTCAAACCAGTTTTCTCGCAAATCACGAGCGATCGCCTCGATTTTATTGACCACATTTAGCTCAGAGTTTCCTTCCAGTCCCGATGGCGTGAAATTGCTCGAACCAACGATGCTGTATCTGTCGAATATGTACGCCTTCGCATGAAGGAACTGGGACTTTTCCCCGACTGCTCCAAACAATCGCATTTGAATGTGGTCTTGCTGGAAGTAGGCGATCGCGCGGTCAATCTGGTGCTTGTACCTGCTGTTAAATGGCTCCTTCTCTAACTGCTGCTGAATCACCCGTCGTAGATACTTCACTAAGTCGATGCGATCGCTCTCCGCTGGTCGGATAGTCGGGTCACGTCCGATGAGCAGCCGCAGCCGGGTTAGCTGGTTCATGGCATCCTCTAACCGCAACCATGCTTCGATGCGGAAAAATCCGGTGGCAATGTCGAGGACAAGCTGGCGATCGTCCTTAATTAAATCGGTGAGGACTGCTTCGAGGGTGTGTTGGGAATTGTCGATGTAGTCAGGAAAAACCATTTTTAGATATTTGCTAGTGAATTTAAGTGAATATTAAATTTTCAAACTTTGATTAATTAAGTGAATTTCTTGAGGCTCAATAGCATAAAGCTCAAAAACCTTTTGATTAATAATTTGTTCATATTCTTTAACTTCTGCTTGTTTTTTATCATTCACCAAATAGTCGGAACTCCCACTTGTAACATGAAGGATTTTATCTACTAAATCTATAAACGGTCTTTGCTCTAAGTAAGTTATTTTTTTTATTGGAATTTCTCTAAGAGGTGTATAAAATAGCTCTAAGGTATCACCTTTTCGTTTCCCTTTGTGATAAAGCCAAAAATAGTAAAGGCTTGAATTTAGTAGTGCAAGTAGATATTTTAAATGAAAATCTTTATCTTGATCTTTTTCGGTAATGAAGTAAACATCTGAGGCAGCATACCACTCAGTATCATTGAAAGCAAAACTATTGGTTTCTGCTCGGTAAGGACAAATAATTTTGCATCCCTCAAATATCTTTCTGTCTCTAGCCGCAAAAATAACCCACCACTTTCCAAGTTTTAGAGCCGTTTTTATTTCTCCTCTGTCTCTGGTACGAGAGTTTATAATTCTCTCAAATCTAAGAAAATGCTTATAGATATTGGAATTATGTTCAATATCTAAATCTCTCGTAGAGTAAACAAGAAACTTACTTGGATTAATACAACTAAAATATCTTTTTATATCAGAGTTTTTAAAGAAGGGTTTTATTACTTCTTTTTCTTGTTCACTTAAATTTAAAGCCATAAGTTCTGATGTATTTAATACATAAATACCATGTCCTAACAAATCTGCATTAGTTAATCCCTGCTGGATATGGGCTTTGCTAACCTCATTAGCTCCAGTTAAAATACCTTGGTTGACATCTGTAATGTCACCTAATAAAAAGCTATTTTTATTGCAACTACCTATTATTTTATTTAATATTTTTTCCTCAAAACCTACTTCTTCTATCTGACCAACACGAGCGATAAAGTTAGATCTACCAGTTAATCTAATATAATTCTTTTTACCTTCGTACAATTGATTTTGTGATTTAGTACAGTAATCTGTATCTTTGTCAAAATAATTAATAATTTTATAGAGATTTTCATTATTCAAGCAACCTGCTCTTTTAGTTGACATAATATCAACGCAAGAGTCTTCGCTAGATTGCTTCTTCAAAACATTAATAATATTATGCTGACCACGAGCGGAGTCAAAAATTTTTAGATTATTAAAATTAATGATTTTTAAGATGCTAGACCTATCTTTTAAATCCTTTCGCAACAATAGTGCGCCATCAGCCGTTAAATAATAATTAGTAGTAATGAAAGAAACATATCCCGCTTGCCGACATAAATTTAATGCCAAGTGAAAAAAGAAATAAAATAAATCCATATTTCTTTTGTAGTATTTTCCTAAGCTATCTCGTTTAATCGGTTCAAATATTTCTTTATTGCCATCTTGCCCTAAATAGGGTGGATTTCCTATCACTACATCAAAACCACCCTTGTCCTCAAACACATCTCTAAAATGCAAATGATAGTGGAAGAAATTAAGTGATCGCTCCCCACTCTCCACCTCAGCAGCAAACTTATCTAATTGTGCTAATTTTGCTTCTAACTCTTGCCATTTCTTAGCTTGAGCTTTTTGGGCTTTCTCTGCTAATCCTTTATATTTCTTACCTGTAGGTTTTCCAGTTAGTTGCATTTCGTTTAATATCGCATTTCTGCGTCCTTGCACTGCAACCCGAAAAACATTAGCCTCAACTTCAAGAATCTGTTGCCGTAGCTGCTGCCGTTCTTCTGACTGGGCGCTAAAGTACCGCTGTTGCAAATCGAGAAGCGGTTGAATGGCTTGTTGAATCGGGGTCACTGCTAACGCAAGCTGCTGTTCCTTGGTAGGGTCGGGAATTAACTGCTCGCCATAAATCGTGCTGATGAGACTATTCCCGCACATCAGCTTGTAATCCAGGTTAGGCAATGGCTCCACATCATCAATATCGGGAATGTCAACAACCAATGACAGCCACATCCGCAGCTTGGCAATCTCGATCGCTCCCGGTTTGATATCCACACCATAGAGATTGTTGGCGATGATGTCGCGCTTCCACTGGCTAATCGTGAGACTGCCACGCTGCACAAGCATCCCCTCCCGTCGCGCGATCGCCTGTCGCACTGCCAGAATCGTTTGCATCATACCCAAGGGGAACGCACCGGAACCAACTGCCGGGTCAAGCACTTTAATCGTTTCGAGCGCCCGTTTCAGAGTTCGAGCTTGCTGCGGAGTCATCAGCTTGTTGAACTCAGCATCGGGTAAGTCGGGGTCATATTCGATAAAGTGGCGAATGGTTTCCAAGTCCATCCCGGACTCATCGGCCAGATAGCGGCTGAGAACTTCGGCACACATAAAGTTGACGATGCCGCGTGGGGTATAGAACGTGCCGGACTGTCCGCGTTCTTCAGCAGCCAGCATATTCTCGAAGACTTTCCCCAACATTTCCGGGTCAACGGCTACATCTTCATCATCGGCAACGTTCTCCGAGATGGTGAAGTTATAGCTGTTGAAAAATCCGAGGATGCTACTGGACTCACCAGGGTCAAATAAAGAATTGGGCAGAACGATCGCATCGGGTGTCTCGCGTCCGGCTGGGTCTTTGATGCCTTCGCCGTAGTCGCGATCGAATAGTCCGCCGTTGAGATAAGGAATCTTGCCACCCCAGCGCGACTCGAAGTTAGGGCGTTCCTTGTTCAGCGTCTCGAAGAACAGCGGCTCTAGGACTTCGGCATAATAATCAGTTTCATCGGGTTCTGTCTCCAATTGTCGATATTGAGTGGTGAGGAATTGCCGATCGCCTACCAAAAATTCTTTCTTTTGCAGAAAGTAAAGGAACATGACGCGACCGAGCAACCGCTGCGAGAACTGATGCAGGCGATCGCTCTCTTCAAAATAAGGATGCGCGTTCCACTCTTTGACGAGAGCTTGCACCCGGTCGAATAATTCTTTGTAGCCGCGATAGAAGGATTTGGTGAGCTTGTCAACGTCAAACGCTTCGCACTGGGTTTTGTAGAGTTCCTGGGGCGTTTGACCTCGAACGGCGATTGCTTCCAATCGGTCGCGGTCGTAAGCAGTGGGGTTGGTGCGATCGATAAGGAGCTTGCGGATGCTGGCTTTGACGTTCATTTTTTCGTCAAAAGTTTTGCGGGGATTGACCAGCATCAGTTGGTTGTAATCTTTGGTTGCCAGCAGTAGAAACTCAGTGGCACGTCTTCCCAGTTGAGAGGCGATCGCTTTCAGACGACTACTGGCAGTTGAGGCAGAGATCCACTGTTCGTCATGCAACTGGAACAACAGAACTTGCAAATCGCTCTCACCTTGGTTTGCAATTAAATGAACGTCATAAATTGCTTCTGTATTTTTAGCCGAAAGTTGTAGGTCACTTACATCAACTGATTCAGCTTGAGCGTTATAGCCGAGTTTTCGGAACAGGGACGCTATTCCTTCTGGGCTTTCCAACCTTCTTAAATCGTCAAGTTGCAGTAACCGTTCGGGCATTGTCTCTCTATATCAAAAATTAAACTAAGTGCTGGCATTCAAAGAAAGCATTTACTCCTCGAAATACATCTTCAGCAAATTTTTGCCCTGTTCTCCCATCCTAAAACTTTTTCGTTGAGGCTCATAACTTTTACTCAAACTCAGTGCGATCGCTCACTTCAATAATCCACGCTATCTCATTCTTACTGCATTACTGCATAACTTGCAACAACTTGTAACGCCTCACCCTTAGAAGAATTGCACCCATTTTTTTAACGAGACCTCGAAGATGGCGAGTAGCAGCGATCGCCCTCCTAATCTCATTGAGGATGATTTCGGATTGTAAAAACGCGAAGCTTCGCGCTTTTGACCCGTTCGACTTTCTTAACCTGCCAACCTGCTTGAGTGCCAATCTTCCAGTGCGGGTAAAGGCTTTTCTGCCAGCGGGTCTGTCACTGGCTTGAGTTGTGGCGATCGCTGGATTCCTGCGGGGTCATCGTGCTGTCGATGGGGGGCAAATAGACTGCTGGTGTTGAGTGTCGAGTTCTAGCCAGCGTTTTATTTACAGGACGATGGAGAGTTCGTCTACAACTTGAACCCGACCTTTAACCAGGGAGCGAATCAGGCGATCGAGGGAGCCACGCTCTTCATCACTAATGGATTCATCCAAGATGGCGGCCATCATGCCGTAGCGGTCAGCTTTGGTGAGGCGGTGAGTATCGGTGACGGTGGCGATTAATTCGTTGATGGCGCCGGGGAGGAGGTTGACTG
>JBLNEP010000153.1:0-11324 GCA_050262755.1 Actinomycetota bacterium | reverse complement strand
AAGAATTGCGAGCCGCTGAAGATCCGGAGTTTGAAACGTTCTACACTAAGAACATTCTGCTCAATGAGGGCATCCGGGCTTGGATGTCTCCTCAAGACCAGCCGCATGAGAACTTCGTCTTTCCTGAGGAAGTCCTACCTCGCGGTAATGCTCTGTAAGCTCAGCTTTTGAGTTTGCCCAAGGCGTTCTTGAAAATTAGGATTGAGAGTCAGGCTGTTTAGCCTTCAATCTGAATACTGCTAAAGCCCCTTGTTCAGGGGCTTTTTGTCTTTGAGGAACCTTTAATCTAGTAACTGAAGTTCTCAGGAGAGCCAACCAGCGTCCTAATCCCTACGAAAATCATTTGATGCTGTATTTTTAACCACAAATCAATCACTTTCATGAAATAATAAGCAATCTTACTCAATTATTTTCAGCAGACTGTAAAACTTTTAAGAATTAGCGGTGAAAAACCTAAATTTGGGAGCTGACACTCAGAAATTTTGTGTTATTCTAAAAAAAGTTGAATATTTAAAACAAAAACCGTTCAGGGTTCCAAGGAGGTGATGCCCATGAGTGATAGTAGTAAACGCATGGGTCATCAGATTGGAGAATGCCGGCTGTGTGCCGGGGCTGCTCTCTAGCAGCCAGCTCTTGTTCCCACCTGGGAACATTATCCTTACGGATAACCCGGCTGGTCTAGGGTTCCTCCCGGCAGTCAGGTTCCAATCTGAAGACCCGCTAGACCGCTCTCACAAATAGTGTTAAAGCTTTTGCAAAAACACTATTTGTGAGAGCGGATAGTTTTTGGTAAACTTCGGAAAAAGGGCGATTCCATCTTAATTTGCCCATTCCCAATCCGAAAAAAGATCATGGCTCAATTATTGAGTGATAGCGAGATTCAAAGCCGCGCTAGCCAACTGTCTGGCTGGACGTTAGATGGTAAAAGCCTCCAGTGCAATCGCCAGTTTAGAGACTTTGTAGAAGCAATTGCTTTTGTGAATCGATTAGTCGCTCCCGCAGAAGCAGCCGGACACCACCCCGATCTGGAAATTTCCTATAATCAGGTTACAGTGAGGTTGACTACCCACGACGCGGGAGGTCTAACCGAGAAAGATTTCGCCCTAGCTCAAGAAATATCAGCGATCGCTTAGCAACTCCTGACACCCAGGAAAGAGAGTCGTGGCATCTAGCAGCACCGTGAAGAGCTACGAACTAAGATTTTCTGCAAGTCGCAATTCAACTCAGGCGTGAATAAGCATAAATGCGAGAGAACCATCACAAAAGTTCCCAGAAGTAAAGGCACTTCACTATTGCCCGATCATGATCATATTTGAGCCAGAGTTCTTGCAAGAGGCTGCTGAGAGAACAGAACTGATAGAACAGTTATTGGAGATTGGCGCGGCTTTATCAGGTACCCAGGATTTGGGGCAGCTATTAAATTTGATTTTAAGCAAAAGCTGTGAGATTACTTGTAGCGATGCAGGCAGTGTCTACCTGGTAGACTACAGCGACAATCAGCCGAAATTGCTATTTAAATCAGCCCAGAATACGTCTCAGCCAAGCTTATCCTTTAAGGAGTTTGCGCTCCCGATGACCCAGCAAAGCTTGGCGGGATACGTAGCGCTTACGGGTCAAAGCTTGAATTTGCCCGACGCCTATGATTTACCCCCTGATGTTCCCTACCGCCTCGATCGCAGCTTCGATCGGGATCTGTCCTATCGCACCCGTTCCGTGCTGGTGCTGCCCATGCAAAACCGAGCGAGAGAAACGATCGGGGTGATCCAACTGATTAATCGTAAGGTGAAAGCGGATGTCGTTCTCACAGACAAAAATACCTGGGAATTGACTCAACCTTATGCAGCCTGGGAAGAGCGGGTCTTGCGCTCGCTCGCGTCTCAAGCCGCAATTTCAATCGAACGAAATCAACTACAAGAAAGTATAGAACAGTTGTTTGAGGGGTTTGTCAAAGCTTCAGTACAAGTCATTGAAGCGAGAGACCCTTGTACATCGGGTCATTCAGAGCGAGTCGCTACGTTGACGGTGCGACTTTCAGAAGAAATTAACCAAATCACTGCGGGTCCTCTGCGACCGCTCCAGTTTACAGACCGCCAAATTCAAGAAATTCGCTATGCCGCCCTGTTGCACGACGTTGGCAAAATCGGAGTGCCAGAGGCCATTTTGACCAAGCAGAAAAAACTTTATCAAGAACAGTTAGAAGTGATTCGCCACCGTTTCGCCTTAGCTCAGCGAACGCTGGAAATGGACTACCTGGAAGTCAAATATCAATCGTTGCTACAGATGTCACCGTCTCAGCACCGAGAGGAAATGGATGTGAAGTGTCCTCACTGCCAGCAGATTGAGCAGCTAGACACGGAACTGGAAGCAGCCAAAATTAGACTGAGCCGATATTGGAATGTGTTGCTAGAAGCCAACGAGCCTCACATTTTAGCAGAAGAACCACTGGCTCAGCTTCGGGAACTGTCCCAACAAACGTATCGAGATATTGACGGTCAATTCAAACCCCTAGTTACTCCTGAGGAGATGGTACAACTGATGGTACCGAGGGGGAACCTGACCGCAGACGAACGATTAGCCATCGAAGCTCACGTTACCTACACCTATGAGTTTCTCAAGCGGATTCCCTGGACAAAGGACCTGAGAAATGTACCGGTCATTGCCTACGGACACCACGAGAAGCTAGATGGTAGTGGTTATCCCTGTGGCTTTAAACGAGAAGAGATTCCCATCCAGGCTCAGATTATGGCGATCGCAGATATTTATGATGCTCTGACAGCCGGCGATCGTCCCTACAAGCGTGGTTTACCGACCGTTGCCGTCTTGAAAATTATGAAGCAAGAAGCTAACCATTACAAAATCAATGCTGACTTGTTGGCTTTATTTGAAGACCGACAAATTTTCCGGGCGATCGGACATCAACTAGAGGTAGAGTGCGAATCAGTAAGTGATTGACAACCACTCTCAACTGGATTGGCTATCACCCATAATCACTGTAGTCAGGCTCAACCAACAAGCTGCTCCTGGACTGGGAACGGTCGTAACCTCTGATCTTGATACCTGGAAAGCTTCTAATCTCAAACTTGTCAGTTGGGTTGACGTAGAAAATTCAACTGACTAAAATCAGCAGTAGGGTTGAATGTCAAGCAATCAAATCAAAGCAAAAGGTAAGTTTCAAACATCACCCTAACAGGCGAGCAAGCTGAGGGGAGAGAGGCGGTTGTTGTTGTCCCATCAAGGTCGATCGCTGAGCGTGAGGTTCCTTGTAAATGGTTTTTAGATTTTTCTCTAAAAGCCAGAACTCAGACAGTGAACAGTCTGGAGAGAATTTGACAGCCGAAAGGCAAGAAGGGTTTGATACTGTTTCAATGTGTGTTAACCTATCAACTAATAACCACATAGAAGGCTAAAACAGTCTCTCTGTAATCGGTGTGAGGATGAGAGTGAATATGTCTAGATTTTTGTGGAGTTCTCTGCTAATCAGCCCAGCGGTCTTGGGAGCTACCCTGGTTGTATCCGCTAGCGCAATGGCTGCCGACAGCCAGAAAGCTGCTGATGCTCTGAAACCTCAAGCTGAACAAGCTCAAAGCTCAGAAACTCAGCTTGATGTGTTGGCAAGTGCAACCCTAGAAGCACCCGCCGCCACCGCCGCGGCTCCAGCAGTTAACTCCGATGCGATCGCAACTAATTCGGCATCAGAAGTTTCCACCCCCTCTGTAGCTGAGCAAGCCAGCGCTCTTCAATTGCAGGCTCCTGCTAATAGCGCCCAGCCAGAGTCAGCCAATACCGTCGAATCGGTGGCTGTCAATAGTACCCAGCCAGAGGCAGTCAGTTCAGTCAAACCAGAAGATCTCGCGCCGGCAGTCGCCGAGCAGGCTCAACAAGCAGCGCCCAAGCAACCAGAAACGGTGGCCCAAACTGCTGCGCCCGCGACTGAAAATCCAGCATCAACCCTAGAACAACTGAATCGCTACAGCAGCGAAGGTGCTGGTAATACCGACGCCCAGGGTCAAGTCACCTCAGTCTCGCAACTGTCCGACGTGCAACCCACGGACTGGGCATTCCAAGCTCTGCAATCCTTGGTTGAGCGTTACGGCTGTATTGCAGGTTATCCTGACGGCACCTACCGCGGTAACCGAGCGATGACCCGCTACGAATTTGCGGCTGGTTTAAATGCTTGCTTGGAGCGAGTTAACGAACTGATTACCGCTGGTACATCTAACCTCGTTACCCGCGAAGACTTGGCCGCTCTGCAACGCCTGCAAGAAGAATTTGCAGCAGAACTGGCAACCCTGCGGGGTCGTGTGGATGCTCTAGAAGCTCGCACGGCTGAATTAGAAGCCAACCAGTTCTCTACCACTACCAAACTCACTGGCGAAGCGATTTTTGCCGTCAGCGACGACTTTGGCGGTCGGAAACTCGGCTTTGTCAGGTTGGGAGGTCAAAATCGGCAACGTGCCAACGAGACAGTCTTCCAACAACGGGTTCGTCTCAATTTAAACACCAGTTTCACCGGTCGCGATTTATTACTCACCAGGCTGCAAGTGGGTAACGGCCAAACCTTTAACTTTGGCTATACCAAACAAGGTAATCAAACTTGGCAGAACGTTGCTGCTGCTGATAACGTTTTCAGGCTAGATAGCTTACTGTACAAGTTCCCCCTCAGCAACCGACTCAATGTCACCCTCGCAGCCAACAACGCGACTTGGGATGACATCATTCCCACCGTCAACCCTTACTTTGAGGACTTTGATGGCGGTAATGGTTCTTTGAGTTCCTTCGGTCAGAGAAACCCCATCTATCGCCTCGGTGGTGGAGCTGGGATTGGCTTTGACTATGCTTTCGGTGGTAGAGGCTTACTCGGTGGTGTCTTCGGACCAACCTCTCTCTCCTTCGGTTACCTCGCATCCACTGCGTCGAATCCCTCCAGGGGTCAAGGTTTATTTAACGGCGACTACTCGGCGATGGTGCAGCTCACCTTTACGCCGAGCCGGAACTTACAATTTGCTGTCAACTATAACCACGCCTACTTCCAAAAAGGTAACTTCGGGTTTGACAACGGTCTCGCTTCCGGACCCGATACCGTCGGTGGCTTCACCGGTACAGGCTACGCTAACAGCATCGGCGACACAGGGTTCTTTGAAGATCCCTACAGTCGTGCGCGAGCTGTTTCCAGTAACTCCTATGGCGCTCAGTTGTCCTGGCGTCTGAGTCCCAACATTGTGATTGGTGGCTGGGGTGCATTAACCCACGCTCGCCTCCTTGGCTTAACAAATGCCAGAATTTGGAACTACGCAGCGACCTTAGCTTTCCCCGATCTTGGGAAGGAAGGAAACCTGCTAGGCTTTATCGCAGGTCGGGAACCTTATATCGACCGGATCAAGGGTAACAGTTTCTTCTTGAATCCGAGCGCTCGGAAAACCTCCTGGCACTTTGAAGCCTTCTATAAGTTCCAGTTGACAGACAATATCTCTGTGACTCCTGGCGTCATCTGGATCACCAGACCCAATCAAACCAGAGACGATAAAGACATCGTGATTGGTACCCTCAGAACAACTTTCACGTTCTAAGAGGGAGGGTGAGTCAGACTCACCTTCGTCAAGACTTCATAGAGTTCATAAAAAGCCCCCTGCCTAGAGCAGGGGTTTTTTGTGGGAGGCGGTGACATTTCCCCTTCATCCCAGGTAGTCAGCCAGTAGCATCAAAATAGTATGAATTTGCATCAACGCAGTAAATCCTAGTGGAGAACCGGGGTATAATAAAAGCAGAGCGTCAGGCCTGCAAGTTCTGACACTTGAATTCAGAAAGCAACTATTTCAATTGATATTATGGTAGAACTCTCGTGTAAAAGCGAATATGCAATTCTGGCTCTACTAGAATTGGCAGCTCATTACCCGGAAGGTGAACCCCTACAAATTCGCCAAATTGCAGCTTTGCAAAATATTCCCGATCGCTATCTCGAACAGTTATTAGCAACACTGAGGCGGTGTGGTCTGATTCGGAGCCAGCGAGGAGCTAAAGGGGGTTATCTCTTAGCTAAGGAACCTTGGAAGATTACACTTCTAGAAGTTCTTAACTGTTTAGAAGGTGCAGACTTTGAGCAGCCAGAGAAGAATTCTCCCCCTAAAACAGTCGAGAGTGCTGTGGTGTGGGAAGTTTGGCAAGAAGCGCGACAGGTAGCCAACTCTGTTTTGCAAAAATATACGCTCCAGGAACTGACTGAAAAGCGAGATGCAAGGCGACAGTTAGATATCATGTATTACATCTAAGTCAAGGGTAATTGCTAAGAAAAACACTGTTTTTCTACTTTATAGCATCCTCAACATTATCCAAACTTTTGAGTAGCATGGTTCATCATTGCAGTTGGTAAAAAATTGGATTGGTACAGAGCGAGCAGGTTGACGATCGATTCCTCAGAGCATAGGAAAATCAACCTATTGATTCCCTAGTCAGAAGCTGTTAAGACTAGAGAACGTGTTTTGTGGTTGGCAACTCACGAATTAAGGTTTTACAGGCAGGGAAAATTTTAATTGAGTCACTTTTCTTAATAAAAATTGATCGATTTTCCTGTAAAAGTCGTGAGAAAATAAAGCTCTTGAATAGCCAGGAATAATTAGCAATTAGCCAACTGACTTCCCAAATCAACTCACAACAATTATGCGTATTGCTCGTGACATTACAGAATTAGTGGGTCGCACACCTTTGGTGCAGCTCAATCACATCCCACAAGCAGAAGGCTGCGTTGCTCGGATTGTGGCAAAATTGGAAAGCATGAACCCTGCTGCATCCGTGAAAGACCGCATCGGCGTCAATATGGTAAATGCAGCGGAGAAAGAGGGGTTAATTACTCCCGGCAAAACAATCTTAGTGGAACCAACTTCTGGCAATACAGGAATTGCACTGGCAATGGTGGCGGCGGCCAAAGGCTATCAGTTAATTCTGACCATGCCAGACACCATGAGTGCAGAGCGACGGTCAATGTTGCGAGCTTACGGAGCGCAATTAGAATTAACACCAGGAATTGAAGGCATGAGTGGCTGTATCCGCCGGGCTCAGGACATTGTGGAAGCCACACCCAACGCCTATATGCTACAACAATTCCGCAACCCAGCGAACCCAGAGATTCACCGACTGACAACAGCCCAGGAAATTTGGGAAGATACAGAGGGGCAGGTAGATATATTGGTATCGGGAGTGGGGACGGGTGGCACTCTGACGGGTGTGGCAGAGGTCATTAAGCAACGGAAACCAGAGTTTAAAGCGATCGCAGTCGAACCCAGTAATAGCCCCGTCCTCTCAGGCGGACGACCCGGCCCCCATAAAATTCAAGGCATCGGCGCAGGGTTTATTCCCCCTGTACTGAATGTCAACTTAATTGATGAAGTTGTGAGCATTGCTGATGATGAAGCGATCGCTTATGGTCGTCGCTTAGCCAGAGAAGAAGGCTTACTTTCCGGCATTTCCAGTGGAGCTGCTCTCTGCGCTGCCTTACGAGTTGGCAAACGCCCCGAAAATAAAGGAAAATTAATTGTCTTTATTCAACCTAGCTTCGGCGAACGCTATTTGAGTACCCCTTTGTTCCAAGATCCAGAACTCAATATTTCGTCGGTGAGCAACAACTAATCGTAAACACAAAAGGCAGAGCTTGGGACTATCAACTCTCCGGCTCTGCCGACGAGACTGCGGTTAATCGTGAACTGTTCAGTAGCAGCCTGACAGCCAAGCTACGGTTACCAGAAAATAGATTCCTTTTATGGTTGATAATCACTACAAACTCCTCGAGGTTGCTCCCACAGCGACTCAAGCAGAAATTAAGCAAGCTTACCGTCGCTTGGTCAAATTATTTCATCCAGATAGCAATAGCAATACGGCCAATCACGAACAGATTATTCGGATCAATGCTGCCTATGAAATCTTAGGCGACCCTCAGCAGCGCCAGTCTTACGATCGACAACTCAATTATCGCTCTCAGCAAACTTGGTCCAGCCGTTGCCACCAACCTTGCCAACAACAACAACAACCTCGGCGAGATATAGACGCAGAACTGCAACAGTGGATGCAACAAGTTTATACCCCCGTTAATCGTATCCTCTCTCGCATCCTAAATCCTCTCAAAGACGAACTCGATCAATTATCCGCCGATCCATTTGACGATCAACTTATCGAAGCTTTTCAAGATTACTTAGAAACCTGCCGTAGCTTTCTCAAGCAAGCTCAGGGTTTTTTTCGGTCGATGCCTAACCCTCCCAATGTAGCAGGAGTTGCAGCCAACCTTTACTACTGCCTCAATCAAGTGGCAGATGGAATTGAAGAGTTAGAATTATTTACACTCAACTATGATGACCATTACTTACACACGGGTCAAGAATTATTTAGAATAGCGGCGGGACTGCGCCGAGAAGCACAAGCGAAATTAAAAATTAATCGACGCTAAGGAATGGGTCATAGGTAGGGCTTGCTGAAGAAAAAGGCTCCGTAAGGCCTTAAAAGGCCTGTCAAGCGCTCCCAAATCTGGTGCTAGACCTCAAAACGTTTCCCCTTTCCCCTTTTCCCTTTTTCCCCCTTTTCTTTTCCCCCTTTCCCCTCCAAACTGTTCATCACTGCTGTAGAATTGTTGTGGAAGCTCAGTCAGTCAAGCAGTGAAAAAAATCTGTAAAAAGCGAGTTGAGCTGTTAGAATTCCCCTCACTCCATCAAGCATTGTCTCAACTTCCTCATCCAAATACAGGCAAGCTTCTTAAAAGGGCACTATCAAACGGATGGAATTGCATTCAATAGCCCAGTAAAGTTCTGAGTTCGTAGGATGAGATTTCCTTGAAAAGCTTAAGAGTCTATCAGCATCCCGAGTAAGATTACGACAACTACGACCCCAAAAAGCAACCGTTAAATCCGGGAATTTACGGATGGGTGAACTGTACACAGAGAACAAATAGCGAAGATAAATCCGGAATCTTCCCCCCTTTTTCAAACACTTAAAAGTGGCTAATCAAACCGGATTTGAGAGTAATCCTTGCCCTTCTTCTTGGTACTCACGAGAAAACTTTTTTTACAATTCTTTCCTGACGAACAGAGGGGATTGCGTATTGTGAAGGTAGCATCCCTAGGCATCCCTAACAGGGATAGGGTTAGCTCCATTACCCGTAAGGATATTAACCTAAGATTCCTTACAGTGTCCAATTAAATTGATTCACCGCTGGCAGGATTTAGATAGGGTGCTTGGCTGCTAGCGATTAGCATAAACGCTTGATGGCTAACTGCCAACCTCTGAGTTTTCTTGTGAGTTGATATTTATGCGGTTCTCCAATGTCACTCTTTTAACACTAGCTGCCCTCACCTCCCAGAATTTAACGGGTACGGCTAGCACTCCAGTGGAATCTCTACCTGTCAATTCACCGGAGATTTCGCAGGAGAGCAACTGCACCGATCGCATTGAGGCTATCACCCCTGCACCCATTGAGTCAATCAGTGCTCCTGAAACGGTGGAAAGCCAACCCTTTTCCACAAGCAAGTCAGACTTGCGACCGCCAGAAGGTTGGCTCGTTGCTTCAGCAAATTTGGGAGACTTACCCAGTCCTGCACAACTGCCGCCGATCGCAACGACAGTACCCAGGCAAGATCAACTCGCTGTCTTGCTGAACGAAACTTGGTTAGCAAAACTGGTTGCTCTCGGCAGTGGTCATAGCCCCCAAGTTCGAGGTACTGTTGAACAGATCGCCCTCCGTACCAATCTCAATCCCGAATCTGACTATGCTTTTAGCAATACCGTCACTCTTTTAAATGCGCTGCTCATTGTCGCAACCATGCTGCCGACTGTAACCATTGCATTCTTTTGGTTAGTTCGGCGGTTGGTAGTTAGAGAACTCGTCATTGAAGTTAATAAACGATTTAAAGACATCGGCAGCTTAGAAAAAGAGCTGAGAAGTTCTCACCAACTCTCCGATCAGTTAAGAGCAGAATTAGAGGCACAAGTGAATTCTGCGAAGCAGACCATTGAATTTTTAACCAAAGAAGCTCAAATCTCCAAAGCGTCTGTTGACCAAATTGAAACCCTCAAATCTCAGTTTCTCCTACACCTGCAAGTTCTGATTAACGAAGCTTACCAAGCTAAGTATCAAATTGTGCAGGAAATGTCGCAGATTCCCACGACCCTCACCAAGGAAGTTCCTAAACCGGAACCGCAACCAGAACCCGTGAGTACGAAACAGTCAAATGTGGTTCCTTTTCCTAAAAACCAACAAAATACCACGGTTGAGGATTATATCCAGCAAGGAGAAGCTTTGTATTTAGAAGGACGCTATGAAGAGGCGGTCATCCTCTTTGAGCAAGCGATTTTAATGAACTATGATTTAGATCAAGCTTGGTATAACCGAGGCAACGTTCTGGTGAAATTGCAGCGACTCGAAGAAGCGATCGCTTGCTACGACCAGGCGATCGCGATTAAGCCAGATAAGTATGAGGTCTGGTATAACCGAGGTAACGCACTGGTAAGGTTGCAGCGCTACGAAGAAGCGATCGCCTCCTACGACCAAGCCATTGCCCTCAAGCCGGATGATAGCGGTGCTTGGCACAACCGCGGCGCAATTCTGGGTCGGTTGCAGCGCTACGAAGAAGCGATCGCCTCCTACGATCGGGTGTTGGCGATCAAAGGCGACGATGCGGAAGCTTGGCACAACCGAGCAGCCATGTTGGGTCGGTTACAGCGCTATGCAGAAGCAGTTGCTTCCTATGACCGGGCCCTTGCTCTCAGACCGGAACGCTATGAGAGTTGGTACAACCGAGGTAATATGCTGTGGAAGTTACAATACTATCCGGAAGCGATCGCCTCCTACGACCAAGCCACCGCTCTCAAGCCTGATAAATACGAAGCTTGGTATAACCGAGGTGCGGTGATGGGGAGGTTACAGCAATATGAAGAAGCGATCGTCTCCTATGAAAAAGCGCTGGCGCTCAAATCAGATGACTATGAAGTCTGGCATAACCGAGGCGTAGCACTGGCGAAGGTGCAGCGACACGAAGCAGCCATCGCCTCTTATCAACAAGCTCTTGCGATTAAGCCAGACTGTTATGAATCTTGGTTTGGAAAAGGCGAAGCTTTGGCGAAATTGCAACGTTTTACAGAAGCGATCGCGGCTTACGACCAAGCCATTGCCATCAAGCCAGATGCTTATGACGCTTGGCGACACCGAGGAATGGCTTTGTCAGAGTTAAAGCGGTATGAGGAAGCGATCGCAGCTTATGACCAAGCCATTGCCATCAAGCCAGATAATGCCGAGGCTTGGCGCTACCGTGATGCACTCTTATCAGAATTAAAACAAGATACCGAAGTCG
>JBLNEP010000152.1:0-12568 GCA_050262755.1 Actinomycetota bacterium | reverse complement strand
TCAGAACTCAGGGATTACGCTCTGGGTGGCATCAAATATTTAATCCCACCACCGTTAACTCCGGCGGATACTCAACCACAAACTGATAATAAACTTCCTGCTTTGCTTGCGGTGGCAAATCAATGCTCCACTCTAACAACCCCATCTCTCCCTGCTGAATCTTAGGATTAATCAGAGTCAGTCGCACCTTAATTTGTTCATCGCGGCTGACAGGTAATTGCTCTCGCAGCAATAAACTTGTCTGAATCGCCTGCAAGTTGGTAATCATCAATCGGTAAGCATAACTGGTTCGTCGTTGATTGCCGATTAACTTCTTCTCTACTTGGCGCTCAACCAAATCTCGCTCAATTTTCACCCCTTCATCAATTCCTAAATTTAGCTTAAATTCTTGACCGGGAGAAACATTTTCTAACTCAGTCGTACCGACAAACGTATTATCACGAAAAATATTAGCTTGGCCCGGTAAAAGAGTGACTCCATTCAGGGGGTTGAGTACCACTGCTTGCAAATAAGCGAAACTCACCAACCGAGGAACGGCAATATATTCTGGACGAGTGGGGTAATTTTCACTAAAAATTGTCACTTTGTGAGGAGTACCGTCGTTGGGGATGTTGGTGTTGCCGCCAATTTGAAAGGTGACGATCCCGCCTTCTCTCGATACAGTGGCGGTTGCTGTTTGAGCTGCGATGGGTGCTGGTGCAGCAGCATAGAGAGGTTCGCTGGCGATCGCCTCTCTGAAGCCACCAAAACTTTCCTCTTCCTCTTCGTCGTAACTGGCACTTGGCGATCGCAACCTTTTTGCCATCCCCCCCTCTTTAGACGGCTTGCTCAGACTTCGGGTGACTGGGTGAAACACATCCACATACCAAGGATGCAATTTCGGTGGTAGAGTCCCTAATCCTGGTTTAGCCGTCGATAAAGTCAGCGCGACATCGGTCCAGTCTTCACCCGTATTCTGGCTGACTTCGGCTAGATAAGTCAGATTGATTTGGTTGTCAGTGGTATTGACGCGCAAATCATAGAAAGGAATCCAACTCGCTCGATTCACCACATAAGATACTTCTAAATTAAACTCTCCACTGCCACTCGGTTCGATCGTGACAATAATATTAAAACTTTCTAAGGGGCGGGCGGTTTGTACCTTTTGCAACTGCTGGCGCAACGCTTCTATTTGCTGGTTTAACTGTTGAAGTTGCTTTTCATATTGAGCGATCGCACTCGCATACTTGCGATAATTCTGGCCGATAAAATTGAGTAGTTCCCCCGTTTCATTTAAACTGACTTGTTGTTTAGCGAGTCCGCTTGAGAAAAAACCAACTGTTTTATCACTCAAACTTTGTACAAACTGAAGCTGCAATTGCCGGGAAGCTAATTGTTCAGTCAGAACCCGTTTTTGCTCTTCTAGCTGTTTAATTTGTTTGGTTAATTTTGCTGCCAGCTCTGCCACTGGTTCCGTCCCAAACACTTTTTCAGTTCGCACTCCTAACAACCTTACTGCCACCTCACCCGCACCAGTTGCTCTCACGGATTCTGTTTGTATCGTCGTCGGAATCGATGAAATCACCAATTCTCGCTCATTTCCACTCAATGAGACTGAGCCACATCTGGTAACTCGTGCTTGATTGGTGTAGACTGTCACCTCACGAATCCGGCTGTCTACTGTTGCGGTTGCAGGCTGATTAGAGGTTTCTTGAATGGTCATCAGTGGAATTTCCTTATATTTTTTTAAGAATTCGCGGACAGCAAGTGGTACATCTATTTACAGCGACCCACTATGAGACAAGGGGTAAAACCCATCTTATCTCCAACTATCGATAGACGATTCCCCTGAACTCAGTCGCTAAGCTAAAAACCTAAGAACACTCAATTGTGAGTAGGTATGTCACATGATTATATAAATACTCTTCTAAAAACGAGCAACTTCCTGACTGCTTTAACCCTTAGGCCTGTCAAAGTAGAAGAGGTAGAACCAGAGTTAGAGTATTTAGCACAACAAGTCAGACAGGCAGTGAACTCGAAAGCTGTACAAATTCACGAAAAAATTCAGCGGACGCTAGAGCTTTAATTGTTGAAATCTCTTTTCAACAAGCTCTAGCTTTCTGAAGAAACTGCTTAACTCAGAGGAGCAATGCCAGCCATATCTAGAATTCTCGGAATTAAATCTTCCCGCTTCACCGCCATCAAGTGAACACCTTGACACAGTTGGCGAGCGAGCTGAACTTGTTCCGCTGCAATTTTCGTTCCTTCCTCTAAGGGATCGGCCGCACTTGCCAAACGATCGATGATGTGCTGGGGGATATTCACCCCTGGCACATACTTATTAATAAACTCAGCATTTTTCGCAGATTTTAGCAGAAAAACCCCCGCTAAAATAGGTTTATTGTAACCCGCTGCAATTTGGCTCATAAACTTATCTAAGCGCTCAAAGTCAGTGATTAATTGACTTTGGAAAAACTGCGCTCCTGCTGCTACTTTTTTCTCAAATCTGCTCTGCAATCCGGACCAGCTTGAGGATTGGGGGTCAACAGCGGCTCCTGGAAATAAATCAGTAACGCCATCGGTGAGGGGTTTATCATTCCCATCGAAACCGCCATTCAGTTTGTGAATCAGTTTTAAGAGTCGCACCGATTCTAAATCAAAGACACTTTTTGCTTGAGGGTGGTCGCCTGCCTTGACGGGATCGCCGGTGAGCGCCAAAATACTCCGGATACCGAGGGCATGAGCGCCCATTAAGTCCGCTTGTAAACCGATTTGGTTGCGATCGCGACAAGCAATTTGACAAATTGGTTCTATGCCCTGCTGAAGCAAAATGACAGACGCTGCCAAGGAACACATCCTGAGCACTGCTCGACTACCATCGGTAACATTCACCGCATGAACTCGACCTTTAAGGAGTTGAGCCATTTGGATCATGTGGGCGGGATCGCCTCCTTTGGGGGGCGCTACCTCGGCAGTAATGACAAACTCTCCAGGGGTTTTACAAGCAGTGCAAAAACGGTTCATTTGATTTGAGTTTTTTAAGTAGAAATGGGTAATTTGAGCTCAGAAGTCTGGTGGGCAAAGCCCACCGAATCGTTAAATAGGCAGGGAATAACCAAAGGCTTTTTTAACTTTGGTCAGGGTGTGATTGGCGATCGCTTCTGCTTGTTCTTTACCCTGGCGTAATACAGATTCTAGATAGCCACGATCGTCCATGATCTCCTTATATTTGTCCTGAATGGGCTGAAGGGCTTGAATCGCTGTTTCTGTTAGCAGTGGCTTAAATTGTCCCCAACCCATATCTTGGCACTCAGCGATCGCTTCTTCTTTGGTTTTTCCTGAGAGTACCATATAGAGGGTTAGTAAATTTTTCGCTTCTGGGCGATCGGGGTCGTCAAAGGTTAGACCCCTTACCGAGTCTGTTTTGCACCGCTTAATTTTTTTGGCGATCGCATCAGGCGAGTCCAGTAAATTAATCCGACTTTGATCGGAAGGGTCAGACTTCGACATTTTCCTAGTTCCATCTGCCAAACTCATCACCCTTGCACCTTCCTTGCGGATCAGGGGTTCAGGGAGTTTGAGCACGGGATTTTCCGGCGTCCCAAACTGGTGATTCAACCTGACGGCAAGATCGCGGGTAAGTTCCAGGTGTTGCTTTTGGTCTTCTCCCACAGGAACTTTATCTGCATCGTAGAGCAAAATATCGGCTGCCATCAAGACGGGGTAATTGAGGAGACCCGCATTGACATTTTCCCCCTGTTTCACCGCTTTTTCTTTGAACTGGATCATATCTTCCAACCAGTTGATCGGGGTAATGCAGTTTAGCAGCCAAGCGAGTTCTGAGTGAGCGGGGACATGGGACTGGACGAAGATGGTAGAATGCTGCAAGTCAATGCCACAGGCCAAGTAGAGCGCTGCGATCGTGTAGGTGTCAGACGCCAAGGTTGCCGGATTGTGGGGTGCAGTGATGGCGTGCAGATCGACCACACAAAAAAAGTTTTCATATTGACTCTGGCCTTCGACCCAATTGCGAATTGCACCCAGATAGTTGCCAAGGTGAAGGTTGCCAGTTGGTTGGACTCCAGAGAGGACGCGCTGTTTGCCCATGAGAAAAGAATTGAAAGGAACTCAATTAAATATCTTGACATTTTATGATGATTGGTGACGGGTGACGGTGAAGTAGGAGTCTGGGGGTTTCCTGGTGGAAGGAAGAGGTTGAACCCGCTAGGTTGTGCGACCGCCAGTTCCATCACCCTCAAGATTCCTCACTGGGTACTCTGATTGGCAATTTCCATCAAATTCTGGTAGCTTGGTGGCAAGCCATACTAGGCGGTTAACCGTTAAAGTGATAATGACTCTGTCAGAGTAAAAACTGGCAGTATAGATTTGGTAACTGAAGCTCATTGCAATTATGACTTACTCTTCTGAAAATCCGATTGTTCAACTGAAAAAATGCTTGATGCTGGCCCAAGATATTACGACTCATATCGAGGCAAATCGGGCTTTTGAGCAAATGTGCAACATTATCGATGCTGAGAATCCAATGGCGGCGCAACTGTTGGAGATGCTGTGGCAGGAAGTAATCGCAGCCAGGCGGGCGGCGGTGTTTTGGCAACAAATGAGCGAAGTTGAGAAGGATATGGCAAATAAAATGATGGAAAATATGACGGAGATGCGACAGAATTATCTACGATTGATGCAGGAGATGTAGGCATGATGGCACGGCGCAGATATTAACCGGGACTATCAGGAGGATTGAGTTTGAGAATTTAGACCTCACTCTCCGATGTGACCTTGCTGCGATCGAGTCTGTGCCGTGCTAGATGCTTCTTGATTTTCGCAGGGAAACTTGTTGGCATCTTTTTCCGCCCAGGAAGATCGAGGGTCACCTTTAGAAAGGGTCATCTGCCATTTGATTCAATTTTGCGGGTCGCCAGGTTGAATTTTTACTAATACCTTGATTAAAGATTTAATCAAAATTAACCCTCAATTTGTAAGAAGCTTGCTCTTCAAAGTTCCCCAAGCTCACCCTCACAGTTCTAGCACCCGCCAAAAATATAGACAGTTTCGGCAATTTTTTCACCGTTGGCATTGACTTGTAAAATTGTTTGACCAGCCGATGAGCAGTCTAGTTTTTGGCAATTCTCGCAATGCAGCAATGGTGAGGTAATGAGCGAGACGTAAAATTTCTGGTTGATATTTTCCTCCCAGCGAGACGATCGTCCCACCAAGCTTAGAACACCTAACAACAACTGATTTCTCAACTCTCAGTGCTGAATGATTTAAACTGGGGCGAAAGGATTCGAACCTCTGAATGGCGGGACCAAAACCCGCTGCCTTACCACTTGGCGACGCCCCATTGCGTGACCTTTATTATATTAACAGTCACCTACCAAAGCTTGTCAAGTAGTTTGACGGTCGAAATCAGAAATTTTTTTCGCTAGTTTGGCCCTAACCTCCAAACCTTTACTCTCTTAGCTATCGAGACCAATCGCCATCCCCCTCACTCATCCTCCTGGTCTGCTACGGAATGGGGCCTCAAGGCTGGGGGTGGCTCAATGGGGATCTGAATCAAAAATTCTGCTCCCTCTCCTGGTTCCGACACACACCTGAAGTTACCGCCATGCTTCTCAACTACGATCTGATAACTAATCGACAACCCTAACCCAGTGCCTTTCCCCACCGGCTTTGTTGTAAAGAACGGGTCAAATAGCCGATTTTTGACTTGGGGTGGCATTCCTGGACCGTTATCGCGAATCCGAATCGAGATGAATTGAGAACTCGGCAGGCGACAATGGGGCCGCGTCGAAATTTCCAAGGGTTCTTGACTGAAGTTTAAATTTTGTAGAGCTTCTCCTCCTTCTCGGTTCTCCAGCGAGGTTGCGATCGTAATGATCCGAGGTGCTGGCTGGTTTTCCAAAGCGTCAATGGCATTACTGATCACATTCATAAACACTTGGTTAAGTTGTCCCGCATAGCACTCTACCTTGGGTAGTTGGCTGTACTCTTTCACCACCTCGATGCCAGAATGATTGCCTTTTGACTTTAAGCGGTTGTGCAAGATCAGTAGCGTGCTGTCAAGGCCTTCATGGATGTCAACCGGCTTCATCTCTGCCTCATCTAGTCGCGAGAAGTTCCGCAGCGACAGCACGATCTGACGGATCCGCTCGGCTCCCATCTCCATTGAAGATAAAATTTTCGGTAAATCTTCCACAATAAAATCTAAATCTATGTCTTGAGCCAAGGTTTCCACCTCTGGCACGGGATTCGGATAGTGTTTTTGATACAGGCGCAAGAGTTGCAGGATATCTTCTACATAGTCTTCGCAGTAGCTCAGGTTGCCATAAATAAAATTAACTGGATTATTGATTTCGTGGGCAACTCCGGCCACCATCTGACCGAGGGAGGACATTTTTTCTGTCTGGATGAGCTGAGCTTCTTTCTGCTGCAAATTCTGTAAGGCTTCGCTTAAATGATAGGCTTGGGTTTGAGCTGCTAAGGCCGCAGCGCGAGTCTGGGCATAAAGTTCTGCTTGGTCAATTGCGATCGCGAGTTGATCCACCACTGCTTGCAGCAATTCTACTTCGCTATTGTTCCAAGGTCGTGGTCCGCTGTAATGGTTACAAACAACCGCTCCCAGTTGACCCGCGCGAGTCTCTAAAGGCAGCAATAGCTTGGAGGTAATCCCCGCATGCTTCAAAAATGCTCGAGTCTGATCCTCGACGGTCGGCGCATTTTGTAAGTCATCAATCCTGACCATCTCGTGCTTTCTAATTTTTTCAGCTAGCAGCACAATTTGGTCGGGTGGGTACTCCGACCACTGTACTAAATTGGCATTGCGTGACTCATGGGTAATCGCAAAACTGGCGGAGGGTTGCCCTGGCATATACCATAAAAAGTGACATTGGTCAACTTTTAACAAGCTGCGAATTTCATTAACAGCCGTTCCCAGAATGGTATCGAGGTCAAGGGAATCCCGAATTTGGCTGGCGAGGCGGAAGAGTAAAGCTTCCCGGCGACTTAATAATTCTTCTCGTGCTTGTACTCGGTCAATGGCGACAGCAATGGCATTGGCAACCCAGCCGAGGGCTTCCCGGACTGCTTCTGTCACCAGGGAACTGGTAGGGGTGTTGGAGTCTGAATCGGTTTTGGGAGCGATCGCCATCACTCCCACCAATCGCTCCTCAACGATCAGGGAATAGGTGAGGGACTGAGCCGTTGGGGTGAGGGCGATCGCCACTGGATTTTGCGGCTCCAATCCTCCCAACCCAGACGCTGCTTGCAACTCAAGCTGGTTGGTGTGGGGGCTTAAGGTCCAGATGGTGGCTGCTTCTGCGTCAGCATACTGCACGATCGCTTCGGTACAGCGTTTCAAGATGGTGGCAATGGCTCCCCCTTGGCCTAAGGCGACGCCCACTTCAGCTTCTAAGGTAGACAAGCGCGATCGCTCTAAGAGCGAGGCTTCTGCCTGCTTGCGCTCCGTGATGTCCCGCGCGGCTGCGACAATTTCTGCAACTGTCCCATCCGGGTTCCGAATTGCATGGCAAGTGGTTTCAAACCAAACATAGCTCCCGTCAGCACGACGGGTTCGGTGAGACAGGGTATGAACTTCTTCGCTACTAAGGATGTCTTGGTAGGCTTGTTGAAATGCCTCCACATCTTGGGGGTGGAGAAACTCATGAGTAGGAACACCAATCAGCTCCTCTGGTTGATACCCTAACAGGGAGCGACAGGCAGGGGAAGCATAGAGGTAAACTCCCTCAGGACTGTGTCTTGAAATTAAATCCGTCGAGTTTTCAGCTAATAAGCGGTAACGTTCTTCACTTTCGCGCAATGCTTCTTCCGCTTGCTTGCGCTTGGTGATATCTGTTTGTACGCCGATGAAGTGAGTTAATTTACCACTGCTATCTCGCACTGGAGAAATTGCAAGTTCATTCCAAAAATAACTGCCGTCTTTACGGCGATTTTTCAAGACTACTAAACACTCTTGCTCTAAACGTAAGGCTTGGCGAATTTGTTCGCGGGCCGTGGCATCGGTGCGATCTGCTTGCAGAAACCGACAGTTTTGTCCCCTGACTTCATTGCAGGAGTAACCGGTCATCCTTTCAAAAGCGGGGTTGCAGTAAATAATGGGGTGGTCGGGACGAGTGCTGTCGGTGATGACGATGCCATTGCTGCTGGCGGCGATCGCTCGTTCTAATAGGTGTAGCAGTTCCTCTGCTTGTTTGCGTTCGGTAATGTCTTCAGAAATTCCCAACAGGTATTGAGGTTTCCCCCTGTCGTCTACTACCGGGATTTTTTTGGTATGCAGGATGCGGATCGTCTGGTGTTTGGTTTGGATGGTTTCTTCTGGGATGTCAGCCATCTGACCGGCTGTTAAGACTTCTCGGTCTTTGGCAATAAAGAAATTTGCTTCTTCTGGGGGGAAAATATCGAAATCAGTTTTGCCGATCAGTTCGTTTCTGGCATAGCCAACCAGTTCTTCTCCGGCTTTGTTCCAGCTTACAAATTTCAGGTCTTCGGCGTCTTTGACGAAAATGGCGTGGGGAATGTTTTCGACAATGGAGTTGAGGAACTGCTTGGCTCGGTGGGTTTCGGCTTCAGCTTGGCGTTGCTCGGTGATATCAATGCCGGTACAGATGATATATTTGACTGCCAGGGTGGTGTCTGGAATCGCGCGACTTGACCAGGCGATCAAGCGACGGGAGCCGTCTTTAGCGACGCAGTAGTTTTCAGATTCTTGTTGAGAAGGACCGAGGGAGTGGTTGCGGTTGCACAAAGTCTGGAATAAGGTTTGAAAGGCTGCAACTTCTTCAGGGATTAACAGTAAGTTCCAGAAGGATTGGCCTTCGACTTCTGAGGCGGAGTAGGCGGTGAGGAGTTCGGCGGTCCGGTTAAAGCGGACAATTTTCCCTTGGGGGTCGAGGACTATGACTAAGGCATCGACGGTATCGAGGACTGCACAGACAAAGTCTCGTTCTTGGCGGACTACTTCCCAGACTTGCTTGCGCTCGTTGATAATATTTTCGAGTTTGACTAATTTACCACCGGCATGGATGAGCTTACGGCGTAATTCTACCAAGCCGAAGACTTGACGAGCTAGAGTTTGGAGCGCTTCTAGGCAAGTATTGCTTAAGTCTCGTGGCTCGTAGTCCATGATCGAGATCATGCCGAGTAGTTTGCCTTCGAGGGTTGCGATCGCCACGCCTGCATAAAACTTGATGGCGGGGTAGGAGGTGACGAGGGGATGGCGAGCAAATCGTGGATCGAGGGTTGCGTCACGGATCAGGGTGATGGTGGCATCGGCATTGGCTACTGAGGAGGGTAGCTTCTGACTGCCGTTGCTGAGTTCGGCCGGCCAGCAGTAGGAACCTCTATCAGGAGAGGGGGGGAGGTGCTGGGGTTCACTGGCGGTTTTTGCTCGGTTTCCCTCTTTCCAGTGACTCGCTTCTAGGTGAAGCACTTGGTTGCAGAAATCCAGATACGGCTGTGCTTCTGAGGGGATGCCGACTTGTGACTTCAACCACTGCTGCTTCGTGTCAATGAAGCTGATGAAAGCGATCGGGGTTTGGCAAATTTGGGTCGCTAAGCGCGTCAGACCATCGAAGGAGGCTTCGGGAGCAGAACCGAGGATCTGATAGGGACGGCAGTCATCTAAGCTGAACACTTTCTTCCTACTAAGCAATGGTGCTTTCATTTATAATCAAGTTTTTTTGGCAAAGCCAGCCCCTTATACAGGAGTTTGCACGATAACCAAGCTTTAATCTGTGTTTTTGCGGACAATTGCGCCCTGCTAACGGTTCTCTTCGGTCTAGGCAGGGAACGGAAGTTTTCAATGTTTCTGGTCGATGCACCGCTCCCAGTAGGCTATGGATTAGAATTCAAGGAGCCGATCTCTTGGAACCGCTCACCCAGTCTTACTCACTACAAAGATGCTTTATGATAAGGATATGTCATACTTGAGAAATTTTAAGATTTTTTTTATCTCTTTAGTTGAATCCTAACAGAATCTGCTGCCGATCGCTACCTTTTCTAACGAGGAATGATATCCATTAACTTCTGTAAAAAAGTCAGTCAATTTTTTCAACAGGTGTCGGCTTCTCTCCCAATTCTAGCGGCCCTTTTGACTCCAGAAGATTGCGAATGTGTTAAATTTCGTAACAAATTTAAAACGAAGCAGACGCATAAGGGGGATTTATGTTACTAGGGCAAGCAGCATCAAGGAAGTATGGTAATGCGGCCACAGGTTAAGTCGATGAAAGCTTCCTAGAGCTTGCTACTTTGGCGGAGGGTAAGGATGGGCTATCCTCTGCGAGAAGGAGGTCTATTTAAACTTTTAGAGGGAGGGGGGTTGTTGATGATTTTAATCTCCGATCGATCGTTCCTAAGGGGAACTGCACAATCAGTTTTTCTTGAACCCAATTAGATCATACCATTTGACTGGGCGACTTGTCGCAATCTCATGGTGAATTGATATAAACAGACTGGGGAGAAGAATATGTCTGCAAGTGGGAGTCCGATACCGACAATCCTAGCAGTAGATGATAGTGTCGTCATGCAAGGACTGGTAAAACAAGCTTTAGGAAAAGACTACCGAGTGTTGGTGACGGACAATGCTGTGGATGCTTTGTCAATGATCTATCACGAACAGGTGGCAGTTTTATTGCTGGATGTGTCGATGCCTGGTATTGATGGGTTGGAACTCTGTCGCACGGTACGCAGTTTACCTCAGTTTCAGAATCTGCCCATTGTGATGCTGACGGCGCGAGATGGAGCATTTGATAAAGTCCAGGGGCGCCTAGCAGGTGCAACAGAATATCTAACAAAGCCATTTGATGCAGAAAAGCTGCGACAGGTGGTTGGAAAGTTTGTCAATATCCGACAGTAGAACTGAAAGAAATTAAATGACAACAGACTCTCTTAGGAGCGGCGCAGGTGCATTTTTGTAAGTAGTAAGGGAGCGATCGCGCTAACGGGTAAGATATGCTGCACCGCCCCAAGGGCGATCGCTTCTTTCGGCATCCCGAATACCACACAACTCGCTTCATCTTGGGCAATGGTTAGGCCACCAGCACGAGCGATCGCTTGCATCCCCTCCGCACCATCTCGACCCATTCCTGTTAGCAGCACCGCCACACTGTTCGCCCCATAAAAACTCGCGATCGACTTCAGCGTCACCGTCACTGAGGGCCGATGTCCCCCCACTGGTGGCGCATCAGAAGCAATAAACCGACCTCGACTATCTAACTCTAAATGTCGCCGTTCCGGTGGGAAATAAACGGTTCCTGCTTTTGGCAACTCCCCCATTGACGCAATTTTGACGGGTAGCTTTGATTCAGATCCTAACCAATCCACCAACCCTTGTAAAAATCCTTCGCTGATATGCTGCACACACACCACCGGCACAGGAAAATGAGCCGGCAACTGAGTCAAAATGGTGTGCAATGCTTGCGGTCCTCCCGTGGATGCACCGATCGCTAGTATCTGAATGGTTTTCAATTTCGGAGTTTCTAGGTACGGAGTGAAAGGCACTGATAAGTGGCCATTGTGGATTGCTCTCTCTGAGGGGATTACAGTTGGATTCATCTCCGTTCCTCTGGTCTTTTTCCCAACATCTGTCTCTTCATTTTTGCGACGATGCTGAGTGAAAACTTTGACACCGGAGAGAATTTTAATTTTACCAATTAACTCACGACTAATACGTTCATAATCAGAGGCTAAGCCACTCGTTGGCTTTGGAAAAACATCCACCGCTCCTGCTTCTAACAACTTAAAGACATTCTCGGTATCCTCTTGTTGAACAGAAGCACTGATCGCCAAAATCGGTCGGGGATAGTTTGCCATCACTTCCCTGGTAAATTCTAAGCCATTCATTCCCGCCATGTGCAGGTCAGTACAGATGACATCTGGCTGAACTCTAGGAATCAGGCTCAGCGCTTCTTTACCATTAGCCGCTGTTCCTACTACCTCAATTTCTGGGCATGAAGCAAAGATTCGTTTCAGGATGAGTGTTGCTACTGGGGAATCCTCAACAATTAAGATTTTGATCCTTTTTTTATCCATTGCTTAGAGTTTGCTCAGGGTCAATCGCTGTCATTCATAAGGATTTCTTGACAATTCTCTACTATATCATTTTCTCAGAGCAGAGTGATTTTAATCTGAGCGATTGAGCAGCGGCTTTGACCGATTCCTATTCAAGATATAGGAAAAATTATTGGGGATTAATTGCTCTATTTTTATCATGTCTCTCTGAGCGAGAGCAGGGGGAGCAGTAAAGAAAGTTTTTAGCTGAGTGATGACTGAAATTGATCCAATAAATTTTCTCTCTGATTCATTCCAACTTTCCGCCCCTGTTGTTGATACTTTAATACCACCTCAACGCAGCAGATTGATATGATAATCAGGGTTTGCTGAAGAAGGGGGAAAAGGGGGAAAGGAGAGTTGGGACAAAAAGTGCAAACGTTTTGAGGTCTAGCACCAGATTTGGGAGCGCTTGATCGGACTTTTCATCCCTCATGGACCCTTGATGAATTCAGGTTTTAGCTTTCTTCAGTAAGCCCTATGTAAAGTAGAATGATTGTTTTTTTTA
>JBLNEP010000151.1:0-38323 GCA_050262755.1 Actinomycetota bacterium | reverse complement strand
TTGAAGTTGAGCCGATCGCTGAATTACCGCCTGAGAAAGCTGCACCGACGGAAACTCCTATTACCTCACCGCTATCCCCTCAGCCAACGGTTTCTGAGCCACCCAAGGCTAGTTCGCCTGCGGTCCCCTCTCAGGCGGTGGTTCCTAAACCTGATGGTGTAACTGCGATCGTTCCTAAACCTCAACGATCGCCAATACCTGCCTCTCCCAAACCCTCTGTCTCTCCCAAACCCACGACAGCGCGATCGCCAATACCCGCCTCCCCGAAACCCTCTGTCTCTCCTAAACCTCAACGATCGCCAATACCCGCCTCTCCCAAACCCTCTGTCTCTCCTAAACCTCACCGATCGCCAATACCCGCCTCTCCCAAACCCTCTGTCTCTCCCAAACCCACAACAGCGCGATCGCCAATACCTGCCTCCCCCAAACCCTCTGTCTCTCCTAAACCCACAACAGCGCGATCGCCAATACCTGCCTCTCCCAAACCCTCTGTCTCTCCCAAACCCACAACAGCGCGATCGCCAATACCTGCCTCCCCAAAACCAACACCGACGCAGTCATCAACGCCAACCCCTTCCCCTAAACCTGTTCCAGAACAAACTTATCCACCGCCACCGACGCCGAGGCCCGAATCCCCGGAACGCTTACCACCTCCTCCGGTTCCCGCGCGATCGCCCACTCCTACCCCAGAACCCCCGGAACGCTTACCACCTCCTCCGGTTCCCGCGCGATCGCCCGCTCCCACCCCTCCGCCGTCTGGGAGCGATCGCCGCCAGGGAGTGAGCGCCACCTTAGATTTGGGCAGCATTCGCGCTGGAGAGCGAGATATCCCTGAACAACTCGCTCGACCGAGGCAAAGTCAGAAGCAGTTGTCTTCTGTCCTCTATCCGCTACCTCAAGCAAGTGCTAGGAGTGGCATTACCTTGGATGTACTTTTGGAAATTGATGACAACGGAAAGGCTACAATTCGCAAGGTGAATGCCGTCGAGGAGGGCAATGGGTCAGGAGCCAACCAGGGTGAGTATGAGGCTCTGGCGAGGCAAGTGTTTCAAGACTGGGAATTTCAGCCCGCCTCTTCTGGGGGGCAGCCAGTCTATTCAGAGTTGTGGGTAAAAGTGACAGTGAAGCCTCTGTAAGAGGGAGATGAGAAAATTTTGAGGAGGGGGTGCAATTTTAAAATAGCTGTGTTATATTGGTTAGATATGCGCGGGCATAGTTTAGTGGTAAAACTTTAGCCTTCCAAGCTAATAATGCGGGTTCGATTCCCGCTGCCCGCTTTTTTACCGCATTATCCTCTTCTCACGTCGAAGTTTTACTACTAAACCACTTTAGTCATCTCACCTAAAAGGATGTACCTCTACCACCTTTACCTAGGGTTTGCTGAAGCAGGGGGAAAAGGGGGAAAAGGGGAAAGGAGAGCTGGGACAAAAAGTGCAAACGTTTTGAGGTCAAGCACCAGATTTGGGAGCGCTTGAGAGGACTTTTCAGGCCGAATGAACCCTTGATGAATGCAGGTTTTAGCTTTGTTCAGCAAACCCTAAGTAGGTGGTCATCATTAAAGTGACAGTAAAAAATTCATCTCTTTTTTTGGAGAGAGCGATAAAGTTTAGGGAAATCGGAATCTCTCGCTCGATTTAGGCGAAATTACGCCACTTTTTGGGTAAAAGGACAGCCCTTGTTTGCAGGCCCGTGCCTTCCTGTTTTCAAGCCGCTACATCTACTGTCTCAGCTTTCTGTTTGATTCCTGTTAGCAGCTCTGTAATCGTTGATGAATAACCGTAGCTGTTTTTCCTGAAAGTTTCTAGCCAATTCGCCTACCTGTTCCGCAAAGGGAACATATTTTTGATCCAAGCTTTTTAACCGTTCAACTTGTTGAGTAACTGCTTTTAAATTACCTCTCATTACCAAATCGTATAAAATTACAAGTTCTTCATCTGGTGGTGGCACTAAATAAGCAGCTACATCTGATTGCAGGTCTTGATTGGCATTTTGATTGAAGTGAGGGGAATCTTGATATATCCAGGATATCCCTAAGTGTTTTTGTAGGAGTAATAATAAATCATTGGCCTGTATTGGTTTAGACAAAAAAGCATTTGCACCAGAATCTAAACTTTTATAGTGATCGGATGGAAAGACACTGGCTGAAGAAGCAATAATAACTAACTCTTGGAATTTAGGTTGAGAACGGAGATAACTCATTAACTCAAAGCCATCCATTCCAGGCATGACTAAATCAGTAATAATAGCATTGATTTGGTAAGAATTAATTTGGTTTAAAGCTTCTTGAGCATTAGCCGCTTCTAGCACTTCAAAATCTAGAGGTGCTAACAAATTGACCAACACAGATCGATTTTCCCACTTATCATCAACTACAAGAATTCTCAGTTTAGTTCCCTGATAGCCAGCGATGGAATGGAGTGTAGTGCTAGAGTCGATCGCAGCTTGTGGCTGAACTGTCAATGCTTCCCAGTCACAAGTGGAAGATAAGTCTAAATCAAACCAAAACTGGCTGCCAGTATTTAACTGACTAGCAACTTGAATCCTAGCACCCATCATTTCGACAATTTTTAAACTAATTGCTAATCCTAAACCCGTCCCCTCTGCCATCTTGTGGGTGTCACCTACCTGTTCAAAAGGTTGAAAGATTTTTTGCATTTGTTCTTCACTGATGCCCACTCCAGTATCTTCAATTTGAAAGCGGATAGTGTTGATGGTGTTCAATTGCTTAGAGTTTGGTTTTAATGCTCCTGATTTTATGCGTTGAACTTTGAAAGTAACACTTCCTCGATCGGTAAATTTGACGGCATTACTTAAGAGATTCATCAACACTTGTCTTAAACGTTTTTCGTCTGCTTGTACGTTGCTGGGTAAAGAAGAATCAAATTCACAAATAAAGCTGATAGATTTTTGTTCGGCTTTGAGGCGAAAGATTTGGCTGACTTCCTCTAAAAATGAGACCAAATGAAATTGAGTTGGGTAAAGTTCTAATTTCCTCGCTTCGATTTTAGAAAAGTCGAGGATATCGTTAATTAAGGTGAGCAAATGAGAGCCACATTGATAAATAATTTTTACACTGTTTAAATCTGGAGAACCTAAATTTTTTGAGTTCATGAGGATTTGAGCGTAGCCTAAAACTCCGTTAAGAGGAGTGCGAAGTTCGTGGCTCATGTTTGCCAAAAATTCGCTTTTGGCTTTGTTAGCAGCGTCGGCAGTTTCCTTAGCGAGTTGCAATTCTATTTCTGCTTGTTTGCGATCGGTAAGATCGGTGTGGGAACCGACCAAACGTAGGGGTTGGTTTTCTGCATCTCGCTCGACAACCCGACCTCGCGATAGTATCCATCTGTAGCTACCGTTTTTGTGTCGCATCCGGAATTCCCAACTATAAGGTTCGTTACTTCTGCTTTTTAAATAGTTTTCTAAAGAGTCTAAAACTGGGTTTAAATCATCGGGGTGAGCCAGTGTTTCCCAAGAGCTAAATAAGTTAGGGATTTCACTATCGGGATAGCCTAGCATGGCTTTCCATTGGGGTGAAAAATAAATAGTGTTGGTTTTGATTCGCCAGTCCCAAATACCCTCATTAACGCTTTCTAGAGTTAATTGATACCTTTGTTCGCTTTCCCGGAGTATTTCTTGTATAGATTGTCGCTCGCGTATTTCTTGCTCTAATTCTTGAGTCCTTACTGCAACTTTTTGTTCTAAGGAGTGCGAATAATCTTCTAGTTGTTCATAAGATTGTTTGAGTTGCTGGCTCATAAGATTGAAAGAAGTAGTTAAGGCACTAATTTCTTTAACTGAGGAAGTAACTAGTTTTTGCTCGAAGTCACCGCCTGCGAGCGCGCTTGCTGCTTTGCCCAAACGCCCAATAGGTTGCGCTATCCACTCAGAGGTGACAATTCCTGAAACAGTTGCTAAAAATAACGCTAAAAGACACAGTAAAATTGTTGTGTACCTGTTCGCATTAATTTGTTCCATAAAATCATTTTCTGGAACTGCTATTACAATTAACCAATTAATACCTTTATCATCTTGAAAAGGAACAACTTGTACAAATTGTTTTTTACCATCTATTAAAAAATCTAACTGCTGAGAAGTTTTAATTTCATTGAGATTGTTAAATCGCTCTGTTAAATATTTAGCAGTAGCTTGAGTTAAAATATTTTGGCTGTCAGTGGCTAGAAATCTTTCTCTATTTCGATAGGGTTTTTCTGATGTGGAAGTAGCCACTAGCATTCCGCTTCGCTCAATAATAAAAGTTTGTCCTGTTTTTCCAACTTTTAAAGTTTGCAAAAAATTCCCGATCAGAGATAAACGTAGAGTTGTTAATAAGGCACCCATAGCTTGCCCATTTTTGTTAAAAACAGATAGACCTGCTGTTATGAGCGGGGTAGTAATAACCTCCCCAAAATAAATTTTGGTCCAGATAGGTTTGCCAGTTTGTAGACTTTGTTTATAAGCTTTAATTTTTCGCATATCAAAATTTTTAACCACTTTGATTAATTTGAGTCTTTCTCCTTGACTACCAGCTAAATACACATTCACCTGATTCGGCTTTGTTGGCTCTGCTACTTGAATTATTAGCTTTTTTTCATCATTACTAATAATAGCTATCCCTTTTCCTTTTTCACCGATCATTACTATGCCATTTACGCTACTAAATCTATTTTTTTGTCGCAAAATATGGCGCTCCCATGCTGTCAGATCTTCCATACTCAATTGACCCAGCCTCACAGCATCAGCATTAATTTGATTAACTAAATGGGGAGCAGCAAGATAGGTATGTAAATTTTGATCGATTCTCGTGGCAATTTCACCGCGCAACTGTGCTGCTACATCATTTACTGCTTTCTGTCCGTTTTGTAACGAAAAATACCCTGTTAATCCTACAGCTGCAAAGATTTGTAAAACAAAAGGAAGAATTAAGACACTGCGTAACGGGATTTTTCGGGAGTTAGCAAAATTTCTAAACATAAATTTACAGTAAAAACGATCTGTTTAGACTTTAGAACAATAGAATACGCACCAGATTTAGGTTTCTTCTGGGGAGAAGAGAATAAAAAAATTATCTCGCAAGATTTTTTGACATTAATTTTAACTTTAATGTCAACTAAATTCCATTGTTTAGTATCCTCGTTCAACTATAATAGTTATTGTAGCCTAAAGATAGAGTAAGAGGATTTTAACCAAGTACCCGGACAAATTATAAAAAAGCCTCAACTGTTCAGTTAACCACTGCAATTCCCGAAGTTGCTTTACGCTGACTCTTCATTACACCTTTTATATTACAGATTTTTGCAGGTGTAGGAATTACAGGGTATATTTTTTTGCGTAAAGAGTGGATAAATACCTACTAAAGAGATGGCTCTTAAACTTCGCTGCTATGAGGCTAAAGCGTAGTTTTACAATTAACTTCATAACTATTTATTAATTTCTCACTCATTACGTTATGAACAAACCACTGTACAAACGCCTTGCAGAAACTATCAATTTAAGTACCTTACTTTTGATTTTTATTTTTCCTTTTGCTCTAGTAGTTTACCAATTAATTGCTGAAATAGATAGTAAAATTGACTTTGCTCAAAAAGAAAAACTAGGCTTGGCTTATAACTATCCTTTGAAAAATTTGTTGGTCGATGTTATTCAGCACCGTACGCAAGTTAATCAGTATTTAAATGGGGATAAGTCTTTAGCCTCAGCGATCGCCACTCAAGCAGATAAGATCGAAACTGCAATCGAAAACCTCAATGTAGTGGAAAAGCAGCTATCACCCCAACTTAAAGCTGACTCAGAATGGCTAGCGCTCAAAACTTCTCTAAATAGTAATTGGCAGCAATTAAAAGATAAAAAGATTAACTTATCTCCTACCCAAAACTGGCAAGCACATACAAGCATTATTAACGATATCCTGGCTTTAGTTGACCACATCGGAGATGTTTCTAATCTAATTCTCGATCCAGCTTTAGATAGTTACTATTTAATGGATACAGTTGTAAATAAACTGCCAAACACCATAGAGAATACCGCCCAAGCTAAAGATCTAGGTACAGCGATCGCCCTCAAACAAAAAATTACCGATAGCGAACGAGCAAAACTTTTGATTATTCAGAGTTCAATTGCAGAACCTTTGCAAGAAGTATACAGAGGCTTGCAAGTTTCTGCTAATAATAATCAAAAAATTCAGCCACAGCTATTAACTAGCATCCGCGAAAATTTTCCTAAAATCAATAATTTTATTGACTTACTCAACCAAGAAATTATTAACACCAAGAACATCAAATTGCCACCCCAACAATATACGTCTTTAGCACAAAATGCCTTAGATTCGCAACTCAAAATTTACGATACAGCTTTTCCAATTTTAGACCGCTTGTTACAACAGCGAATTAACCAACTAGTCAGTAGAAAATATCAAATCATCGGGTTTGGCTTGCTAGTATTAGCCGTAGTAAGTTACGTTTTTATCGCTTTTATTAGCAACCGCAACAAGCGCCAGCAATTTGAGAAAGAATTAAAAGCGACCGAAGAGAAATATCGCAGCATTTTTGAAAATGCAATCAACGGAATCTTCCAAATTACTCCAGCCGGTCAATATCTCAGCGCTAATCCAGCCTTGGCTGAAATTTACGGTTACGATTCTGCTGCCGAATTAATGGCTAGCTTAAGCAATATCAAGCAGCGACTTTATGTAGACCCCAGTCGTCGAGAAGAGTTTGTGAAAATTATTCGCGACCGCGGTAGCGTTGCCGACTTTGAATCGCAAATTTATCGTCACGACGGTAGTATTATCTGGATTTCAGAGAATGCTCGCGCTATTTACGATAAAAATGGCAATATCCTCTACTACGAAGGCACAGTAGAAGACATTACCGAATACAAGCGCGCCCAACAAGAAATTTATGCTGCCAAAGAAGCCGCTGAAAATGCTAACAAAGCCAAAAGTGAGTTTCTGGCTAATATGAGTCACGAACTGAGAACCCCTCTTAACGGTATCTTAGGCTACGCCCAAATCCTCAAACGCTCCCCAAAATTAGAAGAACACGAACAAAATAGCATCGATATTATCTACCAGTGCGGTTCGCATCTTCTAACTTTGATTAATGATATTCTGGACATCTCTAAAATAGAAGCTCAGAAAATGGAAATTTATCCCATAGATTTTCATTTTCCCGCTTTTGTACAAGCCGTTGCTGAAATTTGCCGTATTCGCGCCGAACAAAAAAGTCTCAAATTTAGCTATCAACCAGATCCAGATTTACCTCTTAGCGTTCATGCTGACGAAAAACGCTTGCGCCAAGTGCTAATTAATCTTATTGGAAACGCCATTAAATTTACTAAAATAGGAGAGGTGAGTTTTAAGGTTCATTTAATTGAAAAATTGGTGAATGCTTCTAAGCAAGTTATTTACAAAATTCGCTTTACTATTCAAGATACAGGAGTGGGTATTAAACCCGAAGAAATTGAAAGAATATTTTTACCTTTTGAACAGGTTGGAACTCGTAAAAATCAAGTAGAAGGCACGGGATTAGGGCTAGCCATTACTCAAAAAATTATTCAACTTATGGGCAGCACCATTCAAGTCACCAGTCAAATAGGAATGGGCAGTGTTTTTTGGTTCGATCTAGATTTACCGGAAGCCCTCGACTGGGTGAATACAACTTCTAAGAGCGAAAAAGGTAAAATCATTGGATTTGAAGGAAATAGCAAAAAAATTCTCGTAATAGACGATCGTTGGGAAAATCGCTCGGTAATTGTAAATTTATTGGCTCCTCTAGGATTTGAAGTGATAGAAGCAATTAACGGGAAAGCTGGATTAGAAATAGCAAGCCAAACTAAACTAGACTTAGCGATCACAGATTTAGTTATGCCAGAGATTGATGGATTTCAATTGCTACAATATTGGAAAGAAAGTCCAAGCTTGAAAAAAGTCAAAATTATTGTTTCTTCTGCTAGCGTGTTTGAAACTGACCAAAATTTAAGCTTAGAAGCTGGAGCCGTTGATTTTTTAGCAAAACCCGTTCAAGCCGAAGAACTTTTTGAAAAATTAGCCCTTCATTTACAAATAGAATGGATCTATCAAGCTGAATCATTGCTAGGTTTAGAAAATAAAGGGGATGGTTTAACTCTACTACCTCCGGCACCCGAAGTGCTAGATAAACTTTTTGGCTTGGCTTTACGAGGAAATTTGAAAGAGATTATTAAACAAGCAGAATCTCTGGAAAAAACCGATATAAAATATTTACCATTCACTTCTAAACTGCGGCAGTTAGCGAAGGACTTCCAAGAGAAAAAAATATTAGAAATGCTCAATCAATACAAAAAAATAAATTTATGATAGATTCAATGTCTTACCCAAGCACTATCTTGATAGTGGATGATGTCCCTACCAATTTAGCAATATTAACTGATTTTCTCAGCGAAGCTAATTTTGAAATTTTGGTAGCTCAAGATGGAGAAAGTGCTATCCAAAAAGTAAACTATGCGATTCCCGATTTAATTTTATTAGATATAATGATGCCGGGAATGGACGGATTTCAGACTTGCAAACGCTTGAAAGAACATCCTTTACATAGTCAGATTCCTATAATTTTTATTACAGCTCTATCCGAACCAAATCATATTGTAAAAGGTTTGTCTTTAGGAGCAGTTGATTATATTACAAAACCTTTTCAAAAAGAAGAAGTTTTAGCTAGAATAAATACTCATTTAGAACGGCAACATTTAATCAAAATTATTGAAGATAAAAATCAGCGTTTGTTAGAAGAAATTGAGGAACACGCACAAGCCCGTGCAGCCCTGAAAAAATTAAACGAAGAATTAGAAGTCCGAGTAAAAGAACGAACCGCAGAACTTTCTCAAACGTTGCAAAATTTGTACAAAAGTCAAGCTAAGTTAGAATATAATGCCTTTCACGACTCTTTAACAGACTTGCCAAATCGAGACTGGTTGATTAAGCGATTGCAGGAGCTAATTGAAGCAAATTCAAGTTATTCTGTTTTGTTTATTGACTTAGACCGCTTTAAAATTGTTAATGATAGCTTGGGACATTTAGCAGGAGATGAACTGTTAAAATGCGTAGCAAATCGGATAAAATCCTGTTTGACAAATTCGCAAACAGCAACGCGGATGGGCGGGGATGAATTTATTATTTTAGTAGAACCAGAAACAGCAATTTCAGTGGCTCGCTCCCTATTAGAACAGCTCAAGTTGCCGTTTCACTTTAATGAGTATGAAGTTGTGATAGAAGCCAGTATTGGCATAACGTCTAGTATAATGGGTTATCGACAACCGATGGATATCCTTAGAGATGTCGATATTGCTATGTATCGAGCAAAAAAGCAGGGAAGTGGTCATTATAAAGTTTTTGATCCGCAAATGCAAGCGGATGCGATCGCGCGCCTGCAACTAGAACAAAATTTGCGAAAAGCCATAGTTCAACAAGAATTTTGCTTGTATTATCAACCCATCGTTTCTCTCATTACCGGAAAAATTAAAGGGTTTGAAGCTTTAGTACGTTGGAACCATCCCAACGGAATGATTTCCCCCGATACATTTATACCTGTTGCAGAAGAAACAGGATTAATTAATCCTTTAGGTTGGTGGATTTTACGCGAAGCCTGTATCCAGTTAAAATCTTGGCAAGAGCAATTTTCTAATCTCCTCTTAAAAATGAATGTTAATTTTTCTCCTATACAATTTCAGCAAGTTAATTTATTTGAACGAATTGCAAAAATCTTGGAAGAAACTGGCGTAAGCAAAAATACTTTAAATATAGAAATTACTGAAACTTGCTTATTAAAACCAGAAAATTTAAATTTTCAAGATTTCAAAAAAATTGGTGTAAATTTATGTATAGATGATTTTTGTACTGGCTATTCTTCTTTAAGAACCCTCAGAAATTTGCCTATCGATACCTTAAAAATTGACCGTTCCTTTGTGAGTGACCTCATTGAAAAAAACAAAGATACAACTTTAATCAAAACAATTATATTATTAGGCGAAAGTTTAAAAATAGAAGTAGTCGCCGAAGGAATTGAAACTCAAGAACAACTAAAAATCCTGCAAGAACTGAGATGTAATTGGGGACAAGGATACTTTTTCGCTCGACCCTTAGATAGTCAGCAAGCTACGCAATTTTTAATTGAGCAACAAGGAGTAAACTGAAAATGATGACCAACTTATTATTTTCAAAAGGGACAATTTTAGTAGTGGATGATAATCCAACAAACTTAGGCGTTATCTTCAACGTTTTAGATGAATCTGGCTTAGAAGTGTTAGTAGCTCAAGATGGAGAAAGTGCTCTGCAAAAAATAGAATACATCACTCCCGATCTAATTTTATTAGATATTATGATGCCGGGTATCGATGGATTTGAAACTTGTTCTAGACTGAAAAGCAACCCGTCAACTTCGGAAATTCCAATCATTTTTATGACGGCCCTCAGTAACACTGAGCAAAAAGTAAAAGGCTTAAGTCTTGGCGCTGTTGACTATATCACTAAACCTTTTCAAAAAGAAGAAGTCCTAGCTCGCATTAAAGTTCATTTGGATTTGCGGAGTTTAAGCCAAGCCTTAGCTAGCAAAAATCAACTGCTTCAAGAAAAAATTGAAGAAAAGACTGCTTTAGAAAATAAACTACAGCAGTTAAATCAAGAATTAGAAAGTCGTGTTGAAAAAAGAACTTCCGAGCTGGAACAAGCTCTACAAACTCTTCAACAAGCTCAAATCCAATTAATTCAAAGCGAAAAAATGTCTACCCTCGGCCAATTAGTGGCTGGAGTTGCCCATGAAATAAATAATCCCGTAGGATTTATTTTGGGTAATTTAAACCATGCTGAAACTTATCTTCAAGATTTATTAGAAATCTTTCAACTTTATCAACAACAGTTACCTTCTCCAGGTGCAGCGATCGCAACTCGTGTTGAAGAGATAGATTTAGAGTATCTCATACAAGACTTTCCTCAGCTTCTTTCATCCATGAAAGTAGGCGTAGAACGGATTCGTCAAATTAGTGTATCTATAAGAACTTTTTCCCGCGCTGATAGCACGTCAAAAGTGGAAGCCAACCTGCATGAAGGAATTGATAGCGCTTTGCTAATTTTACAACATCGGTTAAAAGCAAATGATAAGCATCCCAAAATAGAAGTAGTAAAGAATTATGGGGAATTACCTTTAGTACCGTGCTACTTAGGTCAATTAAATCAAGTTTTTATTAATATTATTAGCAATGCAATTGATACTTTAGAAGATTCTTGCATTGGGCGATCTTCGGAAGAACTGAAAGCCAATCCCAGACAAATTATAATTCACACTGAAGTTGACCGTTCCCGAAATAGGGTCATTATTCGGTTTAAAGATAACGGGATGGGAATGCCGGAGGAGGTACGCAGTAAAATATTTGATTATCTATTTACAACTAAGCCTGCTGAAAAAGGTACGGGGCTGGGTTTATCGATTAGCCACCAGATTGTTGTAGAAAAACATGGTGGTTCTCTGAGTTGCTTTTCAGAAGAGGGTGTTGGGACAGAATTCATTATTGAAGTTCCTCTAGCCTAACTGGAGAGCGAAAAATTTTGGGGGGATGTATTGCTAACAAGTTAAGATAGCGGAGCGAAGCAGCAAAGGAGACTGTCAGTATGGAGGTGATTCGAGGAAAGCTAAGGCTAAGATTACCTCGTTACGTTTTCAGCGGACAGCAGAAATATATTGCTACAGGGCTAGAAGACCCTCCAGAAAATAAGAAGAATTAACTAAGTACCGCCCTCAGAGTCACCTGTACTTCGTGAAATCAGAAGCTGTAAAGACCTATATAAACCTTTCAGTGCTACTGAACGTGATGCAATTATTACAGCTAGCAGCCATTCAATCTATGGGAGAAAGAACCCCTACCGGAAGCTCTCACTCCCCACTCATTGGCCAATCCAGTAGCAGTTAGCTCAACGATCACTTGTACAAAACAGCTTCCCTCAATGTTAAGACCCGCTCTTTGACAGCCTCGATATCTTCTGACGTCACTCCTTTTGCTGCCAACGCCCCACCCAGATGCTTGACAATCGCATCAAAATGTACTGGTTGTAGGTTCAAACCTGCGTGTGATTTTTCCATTGAGCGCCCTGAATAGCGATTCGGACCACCCAGTGCATAAGAAATAAAAGCAGTCTGATGACGGCGCTGTTTTTCCATATCCGTATGGGCAAAAAAGCCACTGACAGTCTCGTCGGCTAAAACACGCTGATAAAAATCATCTACTACCTGCTCAATAGCTGGCTGTCCACCCAGTCTTTCATAGAGTGTATTGCTTGTGTTCATAGTTACTTTGATTTTTAACATCAGTGAATCTTAGAGAACTATTATAGCATTTCTCAGATTAATGAGGTACAGCCATTTTTCCCCCTTTCCCCTTTCCCCTTTTCCCTCTTTTTTCCCTTTCATGTACCTACCTCAACTCTTTGAAAAACGCTATATATCTTGAGAAACCCCTTCATTTAACATCTTGCTTCAGGAATAAATTGTAGCTCCCACAGTCTGGGACATCTGATAACTAAGCAATAGTCGAGCTAGGGATTTCGACCTCAATCCTCTGTTTTCAGTACAAGTTTTCCCCAGTTAGTAATTAGCCCTCACGAGCTAGGATTAAAGACAAGTTGAGAAGGTTAGTACAAAATGCTTAATAATTTAGTCATTTAGCGGATTGCCTAGTAAAAAGAGTAAGTTTTAATAAAGTTACTATCTCAGCAGATTAAGCCTTGAACAGCAATCCACCCTTAACCCATCCGAAAAATCAGTGGCAATATAGACCAGTCTGCTTTATTTTCGTCGCTGGCGTTCTCTTATCAACTGCTGCCTCCTTAATGGTCAATAACTGGGAAAAAGTTAACCAAATCTATCAGTTTCAAAACCAAATAGATAAGTTGGCTACTTCTTTACAGGGAAGTGCGATCAGAAATTTAGAATTCCTCAAAGCAACAGGAAGATTTTATGCAGCCAGTAATGAAATTACACGAGAGGATTTTCACATTTATGTCCAAGATATTTTAGCGAATCATTCTAGTATTGATGCCTTCAATTGGACACCCCGAGTTTTAGCTAAGGAACGAATTTTTTTTGAGAAAACTGTTCAAGCTGAAGGATTTCATGACTTCAAAATTACAGAACGAAAACAATCAGGAAAACTGGTTAGCGCCGGAGAGCGACCAGAATACTTTCCCATTACCTACGCCGAGAGAGTACAGGATAAAAAACCTCCCATCGGTTACGACCTTGCTTCTGAACCGATGCGTCGAGAAGCTTTAGAAAAAGCACGCGATACAGGGCAAATTAGCGCGAGTCGATGGGTAAAAATTGTTAGCAATAATCAAGTGGGGTTTTTAGCCTTTCAACCGATCTATCGTCGGGGTAAACCTATCAACACTATTAGCAATCGTCGATTAAACTTCCTAGGTGTTACCACCGTTATTTTTAAAATAGAAGGAATTGTCAAAGCTGCTTTAGAAGGGCTGGATTCAGACAACTTTGATTTTTACATTTTTGATGATTCGACTGCGAGTCAGGGTCACATTCTGTCATTTTATCAATTTAGTACCAAGCAGATCCAGCTCTCTTCAACCCAAACTCCGCCAATCAGCAAAGATGCTTACTCACTCTGCATCAATTTAGCAGCTTGTACCCGTTACCTGAAAGTCGCTGACCGCCAGTGGTCACTACTGGTTGTTCCAAAAGCAGGCTCTGTTAACTGGATGGCCTACTGGAGATCGGGGGTAACACTTTTAAGCGGATTTTTATTAACAATTATTCTGAGCATTTATGTATTGATGTCAGTGCGTCACACCCTACAAGTGGAAAAACTGGTTGCCGAACAGACAGCACAAGCATTACAACTGAGAGAACAAGCAACTCAACTCCAACTAACTTTAAATCAACTCCGACAAACCCAATCTCAGTTAATACAGACAGAAAAAATGTCAAGTCTCGGTCAGTTAGTTGCTGGGGTTGCCCATGAAATTAATAATCCAGTCAATTTCATTTATGGCAATTTAGTTCATATTAGTGAATACACTGAAAAAATATTAGAATTACTAGAGATTTATGCTCAGAAATATCACCCGCCAGTGGCGGAAATTGCTGCTAAAATCGAAGAAATTGATTTAGATTTTTTAAAATCCGACCTCCCCCAACTAGAGAATTCAATGAAGGTAGGGACAGAGCGAATTCGTGAGATTGTCAAGAGTTTGAGGACTTTCTCCCGCTTAGACGAATCCGAGACAAAGGAAGTTGATATTCATGAAGGCCTTGAAAGTACCCTGATGATTTTGCAAAGTCGCATCACTGCTACATCCACTCATCCAGCCATTAAAGTGATTAAAGAATATGGAAAGCTTCCCCTGGTGGAGTGCTATGCAGGACAACTTAATCAAGTTTTTATGAATCTTCTTACTAATGCAATTGACGCTCTAGATGAACGAGCTGCTCAATTAAAACCCGATCAAATTAAAGCTTTTCCTTATACAATCCGAATTACGACCTCTGTACTCGATCAAAACATTATTATACGCATTACTGACAATGGAGTCGGTATCTCAGAATCAGTTAAGCAGCGACTCTTTGACCCCTTCTTTACCACCAAACCTATTGGTAAAGGAACTGGTTTAGGCTTAGCGGTTAGCTACCAAGTTGTAGTAGATAAGCATGGGGGCATCCTTCGTTGCGAATCTTCCTTAGGACAAGGTACTGAATTCTGGGTTGAAATTCCCATCAAACCTGGTCAAAATTCTTCTGCTTCAGGTTAATACAGTAGTTTTCAACGCCGTAAAAGATAGATTTTTGAAAGGTGTCAGCTCTGTCTGACTCTCCGGAAGTTCAGTACAGTGGTTGATGACAGACAGCAGTACCCCCAATGATGTGCCACCGTAGACAGACAAAGTGTTACCCATCCCTCTATGCTATCCCTAAGTTTTTCAATTAGGTGTCTAGGCCTCACAAATCCAGTGAGGCTTTTTCCTGCCATCGCCGCTGTCAACGGTTCTCTTGTAGCCAATGGAGAAAACCCGACTAACTACGCAGTATTAGTCGGGCGAAATTCCTTTAACAGCCCTCTTTAGCGAGGTTGTTACCTTAAGAATGAGCGACAAATATAAGGTTTTTGTGAGGCTTTACTCATGAAACTTCAAGGAGGTCGAAGTTATGAGCGCTGCTATCTGCTAAGATTTAAGTCCTAAAGCCCTTTGTAACTGATTTAATAATTCTTGGAGAGTATAGGGTTTTGGTAAAAATGTTTTGATACTATGACCTAGCTGCTCAAGCATTTGATGACTTAAAACCTGCCCACTGGTAGCAATTACTTTCACATCTGGGTTGATTTTCTGCAAGTTTTTGATCGTCACGAATCCATCCATTTTTGGCATCATAATATCAAGCAAAATCGCTTTGATTTTTTCTTGATATTGCTGATAGAGTGTCATAGCTTCCATGCCATTATAAGCTGCTACAACTTGATAACCTTTTTTTTCTAATAAGGATTTTGTGATCTCCAGAATTGATTCTTCATCATCAACAATCAAAATCAATTCCCCCCTTCCTGGCAGCACTTCCTCTCCCCGATCGATTAATTCATTGGTGACGGGAGTCTGAGTGACTGGTAAGGCGACTTGAAACTCTGTTCCTTTTCCCACTTCACTCAAAACCTTAACAAAGCCACCGTGACTTTTAATGATACCAAGGGCTGTGGAAAGACCCAGACCTGTACCTTTACCCACTTCCTTAGTTGTGAAAAAAGGCTCAAAAATTTTCTCAAGTATTTCTCTAGGAATCCCAGTTCCTGTATCAGAGACCGTAATCACAACGTAAGGCCCCACTTTAGCATCTATATTCAGGCGTGCAGACTTGCTACCAATCCAGACATTTTGGGCAGAAATCCGTAGGATACCCCCCTCTGGCATTGCATCACAAGCATTAATACAAAGATTCATCAATACCTGATGTAACTGAGTTGCATCGCCACAAATTGTCCACAAATTGGGTGTTAAAATTTCCGTGCGAATTTCAATGGCTTTAGAAAAAGTTTGTTTAAAAATCTGAGCGATTTCTGCGATTAAACGCTCCACCTCTAATAAAGTGTGTTCGCCTTCAAGTCCTCGTGCAAACAATAGCACTTGTTTAATTAAATCAGCACTGCGTCTAGTATTTCTCTCTAAAATTGTTAGTAAATGCTGGCTTTGTTTGTCTGAGAGTTTGTTTTGCAGCAGTTGAACAGAAGCTAAAATCGGTGTGAGTGCATTGTTTAAGTCATGGGCAAGTCCACTCGCTAAAATACCGATACTCTCTTGGCGCTGAACTCGGAGAAATTGTACTTCCAGTTGTTTTTTCTCTGTAATGTCCGTATTAACAACAAGAATCGATTTAGGTTGACCCTCGTCATCACGCATCAGAGTCCAGCGACTAGCAACGATCAATTCCTTCCCTGCTTTTGTGACTTGAGATAACTCCCCCTGCCACGAACCACTTTCAGCTAAAATTTTCTGATTATTTTCAAATTGAGATAAATTTTCTCCTCGGTACAAAAGCTGAGCAGCATTCTTACCCAATGCTGCTTCTACTGTCCATCCATATAAGCGTTGAGCTCCTTGATTCCAAAACCGAATTTTATTATGCAAGTCGAGAACGAGAATTGCATCGGCTGTAATATTAAGCAAAGCTGCTTGTTCTCGGAGTTCTAACTCAACCTGTTGGCGTTGTTGAATCTCCTGTTCTAAACGTTTATTTTTTTCTTTTAACTGTTTTGTTAAATCTTGCAAGTGCAAGTGAATGTTAACTCGCGCTAAAACTTCTTCATGTTCTAGAGGCTTCGTGATATAATCCACTGCCCCAAGATTCAACCCTTTAATTTTATCGATCCGCTCACTCAGAGCCGTCATAAAAATTACTGGAATTTCTTGAGTCGCTTGATTTTTTTTCAAGCGGTGGCAGGTTTCAAATCCATCTATTCCTCCTGGCATCAAGATATCCAGCAAAATTAAGTCAGGGGGAGCATATTCTGCTAGCTCGACCGCACTTTCTCCATCCTCAGCTACGGCAACTTTAAAACCAGAATCCTCTAAAAAATCGATCAGCATCTCTAAATTAGAGGGAGTATCATCAACAATGAGAATGGCCGCTTTTTTAGCCTGAGCAAATGTCATGTTTTCCTCTTAGAGTTGTTTGAGAAATTCCCGCAGTTGTTTCCCTTTAAAATTTTTGGCAAGTTGGCGGACATGAGTTGCAAAGGGTCCCCATTGCCGATCGCACACTTCGAGCTGAGCCGTTTGCTCGACAATCCTTCTGAGATCCCCTCTCATCGCCAAATCCAGTAAGACAGCAATTTCCTCTGCGGGTGGCACTATCATCGGTTCTTTTCCCGTTTCTGAATCGAACGAAAACTCTTTCCCTGGAACCGCAGTTCCTGACTCATAAATCCATTCCAGTCCCAAGTGCAAGCGAAGTATTTCTAAAACCTCTGCTTCTCGGACTGGTTTCGGAAGAAAACCGTTACAACCAACCTCTAGAGTTCGCTGCTGGTTGAAATCAAAAACGCTAGCCGAGATGGCAATTATCACCACATCTGCTAAAATTGATGAGGTTCTAAAGCGACGAGTGGCTTCAAAACCATCCATCACCGGCATCACCAAATCCATAAATATTATATCGGGCTGAAACTCCTGGGCTTTGTTGAGACCGTCTAACCCATTAACTGCTTCTAGAACATCAAATCCTAAGGGTTCTAGCAAACTAACTAAAACTGAACGATTAGCCCACTTGTCATCGACAATCAAAACTTTACGTCGCTCACCTTTAAAGCCAATAATATTACAGTCCCCAGGGCTAGCCTCTTCCTCCCATTCATCAACTTCTTGTAGCTCAAGCTCAAACCAAAAACAACTGCCTTTCCCTAAGATACTCTGGACACAAAGTTCGCCACCCATCAACTCAACTAATTGACGGCTAATAGTCAATCCTAATCCCGTTCCTTCTGTTTCGTGACTCTTCTCCCCCACTTGCTGAAAGGGCAAAAATACCGAGTCTAAGTGTCCTGGAGCAATGCCGATCCCTGTATCTTCCACCTGAAACCGGAATTTCTCCTGTTGGTAGCCAACTTTAAACGTAATCCAGCCAGTTTCAGTAAACTTAACAGCATTGCCCAGTAAGTTAATTAACACTTGTCGCAACCGCTTCTCATCCACTCGAATCGCTGTGGGAATTGGAGTCAAGGTTTCATAAATCAGCTCAATTCCCTTTTGTTCAGCTCGAATGCGGCAAATCTCAGCCACACTTTCTAAAAATTCAGGAAAATGAACCTTGGTTGGAGACAATTCCATTTTCCTGGCTTCGATTTTTGAGAGGTCTAAAATCTCATTGATCAGATTCAGTAGGTGTTCACCGCACTGGTAAATCACCGCTAAACCATTCTTTTGAGCCTCGCTTAAGGTTTTAACCTTTTTAAGAATTTGAGCATAACCCAAAATGCCATTGAGCGGGGTGCGGAGTTCGTGGCTCATATTGGCAAGGAATTGACTTTTCGCGCGATCCAGTTCTGCTAAGGCTTCGGCCCGTTTGCGTTCCTGTTCCAGGACCCGGGTGTTGGCGATCGCAGTCGCCACCTGTCCCGCCACCAGGGTCAAAAATCGACGATAGGAGTCATTGAGAGCCAGTCGGGGACTGACACCCGCAATTAAAAAACCAGCAGGTAGGATTGCACCAGGTTGGGCCACCGGCATCACAAGGGCACTCTGGGGAGATTCTGGCCAAGGGCCACCGGGTAAGCAGCCAAATTCCGCCACCAAGTTGTCGATTTGTTCAGTTTGCCCGCTGTAGGCAACCCGTCCGAGTGGCCAACAACCCAATTTCTGTTCTGCCCTCAAGTCAATGATGGCAGGACTAGCGGTCGTATCCGGTGCCAGTCCCGCCACTCCTGCTAACTCAGCCTGTGTGCGGTTTTCGCTCAGGAGATAAAGCAGAGCAAACGGAATATCCGCTGCGTTTTGGCCAAGAGTCTGGACTGCAAGGCGACCAGCTTCTTGAGCCACGGGAGCCGCAGCGGTCTGGGTTGCCAGATCGTGCAGCGTCCGCAGCCGTCGTTCATCTAAAATTCGTTCGGTGGTTTCCGTAACCGCTTGAAAAATGCCGACCACTTGGCAGGATTCATCACGGATGGGACTGTGGGAAAAGGTGAAGTAAGTTTCCTCAAGGTAGCCGTAGCGATTGGGAAGGATCAACTGATTTTCGTACCAAGTCCCCTCCCCGGCCATGACGCGAGCAAACATAGGAGTCAGAACATCCCAAATTTCTGTCCACCAAGGATAAGCTGGCTGTCCCAAAGCTCCTGGATGTTTGTGATCGCCGAGGATCGGGCGGAAACCATCATTGTAGAACTGCACATACTCCGGTCCCCAGTGAATGAGCATCGGGAAACGCGAAGCCAGCAGGATACTCACCGCAGTCCGCAAGCTTTGAGGCCAACTGCTGACCGGGCCCAGGAGGGTTGCAGACCAATCCAGCGATCGCATCAGCGCCCCCATTTCTCCACCACCAGCTAGGCAGTCTTCGGGTTTAGCCGTTTTTGCTTCATGGGTCACAGGATTTCCTCGGGAATCTAGTAGGACTTACGTAGAGAACCCCAAACCCCCTTGTAAAGGCGGCTTTCCGGTTCCCCCCTTGGGCAGGGGGGTGAGGGGAGAGCTAGGTTTCAGGTTTAAAAATGCGTAAGTTCTGTCTACGTTCTCACTGGGTTCCTGCCTACCACATCTCCTCAAGGTTCATCAGCGAGGTTGGAAGGCGGTCTCTACCCACTCATTGCCTAGGCGACCGCCTCCCCCTGAATTTCCCTCGCCCTAAACCACTTCTTGCGACACTTGCACCGCCGGTTGCGGGTTGAACTGGAACAGCGAATACACCACATTACGGCGAATGTCCGTCATCATATCGAGGAACAATTCATACCCCTCAGTTTTGTACTCGATCAGCGGGTCTTTCTGCCCATAACCGCGCAATCCCACCGATTCCCGCAACGCATCCATCTGCTGCAAATGTTCGCGCCAGAGCGTGTCTATTTGCTGCAAGATAAAGAATCGTTCTGCATCCCGCATCAATCCCACTCGGATTTGATTCACCTGAGCTTCTTTGAGGTCGTAAGCATTTCGTACTTGTTCGTGCAAGAAAGTTTTGATTTCTTCCACTGACAAATCTACCAGTTGCTCCGAGGTCATATCAGCCAGCAGGTAAACAAATTCTTTGACCTTACTGACCAGTTTTTCCAGCTCCCACTCTTCCGAAGGGAGATCCGGATTAATGTAAGCATTGACGATGTCATCCATCGTTTGTTCTGCATACTTAATCACCTGTTCTTTGAGATCGAACCCTTCCAACACCCGGCGACGTTCTGCATAAATCGCGCGACGTTGGTTGTTCATCACCTCGTCATACTCAAACACCTGCTTACGGATGTCGTAGTAATAAGTTTCCACCTTTTTCTGAGCATTTTCTAAGGAACGGGTGAGCATTCCCGACTCGATGGGCATATCTTCCTCAACATGGAAGAGGTTCATTAAATTCGCCACTCGCTCGCCGCCAAAAATCCGCAGTAAGTTATCTTCCAAACTCAGGAAGAACCGGGTCGATCCGGGGTCGCCTTGCCGACCGGCACGTCCTCGCAACTGGTTATCAATCCGGCGTGACTCGTGGCGTTCCGTCCCGATTACATGGAGACCGCCAAGCTTCACCACTTCCTCATGTTCCCGCTTGGTAAAAGCCTCGTATTCCGCCAGAATCAGGTTATAAACTTCCCGCAGCTTTTGAATCACCGGGTCAGAAGTAGGTGCTTTTTCCGACGCGACCGCCACCCGATCTTCGGCGACCAATTCTGGCAGCGAGCGATCGCCATATTCCCGCACTGCAAGCTCCACTGCTTCCTTCAGCTTCTGCTCAGTTGCTTTTGACAGTTCTGTAGGGAACAACTGTGAGGCAACCTTCCAAGTCTTGACTTTTGTGGGTTGACCAAATCCTTGAGGGGTACTCCGTCCACCCAGTCCAGGGACTTGCACCAGGGAAAACTGGCTGTCATCTTCTGGTTGCACAATGCGGGGCATAAAGTATTCCCGCAACTTCAAGCGGGCCATGTACTCGGCATTCCCCCCCAAAATAATATCCGTCCCGCGTCCCGCCATGTTGGTAGCGATCGTCACCGCACCCTTACGACCTGCTTGGGCAATAATTTCCGACTCCCGCTCAACATTTTCCGGTTTGGCGTTCAGCAAGTTGTGGGGAATTTGGCGAGCGTGCAACAATCGTGACAGCAGCTCTGATTTTTCGACGCTGGTGGTACCCACCAATACCGGGCGACCCCGTCCGTGCATATCTGCACAATCTTCAGCGATCGACTGCCACTTACCCGCTTCTGTCTTGTAAACCACGTCTGACAAATCTTTGCGGCCTGTGGTACGGTTCGTCGGCACCACCGTCACTTCCAGGTTATAAATCTTCTCAAACTCCGCTTCTTCTGTCTTTGCCGTCCCAGTCATCCCTGAGAGTTTCGGATACAGCAAGAAGAAATTCTGATAGGTAATGGTCGCCAGTGTTTGAGTTTCCGGTTGAATCTCGACTCGTTCCTTCGCCTCGATCGCTTGGTGTAACCCGTCACTCCAGCGACGGCCCTGCATCACCCGACCGGTAAACTCATCCACGATCACCACTTCGTTGTCACGGACGATGTAGTTGACATCCTTAATAAACAGCTCTTTGGCTTTAATCGCGTTAAACATATAGTGAGCCCAAGGATCTGCTGGATCGTACAAATCCTTGACTTCCAACAGTCGCTCTGCTTCCGCGAAACCTTCATCAGTCAGGAGGACATTCCGAGCTTTTTCATCGACCTCGTAATGATCTTCTTTCTTCAACGCCGTCGCCACCTCCGCCGCCCGTAGATACTTCTCGCTGGGGCGTTCTACCTGGCCGGAAATGATCAGCGGTGTCCGAGCTTCATCGATCAGGACTGAGTCTACTTCATCAATAACGCAGAAATTAAAGGAGCGGTGTACCACGTCTTCGATCGTCGTGGCCATATTGTCCCGCAAGTAGTCAAAGCCGACTTCGCTGTTCGTGGCGTAGGTAATATCGCAGGCGTAATTTTTTTGGCGTTCCTCCTGCTCCATTCCTTGCTGAATCAAGCCTACTGTTAATCCTAGGAAGCGATGCACTTGTCCCATCCATTCTGCATCTCGCCTGGCTAGGTAGTCATTGACAGTAATGATATGAACCCCTTTGCCAGTCAGGGCATTTAGGTAAGCTGGCAGGGTTGAGACCAGAGTTTTGCCTTCACCGGTTTTCATCTCGGCAATTTGGCCTTTGTGCAAAATGATGCCGCCCAGCAGTTGGACATCGAAGTGACGCATTCCCAAAACCCGCAGGGCCGCTTCCCTTACCACTGCAAACGCTTCTGGTAAGATTTCATCCAACATCTCGGTGAGTTCGCTAGGAGATTGAGCTTTCTCTAGGCGCTGTTTAAATTCGTCGGTTTTTGCCCTGAGTTCCTCATCGGAGAGTTTTTGGATGTCTTCCTCCAAGATGTTGATTTCAGCAACCCAAGGCTGAAATTTCTTAAGTTTGCGTGCATTGGGATCGCCCAACAAATTTTTAAGCATGGCAGGAGAGGCAGACGTGCGATTGTACGATACTCTATTTCTATCTTAACGGTCTCTGACAATCGGACACATACAGCTTAGCCCTCGGAGGGGGGGAACCCGGAGAATTTTTTGACTCACCTGAGTGGCTGGCAGTTGCTGGCGATCGCAACATGACTTCGGGAGAGCCTCAACGACTCTAGCCAAGGGTATCCCGTCCCCACTCCGAGAGGCAAACACAACCAAAGTTGAAAAAGGCTGAGGTTGTGCGAGTTGGAGCGGGAAATACTCTGTTTAAGTGCTCAATTCAACCTTGCTAATCTTGCTCATTATTTCAGTTAAAATTAGTTGATGACCAGGTGATTCATTTCTGAAGCAGCTAAACTGAAGGGCCTCTGTCTCTACGCTGAGGCGATGGGAAGCAGAAGGCAAGTTGAGTTCAGAATGAACTGCTAATGGTAACAGATGAGCAGGCCTGACTCAGTGATTAGAGAGCAAGCGGGATACAGCTTTAACTGTTGGTTATGCTCGCGTTAGCAGTTATGAGCAAAGAGAGGACTGGGAACGGCAAGGTCAGGTTTTGGAGTTGTGCTGCACTCAGCACAACTGGCAATTACAAATTATCTCTGACTTAGGAAGCGGAATAAATTACAGCAAGCGCGGCTTGCATTGCTTAATTCGGATGATTACTGACAATCAAATAGACAGGTTGGTACTGACCCATAAAGGAGCAATTGCTAAGGTTTGGTTCTGAACTGATGTTTAGTTTGTGTTAGCCGAGATTGTGATTATTGACCGGATAGAAGATGCAACTTAAGAAGAATTAGTGAAAGATAAATTAGGAAATAATAAAATTTCAGTTCGTTTTTCCGTAAGATAGAGTCAAAAAAACGCTTTTTTGTTACTTTTATTTGTAAGTATATTCTACTTTTGAATTATTACTATTGACGAAATCTATTGCGAGTTTATGATTTATTTTTACAGCAAACGCACGACTTTTAGGGGTTTATTCTACAGCTATTTTTTCGAGGTGACATCTTTTTGCTTTGACAAGATCTGGAGTGATTTTATAGTTTGATTTCAGTTCACCAATCGTGAAGTGATGTTCTCAGTACACTTTCTGAGACTTCGCTTTTTAGGATTTGACTTTTCTGTTATGAGTCATCCTTCAGACTGTTGGCGATCGCGAATCTGAGAATCAGGGTTTGAGGCTTTTGTCTCCTCCAAACCCAATGATACAATGGTACTTTTAGCTTTCGAGTAAAAACTATCTGAATTTCGCTCTTTACTAGCTGATTATCACCGGATTTTGCATTAGGTCTAAAATTTATAACTTGAACGATTTAGAGAGGATTTCAGCGAGAAATAGTCAGTGTAGATAGAGGCTCTGGTAAAAATCTATGCTTCTTATTATAACAGGATAATTTTAATTAAAATCTCTATAAAAATTTACCAAAAATCGAAAAATAACTGGCAATTAAAACCGCATTAATCAAGAAACCATTAGAATCGATGAATGAGCGCATAATACCAAATCTGATTATAAAAAAGACTCCACAAAGCGGTCAAATCCTTTGGGCATGAGGGTTTCAGTTTCGGCAAAAGGAGTTTACCTGCTATCGGATTTGGTATAATTTACCCTGAGAGACTGTGAAAGTAAGAAATCCCACTCAATTTTAGCTCACTCCAGAACATTAAAAAACTAGAACCTCTTCTGTCTCCTACCATTGCAACGCTGGACTTAATAACGCGGTCGCGGCTTCATTCCCCACAGGTTTAGAGAAAAAATAGCCCTGACCATACTCACATCCCAGCGTTCGCAAATGAGCAAGTTGCTGAGAGGTTTCGACCCCTTCCGCCACAACATCCATTCCTAAACTATGAGCTAACATCACAATTGCTTGTACAATCTCAGAATTTTCTCCTTGAGCTCCCATACGACTCACGAAAGATTGATCGATCTTGAGGGTATTAATCGGAAAGCGGTGTAGGTACGAAAGCGAAGAATAACCAGTCCCAAAATCGTCAATACACAACTGAATTCCTAACTCTCTCAACTGCGACAGCATCGTCACGGCTGCTTCTCCATCTTCCATTACCACGCTTTCTGTAATCTCTAATTTTAAGCACTCAGCATCCAAACCGGTATCCTGCAAAACTTGCTGAATTTGTCCGATCAAATTGGGCTGCAAAAACTGTCGTCCAGATAGATTTACAGAGATAGTTAATTGAGGGTTAGGTTGGGGACAAAAGTCATAAATAATTCGCGAGTCTTGAGACCGCCTCTGCTGCTGCCACTTTACCATTTGATGGCAGGCTTCATAGAGGACCCACTGACCGAGAGGAATAATTAACCCTGTTTCTTCTGCTAAGGGAATAAATTCTGATGGGGGGATGAAACCTTGCTTTGGATGCAACCAGCGCAAGAGTCCCTCAAAACCAACAACGCGACCACTACTTAAGGAGACAATGGGTTGATAGTGCAAGCTAAAAGGACAGGATGAGGAACAGTGACCGAAAGTTTCCTGTGGTTCGTCACTCTCTGCTAAACTCGGATCGACCCTTGAATATTTCACCTGAATTGACTCAATGGCCCGTCGCAATTCGTGTTCCAATTGCATCAAAGCAACTGCCTTAGCGTGCATAGCACTGGTGAAGATTTCATAACGGGCTTTTCCCATCGCTTTGGCTCGATACATGGCAATGTCTGCATCTCGGAGAATGTCTCCGGGCCATTGATAATTGGCGGTGCTGATGGCAATGCCAATGCTAGCAGTGATGGAAATTTTATTCCCTTCCAAATGCAGGGGTTGTTCGATCGCTTGCTGGATGTGATTGGCCAAACTAATGGCGTCGCTACTCTCTCGGACTTCTTCTAATAAAACCACAAACTCATCGCCACCAATCCGCGCCACCGTATCCCCTGGCCGCAGACAAGCAACCAGGCGACGTGCGATCGCCACCAGCAAGCGATCGCCTGTTTGATGACCTTGGCTATCATTGATCACTTTAAAGCGATCGAGATCCAGAAACAACACGGCAAATTGATAGCAGGAGTGTCGTTTCGCACGAGCGATCGCTTGACTGATTCGATCCATGAGTAAAGCTCGATTGGGCAAATCAGTTAAGGCATCATGTAAAGCATCATGGAGGAGTTGATCTTCTGCTCTCTTGCGCTCCGTGACATCATAGCAATTCACCACAATGCCTTGGACTGATGGTTCGCTGAGTAAGTTGGTCGCTAAGGCCTCCAACACACACCAAGAGCCACTTTTGTGTCGGACTCGATATTCAGTTAAGGCCGAACTGATTTTCGGGTGTAAGAGTAGATTTCCCAGCACTCGGCGTACCAACTGCACTTCATCTGGGTGAACCCACTGCCATAGGGGTTGACCGATGATTTCCGCTGTAGCGTAGCCTAAAATCCGTTCTTGTGAGGGTGAGACATACCGACAAATTCCTTTCTTGTCTAAAATCGCGATAATATCTCTGCCATTTTCAATGAGGGAACGAAAACGCTGCTCGCTTTGGCGTAATTCAGCTTCGGCCCGTTTGCGATCGGTGATGTCGGTACTGATCTCGATCAAGCCGATAATTTTGCCAGTGCGGTCTTTAATCGCATCTGCCCTCATTAAAACTTGAATTTGTCGGCCTGTGCGGGTGCGCTTGGCAACTTCGCCACACCAGGAAGAGCCGCTCATAATCGTATCGAAGATTTCTTTGGCGACCTCTGGATCGCTAAAGACCATCCATATCCCCCCAGCGGCATTTAATTCCTCTACTGTCTGGTATTCAAATAACTGCGAGAATGCTTGATTGTGATAGATATGAGTGCCGTTAGCGTCTGCCATCCAGATCGCGTCGCTGGCGCTTTCCACCGCTTTGCGAGTCAGGATCAGTGCTTCTTCGGCTTGTTTGCGATCGCTGATATCGATTCCGACTACGAATGCGGCCTGCCCTTGATTGTACTTTTGGGCAACAATCAAGTAGTAGCGAATCGGTTGATTTTGCCTGCCTGGAAGCTGAGAAGCAAGTTCCTTGACGGCTTCTGTGGCGGGACTGGCAAAAAACTGCTCTATGAATTCGCAAAAATCTGGACTAGAGCCGAGAAAACCGATGTCCTGGTTGATAAAGGCTTCTGGTGGTAAGCCATAGAGTGTTGCTAAATGTCGGTTCACTCCTAAGTAGCGCAAATCTGAGCTAATCCAAGAAACGGTTCCTGGTACAGCTTCGAGAATGGTTTGGAGTTGGGTTTTGGCTTGCTGAAGGGCTTCCTGTGCTTCAATGCGGTAAGAGATATCAGACTGGACGCCGATAAAATGAGTGACTTGACCGCTGCGATCGCTGACTGGGGAAATCGCTAGCTGATTCCAAAAGGAGGTGCCGTCTTTGCGATAATTTTTTAAGACGACTTGGCAGGATTGCTGTTGGCGCAAGGCTTGGCGGATGACGTTGACGGCTGCTGGATCGGTATCAGATCCTTGTAAAAATCGGCAGTTGCGCCCCAAAATTTCTGCTTGCGAATAGCCAGTCAGCTTCTCAAAGGCGGGATTACAGTACACGATCGGTTGGTCGGGGAGTCTAGCATCTGCAATCACAATGCCATTGTTGCTTGCTGCTATGGCGCGATCGCGCAGTCGCAACGCCTCTAACATCTCCAGGCGATCGTTAATATTCTCCTGCTTCTCCCAATCGTTAAACCCTTGGCCGTCCTTATTCCCCATCAGCCCCAATCGGCGGTCAATCCAGACTCTATTCTAAGTTTTTCTAGTTGTAGCCTATCTCAATTTCGGCATCGGTAGCATAAAGATTGCTCTCCTATTCCTCAATTTCCGCAGGCTGGAAAGATGAGTCTGCCAGATTTCCGGTGGCACCGGGATGAGGGGAAACGATGAAGAACTCAAAGATGGGTATCAGCCAAGCTCTGCTCTCCAAAACCCTGCGAGCAAATTCTCTGAAGTTCAGCACTACTGTTTTTTGTAAATGGTAGTGGTTACAACTTCACTGTGGAAGCGGTCCTATTTCCCATCAGTGGTTTGTTGGCAAAACTTGCCGGCCAGAGGAGGAGAGGAGACAGAGGCAGAGGAAGTGATGGCGAGTGATTGCTAACGATCGATCGTAGAAGTTCTGAATCCTCAATTTCTATCTTCATTAACCGTCAAACGTTATTTAGAAGCTGGACTCGTAGGAGGAGGAATATTAATAAAAGGTAGTGCGCCATTTCCTCCCATGACCATCGGAAATTGACCATTCCATTTTTGAATCGCTTGCTGTTGTAGAAGTTCAGGAGTTAGAGTTAATCGCTGTAACCGTTGAGATTCAGCTTGACCTTTAGCACGGTTGATCTCAGCTTGAGCTTCCTGGGTGGCTTTTTGCGCTAAGAATTCTGCCTGTTTTGCTTCTTGTTCTGCGATTTGCTTGGCTTCGATCGCGCGACTAAATTCTGGAGAAAAGCCAAAATCAACGAGAGAGACATCTCTGACTATTAACCCATAAGGCATGAGGCGTTTTTTCAGGCTATCGTCAATTTCTGTTTTGAGCGCTGTCCGTTTGGTGATAATTTCTTCAGCCGTTTTCTTAGCCGTTGCTGCTTTTAAAACTTCAGAAACAGCGGGATTGATAATGCCATTTACTATCTGTTCTTCATCCCCAATCTGCTGATAGGCTTGATTCACTCTATTCGGATCGATATTCCAGTTAATCGCTAGATTGGCGGTAATTTTTTGTAAGTCTTTGGACGCTGCTTCAGCCTTTAAATCTGTTTTTTGCACCCGAACAGTAAGAGTTCTGACGCTGGTAACAATCGGTAAGATGGGATGGATGCCTTCATCTAAGATCCGATCCTGTACTTTTCCGAAGCGCATGACTACGCCCCGCTCCCCGGCATTGACAATTGTAAACGGTTTGAAGAGAATGGCCGCGGTAAGAAAGACGATCCCGCCAACGATGTAGAGAATCAGTGTAGAGGGATAAGCACTGGAGCTGGTCTTTATACTCATACTAACCTCTATTCTTTAAGATGGTTGCCTGCTGGCTGTTTGATGGAGTGGGATTTTTCCTATGCTAGCCTTAAAGCGAAAAAATTTTAGTCAATATGACTTTATTTTAAGTATGCTAGAGATAGAGAATGATTGAAGGTATCTCTCGCACCCTTCAGAGGCAGGAAAAAACCCCCAGCAATTAATAACACGCAGTGATAGGTATTGGGTACGGTCGGAGCAAATGGAGATTCGACAAAGACATCATTGGCCAAACACCGTTCAGGAGGCGAGCGCCATTCAGGAGCAATTACGGTCAGAGGTCATTACTGAAGATCAATTGGGAACAGTCCAATATGTAGCTGGCGTGGATGTAGGCTATGAAAATTCAGGCGAGACTACCAAAGCAGCAGCTGCGGTTTTGAGCTTTCCTGACCTGCAATTGCGAGAACAAGCGCTGATTCGTTGTCCTACGGTTTTTCCCTATATTCCTGGTTTTCTCTCATTTCGAGAAGTGCCAGCAGTGCTAGAGGCACTGGCAACCCTCACCATCCAACCAGATTTAATTCTGTGTGATGGTCAAGGTTTAGCTCACCCCCGCAGATTTGGTCTAGCTTGCCATCTCGGTGTGTTGGCAAGCATCCCCACCATCGGGGTTGCCAAAACTCGGCTGATTGGGGAGCATCTTGAAGTTCCACCCGGTCGCGGCAGTTGGCAGGCATTACAAGACCGGGGGGAAAGGATCGGTGCTGTGGTGAGGACGCGAAAGGGAGTCAAGCCAATTTATGTTTCCATTGGCCATCGCCTCTCCTTGACAACTGCGATTGAGTATGTACTCCGTTGTACCCCGAAATATCGTTTACCAGAGACAACTCGCTGGGCTGACAAACTGGCATCGGGGTAACAGATAGCGAGAGAAGTAGGATTTTTTGTTCTACAATCCTTCATTACTCCATCTAAAACCCAGAAGCTTTTATCCTTCCTCCTTTAGAAGGAGGTATGGGGTAGAAGGCTATTTTTAGAATAACTCTCAGGCACTAAAAACATTGAAACCACAAAGGAGCAGTGTCATGGCAGAAAAGAGTAAGCGCGGATTTGCTTCAATGGACGCAGCCAAGCAGCGCGAAATCGCTAGCAAAGGAGGAAAAGCGGCCCATGAAAAAGGCACCGCTCACGAATTCACTCCTGAAGAAGCGAGACTTGCCGGAAAAAAAGGGGGAGAAGCAGTCAGCAGAAATCGGGAACACATGGCAGAAATTGGGCGCGAGGGTGGTCGTAAGAGCCACAAGAATACTAATCAAGACAAAGAAAATTCATAAGCTCACTCACAACCTACCTCTGTCTACTCTGACTAGTAGTTCTGATTAATAACTTGTTGCCTCTTGTGGGAAAATAAGGATGAATTTTCCTGTTTCCCCTTTGTCTTCATCTCTCCTGTTCATTTAATCAACAACAAAATCCCCGCGGACTCGCAGGGATTTTGTTAAGCATTGGGAATTTAGAGCAGAATAGAAGAAAACAAAGTAGTTGCATGGGTCAAGATGAATCAACTGACCTTAGAGTGGACAGAGGCGGGTCAGCTTAGAACTAAAATTGTTCCCGCTCAACAGCCTAGCAAACATCCCGGAACTGTTCGGATCGGGCGAGACCCAGCTCAGTGCGACTGGGTATTGACCCATCCCACGGTATCGGGTTTACACGTTGAACTTTTATTTAATCAGCAGTTACAGGAATTTAGGCTCAGGAATTTGCGAGACAGCAATCCACCCGTTGTCGATGGAAAAATTCTTCAGCAGGGAGAGGAGGCGACTCTAAAAGCAGGTAGCCATATTTATTTAGGACAAATGGAACTGAAGGTGGTTGCAGTTTCTCTGGAGGCAACGGGTATACCGCCAACGGTTTTGTTACCGCCGCTGCACAAGGTCAGTTCGCACCCAGGGGGAACAACCCCGTTAGAATACGGTTTGAAGTGTTCGAGGTGCGATCGCATTTCCCCCTACTCGCGGTTAGACTTAGGGTGTCCGTGGTGCGGAACGTCTCTAGCGGCGGCGGTGAGTGTGGTCATGCCCCCCTAAGTAATACCTTCTAAGGAGAATTGAGCAGGAGGGCGACAGGGTGCGATCGCATCTCTGATGAGTAGCTTTGATTTTAGACTTTGGAATCAAAGAAATTGCTTCGCGATCGGATGACGCGAAGGCAAACCCGTTAAAAATCAACAACTTTCAGCCATCTTTGGTGTAAAAAGTTAGCTTTTTTCCCCTTTTTGACAACTGGATATCAAGCTCAGAAACCTGTGTGATTTCCGAGAGTTTAGCTTCTGCTGGACCCCTTTGCCTTAAAAACCACCTGGAGGAGGAGGAGCAGGAGGGTGTTGCTGCATTTGCTGACGTTGTTCAGGAGTGAGAATGCTATCTATTTGCTGCATCGTTGCGCGACGCAATTCCTGTATTTTTGTTTTTTGTTCCTCCGTGAGATTAAGGGATGCAAACGCTTGACAAGGAGCTTCCCGATTGTCTCTTGCTGTTTGCAAGCGAGCTTTTTGCTCTGGGGTCAGAATGTTGTCGAACTGCGCCTGCTCAGATTGCCTAATTTTCTGCATTTTTTCCTGCTGTTCTTGGGTCAAATTCAGTAGGTTGGGATGACCTTCCGGTGGAGGCAATGTATGAGGTTGAGCAAAGGCTGCGAGTATATTTGCAGCAAAAAGCACCAGAAAAAGAGTGCCAGCCAACAGTGACCATCGTTGAGAAATCAAGAGCCATTTTCTCAGGCTGTGAGCTAAATTAGAGTTCATAGTAATCCTTAAATTTGAAGGGTGAATCTTGCCACGACTCTATCTTCAAATCATAAAAGCTGACTTCGTCTTTCCACATCGCTCCAACTTCCCCATTCCATCTAGTACCAAAGTCCCAAGAGAGTGAGGAAATTAGTCACAAGCCATTCGCTTCTCTTCTAGGAATTAGGACTCTGGAAATAATGACGCCCTGTGAAATACAGTAAAACTATGCCCTCATTACCAAGTTTGCTCTAGCTCTCTACCACTCTAGGGAGCTAGAAGCCTTTCTCTTTCCCTGCTATGCACCGTCATTTGCCTTCTGTGTGGTTCCGCCATTCACTCTTTTCCAACCATTCCTCCCGCCTGATGCTTTATCTGGAATGGATTCTGTTGGGGATAACACTACTGGGAGAAATTCGACCCGAACCTCATGATATGAGTCGCAGCACATTACCGTTCTCGATTCTGACTCTCATGGGCTTTGGTCTAATGGGACTCAAATTGCCAACAGAAAAAACTCGCGACAAAATACTTTATACAGGGTTGGCATTAGGATTGTTGTTTGTGACTTTCCTACTAGACAGACGAACACTTTTTCTGCCACTCCTCGGTTTAGTCCTGGTGCTTCGGAGTTGTGCGATCTTCCAAGAAGTGGGTCGCTTGGTTGTCGCAGGGCTAGTGTTTATTGCGTTTCTGCTAATGCTGTTTCAGGAAGTACCGCCAGGGCCACCTCCCCCCCCTCATCCTCCCAGATTTATTGCACCCTTAGAGTCTTTTAGTCATACGATTCTGACTCTTAAACTCAATACAGCAGTGACTTTTGGACTGACCCTTCTGTTTATTTTGCTCTTAGTTAATGCCTTACTATCCGAACGCCAAAGTCGCGAAAAATTGCTGCTTGCCCATGAACAATTACGCCAGTATGCTTTGCGAGTTGAAGACCAGGCTACCTTGCAAGAACGTAATCGCATTGCTCGCGAAATTCATGATGGCTTAGGGCATCTCTTGAGTGCTCAGAGTATTCAGTTAGAAAATGCAGTTTTATTTCTGCCAGCAGGTTCGGAAAAAACCGCATCATTTTTACGGGAGGCACAACAATTAGGAACTAGGGCTTTGCAAGAGGTTCGGCGCTCAATATCCACGCTTCGTTCTGACCCTTTGCAAGGGCAATCCCTGGAAGCAGCAATCTCCAAGGCAGTTGCAGAATTTTGTCAAACGACGGGTGTGAGGCCAGATTGCACGATGCAGGTGTCTCAGCTCATTCCAAACGACATTAGTACGGCTCTTTATCGGATTATTCAGGAGTCGCTGACCAACATTTACAAGCATAGTCTGGCAACCGAAGTTAGGATCGATATCCAACAAAATCGAGAGGTAATTCAGCTTCAGATTGAAGATAATGGAAAAGGGTTTAATCCTGAAGGAAATACCACTGGTTTTGGACTCCAGGGAATGCGGGAAAGAACTGCGGCTTTGGGAGGGCAATTTTTCTTAGCGAGTCAACCGGGTCAAGGCTGCCGAATTACTGTATTGATTCCCTTACCGAGGCTGGTGCTATAGGGGTTCGGGACAGCGGAAAATCCAAGTATGTGTGAGTTCCGATTCCCAGTTTTTTTATTTTTAGTCTGTATTTTATTGGAGTGAAAGCTGCTGTATGAACGAGGTGAAAATTCACTTGCTACTGGTCGATGACCAGATGATTATTCGTCAAGGGTTGAGAAGTTTGTTAGAAGCGAAACCTGATTTGGAAGTGGTGGGCGAAGCGGAAAATGGGCAGCAGGCAATCGCCCAGGTGGAAGCGTTGCAACCCGATGTGGTTTTAATGGATGTGCGAATGCCTGTGATGGATGGTGTTGCTGCTACTCGCTATATTTGTCAACAGTTTAATCAGATTAAGGTGTTAGTATTGACGACTTTTGATGATGATGATTATGTCTCGCAAGCAATGCGATTTGGGGCTAGAGGTTATCTTCTTAAGGACACCCATTCTGATGATTTAGCGGCGGCGATTCGTGCTGTTTATAAAGGTTACACTCAATTGGGACCGGGGTTGATGGAGAAAGCGATCGCACCTCCAGTTTCCGCCTCTCCCTCCCAACCGACTGAACTGCCGCCAGAACTGGCTGGACTTACCACCAGAGAACGTGAGGTGCTTTGTCTGATTGTCGCAGGTGCGAGTAACCGCGAGATTGCACAATCCCTTTATATTTCAGAACGAACGGTCAAAAATCATATCACTCGCATTTTGAGTCAGTTAAATTTGCGCGATCGCACACAGGCGGCGGTGTTCGTGAGTGCTTTTTTGCCTTTATTGCAGCACTAAGAACCGTTGTCGAGATTTCTAGAGTCTGGAATGGTATGTGACCAATCTCCTAACTCAATGGGGACTTTGGTACTAGAGATCATGGGGAAGTGGGAGCGATGTGGAAAGGCGAGCTGAGTTTTTAGGCTCAGAAGATTCAACACTGGTGGGAGCCGACAAATTTTATCCAATTTATTGACTCTTAAACAAATGTTGGTATTTCTGTGGCAAACTACCGACCTTCGTTATGAAGTAGCTCATCAAGTCTACCTGCCTCTGGTTTGACGAAAGGCAAGTTAATGCCCTTAACCCATAAGATTTATTAATTTTTGTTTGACAATTAACCCACTTTGAGAGAAAGAGAGTATTTTGTATCATCAGCTACATTTCATTGAACTTTAGAGAGCGGTCGCAAAACTTTTCGGTCTACTAACCCAAGGTATGGCTAGTCTCCAAGCTCAAAAGCTAGCGGGTCTTATCTCTAGTGGAGTCCGGGGGGTTATTTTTTTCCGTCCGGCTCAGCAGTAAAATGGTTGCAACGACCCGACCGATGCCGTGACGATTAGCCTCAGTCTCAAAAGCTGCTTAAACTTTACTTCACAAATAGCCTCTAAGGCTCAGTCAGTCTAAACTTCAGTTATTTGCCCGCTTTATGGAACACCCCCTCGATCTCGCAATCATCATTCCCGAACTCGTCAAGTATGGAGGTGCTGAACGAGTTGTCATCGAGTGCCTTGCTCGTTGGCAACATCACCATCGCATTACACTTTATGCTACGTCCATCAACGATTGGGTCGTGCGCGAGTTCTGCCCAGAGACTCGCTTTAAATTTGTGCAGCTTTCACCTTACTTTCAAGGGGATCATGCGTTCTTTTTGAATGGCACGTTGCTGCCCAAACTGTGGCAACAGGAAATCGGCACCCATGACATTTACCATGCTCATCTTTGGCCTTGTCATCTGATTGACCGACACCCGATGGTGTGGTATCCGCACGAACCCCCGCGTATGCTGGAAGATCTGCGGCTGAGTCAGCTTCCCAATGACTCGATTACGTCTGATGTGTGGAAAGTTCACGTTTACCCGAAGTTCACCTACGATGATGTTCCGTCGCGGGTTTACGAAGCAACCATGAACTCACTGGCAATGTTTGACAAACTGGGCAATCCAGACCGCATCGTTGCGAACAGTCATTATGTTGCTCAGTATTTGTCACAGGTTTATGGACGAATCGTTGCAGACATCGTTTACCCAGGCGTTGTCTGTGCCAACTCGATCGTTGAGCTTTCGCCGAATGTCCAGTTCCTCACCGTTGGTCAACTCTGGCCACACAAACGAGTGAAGATGATTATTGAGGCACTGGCGATGATACCGGATGCACGGCTGGTGATTGTCGGAGATGGCCCTGAACGTCAGAAACTGGAACGAATGGCTCTGTCCCTGGGTATCAGCGATCGCGTTTGTTTCAAGCACGGACTGTCAGAAGCAGAGTTGAAAGCGGAGTACAATGCCTGTCGTGCAGTTGTTTTCGCGGCAGCACGCGAACCGTTCGGCATTGTTCCTCTAGAAGCATTGGCTCATGGCCGTCCCTTGATTGCAGTCAATGAAGGAGGATATACAGAGGTTGTTGACCCTCAATGTGCCCTACTGGTGTCGCCGCGTCCTCAAGAACTGGCCGATCGGATGAACCTGCTGGCGCGTGACATTGATTTAGCTAGAGTGATGGGTGAAGCTGGTTGGAGAAAAGCCCAGCAATATAGCTGGAATAACTCGGCGCATCAGCTCATTAAAATTATTGAGTCCACATTTAATACTTATCCACAGGAATACCAGCAGGGGGATGATGAAACGGCGGCACTTTGTCCGCTGCTCGGAGTCCAATATTATTGCTGGTATGGAGATGGCTCTGGCAATCTTCATTGGAACGACAATTTGGAATTCGGAGCGGTTGATGATATGCCCGAAATCGGGTTTTATTCGTCGCTAGATGGTGATGCCCTGAAATATCATTTTGAATTGATGGAGCGCCACGGCATAGACTTTCTGGTTGCCAACCTGCATATTGATTCAAACGGTGTGAATGAGCATGAGTTGGCTGGGTTGATTCGGATGTTTCATGTTGCGGAACTAACCAGATCCCAAATCCGTATTGCCATTCAACTGTGTTTCTACGATCCTTCCCATGATGGATTAGAGCGGGCGATCGCTACCATCAGGGATCTGTCAAACTCACCCAACTATTTCAGGTTTAAATCCCAACCAGTCCTGTTCTTATTCTGGACTAGCGTTTGGGACGGACAACGAACTGAGATCGATAATTTGAAGGCAGCGACTGATGGATTTGTGCGAATCGCTTGTAGTTTGAGGCTGCCTTCAGATACAGAATCGTTGTATCTGACCTTTGGGTTATTTGATTCGTGGGCACTTTTTTCACCTCTGGAAGTAGCATCGTCGGAAAATTGGCAGAGTGTTTGGGCACAGGCCTATCGGCGATCGGATTGTAGCAACAAGGGAATTAGAACGGTAACAGTCAGCCCAGGCTATGACGACCGCCATCTAACCGATATTCGCAGGAGCAACAATCGATTTCGTTGTGTTGACCGAAATCAGGGAAAAACTCTCTATAGCATGACAGAGTTTGTGCTTCGTCAATCTTTGATGCCACAACTGGTGCTTGTATCTACTTTTAATGAATACCATGAAAACAGCCATATCGAGCCAACCAAAAGGTATGGATCGCAATATATGGAAGCAATCAAAGATTTTGCACAAGCTTTGCGAACCAGATGGATGTGAGTCAATCATTCGTAATTCGTAATTAAAAATTCTCTAATTGTTCATCAATTAACAATTAATTCAATGGCAGAAAGCAAGCGTTATTTTGTTTTGAGTTCTCCGAGGTCAGGGACGCACATGCTGCGGACGAGTCTAGACAATCATCCTCAAGTCGTATGTATGACTGAGATGTTTAATCCAGACTATACCGAGAGCAAGTATGACTTTACGCCTGATACTCCCGCTGCCGAGATTCTTGCTAACTATATCTTCACTCCAGAAAATATGACGCACCCTTGCGTCGGGTTTCTATTACACCGTTGTGGGGCAAGGTTCGGTAATTGGCCGGATCTTTGGTCGCTTCTGGAACAGGACAAGCATCTAGCTGCGATCAGTCTCCGCCGCCAAAATCTCTTGCGTCGTTATCTCTCTGTTCAGTTGATGAAGAATCAGGATCTGGAAGGGAATCCGCCAGCACCACTCCACTTTGACAAGGATCTATTGATTGGGGACTTTCTGAAGCAGGAGGCTAAGATTGCCGAGTTTGATGTGAGATTCTCTGACCACCCGCTGATAACGGTTACCTATGAGGATTTGTGCGATCGCTATACAGAGACTATGAACTGCATTCAATCGTTTCTTAATCTCACACCAGTCAATCTTGAACCTGGAACTAAGAGGCGGGCAACCCCAGCATTGGCAGAGATAGTTGCCAATTATACAGAACTCAAACGCGAATTTGCCGACACCAAGTGGTTCAGTTTCTTTGATGACTAAGCTCGAAAGAGCGCTCATGCCAATCCAGTTGTGAATACCGATCCGAGTGGGTATTTTTCAATTGGCGAATTGTTGAGTAATATTGCGACTCAATCAGTCCTGGCAAGCATGGCGTATGTGGGCGGGTACGGCATCGGTACTCAGATTACAGGTGGAGACGGGTTCGCCATCTGCGCTCGGTTTTTAGCCGGTTTTGCGGATGGAGCGAGATAGCTTGGGACTTACTGATTGGCATTTAGGCACAAATTATATTCCTCCTTCAATAATTCCTCTAGCTTGGATCGGGGAAAATCAGGAAATGAATGTTGTTTTTCCAGACAACTTTAATAATGTAACGCGCGGTAAATTTGCTGTCGTTTGGAATCAACAACCTGGAATAATTGTCTATCAAGTCAACGATCCACGCTTGGATCTTATTGTTGTTGGTATCGGCGCTACAATAGTAGGTTTGTCAGCATGGTTAGCTTACCTAATAGTTGAAGCTTCCTCTCGTGCAACACTTACAGGAGGTTTTGCTTAGCAAAAAAATTCACAAATTTGCTCAGCACTGCTCACTTTCAGGTTTTCAAAGTTGGGGCTAAAAATTCCTAAATTAACTTTTTTGCAAACGCAGAAGAAAAATTATGGGAATTCAGAAGTGTTGAAAGATAGATTAAGAAACGGAAAAAAGGGGACAGAATACGGTATGCTGTCCCCAAATTCAAAAAATTGATGTCTGATGGTAACCTCATTTCCGCAGCTTGTCAAATTAATCTTGAAGCAGCTTTGCCCGCATGACTACCCAGTCTTGAACTCACGCTTATGCTTTGAAATTTGGCTAACCTTCGTATTGGATCGGGGTTTGACTAGCATGAGGGACTTATGTTATCGGTTAAATCATGCCGGGATTTCGGTGAGTATCTCTACCTTTTATAAAGCCTGCAAAACGAGAGAAGACCAATACTTTTGTCGAATGTATGTTCAGTTGATTGAGCAAGTGAAGCGACAAAAACCTGCCGCAGCACAGATGCTGTTTCCAATTGATTCAACGGTGGTGACGCTAACCAGTCAGCTATTTTGGTTGCAAGGCTATCACCAAGTTAAG
>JBLNEP010000150.1:0-11294 GCA_050262755.1 Actinomycetota bacterium | reverse complement strand
GTCAGCGCAGAACTCCGGCAAAAATTACAGGAATATGGCTATCGGTTAGTTGAAACTCCGATCGAGCAATTCCTCGGTCACAATCATCAGATGACTGGTGTAGAACTGGTGGATGGAACTGTCATTCCCCTGGAAGCCGGACTGATTTCAATGGGCTCGCGCTATCACCATCACTATCTCAACGGGTTAAATCTGGAACGGCAGGGGGGATATTTAGTTACTGATAAGTTGGGGCGCACTTCCCATCCCCGGATTTTTGCCATTGGCGACTTAAAGCTTGGATTAAACCAGGTTACAGTTGCTGTTGGAGATGGTGCGGTTAGTGCAACCCAAATTTGGCGAGAGGTCCGTCATCCGAGAAAATGGTTTGATAATTTACAGGTGACAGTTTAGTGTCACTGACTCTTGCTACACACATACTATTCGAGAGAAACCCATGTGGGGAAGTGCTATCACAGCGTATTTACATTATTTGAGCTTTATGCTGGCGTTTGGAGCGTTGGTGGTTGAAAGCCTAACCTTGAAAAAAGATCTGAGTCTGAAGGATGCCTGGAGGGTGCTGATCGCAGATGCCATTTATGGCTTATCAGCGACTGCGATCCTCATAACTGGTGTTTTGCGAGTGATTTACTTCGGCAAAGGAAGTGATTACTACCTCAGCAATCCGGTCTTTTATACCAAGGTTGGGATCTTCGTTCTGGTGGGTTTTCTATCTCTGTATCCTACCTTTTCGTTTCTGTCCTGGATTAAGGACTTACGGGATAACCAACCTCCTAAGTTGGAATTACCGCAAGTACAACGACTTTCTTGGTTAATTAAGGGAGAGTTAGCTGGGTTGGTTATCATTCCTTTGTTGGCGGCAATTTTGGCGCGGGGAATCCGACTTTTCTAGCCATCAAGGATTTTTGAGATTGCGCTAGTTTAGTAAGTATGCTGTTCAGATTCTAGGAGAATCACTCATGTTTCCATTTTGGATGAACCCCTGTTGTCATTCTGGATCGATGGCTCAGAAACCCTATCGGCAGCGTCAATTAGAGTTTTTGAAGTGGATGCGGGATAGCCTGGAAACCCGGTTAGCGGCTGTGAATGCTGCGATCGCCACGATGGAACGGCAAATGAACGAAGAGAACCCGCCTAATCCCACCTAGCGATCGTTGGCAGATAGTCTGATTGTTGCCAGGTAGTCCTGACTGACAACCCCATAGAATCAGCGGTCAAAATGACGATGAGGAATCTACTTTCAGGCGAAGCGATCGCCCAACTGATTGAGTTGGGCGATCGCTCTTTTGATTTGACGAGGTTTCGACTGGATATAGGCAAGTAATATAGGTCCGGTCGATGAACCCTAATACTTTGAAACCAGGTAGGCGGTCTTAGTTTGGATAGCGATCGGTTTTAATCGAATAGCTATTGAATTAGAGCTGATCGAATTGAGTGAAATCGAGTCATGATTGTGGTGTGGGAATCTTACTTGCTCGCGAGACCCGCGAGCAAGAGGATCGCACCACTTGACACTTTTGCTACTCTATCAGTTATCTGTAAACTGAAGGGGTTGATGAGGTCGAATTGATTATTGATTAACGGGACGGTTTTGTTGCTGTTTTCTAACTGCACGAGCTATCAATGGAGCTTTCTTTTCTAAACCGTCTAGAGTTAATTCATTCTCTAGGTACATCCGATACCATTCATAACGTTGTTCAATAATCCATTCGCTATTTTGAAGCTGTAGCTGTCTGAGCGTAAATTCTGCCCTATCTCGCTGTTGGGGAGGAACCGAATCAGTCAAAATTAACTGACAAGAAGGTAGGATAATCTCAAACCAATCATCTTCTACTTCAAACGGATCCAGAATTTGTTCATCGTAAGTTCCTTTGCAACTATTGACCCGTCGCAAAGCATAGCGATAGTTAACCCATTCATAAATCAAATGGCGGTTTTCAGATTTGCTTTTACTCCGATAATGATCGACCGTACCCTCCCGATTCGGTATGTACATGACCGAATATCCACAGAGATTCTGGAACCCGTCAGCTAATTGAGGTTTAAAGGCAGACCAAAAATCTTTTGGTTCTTTCCCTAAATTTTTTCTTAACCAGTTATTTCCTACTTGTCGCACCTGCTGGTCAAAATCCGGTGGTTCAGCAGGAGGAGTAAACCGCTTCATCTTCACTCTTCCTCGGTGGTAACAATCCATCTTGGCCAGAAGCGATCGTGTTCGGGTAAAACTCGTAAAAGTTCCTGATGAATTTGCTCTTTAGTTCTTAAATTTTCAGGAAAAGTCTCCATGTTTCCACCACGCATCCAAGCATAAGCTGCTTCAATCGCAGTTTCTGCTTCCCGCGATCGCGCTTGTTTCAAGCCGAAAATTTCAGAAGTCAGCCATCCAACAGCATCACCCTGTTTTGTCCAAGGAACTTCCTTAAGAGTGACCTCTTGACCTTTTAACTCAAATAAAAATAATTGATCTTGCTCCTCATCAAATTGAGGTTCTATGGAGGCAAGTACAAGTGGAGAGTGAGTAGTCGCTATTAGCTGGATTTTGATTTCATTTTTGAGGTTTGTTCCAACTTCTAAGATTGCGGGAAGAATCGAGCGTTGCCATTGAGGATGTAAATGAGCTTCAACTTCATCGATTAGAAGAATGATCTGATCCATCGGTGCCTTTTGTCGTAGCTTCGATGCCAGTAGGTGTTCATACCAAGTCCACACTAACAGATAAGCAAGTCCTAAAATCCGCTTAATTCCTGCTGATGCGTAGATGATAGGGACATTGCCATAGGGAAAATTTAGGGTAGGAATATCACGAACATCTTCAATAGAAACCCTAATGGGTTCTCCCGGTTCCATCCATTCATCAGCATGGGGAGAAAGTTGTCGAATGACGCGAGATAATAGTTGAAATTTAGAGGGATCGGGTTGACGTTGCCAATTTAGCCAGTCACCAATTAGACCATTACATAAAACTTTATCACCGACTCTCAACCCATTCCACAGAGTATTAGAAGTCAAGTGATATGTGCTGGCAGGAGCACGAGCTGGATCAAATACAGAGAAACCACCATCAGCCTGAACATAGATAATCACCCCATTTAACTGGGGAGGATCTTGAACACTCACCCATGTTTGTGTATCTTTAGAAAAGCTTAAAACCTGATAACCCGAACCTATTTTCTGATGAAAATCGACAATGATCTCAGGTATTTCTTCCTCTATCGCTTGGGGCCAAGCAGGATGATCAGACCAGGTTCCGCTCAGAACCCACCAAGCAATATCTAACAAAAAAGTTTTACCGAGACCATTATCACCAGTAAATAAGTTGATTCTTTTAGCAAAACTAATATCAAGTTGTGGAGCTGGTCCAACTAGACTTAAGTGAAGTTCTCCTAAAGTATTTACTAGCTCTGCTGGCTCACCCATCTGGTTATCGCTAGCAAAGTCTAAATAATACTCATCATCGGATAATTTATAAAGTCGTATATAGTCTCGACCATATTGTCTTAATGTTTCACTTGTTACTGGCTGAAATTGCTTTAATACTCCACTTTTTTCGAGTTTTCCTTTAATCCAGCGACCGAGTATTTTTAAATCATCTTTGGATCTAAGATTTTTATAATTATCTCCTTGCGTTCGACAAGCAAAAGTTAATCCATCATCCGTGGAGACAGTAAAATCCCCTTTAGGATAAATAGGATTTCTTGTTGTCTCAACATCCACAATTAGATCTACTTCATACCAGCTTTTAGGTGTTACTTCTCCAGTATTTTTATTTTCACGTCCTTTTCCAAAATAAGCATTAAGATTGGATCTCTGTTGCTTGGCAAGTCTTGATAAAGAGATGTCTACATAGGGAGTTTCTGGGGTTATGGTAGGTAGAGACATGGAAGTTAAACTCCTTTAAAACAAATCCAACTATAATGGCATTGGCTGTTCATTGACCTCTCCTGCTGCCACTTCTAATCGCTGCTGAATAGACATTCTGCATAATTCTTCGCTCATTTTGTCCAAATCTACTTTTGGATAATCACCCTTGAATAGTGGAATCAACCTCTCAACAACAGCCACAATTCCATCAGGCGGCACCGCATTGCCAATCTGTCGCCGCACCTCGGTAAACGACCCCTCAAATACAAAATCATTAGGAAAACTTTGCAACCTTGCTCTCTCCCGATTAGTCAAGGATCTCGGTTCAGGAAAATGATACCCCCAAGTCCCACCCCCCCCACCAGCTATAATGGTAGCAGATGGCTTGTCAGGATGAATGCGCCTGTAAACGTGGCTGATCATTCCCTTGACATAATAAGGACTATCTTTAGGAATGTCGGTAAAATTTCCTCCCGGTTTAATTAGCTCCAAAATTTTAACGGTTCGTGGTTGAATTTTTTGATGTTCACTATTATGGGGTACTTTATCCACATCTTTTAATGCGTCCCCTGCTGTTCGATAAGGATATTTGCGACCGGGACCATATTCTGGTTGAGGATGTACAAAGTTAAATCCGGTATCCTTCCGGATACCAACTAATAGCACCCTCTCCCGAAATTGAGGCACTCCGTAATCGGCAAAATTATAAAGTTTTGGCTTCACTAAATAACCAGGGGCAATTGATTCAAAATCTGAAATAATCTGTTTAATTGCTTGATATTTATTGGCACTTAATAACCCTTTAACGTTTTCTGCAATAAAAGCTTTTGGCTTTTTTTTGTTGACAAATTCCAAGAGATATGTGTATAAGTTACCTCTCGTTCCTTCCAAACCGGGACGTTTCCAAATCATTGAAAAATCCTGACAAGGAAACCCGCCAATAATGAGATCAGCATTGGGAACTTGGTCAATATCTACATTTTCTATGCTGTCGTGAACGATCGCATCAGCAATATTTTGCCTGAATGTTTGACAAGCATCTCGATTTGAATCAATTGCCCAAACTACCTCAAATCCAGCTTTGTGGAAGGGTAAATCCATCCCTCCACACCCTGAAAACAAGGAGATGAGTTGCGGTTTTTTTTTCCAATTTATTGGCTGAAGACGCTCAATTAACATATTCGTTTGATATAAAAGAATGGCGGGTATGCTAACCCGCCGCACAAGAAAAGTATTATACCAAATACAAGCCACTATGTCTCATTAAGAATTATGAGACGTTATCCATCCGGTAATTGCAAGGCTAGGCTTTTTCCTGCGAGTTAGCTTGAGCAAATCACTTTTCCTTCCTTATCCTTCATCTTCTATTTCTATCCCTGCCTGACGTAGTTTCTCTGCCAATTTTTCCGCCCGCTGTCGCTCTTGTTCGGCCCGCTGTCGCTCTTGCTCAATTCTTTCTTCTGACCAAAGCAACAACTCTCCGGCCGCATTCCACCACCTTAACCAATAGCCGGTTCGACTTTCATGGGTTCCTTCCCAAATTCCTAGGAATAATTCTAATCCAGGTATCCAATACCGTCCATTCGCATCAGCGGTTTGCAAGTGATAACGCTCTGACTCTAAAGCATACACTTCTAAATGTGCAGTGGTGGGTCGGAAAATAACGTATCGGGGGACTTTAATCACTTGTTCGTAAAAAAACCACTTGCCAACTCGTTCCGTAAATTCCACCGAGTATTCTTCGCCGTAGGTTGCTGATAGAAATTCCATCACCACTTGGGGGATGGTTCCTTCTGTATGAGGAGTGTAACTGCGACGAACTTGAGAGAGATTGCGAGGATTAACCGGTCGCACATACATCCAATCAGGAGCTTTGCAAATTGTTCTTGGTTCCTCTCCTGTGGATGCGGGCAAACTGAGCCCTGCACAGAGAGCAAAGTTAGAAACAATTAAAGCATCCTGCACTAATTCAGAAATTGCTGTGAGTGGCTGACGCAAAGCAGCCGCTAATAAGGGTTGATTTTCGTCTTCCACAGGGTCATCGGGTAGTTGAAAGTCATCGGGTAGTAAGGGCCAAGTAATTGTTAGTTGTGTTTCGGGGTTTTTCGTCGCTACAGACATAAGTTTTTAGAAGTAAAAGTTTCGATTCTAACTTGATACCGGGTTTCTAATCGCCTCTATTTGACCCCGCAATTCCTCTGCCTTTTCTAATAAATCAGCTTGCGCGATCGCACTCTGTTGCCCCCCCGCTAACCACTTCACCTGCACCGTTTGACTTTCTGCCTCCGAATCTCCCAACACCAAACAAGCAGCCGCACCACTGCGATCGGCCCGCTTAAATTGCTTACCAAAGGCACTCCCACTTAAATCTAACTCGACGCTAAACCCCACCCGTCGCATTTTTTGCGCTAAGATTACCGCTTGCGAGGTTGCTTTTTCGCCCCTGGAAACCAAATAAAAATCCAATTTCGTCGCTGGAACTTCCTGCAACTGTTGTAGCAGTAAAATCAACCGCTCTAACCCAATTGCCCAACCCACTGCTGGCGTATCCAGACCCCCCAACTCCTTGACTAAACCATTGTATCGTCCCCCCCCGCAAACTGTAGCCTGCGCTCCTAAATCATCAGAAATAATTTCAAAGGCCGTATCCGTGTAATAATCCAAACCCCTAACTAAGCGAGGATTTAACTGATAGCGAATCCCTAAATCACTTAACATCTGCTGCACTTTTTCAAAGTGGCGACGTGAAGTTTCTCCCAAATACTCTAAAATACTGGGGGCTCCGGCTGCGATTTCCTGCGTCCGCTTGTCTTTACTATCCAAAATCCGCAACGGATTTCGACTTAAACGCTCCTGGGAATCTTTGTCTAATTCTTCCTTGTAGGGGGTCAAATAATCTACCAACGCTTGCCGATAATTCTGTCGGTCTTCATTATTTCCAACTGAATTCAGATCGAGTCGCAAATTTGTTAAACCCAGTGTTTGCAAGAGATCAGAAGCGATCGCAATCACCTCCACATCCGCCCTCGGATCGGCGCTTCCCAAAACCTCCACCCCAATTTGGTGAAATTGTCGCTGCCTACCAGCTTGAGGTCGCTCGTAGCGAAACATCGGTCCCGCATACCACAAACGCTGTAACCCACCTTGAGCTTCTAAACCATGTTGAATAAAGGCTCGCACCACACCCGCTGTCCCTTCTGGCCGTAAGGTGGTAGAGCGATCGCCTTTATCCTGAAACGTGTACATTTCCTTGCCAACTACATCTGTTGCTTCCCCGATCCCCCGCTCAAATAAAGAAGTCTGCTCAAAAATTGGCGTGCGAATTTCCCGATAAGCTGCCTTTGCCAAAATTTCTCTAGCGACTGCTTCTACTCGTTGCCAATAACTAATTTCAGCGGGTAGTATATCCCGCGTTCCCGGTAAAGTTTGAATCGTTCCCATGTTGTAGTTGTCAGTTTTTTGTGGTTGTATGTCTGCTGCTTCGGGAAAGCGAAGTTGGAAATCGTTTTTTCACTGCCCACTCATCAACGATCGCGGCCCAGATCCCTAATTGCTATGCTTCGCTGGGAGATGCACCAGTCTGCTCGTGTTCCCATGCGCCGTAGCGGTCGCTATAGTAAGCCAAGATGCGATCGACTCGCTCGCGACTCTCCAGCGCAGTACCTTGAGGGTACTCTATCCACAAACCCCCAACTTGACTTTGGCTGTAATCAAACTGCTGCGACTGTTGCGGGATTAAACCGATTTGTACCCCTTCTACTTGACGCAAATGAGCTGCTACTTCGCGGTACACCGCTAGTGGCAATTTGGGGCAGCGAATTTGATAACGTAGTTGTTTCTGTTGTGCCGTCTGCATCATCTGTTTGCTTAGGGTTTCACCTGACCTAGGACACCTTTTTATCATTCGTTGGTGTCGGCAGATTACAGCAGTTAATGCTATCTAAACACACTTTCCCCCACTGTAAAGCCCAACGTACTAAGGCCACTCGGTTGTCTGTGGCTGTTTTGGTCAGGATATTGCTGATGTGGTTATCGACAGTGCGCTTGCTAATCTCCAACTCCTCAGCTATTTCCTGATTCGTCAATCCAGCAGCAACTAATTCTACCACTTGCAATTCTCTGTCCGAAAGGGCGACAGGGGTCTGAGACACGCCACCAGTCATAATTTTTTCCTATGTCTGCATATTTACCTATCTATAATTCTAAAGCTAGATTGCCAAAAACTGTATTTTCAGCGAGGAACACTAGATGCAATGAGGTAAAGGCACGGCCGCGATCGGGACAATACCAGTCACCCCAAACAATCTGAGGAGTTTTAGGGAAATTACGAGGATCGTCCATTGGTAGAGGCTGTAATATTAGGGATTCTACGGAAATTGCCGCCAGCGAGCGCGATGGAGGCAGCAGGGGCAGCCAGGAGAGAGATTAAGAATTTATAAGGGTTGCTGAAGAAAATATTGCTCTTTATTCTTTCCAACTCCCAGTTCTTTGCCAGTATCCAAGAACAGCAACTCTGATACCATGAGAGTCGTTGCTCTAAGGAGCTTGCAACAGAAAGTGGCTTATCCTCGCGTTCTCTGCCTCGGTGAAATACTCTTTGATTGTCTGGCCGATCAGCCAGGACGACCGCTCGAACAGGTAGAGTCTTGGACTCCCTATCCAGGGGGCGCTCCAGCTAATGTGGCCTGTGGTTTAGTAAAGTTAGGGACATCAGCAGGATTTATTGGTGCAGTCGGTGCAGATGGATTAGGGAACTCGCTAGTACAATTGTTGCGAGAGGTTGGGGTGGATAGTCGGGGTGTGCAACAGCATCCAACAGCACCAACGCGACAAGTCTATGTACTCCGTTCAGAAGCAGGCGATCGCTCATTTGCTGGTTTTGGTAAACAAAACACCACAGAGTTTGCTGATACTTATCTACAAGCGGGACAACTTCCAGAGGTGCTGTTTGAAGAAGCTGAGTATCTAGTTTTGGGGACTTTAGAACTTGCTTATCCCGAAAGCCGCACAGCAATTGCTCACGCTTTGGCACTGGCCAACCGCTACCATCTTAAGATCGTGGTCGATGTGAATTGGCGTCCCGTGTTTTGGCCTTACCCAGAGAAAGCAAAAGAACTTATCTATGATTTGTTAAAGAATGTTGATTTTGTCAAACTTTCCATAGAAGAAGCAGAATGGTTATTTGAGACAACGGACCCTGGTGTCATTACCTATCGCCTCAACTCGGTAGAGGGGGTATTAGTGACGGCGGGTGAGGCAGGTTGTAGCTACTGCATCTCAGAAAATGAAGGACGCCTCTCTGCTTTCCCGGTGCAGGTTACTGACACGACGGGAGCGGGGGATGGGTTTCTGGCTGGGTTTATCCATCAGTTAGGCCAGTACAAACTTCGGAAGTTACAAGATCCAGAGACGGTGAAACAGATTATCACTTATGCCAGTGCTGTGGGGGCAATGACGGCGATGAAACCGGGGGCGATCGCAGCTCAACCAACTCAGGATGAAGTAGAAGCTTTTCTGACTCACCATTTTAACGTTTAGAGGTGAGGTGGAGAACTCCGTGGCAACGAGGAGTGAGGTTCCAACTCCCTCCCATTGAGTTTTTAGTTTGCAGAGATAAACAATGGCGGTTGAGATCGAGCGAAAATTTTTAGTCAAGGGAGATGAGTGGCGATCGCTAGCGACGGGTGTCGTGTATCGCCAAGGGTACATTCCTACAGCCAAACCTACCTCGGTTCGCATTCGGGTGGTTGGCGAGCAAGCTTATTTGACCCTGAAAGGAGCAACGACTGGTACTGTCAGAGCAGAATTCGAGTATCCTATCCCCCTTGAGGATGCGATCGAGATGTTAGAGACCTTGTGCGACCGCCCCTTTATTAAAAAAACTCGCTATCAAATTCCTCAAGGTGATTTAATTTGGGAAGTAGATGAGTTTGAGGGAGAAAATCAAGGCTTAATTGTTGCAGAAGTGGAACTTTCGGATGAAAACCAAGCCTTGGAACTGCCCAACTGGATCGGTGAGGAAGTGTCTCACGATGTGAGGTACTTTAATGTTAATTTAGTGAAACATCCCTTTAGTCAGTGGGAAGTACGTTGACGGTTGACTGGTGATTGTTAGGGGCGATCGTCCCACAGCTTTCTATTCTGACAACGGTCAGCACTGGAAGGGTCAAAAACTATCAAAACCTCGAAATTCCTCGAAATAGTTACAAAAAACCCGGGGCTTTATTGACAATACCTAGCATGAGAGAGGTTGCTACTGCGAGCGCTCATTTCAGAGAATTTACATAAAATATCCATAGCAGCGTGCTATAATCCCGGTTATTTAACACTGAGGATCAAAAATGCTCCCGGTAAAACGCTATGTTGCGGAGTTTATAGGTACTTTTTGGCTCGTGTTTGGCGGTTGTGGTAGTGCAGTGCTAGCAGCAGTATTTACAGCAGATGCAGCAAAAATTGCACCCAACGTGGTTTTTCCAGTGGGAATCGGATTAGTCGGTGTTTCTCTGGCTTTTGGGCTTACTGTCCTGACGATGGCTTATGCCATTGGTCACATTTCCGGTTGCCATCTCAACCCAGCCGTCTCCTTTGGTTTGTTTGCAGGTAAACGCTTCTCAGGAGGAGAACTTTTACCCTACATTATTGCTCAAGTGGTGGGGGCAATTGTAGCAGCGTTTGTTCTTTACCTAATTGCTAGCGGTAAACCAGGCTTTGACATCGGTGGTTTTGCAGCGAATGGTTATGGTGAGAACTCTCCTGGTAAATACAGCTTGGCGGCGGCTTTCATCGCTGAGTTTGTCCTTACCTTTATGTTTTTGATTGTGATCTTAGGAGCCACCGATCCTCGTGCTCCCCAAGGTTTTGCACCAGTCCCCATTGGTTTGGCGTTAACTCTGATCCACTTAATTGGTATTCCTGTAACCAATTTGTCAGTGAACCCAGCTCGGAGTACCGGCCCAGCTTTGATCTTAGCGGTGTTTGGTGGTAAGGCTTGGGCGATCGCGCAATTGTGGCTGTTCTGGCTAGCTCCAATTGCAGGAGCAGTTGCAGCCGGTTACGTTTATTCGTCGTTCTTCGCAGTGACTGAATCCACAGAAGAGGTAGTATAAGGGCAGGGGTTTAGAGCAGAAATGACTGACTCTAAACCCAGTCTTTATTTGAGAAGAAGGGTTTTGAGTTCTTCCCACATTGGCTCACCGATCGTTTCTGTACCCAAGCTCGGGTTAACCGCACTAATTTTGATAAAACTAATCTCATCGGTCTCGGTAAATTGATGATTGCCATCCGAGTCTCTTCTAATGGTTAGAAATACCTCTTTACTTTTTTTATCGAATATCCATCTAGAACACTGAAAGGGTACTGCCACTATAGCGTAGCTTAGTGGCAGGGGAATTGAAGCCAAAAACAACTGAGCTTGCGAATCATTGCTCATATTC
>JBLNEP010000149.1:0-6992 GCA_050262755.1 Actinomycetota bacterium | reverse complement strand
TTCCAATCCCCTCAAGGATTTCAAGTGATTCAGTTAGTTCTCGATCGCAAACCGCACTCAGTAGAGATTGGTAGTAAATCCCATCAAAATTTTTTGATTGACGCTCATTCCCCTTCGGTGGCGGCTCTGGATTCTTTTTCTGTGTGGCGTTTTGCTCCCACCAATCCCCGGAAGACGCATCAATTTTTCTTGATTCTGGGTGTCTGCCGATTTGCAAGTAGTTACTTGCATTCCGATCGCTTAGAGTGCTAGCATTACTCATGTTGGATTTCTCCCATCTTTTGATTAGAGAAAATCCCGCGCTCTATAAAATATTTTTTTAGGGGCCGCGCTGTACCCCCGTTGGGGGGGATTGATTTAAGATTTGATTAGTTATTATTTTTTTAGGCGGCCCGTGTCCCAGAGACGCGGGTTTTTCCCTTTCGTTTCAATTTTTTTACGATAGATCGCTCCTCCGATAAAGAAAAGGGGTTAGGAGCATCTTGATCCTTTTATGAAGAAATGTTAAGTTGCTCTCCCTTTTGCCACTTAAAGGCTCGCACTTTTTGGCTAGGGTGCAGCCTCCTCGTGATGAGGGTATCGAGGTGCAATCGGGCTGCTTGGTAGCTCTGCCACGAGAGAGCAAGAGATTTTGATTTCTGGGAGTCGATCGAGAGCCGATTCTCAATCACCATCAAAAGGTAGCGCCCCGAAGGCATTGATCGCTTCTGAAAAGCAAGCCAAGCATTTATTTTTTTTTGCTCCTTTTCTGACAATTCCTTAGGTGGTCGGGCCAGCATCGCCTCAGTTTTAAATCGATCGTTTAAGTGCTGTCTGGCTTTTTTTGGCGAGAATTCGGAATAGCCAAGGCAAGGCTCCCAGTATGACCAGCAATCGCAGTAAAGCAGAGTAGCCAAACATTCTCCAGGGGTCGATAGGTTTATCCCCAAATTTCTATGTTCAATTCGCTTGATGACTGGATATAAATTAGCCCAATCATCGCGAATTGCTTGATATAGGGTCGTGTAAGTTTTGGATAGCGCAATCAGGAGCTCTCGGGTATGCTTGTCGGGGATCTGATCGAGTGGCGATGCCTCTCCCGCAAAAAATAATTTCAGATCGGCATATAAAGCCTGAAAAATATTTCTGATCGAATCCCAATGCCGCTGCTGGTTCGGTGTGCAGCCTGTCGCCCATCCCACGGGGGGTAATCCACTCGCAGCGCACAAAATGATGCTGATATCTTCCTGTGTTTGGTTGTTCATAGCTGGGACCGAAGTAATACGTGAATTAGCTGCCCTTCTGGACCGATGCGATCGCCACTCAGGCGCTGACAAAGCGAAAATCTCGCCTGATCTGGTCTTCGGTTATGGATTTTTGCTGGTGATTGGGGGGATATGATCGCCTCATAATCCGTGCATTTCCCCATTCGTTCGGCGGGGCTATTATTTCCCAATTTGTGCCATCACTTCGCTTCACTAGAAGCTGCCCTTTTCTAATTTCAATTTCTTGCTGGGCTTGTAAATTGCTATCGCTTCGTTCGGTTGCATATTTAGGGATTCGCGCAACTACCCACTGCTCACCCTCTGAATTTGTGAACACCTCTCCCTTAACTTGATTACCATCAATGTTCACCCATTTGCTCATAAATTGCTCCTTATTTTAAGAGGGAATCCCTGCAAAAAACGTGGAATGCGGGGGATAAAAATCGAGATGATTGCGCTTTTATTTTAGCATTATTTATTGTGTATTTTGGGGCAATAAAAATGCAAATCAGGGCAAGAATTCGCTAATGTCACACTTAAAATATTCGGCAATTATTATCAGCTCTCCGATTGCGAATTTGTATTCCCCTCGCAAGCGTCGGCTAATCGACGATCGAGGCAGCCCCAATCGCTGAGCCAAATCGATGTGATTCAGCCCTAGTTGGCGTAATTTTATGCAGATATTTATAGCCACCTGTTCGTCCCACGACAGCCGATCGTAGGCAGTTTTCAAGCTAGCCTTTGACATACTTTTTCCTCTTCCTCTTCTCTGAAATAATTATAGCCAATTCGCTCTTTTAGCGCGGAAGCGCTAAAGCATCGCCAGCGCGCTAAAAAAAAAGAACCATTAATCCTTTCTAAGTCCTCATCTCGGCTTTACGCCTAATTGAGAGTAGGAGCCTAAAGGAGTATTAAGGTTGAACTCCATCCCGTAAGGTATCGGTGTTGGTTGAGGGGGTTGTTGCTGTAACTGTTGCTGGATTGGTTGGATGATGGGGGTAACGGTTTGCCCTGAGAGGATGAATGCTAGCCCATACCCGGCGCAACCTGAGAGGGCTGTTAAGAGAGCGATTCTTGAGAGGGATTGTAAGAAGTTTTCCATTGGGGATACATGGGCTAGATGTGCAATTTTTCCAGCGATTCCGCACTGTTAGGGATGCCTAAGCTAGCTAATATTTGGGCGGGGTTAGCTGCATTGGAATTGTTGGCGATCGCGTCTTAACTTCTCATATCGCTTCACCAAAAACCGCCTCACCAGTTCCCGCAACTGCGGATTCTGCCAGAAGCGCTGATTATGAAGAAGTTTGTGACCATCATCTGACACAGGAAAAATATCGACGCCAATGCGTTCGTGACCCAAATTTTCATAAGAGACATGATGGGATTGAGTAGCTTTCAGACCGGAGTAAACACAACACCGATGCCCGGTTGATTGGCAGCATTTTCTAGAGAGCGATCGCCACTTCTTCGACTTAATGTAGTGCTGGTATTCAAGGCTATGGTTGGTCATTGCTCAAGAACTCCTTGAACCGCGTTAAGTGTTCGGTGCTGCCGTACTTCCTAACAAGATAAATGAAGGTTGGCTTGCCCACATCCTTATAAGAACGACTCCCTGATGACTTCATACATTTAAGAGCAGACCTGATTAAGTCCGAGGGTGTTGAGGTTCCAGTATCTATCTCTAATATCCGTTGCCAAAGCTCGATTTCCGAGGTTTCTGGGAAGTATTTGGAGACTGGAGAGTCACTCTCTCCTTTGAGAGAGTCCTTACGGGGCAAGGGATACGGGGAATCTCCGAGGGGAGAATCAATCTCTGGATTGAGAGAGCCGGGAGAGTCAAGATATTCAGGTTCTGCCGACTCTTGCCTCAGTATCCGCTCAAACTTCTCCACCATTTCCTGATAAGTTCCAGTTGGTTTGCTAGGGAAGTCACCGCCATTTATGGGTTGCTGTATTGAGGTTTGAGTCGCCGTTTTGTGTGGGTATATTGGCTTGCTTCCGGGTGGCAATTGGGCGATGATCGCGGGATATTCTTCTACTAAAATCGGGTATTTTTGCGCCTTTGTCCAGGCGATCAGAGAGTCATCTTTTAGCCGCTTGGCGTGAGCCTTTGCAAAACCTCCTAATCTCACGTATTTAAGGCACTCCCGCAAGGCTCCATCCCCCTCGATTTTGAGGGATTTAACTGAGTCGTTTTGCAAGAGACAAAGCAGTCTAATTTTGACCTTTCGAGCTTCTCTGATAAGGTTTTTCCAGGCTTCAATGGCATCAGGAATTTTACTCAGCGCGGTGTTGAACTCGTCCAACACGACATTAATCATTGGGTAGTCTTCAACCCCTTTTTCATACAGCTTGTAGCGCCTGTCCATCTCAACTTCGATGGTTTTGAGGAAGCTAGCAAAGCTAACTTTACCCGCATTTCCCGCAACTAAATCCTCAAAATTGACGGGTTCATCCATCTCCCAGTCGCCGTAATTTCTCCCCCCTGAATAAACAGCTTTAATACCGGGGAAGTCTTTAGGTTTCCTGTGCGGATGGCAGACGATTGCCACACCATCCAGCCAATTAATCGCCCATTCTGTTGTGTAACTTTTACCGTCGCCAGTGCCACCTACGATCGCTAAGTGTGGCCATTTATTAGGGTCGGTATTGAAGAGTTGCCAGTCAAAAAATTGAGGAGATTCTGGCAGTGGCAGAGGTTCCTGCACAAATTCAGGCTGAGACTTAGAGCGCGGGTCTAGAGCATCAATTGCAGCCTGAGTACAATTGAGCCGATGTGTCTGCCGAAAGAAGATAGCGTTAGCGATCGCATCTTCCCGGTCGATGCTATCTACCTTGCGCTCCAGTTCAACCGCTTCCTCGATGCGGTGCAGATGCCTTCCCACAAATATTGAGCCACTGGCTGCAATCATCACGCTCCCAAACACCCAAGGCACCAATCCTTTTTGATATCGACTTGCTAGAGGAATGCCAACAATTGTTAAACCGACAGTTGCAATCAGACAACCACTTGCTATTAGGTGTAGAGCCGCTTGAGTTTGTAGTAAGTCGTTGAGTCTAGGGTTGCGATCGAAAAGATGATCTAAACGCATAAAGCAATCACACCTCCTAACAGGTAAGCCATCACACCAAAGAACAGAAAAAAGTAGAGGACTTCTAAATCAGGCAAGTGACAAATCCTTGCGACGGCGGTATCGGCGAAGATAGCGATCGCCATTGCGGTGATAAAAATTAGCCAAGTAAAACCAGTAATCCAGGTACCAATCTCACCCCCTTGGCTTCCCGCCCAATGACTCAAAGCGGACAAGCTGCAACTGCCAAAAAACAAAGGAATTAACACATAAGCTCTAGACATTTGTTTGCCCTATTTATTGGATCGGCTGTTGTAATTTCTGCTTGATTTCTGCAATCTTCGCCGATGCCTTCATATCAGCATGGTCAATTGAAGCTTCGGCGTTGGCATAGCCCGTTCGCAATCCGTGCAAGAGCGCTGCAAATTTAGCCTTAGCCTTGACTTTCTTGGCTTCCTGATTGGCATTTGCGCCTGCATAATTGTAATGAAGCCCTACTAAATCGGCATCGGACTTATCAAGAGAAGCTAACGATTTATAGGCGCTTTTACTGTGCCTGACCCCTGCTTTCTTCTCTGCTGCTAATTGCTTTAATGCTGCTGCTTCTTCTTCTGAGAAGTATCGCGGGGATGGTACAGTTGGTGCAGTTGTCAGGCTCTGGAAGTTACCTGGATTTTGGGGCGAGTAAGGGTTGCCAGGGGAAGGAGCCATTGCTGCTGATTTGTTGATAGAGTGGCTCCCACTTCCTCCCCCCTTGACAGGCGCTCCGAATAACCAAGAAATTAATCCCATTTCTTCCTCCTATTGCTTCCTAAATGAAATAAATCCTAAGGTCAAAAGTGCGATCGCAAACCCTGGGAGCCAGCCACCGTATTTGTCCCAGACGATATCTGAACTTACCCAGTCGCTGCTTTTTCCGTCATCCTCCGCTCTCGTTTTTGGTGTTGTTTTGGGTGTCGGTTTTAGTCCAGGTATAGGTACTGGTGCAAGCGTCGGTGTTGGTGTTAATTTGGGTGCTGGTGCAGGCGTCGGTGCGGGTGTTGATGCGACAAAGTGGCGAAGATTTGAATTGGGATTGCGAGCGATCGCTCCGAGTGCTAATCCTCCAGAGAAAAAAGCGATCGCCCCAAAAAGTAGGCATTTGCGCTTAAATTCAAGGTTCCCTACTTGTTGTATCTGCTGCTGGGGAAGGTACATTACGGCTCATCCTCCCAGTCGCGGAAAACAACAAACAGAGTAAGGGGGGCAACGATGGAAATAGTTAGAACCATCGCACTAAAAGCGATGACAACTTGCAAAAAGAATAGACTGCGATGGGAGACAAATTTACTGCCTTCGTAGATATCAGTTCCTATCATCAGATTAGCCCCACCAAAACAGATAAATCATTGAGTAAGTGAAACGTACCAGCACTAGCAAAATGTCTGGAGATAAAGCGGATTGTCTCAGCCACTTGGCTATACCAAGGAAGCGAGATTCTACGCACCTCTACAACCTCCACAACGGCTGGCACATCGATAATTGAGTACATTCTTCAACTCCTTTTAGGGGGTAAAATCCCCCTCCTAACACTGCATTAAAGTAACGATCTCTTGAGCGTTGCCCTGATAACCAGGGCTGGTTAATTGCCTGATTTTGCGACGGATTAAGCGTCCTCTGAGGTTTGCTCGATAGCCGGAAGATTGCTGCCTAATCCGCCTTTCTAACTGGCTTAATTGGCGTTGTAAACCAGCCAATTGTCTGGGTGGATTGCTGCCAAATCCTCTAAGATACTCTTGTCGGGTGTGATGTCCTGAGATTTGGCTAATGATTCGTTTGGGAGGGCAACCCCTAAATCTTTCAGCATCCCCTCAATTTCACCGTCAACTTGTTGAATTGTGTCTTTTAATTGAGCGTCCTGAGCGTTGATGAAATTGGCAGTAAACTGTTGCTCGTTCTGCTGGATTCGTGCCAGAAATGCAGCTTCCCCCGCGCGGGAAACTAAATCGGCGATCGCTACGTTTGCCATCATCCGGCGCAAGATTAAGGTGCGGACGATTTGATTACCTTGGATGTGGCTACCGCTAACAGTTTGAGTCAGGTTGTCGGCGGTTGCTTTCGCCAGTTTTCCGCCCTTTTTTCGTGCCTTGGGGTGTTGGGGAGCCTCAGGCTCTAACTGATGAGACTTGACTGCTACGCCCTTACGGGTGTCGATCATAACTTGAGCAATCTCGTCATCAATTTCGGTCGCATCTGGGTCGAGTCCAAGGTCAGAAAGCAGGGCTTTTGTCTCCACTAAGGGAAGCTCTAATTCTTTAGCTAGCTGCGATGTTTTCATGTTGATAAGCCTCGTATGAGAGTAGGTACGGATTGGATTTAATTAGGGCGAGTACCGCTTTCTGGGGACGCGAGCGCTTGCTTCCGGAGGGTTGAAATAGGCGCTTGAGCTGCTTCAGGCACCATCGCTGGTAGCCAGTGAGAGGCATTCGAGAGCCTAGGCGATCGGCGCGGTAGGACTGGCAGTGAATAGTTAAGAAGGTGTCCCAGCGGTACACGGTTTTCTCGTCAACCTTCAACTCGGATGCGATCGCTCCCCTCTCTGTGAAGCCCAGGTGCACATCGCTTTTACGCGGTCGGGTTATTACGGGTTGCAGCATTGTTGTGTTTAATGCCCGATTAATGCCCTGTCGCCTTCGGA
>JBLNEP010000148.1:0-27458 GCA_050262755.1 Actinomycetota bacterium | reverse complement strand
ATTAGGGATAGAGGTGTGGACATGATATTAAACCCTGACTCAAAACTTACACTCCTCCTAAATTAACCTTGCTAACTTCTCCCGCAGAAACATTCACACTTGCCTGCAATTTGCTGCCATCAACTGCTAACTGATAAGTCCCTGGAGGAAGTGCGATCGCACCAAACCACCCTTTGCCATCGGTGCGAAGCTGGCGACGCTGACTTGTACCCTCTGAGGTTAAGGTTAAACTCACAGAATCGCAAGTTGAAGCACACTGTCGCAACTGACCCGCGATCGCCCCTGTGGTCGGGTGTGACTTCCAAGGCAGATCCGGCAATGCTGCTGGTACCGACCAAACGGGTTGAGTTTGATAGGTGCGACCCGTCGCTACATCCACATACTGACTCGGTTGTGATAGCGCCTGATAAAACCATTCATTACTCTGCGCTACATACTTCCAAGGTCGCCGGGGTACATCTCCCCCCCCACTCGATCGCAAATCAGCATTCGTGTACACATTACTGCTTGCATAGGAATAGAGGGCAATCCCGTGGGTAGAATTTCCCTTGGCGGAAGGCTGTTGTGCTCGCCGAATTTGAGCCAGCGTATCCTCAATGTAGTTCAAATAATTCCCCGGTCCGATCGCGATGTAGCGGTTGTATTGGTGATCCTTTGCAAACTCGATCCAATGGTCAAACGCTTGCTTTTGCCCCGTCTTATACTCGCGCTGGTAAGTCATCGGCATGGCAATGTCCACAATGCCTTCTTCCAACCAACCACGCCAGTCCTGCAACACTTCTCGATAAGCTTGTGTCTGACGCCAGCTTTCCTCAGTGGTTGGGCCGTCGCCCCAAGCGATCGTTGCGGCTGAAATCTTGACCTTTGGCTTGATTGCAAGGCTTTCAATATACAGCTTGCGAACCAAATTCGTTACCTGATCGCGTCGCCACTGCATCCACACTGGATCGGTGGCTGATGGCCGGCCACTGCGATTGAATTGTCGGTTAAACCGTGCGATCGCAGTTGGGTTATAGCCCCAATTTGGACCACCGTAACGCACGTAATCAAGTTGCACTCCGTCTACATCGTAGTGCTTCAGCACATCTAGATACACAGAAATTGTGTAATCAACGGCATCGGGATGACCCGGATCGAGAAAACCAGGGGAGTCACCCGCATCTGTCAGCATCGCCCAATTCTCTCGGCCTGGTGCGTTTGGCCCGTGTTTCTGCCAGACATGAGAGGGATTTTTGCTAGTGCTTCCGGTTACTGGTAGCGTCACCATCCAAGCATGAACTTCCAATCCCGCTGCGTGTGCTTTGGTAATCAGATCTTGCAGCGGATCAAAACCAGGTGCGAGGTTCGGATCGTTCGCCCTTGGTTCAATGCTACTGGTATAAAAAGCATCGCCACGGCGGCGTACTTGAGCAATGATAGTATTTGCATGGGTCCGCTGAGCATCTGCGACCAATTTGGAGATTTCTTGGGGTGTTTTCAAACCAGGATTGAAGGCATCTACCCAAAAACCTCGAATTTCACTTTTTGTAGAGGCAAGAGGTGGCTGTGGCATTACCTCAGCAGGCTCCGCTTTTGGCGGTGGAATTTGTGCAGGCGAACTGTGCGGTGTTAGGAGCAAACTGAACCCTAGACCCACTGCAAATAGAATCGACAAAAAGACGGCTTTAGAACTCTTCATGCAGAAATGTGTTCGAGAGAGCGTTCAACTGTTTAGTACGGCCTTGTGGCTGCAATATCAGCTTGACATTTTCGCACAATTACTGTGCTTTGTTGAGGGCAGGGTGTTTCTGATTGGACTGTGGTAGAGTTTCGGCATCTCCCCTATAATCAGGGTCTAAGCTACTACACCCAGGTTTCCCTGAAATTTTTGCGGCTCTCCCTGAGTAAAGATTGAGTAAATTTCATTGAGCGAGTTCCCTAAACATTAGTCACCTGATGAGGAGATCACAGAAGGATGTCAGAAATTAAACAAAAACGTAACCCTAGTTTATGGGTATCAATTTTATATTTTGCTGAGGGGCTGCCCTATACAGTTGTTAATTTAATGTCGATTCCTTTTTTAAAGAGCTTGGGAGCTAGTAATCAACTCATTGGTCTAACGAGCCTTCTAGCTTTCCCTTGGGTCTTAAAAGGATTATGGGGACCGATTGTGGATGTTTATTCCACGAAGCGTCAATGGATTTTAAGAACTGAAATTGTTTGTACGTTTCTGTTTTTAATTTTGGGCTTGACTGCACTTCTGCCCCAGGTTATTGCCTTTTCACTGGCAATTTTTACCCTCATTGCCTTTGTTTCAGCAACCCATGATATCGCCATTGATGGATTTTATTTAAATGCCCTTAACAAGGATCAGCAAGCTTTATTTGTTGGGGTTCGGAATACGGCTTATCGAGGGGCAATGATTGCTGGTAGTGGCGGACTGGTTGTCTTAGCGGGTGCTTTAGCAGAGCCGTATATTACAGGAACAGCAGAGAATGGTACAAAAGTTTATCAAACGCTTCAGCTTTCTCTGTTAGGAATTCCTTTTAATCTCAATGCTCTTCAGTGGAGTTGGGCTAGTGCGTTTGGGTTTTCTGCTCTGCTTTTTTTAAGTATTTATCTGTTTCAACGGGTCTATCTTCCCGATCCCCAACAGCAGACTAGCACTTCTCAAAAAACATTAAAACAAACAAGCTTTTTGGATGCGTTTAAAACTTATTTTACTCAAGACAAAATTGGCTGGGTTATTGCTTTTGTTCTCTTATTTCGGCTCGGAGATGCTTTAACAATTAAAATGGCAACTCCCTTTTTAATGGACCCGATTCCTAAGGGAGGAATGGCAATTTCTACAAAAGAAATCGGTTTATTGACGGGAACAGTCGGAGTGATTTTTTTATTAGTGGGCGGGTTGATTGGTGGCTATTTGATTGCCAAACAAGGATTGAAAAAGTGGATGTGGCCGATGGCAATCCTACAAAATACCACGAATCTGTTGTATTGGCTATTAGCTTTATATCAACCGCCTCTGGCATGGGCCTATGTTGTTAATTCCATTGAGCAGTTCACTTACGGCTTAGGGATTGCTGCTTATACAGTGTTTTTGATGCGGACAGTCCGGCGTGAATATGAAGCTTCTCATTACGCAATTACCACGGCCTTTATGGCAGCAGGGGTAATGATTCCGGGAATTTTCAGCGGTTATTTACAGAGCAGTTTAGGCTATCAAAATTATTTTTTGGTGAGTTCTTTCGCCGTCATTCCTGGGATGATTACGATTTTCTTTGTACCCCTTCACTCGGAGCAAGAATCAGCAACTGTGCCGGAAGCTGATTTAGGGGGGCTTGATGAGTGAATTTTCATGAATAGTTAACAGTTAACGATTAACTGTTAACTGTTTCTTGGAGTGGGGAGCATTTTTAATACAACTATAAAGTTTAATAGGTTTTTAGAGATAAAATTCTGCAATCTTACGGTTAATCAGCGGGGTTACCTCGCTAGTTGTGGCTCAGCAGTTCAAGAGGGGGAAAAGGGGAACAGCGAATCCGGTGACTAGCTTCTATCGCTCAGGCGATTAAAAACTGCTGGAATCAGGTTAGGAGTCACTGGGTCTTCGGACCGTGCAACCTTTGTTCATAACAGCAGAGTTCCACAAAGTGAAATCTATTTGACTCCACCTGTCCTTCAAATACTGAACTCTAACTCAGGGGAGGGTTAGATATGAAGCGCTGTCAATCTGTCAAAATTAACAATTCATCTGACTCGGGATAGATCACCTATTTTATAAATGGTGTAATATTGGGCTACAGCGGGGTACGAAATATAAGATAAACGTTAACCTTCTAGAGGGACAGAGAAGGTATTAAGTGTGGCTCTTCGCACACAGCTATCCATCGAGGACTGCTTGTAGGTTTCGGTTTCTTTGTGATGGCAACTCTTTTGATTGCACTTCATTCTTTATCTACCCAGAAAATTTATGAAAACACTGTTGCTCTCCCCTTTGTTTCCCCAATCATTTTGGTCTTACAATCGCTTCATGGAAATGGCTGGACTCAAGGCAGTCATCCCTCCCTTAGGACTCATTACTGTCGCCGCACTTTTACCCCAAGATTGGGAACTCAGATTTTATGACCGCAATGTCAGCTTTGAAAGCGATGCGGATTGGGAGTGGTGCGATTTAGTCATCCTATCGGCCATGCTGGTACAGAAGCCAGACTTCCACACTTTGATTCAAAAAGCGCGACGGTTAGGCAAAAAAGTAGCGGTAGGGGGGCCCTATCCCACCTCTCTTCCCGAAGAAGCTCAAGCTGCTGGGGCTCACTACCTGATTTTGGATGAGGGAGAGAACACGATCCCGCAGTTTCTCGAAGCGATCGCTCGAGGCGAAACCCAAGGAGTTTTTCGCTCTCCTGAAAAACCGGATGTCACCCTCAGTCCTATCCCTCGCTTTGACTTGCTACAGCGGGATGCCTACTTCATGATGGCAACTCAATTCTCTCGTGGCTGCCCTTTCAATTGCGAATTCTGCGACATTATCAACCTCTACGGCCGCAAATCGCGCACTAAGGAACCTAGCCAAATGTTGGCTGAGTTGCAAAGCCTCTATGACTTAGGCTGGCGAGGCTGTATTTTCATGGTAGATGACAATTTTATTGGCAATCAGCGCAACGTCAAGCGCTTACTCAGGGAATTAATTCCCTGGATGCAGACTCACGATTACCCCTTTACCTTCATTACAGAAGCTTCTGTGAATTTGGCTGAGGATACTGAGTTACTAGAACTCATGGTTCAAGCCGGATTTTATGCAGTCTTTTTGGGAATTGAAACCCCCGATCAAGATAGCCTCGAAGTTACTCAAAAATACCAAAATACCCGCAACTCACTCCTAGAAGCTTGTGGAACCATCAACCAAGCTGGCCTGCTGATCTATGCTGGATTTATCCTTGGCTTTGATGGAGAACGAACGGGAGCAGGCGAGAGAATCGAAGCCTTTGTGGAATCGACAAAAATTCCGCAACCGATGCTGGGATTGCTTCAAGCATTGCCTAACACAGCGCTTTGGCAACGATTAGAAAGAGAGCAGCGTTTGCGACTCTCTCATGGTGTGGGAGTTGTGGAAGTGGGAGATCAGAATACCTTGATGAATTTCCAGCCTACTCGTCCCATGACCGAAATTGCAACGGAATATGTAAAAGCCATTTGGGCGCTGTACGAACCGAAGCACTATCTCCGGCGTTGCTTGGAACAATGTCTGAATATCAATGTTCCGGCGAATGTTCCGCCTCACCCACATTTTCCGCTGGAAAAAGCTCTGAGGTTAGTTGTTCAACTCATCTGGCATCAAGGTATTTGCCGCTCCTCAACCCGGCTTCAGTTTTGGCAGCAACTCTGGACGATTTTAACTACCAAACCGCAATTTCTCAATCTGTATTTGGGTTTGTGTGCGGCGGGAGAACATTTTTTGGAGTATCGAATGTTAGCCAGAGAGCGTATCAGTGCTCAATTAGGCTTTGATCCTTTGACTTTACCTACCTTACCTGAATCGGAACCGACGAGAGACTTGGAGCTTACGGTTTTGTCTTAAGCGTTTTCCACCAGCTTTCCATATTTGGTGTAAACCTGTTGAGGGGTCGCTGGTGTTATGTTGTGGTATTCTTCGCGGGTATTCCTTTTCCCCACAGGGGTGGCGTACCCGCAAACAAACTCGGCTGTACCATCACAGAAAATATAAGCCCCACTGTAGTGACCATCTTGGTCAGGATTCCCAAAGGTTTCTTTAACAATTTTGGTTTGGCTGCCCATGAAAATTTTCCTCTGCTTGTGGCTTAGCGTCCCTTTACTTTAACGCAGTTACGCACAGATGAGGAAATGATTTTCTACTGTTTGTCCCTCAAAAGGTTATACAGAATGAATCGCGCAATTTTCTGATGACGAATCGCGAATTGTTCAGCAAAAAATTCAGGGGGACACAGGACCGCCATGTCCCTCGCCAACTTCTATCCTTCACTCAGTTGAAAACTTTAGGCTGTAACGCCGTAGAGAACGGCGCTACAGATCGCTTAATACCCAGTTTCCTCTTCGTACTCTGGAGCTTTTGTCTTCTCAGGGATATTCACACGAGGTGCTTTATAAGGTTTGGGCGCTTCATCATCGGCCCAAGCATCTGACTCTACATCCTCGTCATAATCATAATCCTTTGCCCTTGGCTTCTCCCGATAACTATCGGGGCGGGGATATCGCTTCTCCTCATACACCTCTTCATAATCATCTCGGCCGGAGTCGCCCCAATTATCCTCTTCGTAATCCTCTACATACACGGGTTCCGGTTCTCGCTGCGGACGCACCGGTGGCCTTACCACAGGCCGTTCCCACTGCTCGTCCTCATCCCAAGCTTCCTCTACCGCTGGAGTTGCAGTTCTTCTGGTTTCCGCCACCTTGACGGGTTCCCCTGACCCCAATTGATTCTCTGGCCGTACTGTCGTTGGGTAGTATCCCATGTCTTCTTCGCGTTCCCAAGGAGCTTGTCCTAAACCGATGCGCTCCAGAACCCCAACGGTCAACTGTCGCAGGCGTTGCTCTGCACCTTCAAACACGATCAATCGGTTAGGACCACTACTGACGATTTCATCAATGGGTAGTTCGTAAGTGCTGATCATTTGCTCAGGGATTTGGGGAATTCCCAGTGAGGCAATGATTAAAGAGACTACTTTACCGCTCTCTGTATCAAATTTAAAACTCCGTACCCGGCCTAATAGTTCTCCGGTTTCGGTAATCACTTCACTGTTGATCAAGCTACTGTAAGCTTCAACATCAATATCGTCCTCAATGGCGCTCTCATCTTCTACTAAGATTACATCACCGATTTCGCGCACGTTGCTGAGAAACATAAACTTTGGCATCCCAGCGATCGCTAAGATATTATCCCGCAGACTGATAGCCACAACTTCCCGTTGGTCAACATCTACCCACAGTTGACTCACCACCCCTAAGCGTTTGCCTCTATCGCGGGTGATGACCTGGGTGCCGAGAAGATCGGAGCGTTGGCGGATTTGTTCGGATGTCATTCTAGCCCTAATCCTGATTTATTAAATTACATAATACTTAACACAGTTACGCCGAGGGACTCCGAGGCGGCAATTTAAGTCCTAAGACTTGCGTATAAGCTCCCCGTGCCTGTGTTACCCCTATGGTACGTTCAGCCGATTCAATCATAGGTCGCCGCAGGCTCACAACAATAAACTGAGCTTGCTGTGACTGTCTTTTTATCATTCTAGCTAATCGCTCCACATTTGCCCCGTCCAAAAACATATCCACCTCGTCAAAAGCATAAAACGTCGAGGGGCGGTAGCGCTGCAAGGAAAAAATGAAACTGAGGGCGGTTAGAGATTTTTCCCCCCCAGACATGGAAGCTAAGCGCTGCACGGGTTTCCCTTTTGGGTGGGCCACCAAATTCAGTCCGCTGCTAAACGGATCTTCGGGGTCATCTAACTGAAGATACCCATCCCCATCTGACAATTCCGCAAAAATCGTCTGAAAATTCTCGTTAACGGCGTCGAATGCTTCTTTAAAAGCTCGTCGTCGCAGGGTGGTAAAGTTCTCAATTCGGAGTAGTAGTTCTGTCCGTTCTCCTTCCAGCGTTGCTAATTTTTGACTGAGTTCTTGCAGGCGTTCTTGAGTGCGGTTGTACTCTTCTAGGGCTAACATATTCACCGGTTCTAGTGCTTGAATCCGTTTTTGTAGCGATCGCACTTCCTGCTGCAATTCCCCTAATCCTTGTTTCTCCACCAGCTCGGGAATTTCCGGTAGGGGATCGGGCAATTCTGTCCGCTGCGCTTCGAGTTGAGTGCGGATGGTGGCTAATTGCTCGCGCCGTTCTTGCTGTGTTTCTCCCAATTTGTGCAATTGCCACTCCAATTGCTGTTTCGCCAAATGTCGCTCTCTTAGATGAGCTTCCGCGCGGTCGCGAGCTAATTTTTCCTCTCCCAATCGTTCCTCAATCTCCGCCAAAGCCATCCGCGCCTGGGCAATTTTTGCGCCAATTTCTAAGAGTTGATCGCTCAATCCTGATAATTGATTCTTGACAGTGACCGCCTGATGATGGTACTGCTCTAAACTCCGATTGCCCTCCTGAATTTTCTCCTCCAAGCGTCGCTGCTGATTCTCCAACTGAATCAGTCGCTGCTGTCCCTCCCGCACGGCCGAATCCCGTTCTTGTAATTGCCCTTCCAACCCCCGGAGAGTGATTTGCATTTGCTGCCACTCGCTGTGACGATTCGACTCTTCCAACTGCGCCAAGGTTTGCCGATACTCCTGCAAATTCGCTTCTTCGAGGGGGAGTTCTCGCTCCAGCAATTCTAACCGCTCCCTTGCTGTTGCTAACTCTTGCATATTTTTTGCCAACAGCGACCGCGCTTGTTCCTGCTGCGTGCCCAGCGTCTTAATCTCCTTCTCCAACTGTTCCACTTTAAGCTGGCATTCCCGGTAACTCTGCTTGGCGTCCATCAACTCCTGGGACCGCGTTTTCACAGCCACCGTCGCCTGAGCGATCGCCAACTTACACCGCTCTAAAATCCGCTCAATCTCCTGCAATCGTTCTTGTAGCGATGCCATCACCCGCATTTCAATAGCCGACTCGCTCGCATCCACCGTCCCAAAATGTAAAGACGAGCGTGTCACAATACTTCCCCCAGTCATTGCCCCGCTTGTCTCCAAAATTTCCCCATCCAGGGTCACAATTCGGTAAACTCCCAAATGACGGCGAGCGTCGTTGAGGTTTCCAAACACAACGGTATTCCCGAAAACATAGGCAAAAATTTCCCGGTAGCGCGGATCGCACTCGATCAAATTCACCGCACAATCAATAAACCCGGCCGCTCGACGCAAGACATCGGGTGGTGAAAAGTGCGATCCGCGAATTTTGTTGAGTGGCAAAAACGTCATCCGTCCTGCCTTCGTTCGTTTCAACACTTCGATCGCCTCAGCGCCGACGCTATCATTTTCGACCACCAGATTCGCCAACCGCGCCCCCGCCGCTATTTCCAGCGCTAACTGATAGCGGGGTTCCACTCTCCCCAATTGCGCGACTAACCCGCAGATGCCACCGATCCCACTCTGCAACAGCACTTTTGTCGCCATAGTTCCCGTGGACTCTTGCACTGCCTGCATTTGCGCTTCCAGCTTATCTAATTTGCGCTGCCGTTCCCGTTGTTCTTCCAACAAGCGGGTTTGCGTTTCCTGCTGAAGTTGCAATTCTTGCTCGGCGGCGGTCAGAATTTGGGTTAAAGATTCCACTTGCAAGGCTGCCATGCCTTTTGCTTCTCCAGCACGACTTAATTGAGCTTGTTTGCTCTCGACTTCCTGCTGTAAAGTCTGCAAAGATTGCTGTTGCTCTTGCAGTTGTCGCTGCAATTGATCGCTTCTTTCGCGCAACTGCACTTGCTCGGCCCGTTGCGGTTCCAAGGTTTTCTGGAGACTGTCGATCTGGTGGTGGAGGTCGGTTTGCTGCTGCACCCATGCTTCGGCGGTGGAAGCGATCGCGCTGGCCGTCTCTCGGTTATCGTCAAGCAGTTGCTGGGCTGCATCTCGCTGCTGTTGCAAGCTGACTTGCTGAGAAGCAAGGTAAGAAATTTCCACCTCGACTTGCTCTAAACTCTGTCGCTGTTGGCGAATTTCTTGCTCGGTTTGGGCAATGTGAGCGGCTGTTTGTTGCGCGATCGCTTCAAGTTCCTGCTGGCGGTTTTGCAGTTGCCGTTGTTCCGCTTCCTGATTCGCTAAGGTGGATTGTAAGGCGAGGAGGTCTGATTCTCCTAAGGCTTTAACGCGGGCGTTGAGTTCGTCGAGTTCGGCGGTTGCTGCTTGGATTTCGGTTTGTAGAGCTTGATGTTGAGTGTTTAAATCGGCTAATTTGCGATCGCCTGCTTCGATTTGTTCTCGCACTCGCCATTCTTGCTGTTGCAGGGTGCGGAATTTGAGGGTTGCTTCCCACTGAGATTTTTCTTGGAGTTCTGCCCGGAGTTTCTGGTATTTTTCAGCTTTTGTGCGGTCGGCGGCGAGGCGATCGCGCTGGGCAATGAGTTCTTTTTCAACGATGCGCGATCGTTCTTCGTGTCCTTTGACTTCGTCTAGTTTTTCTTTGGCGAGTACGATTTTGCGGTCAAACTGCGCGACGCCTGCCAATTCATCGATAATTTCTCGGCGTTCCTTGGCGTTCATGGAAATGATGCCAGTGACATCGCCTTGAAGGACGACGTTATAGCCTTCTGGATAAATTCGCAGGCGGTTTAATTGTTCGTGCAGTTCCGTGAGGGTACAGGGTTCGCCGTTGATGTAGTAAGTTGAGGTATAAGTGCCTTGCTTGGTCACCCGCAGTTTGCGAGTGACACTCCATTCAGCGGAGTGTCCGCCGAGGCGAGAGGGGAGGGAGAAGGGGGGCGAATCTCCGTTTTCGTCGTTTTCAGTGGCTTCCTCAACGAATTCATCTGTTAAGTCTTCCTCGAACTCCTCATCAGTCAACCCTGCGATCGCCTTGACTTTTCCATTGGTTTCCTCATCTGCTATCAGCCAACTGGCCTCCATTTCATCCAAATCAAAGGTGGCCGTCACACTTGCTTCAATGGTGCCGCGTCGATTTTGCTGGTTGTTGACGAGATCCGGCAAACGTTCGGCCCGCATTCCTTTGGAAGTGGACAGACCCAAGCAAAACAACAAAGCGTCTAAAATATTAGATTTGCCTGAGCCATTGGGTCCAGAAACCACGGTAAAACCAGGCAGCAGGGGAATGGATGTGGTGCCGCCAAAGGATTTGAAGTTAGTCAGTTCGATCCGCTTGATGTGAACCATTATGCTCTGGGAGCTGTGGCTCTAAGGGAGTGTGGGTAGGGATTTTTCACAGGTTAGCACAGGCAATGGAAAGATGAAGTATTTTTCAACTCCAGAGTCACCGGTAGGAATCTGGACTCTCGCTCGATTAACAAAGTTTAGCCGATGAGGTGCGATCGCCAGGCTGCGGCTGGAAAACGACAAGGGTTGGGAAGTGGGCCGTCGTTTTCTGGGATGGGCATCTTGCCTGTGATGTCTGTAAGCATACCCTGCGACCGCGTTCGTTTCAGTCGCCCACACTTGATGAATTTTGTCAATCTGATTAGCGTTTCCGCTTGGCTTTTTCTAGCCGCCTGCGATCGCGCCAATCAGCCGCTGTTAGGTAAGCAACGCCACCCGTCACTACCACCAGCAGACCAAACGCTATCAGAATTAACACGTTGATCGCAGAAAATTCCATGATACCTCCTTCGATAATTGCTCCTCAATTTTGAGTTTACGTGAAAATTTGCAGCGATCGAATAGTGCCGCTCGCTCAATAGGGCTACTCCCAGAGAATCAGGAGAGTAGCAGATTGTCCACTTTCTTCGCCCTCTTTCCTTTAAACTGCTGGCAACTCTGCCAAAATTTGAAACCTGACATGATTAATCGCCAGCGTTCCTACAGAAACCTCTTCCTTATTCACCGGGAGGCCTCGACTCTTCAAACTTTGAAAGCGAATGCCTTTACCAATTTCAATGTGATACCAAGCTAATCCCATAAAAAATCGGAGCGGATAAGGACCTCGTTCTTGAATATCATCAGGATTTGATTCCATTGGCACCCAACCAAAACCAGGAATATAGAACTCTAACCAAACGTGATTAAAATCTGGCTCTAACGGTACTCCTTTTCGCTCAGCAAATGCCGGACATTTATAGCGACCTACAGTGCGACAAGCAATGCCATTTAACCGAGATAAAGCCAGCAAAACTCCTACATATTCTCCACAAGAACCGATGCCACGCTCCAGAACAATATCCGGGGTATCAATATGAGGGCGAATGCCATAGGCAAGCTGGTCATAGACATAATTCCGAATGCTTAACAGCTTACGGAGGATATTTGTTTCTGTCCCTATTGCTTCCTTAGCCGCTTCGCGAACAATCTCCGTATTCATCGCTAAATTATCATTATCGACCAAATACTTGGCTCGAAACTCAGGTGACAAACTCGGAGCTTTTTCCGTATCCCGAGGAGTAATTTGGTACTTAATTGACCTCACTTCTAATAGTGCTTTCCAGCCAAAAATTCGTCGTTCGTGGGGACGTAGGGGGTCAAATTTAAAAACAGCGACTCGTTCACCTTCTTGAATTTCTTCAGTAAACGGCATTCCGATCGGCGTAATTTCTCGGACTTTTTGCCGATCGGTTTCTGAGGGTAAAGCAATGCGCCATTCCAGGTCTTCTAAATGCACAGCATCTAAGGGCGCTAGCTCCTCAACATAAGACATTTCAATTAAAAAGCCGTTGGAGAGAGCATAGCGACCGCGCTCGTTATAATGAAAATGAAGCGGATGAATAAACGTGCGGTCGCGTCGGCTTAATTGATAAGGTTGTTCTGAATTTGGATCGTCCCGAATGTAAAGTTCATCTCCCGAATAAACCACATAGAGAGTTTCTCCTTGAAAAGCCAAACCAGTGGGAAATTCAAACGGGGTTAAGACACTAAAACGGATGGTTCCTGTTCCTCGGTCTAAACAGTAAACTGTTTGCTCAATTGTATCACAAACCCATAATTCCTCATCTCGTACCGCAAGATTTTCTACTCCGATTCCAGGAGCATAAAACCGAGTAATTTCTACCCCCGTATCTCGATTAAAAACAAAAATGTAGCCAGCTTTTTGACAAGTCACATAAACCGTAGACTTCCAAACAGCGACTCCATTAGCCTGATAAGGTAATTCAACAAAATGCTGAGGTTTGAGTTCAGCAATGGCATTGTTCTGAATCGCACCCGGACAAAAATAAACATTTTCTTCTCGTACAAACCAAAGCGTATCTTCCCAGATCGCTAATCCAGAGCCATCAATAAACGCTTCCGTTTGATACGGATTCAAAATCGTTGTATTGTCAGTTTTAGAGTCGATCCCAATCAATAACCCCCCGGCGGAATCAAGCGCGAAGAGGCTGTCCCCTGAAAAGGCAATACCATGCAGTGCGTACACCCCGATCGGTCTGATCGTTCGTGGTCCGGAATGCTGCTTGTCAAAGAGAGCGGGTGAATCGAGATTCATGCTAACTGTAGTGGAGGGACTAAATGAAGGAGAACAGTCGGTCGATCGTCTCTAGCCTTGAGCAGGTGTCTGAGGGACAAAAAGCTGAAAGCTAGGGCCCCAAAGCTGGCGAGCTGAGTGCCAATGTTCCTGAGTGTTAGGGTAGCACTCTCCAGAAGCGAAGCTGAATAGAATCCGCTGTTGCCTCATTCATCCTATCTACCCGAAAATGTAAATAAAGTACCCCAGATTACTACATTGGTAGGAACATTAGATACAATTAAGCCGTCTACGAAAGTTGCTAGGTTTGCCAGAAGGCTCGTTCATTATGGCTTGGAGAAAGTCTTCCTTACACATCGCTGCTCTGTCCTTAGCCCTTGCTATGGAATTAGGCGCTACCACTAGCTCCGCAATCTCGGTATCGCCTCAAAATAACCGTACGAGTGGCGATCGTGTCTTCACCCAAGCAGTGCCGATAAATTGGCACGCAGTTGAACCCTCTCCGCCACCCGGTAGCCGCTCCAGCGAGCAGCGACCCGGTCAAAATTGGAATGCCTTCGAGCCGCCTCAACGAGGTGTTCCCGGACGGCGGGAAGGTGGGGGGACCCGTGGCGGTGACTGTAAATTTGATCCCAAGGAAGTGACGGCCATTATTCCAAAAACGACAATGGGTCGTACCTTAGCTGCAAACCCGACTTTCTGGTTTTACCTCCCTGCGGCCCTTGATAAGACGGTGGAGATTGTCTTGACTGACGAAGCCAATGCTCTCCCCGATAAACTCAATAAACAAGACCTTTATAGCCAGCGTTTCAGGCTGATTACCAAGACACCTGGGGTTGTGAGCGTGACTCTCCCTTCCCAAGACAATTCACCCATCCTAGAAACTGGTAAAAATTACCACTGGGTCATGAGCATCCACTGTGATACCGACGATCCCTCCGCCGATATTTTTGTGGCTGGGTGGGTGCAGCGTGTTGATGCCACCCCAACGTTGGTGAGTGAGTTACAGCAAGCTTCTCCTCGCGATCGCTTCAACCTCTATGCACAAGCAGGCCTCTGGTACGAAGCGCTCACCACTCTCGCGGAACTGCGTTCCTCGGCTCCGAATGACACCGCCCTTGCTCAGAAGTGGGGAGAACTGCTAAAATCCGTCGAGCTCGATAAAATTGCCCAGCAACCTTTCGTGCAGAGCCAACTCCTACCCAGGAATTAAGCGGATGCGTCGCCTCTCTTAAACCCCAAGGTTTTTCCCAACACTCTGCCAGGAAACTGTGCAGAGTACAATCCGGAAGTGTTTTCCGATGGTGGCTTGGTGGAAAACTGGCAAGATAGAGAAGAAGGAGCCATACCTTAGCAACGATTAAGTGTGGGTTTCCTTCATCTAAGTTCAGCAGAGAAACAACTTTTGCAACGCATAAGAATCTAGCTATATTAAACGTGGCTAGAACTACCCACAAATTAGGATAGTAGCAAGTTGCTAGCATCTTGCCAAAGGTAAAGCCTGCAATTCGCTGCCCGTGTCGCGGTTTATTGCCGCTCTCAAGGTGGGGTGCTTTCTAACTTCCCGAACTTCCTTATATTAAGAGTCTATCTTCTATGCGCTGGAGTGCCAGTTTTGCAATATTTCGGTGTGGGGTTTCAGTTCCCAGTGCAGTGCTGATCGCTTGCTTGTGTAGCCATAAAGCTCTCTCCAAAACCCTAGAGTTCCCAATTTGGTCAGCGACTCCCTCTGACTCAGCACAGGCGCAGCAGGAACCACAAGCAAGGATCGGGAAAGCTGCTCCTGACAAAGTAATTGCTCAAGTCGATCTGCATCCTCCAGTAGCAGACAAATCACCTCAGCTTCTGCCAGGATCGGGGAAGTTTCAGACCTTAGCAAGTGCGACAGAGAAGTCCAGAGAAGCACTGGTCACTCCTACGAGCAGTCTCCTCCAGGAAACGCCTCATCAACTCTCCCCTACCTCACCGATTTCTAAGCAAACGTTACTGGCAAAAGACTTCGAGATCAAACCGGATGCAGTTGTACTTGCCAACCCAGCACCACCAGCCACCTGCAACCTACTTACTTGTGATGCTTTAGCGCAAAACCCACCGCTTCCCCCTGTCAACCCCCAACCAGATCCCAACCGCGATCGCTTTTTACAACCGGTCCCCCAACCTTCGCCGCCTCCTGCGGATACAGGGCCCACCATTCAACCCACACCAACGCCGACACCAACCCCCGGTCAAGAACTGCCGAATGTACCGATTCCAGTGCAGAGAATTGAGGTAGTGGGTAGCACGATTTTAAGCCGCCAAGAACTCGATCCAATTGTTAAACCTCTGGAAGGACGTTCTGTCACCTTAGAAGAACTGAGGAAGGCAGCAGAAAAAATTACAGAAATTTACCTGGAGCGGGGTTATATCACCTCTAGAGCCATTGTCCCCCCCCAAACGATCAGTGGTGGCTTGGTGCAGATTCAGGTAATAGAAGGTAGGCTCGCGCGAATTGAGGTAGAAGGTACTAAACGGTTGAATCCAGCTTATATTAAAAGCCGGATTCGCCTGGGAGCGCGAACTCCCCTGAGTACAGCGAATTTAGAAGACCAACTGCGGTTGCTGCGAGTCGATCCCCTCTTTGATAATGTGGAAGCGAGTTTGCGAGCGGGGGATAAGGAAGGAGAAAGTATTCTGATCGTCCGGGTGATTGAAGCGAACCCGTTCCAAGCAAATTTTAGTGTAGATAATTATTCTCCACCGAGTGTGGGTTCCGAGCGCTTGGGTATTAACCTGCGACACCGTAATTTAACGGGAAATGGGGATGAACTGGCGGGAGCTTATTATCGATCGATCGGGGACTCGGATGTATTTGACTTTAGCTACCGCTTTCCAATCAATGCGATGAATGGAACAATCCAACTGCGGGCGGCTCCTAACCGTAACGGCATTGTCCAGGCTCCTTTTGATGTGTTTGATATTACTGGGAAATCTCACTTATTTGAAATTAGTTATCGACAGCCACTGTTGCGATCGCCACTCCAAGAGTTTGCTGTGTCTGTGGGTTTTAGCTATCAGAGGAGTCAAACGTTTCTCGCAGGGGAACCCTATCCTTTTGGCAGTGGCCCGAATGAGAAGGGGATTAGTAGTACCAGTGTCTTTAAGTTGGGGCAAGATTACATTCTGCGCGACCCACAGGGTGCTTGGGCACTGCGGTCGCAATTCAGTATCGGCACTGGTTTATTCGACGCGACTCTCAACAACGATCCTGTTCCTGACAGCCGTTTCTTGAGCTGGCTGGGTCAGGTCCAGAGGGTACAGCGACTGAGTGACAAGCACCTGCTTATCTTACAGGCAGACTTACAACTCTCTGCCAATAGCTTATTGCCTTCTCAACAGTTTGTAATTGGTGGCGGTCAGTCTCTCCGTGGCTATCGGCAAAATGTACGTTCCGGGGATAATGGCTTTCGCCTCTCGCTGGAAGACCGCATTACGGTGGAACGTGATGCTGCTGGTGTTCCGACTCTGCTGTTAGCTCCCTTCCTCGATATTGGTACGGTTTGGAATACTGGGAATAATCCTAATAAGTTGACGAATCAGAATTTTTTGGCGGGCGTAGGTATGGGTGTCATTTGGGAACCGATCAATCATGTTAATGTGCGGCTGGACTACGGCATTCCTCTCGTCAGCATTAAAGACCGCGGTAAAAATGCCCAAGATTATGGTTTTTATTTCAGTGTCATCTATAGTCCCTAGCCCAGGAAGCTGACCTGGAAGATCGGGTGCGGGTTGACTGAGAGATGGTTTGGAAACGTGGTTAACCTGCCTCGGCCGGATTCTCTTCCTGAAGCTGGCGGGAGTTTTGATCGGCATCAGGGAAAGAACTCCATCACTCGCACCCCTTCTTTCCCTTGGGATGCCAAATTGTGGCTTCACTGGGGTGAAAATCGGTATATGACTAAAAATTTATAATTTTTAACAAAAAGTCAGTTTTAGCTAGCTCGGCACTCGCAGCAGCCTTGATTAAACTTAACTTGCCCTGGGTCTACCGCTTCCCAGGCAAGCTGACTCCGAGGCCGGGCACTGAAAAACTGATTGAGGGTGCGATCGCTGACCCCAGAATTACCCAAACTACCCCTTTGGGGTGATTCAGTCTCGAGCCTTGGTTAAGACCTGCCAAAAACCCCCGATTCTTGGGAAGGCTTGTGTTTCCTGGGAAATTTTTTGTATATTGTACCGAATTATTTAATTTTATTATTACAAAATTAGTTTAATTAACAAAAAAAGCTTTAAAGATAATTAGTAGCGTTTAATAACCTAAAAGCGTTCATATAATCACTAAAGCCCTTGATTAAGCGAGATTCTATCTCAGCCCCCCCTTTCTTTTCCTGAAAACTTAGACAATAATTCCTTACAAGGAACTGAAGAGGGCAGCCTCTCGCAGACTGTCGGTACAGTAGCACTGCCCCCAGAGAATCGGCGGTGCGATGCTGTGCAGTGCAGCCAATACCGTCCTAAGAGTTTTGATCGGAACCTATAGGAGAATAAAGAGTGAAACTCGCAGTTTACGGAAAAGGTGGAATCGGTAAATCTACAACCAGTTGCAACATCTCAGTCGCACTGGCAAGGCGTGGTAAAAAAGTGCTGCAAATCGGTTGCGATCCTAAGCACGACAGCACTTTTACCTTGACCGGCTTCCTCATCCCCACGATCATCGACACCCTTCAGGAAAAGGACTATCACTACGAAGACGTTTGGCCAGAAGATGTCATCTACAAAGGCTATGGTGGGGTTGATTGTGTCGAAGCCGGTGGTCCGCCTGCTGGGGCTGGCTGTGGCGGCTACGTAGTCGGCGAAACTGTGAAGCTGCTCAAAGAACTCAATGCCTTTGATGAATACGACGTCATTCTGTTCGATGTACTGGGTGACGTAGTTTGTGGGGGTTTTGCAGCACCTCTTAACTACGCCGACTACTGCATGATTGTCACCGACAATGGCTTCGATGCCTTATTTGCAGCAAACCGCATTGCCGCCTCCGTGCGCGAAAAAGCTCGCACTCACCCGCTACGCCTCGCGGGGTTAATTGGTAACCGCACCTCCAAGCGCGACTTAATTGAAAAATACATCGAAGCTGTACCCATGCCGGTGCTGGAAGTGCTGCCACTGATTGAAGACATTCGCGTTTCCCGCGTCAAGGGTAAGACCTTGTTTGAGATGGCAGAGTCTGACCCCTCCCTGAACTACGTCTGCGACTACTACCTCAACATCGCCGACCAAATTTTAGCTCGTCCAGAAGGGGTAGTCCCCAATGACGCCCCCGATCGCGACTTATTTTCATTGCTGTCTGACTTCTACCTCAATCCCAGTAAGCCTCATGTTATTAAGGAGGAAGAAGAGCTAGACCTGATGATGGTTTAATAGGTCTAGGAATCAGGATGAGGAATTAGAGGTCATGGCTTTTTTTGAAGAGTTGTCAGGTGGTTTAAAGCAAAAGTGGTTGCAGTATTACCAAGCCAACCGCTCTTGGCTGGTACTACAAATGAATGTGCAGTCTGTGCAAACCCCCGACGGGGGCAGACGGCCTCCCTCTTACCTCATCCTGGGAGTTCTCAACGCCTTGGAGCCAAATCTGGAACAGTTGATGTTGCCCTTTTCCCGGCTGAACCCAGATCCAGAAGTCCTCATCGATGTTTTAGGACTTAATTTCGACCCTGAAAAAGCGTTGGGTATTTCCCCAGAAGCAGATCAAGCTGCAACCAGCAAAGTTCCAAGCCCAGCAGTGCCGTCAGTGCCAGCTCCTTCTAGGGCGACTACGGCTGCTCCTCCCACCCCAGTAGAACCAGAACCTGAGAAAGATAGCTCTAATCTCTTAGGCGCTGCCGGAATTGCAGCCGTTGGAGCCGCTGCTGGACTAGTCGGAGGGGCTGCGATCGCCTCTACCCTCGCTCCAGATGAGTTCGAGGTAGAAACGACTACGGACGAGGAAGACTTGGGATTTGGCGAGGAGGAGGAAGAATCGGCCATTGCCTTGGATGATGACCTCGGTCTCGGTGATGAGGAAGAGGAATCAGCCATTGCCTTGGATGAGGAGATGGATCTAGGCGATGAAGATGAAGAATCAACCATTGCCTTAGACGATGACCTCGGTCTCGGCGATGAGGAAGAGGAAGCCATTGCCTTGGATGATGACCTCGGCCTCGGTGATGAGGAAGAGGAAGCGATCGCCTTGGATGATGACCTCGGTCTCGGTGATGAACTGGAAGAATCCTCCTCTGAGTTGGATGCTTTCCGAGATATGGAGGAAGATGCAGCGGATGACTTCGGACTATCAGACTCCGAGGAAGAGGATCTCGCGATCGCCAATCCATTTGAGGAAGAAAGCTCTGAATTTGTCGCCGAAGACATCCCCGATCCCTTTGCGGCAGAAGCTTCCGACGATCTGGATATGGGGTTAGGCGATTTAGGGGATGAGGATGATTTTGGAGATTTTGCCACCTCCGATGACCTAGATGAAATGGGACTCGACGCTTTGGGTGAAGCAACAACCGGCGATCCGGATGAAGCCGATCTCGATGCTCTGGGTTTGGGTGAAGACGATGAGGATGATGAAATTTCTGGTTTCTTGTCGGACTTTAAATAACGGTTATCGAGAAGGGAACATTGCTTCTCTCTGTGAGGGTTGACAGTAGGAAAGACTGATTAAACAGCTTGTTTTAATTGGTATTTCTATCATCAGCTCTAACCGTTGACTCAAGCTCGCGAACAGGCTGCATTTAACCCCGATCGGGAGAAATCGCAGCCTCCGGATCGTTGAGGGGAAGTCTTAATAGAGACACACAATTTACAGGCAAAATAGCGGGGGTGTTTGGGAAGGTTGAATCCCAAGGGTGAGGGCGAGTAATCCCTCATGCTAGGTTTGTTTATGCAAATAGCCGTCCTGGAGACGATCGCTGCGGGAATTTATCAAGTTTTCTGACTGATTTTCAACACAACATTAATCAACGTGGAGAAGATTTAAGCTATGACAACTGCTGCACAACCGGAACCACTGAACTTTGAGTGCGAAACAGGCAATTATCATACTTTTTGTCCGATTAGCTGCGTCGCATGGCTTTATCAAAAAATTGAAGATAGTTTCTTCTTGGTGGTTGGTACTAAGACTTGCGGTTATTTTCTGCAAAATGCAATGGGGGTGATGATTTTTGCTGAACCCCGTTATGCGATGGCGGAGTTGGAAGAAGGGGATATTTCCGCTCAGTTAAATGATTATGAGGAATTGAAGCGACTGTGCTTGCAAATTAAGCGCGATCGCAACCCCAGCGTGATTGTGTGGATCGGCACCTGCACCACCGAAATTATTAAAATGGATTTGGAAGGGTTGGCGCCGAAACTGGAAGCAGAAATTGGGATTCCCATTGTGGTTGCTCGCGCCAATGGGTTAGATTATGCTTTTACTCAAGGAGAAGATACGGTATTGGCGGCAATGGCGGCTCGCTGTCCCGATCGCGCGCCAGTGGTAGAAGCTCAGAAGCAGGAACGGAATGCGATCGCACAACTACTGAATTTTGGGAAGAAAAAAGAAGAAGTTGCAGCGGAAGAATCCGAATATGTCAAGCATACACCCTTGGTATTATTTGGTTCTTTACCCGATCCAGTGGTCACTCAATTAACCCTGGAATTGAAGAAGCAAGGCATTAAGGTTTCCGGTTGGCTTCCCTCTAAACGCTACACTGAATTGCCGGTGATTGAAGAAGGCTATTTTGTCGCGGGTGTGAATCCCTTTTTAAGCCGGACTGCGACAACATTAATGCGTCGTCGTAAGACGAAATTAATTGGCGCTCCGTTCCCCATCGGCCCGGATGGAACTCGCGCTTGGATTGAGAAAATTTGCTCAGTTTTGAATATTGAACCCAAAGGGTTAGCGGAGCGGGAAGCTCAAATTTGGGAGTCTTTGGAAGAGTATATTCAATTAATTCGAGGCAAATCAGTCTTCTTCATGGGTGATAATTTGCTGGAGATTTCTTTGGCTCGCTTCTTGATTCGGTGTGGGATGAGTTGCCCAGAAATTGGGATTCCTTACATGGATAAGCGCTATCAAGCAGCAGAGTTGGCACTCCTAGAAAAAACTTGCCAAGAAATGGGGGTAGCCGTTCCTCGAATTATGGAGAAGCCGGACAATTATAATCAAATTCAGCGGATTTATGAATTAAAGCCGGATTTGGTGATTACCGGTATGGCTCATGCGAATCCTTTGGAAGCTCGCGGGATTAATACCAAGTGGTCGGTTGAGTTTACCTTTGCTCAAATTCATGGGTTTACAAATGCTCGTGACATCTTAGAGTTGGTGACTCGTCCGCTCCGTCGCAATCATGCTCTTAAGGACCTGGGTTGGGAGAAGTTGGTGAAGGAAGAGGCAAAGGTTTAAGAGGGAAGTTGAGGGGGGTAATAGGCTGATTGATAGATCGGTCGCGGAGTCGCCTTAAAATTTGTTAACATTAACACGGCAATAGCACAGGCTCCTACTCTCCTCCTGCCCACACCAGAATGCTGCGACTCGAACATATCAGTAAAATTTATCCCACTGGCGAAGTCCTCAAAGATGTGAACTGGGAAGTTAAACCCGGCGATCGCATTGGTCTCGTTGGCGTCAACGGTGCTGGTAAATCGACCCAACTCAAAATCATCGCCGGCGAAGTTGAACCCACCGCCGGCGAAATTATTCGTCCCGCTAGTCTCCACATCGCCTACCTCACCCAAGAATTTGAAGTAGACCCCACCCGCACAGTGCGCGAAGAATTTTGGCGGGCCTTTACGGAAGCAAACCAAGTTCATGAGTCTCTGATGCAGGTGCATCGAGACATGGAAACGGCCACGCCGGAGCAACTCGACAAGCTGATCCGGCAAATGGATAAGCTACAGCGCCAATTTGAAGGGCTCAATGGCTACGGTTTGGAAGCGGAAATTGAGAAAATTCTGCCGGAAATGGGATTTGAGCCGGAGGATGGCGATCGCTTGGTGAGCGCCTTTAGCGGTGGCTGGCAGATGCGGATGAGCTTAGGCAAAATCCTCCTGCAAAAACCCGATTTGTTACTGTTGGACGAACCGACAAACCACCTGGATTTAGAGACCATTGAGTGGCTGGAAACGTACCTGAAAGGGTTGATTACCCCAATGGTGATCGTTTCTCATGACCGGGAATTTCTCGATCGCCTCTGTACTCAAATTGTGGAAACTGAGCGAGGTGTTTCCTCGACTTACCTCGGTAACTATTCCGCCTATCTGCAACAGAAAGCAGAAGCGCAAGACGCGCAACTGTCTGCCTACGAACGCCAGCAGAAGGAACTGGAGAAACAGCAAGCGTTTGTGGACCGGTTCCGGGCCAGCGCCACCCGCAGCACCCAAGCTAAGAGCCGCGAGAAGCAATTAGATAAAATTGAGCGGGTTGAAGCGCCGACGGCTGCTCTGCGGACGCTGCATTTCCGCTTTCCCCCTGCGCCTCGGAGTGGCCGGGAAGTGGCGATTATCAAAGATTTGGCTCATACCTACGATGACAAGATTTTGTTCTTAGGGGCGGATTTATTAATTGAGCGGGGCGATCGCATCGCTTTTCTCGGTCCGAATGGTTGTGGTAAATCTACCCTCCTCCGGTTAATTATGGGGTTAGAAGCACCCACGGAAGGCACGGTGAAATTGGGAGATCATAATGTCCTCCCCGGTTATTTTGAACAAAATCAAGCGGAAGCGTTGGATTTAACCAAGACTGTGATGGAGACCATTCATGACGAAGTCCCTGACTGGAAAAATGAAGAGGTCCGCACGTTATTAGGCCGCTTCCTCTTTACGGGGGATACGGTATTTAAGGCAGTGGGAGCCTTAAGTGGGGGAGAAAAAGCACGTTTGGCGTTAGCTAAAATGCTGTTACGACCCGCTAATTTACTGATTTTGGACGAACCGACGAATCACCTCGATATTCCGGCGAAAGAAATGCTGGAAGAGGCGATTCAAAATTATGACGGAACTGTGATGATTGTCTCCCACGACCGTTATTTTATTTCCCAAGTTGCTAACAAAATTGTGGAAATTCGGGATGGAGAATTTCGCACTTATTTGGGAGATTATCACTATTATTTGGATAAGATTGCGGAGGAGAAGGAACAGGCAAGACTTGCGAAGATAGAAGCAGAGAAAGCGGCTAAGAAGGCGGAGAAGGAAGCGAAGAAGAAAGCGACGGCCAAGCGGAAGTAATGGCGGAATAAGATGGGATGGCTTCCCGGTGCAAATCGGGAAGTGTTTCCCTCCATTTGTCCGATGATAGAGTTATAAAAAAAATCAGCTAAAAAAATATTAAGCTCGAGTTTGAAATCATCTGCAAGCAGTGTTTACAGTGACTCAGTATGCTCTAAAACCTGAGTGATGAATGGGGGGACAGTGCTAGTCCCATCCCCCGATTACCCTAACCTCCTTCAAGGATGTTGTTCAGAAGATTCTTTTCTGACTTGGCTATCCCTTTTGTCCACATCAGTCTGTAATTTGATCCGTTGAGGAGTGACCTCTAGGTCAAATAGATAGCGACCACTAACCATGTAAACTGTAGTAGCAGCTCCTAAGCCAAAAATCACGATCGCACACAAGGGGAACGTAATTTGCCAAATGGGTAAGTAGCGTCTCATAATCAATATAGTTAACTCAACAATTCCATCAAACTCTAGGACTAGCTGAGAACAGAGTTGACTTCAAGTTGACTTTCGGCTGACTTCGGACTGACTTTGGACTGACTTCGGGCTGACTTTGGGGTGAGATTTGGTTGAGTAGAATCTATAAAGCTTTTCTATCAAAAGTGATGTCGCGATCGCTAAAAGTTGCCCCAGAGTACATCTCCAAAGTAAAACAAGCCCTTCAGCTTAACGCTTTTCCTAACCAAAAAGCTTTGGCAACAGAGTTAGGAATAGCCAAATCTACCTTAAGCAACTTCCTCAACGGCCAACCCGTTGATTACATAAATTTTGTCGAAATTAGTGAAAAGCTGGGCTTAAACTGGCAGCAAATCGCCTGTAAAAAAGAATTCGCACCCCCATCCCCATCACCCTTTATCACCGGCCCCTGCATCACCCAACCGCGCTACTTTTTTGGGCGACAGAAGGAACTCAAGCGCCTTTTTGACTTGCTGAAACGCCATCCCCTGCAAAATGCTGCCATCATTGGTAAACGAAGGAGTGGCAAAACGTCTTTGCTGCATTACTTAAAAAACATCACCACGACGCCAGCAGCACAGTTACGCCCCAACCAAAAATCTGATTGGTTGCCCCATCCAGAGAATTATCGCTGGATCTTCGTAGACTTGCAAGATGCGCGAATGCAGAGTCGGGAGGGATTGTTAAGCTATATCTTAAAATGCCTAGAAATGCAAATCCCCAGTCCTTGCGACTTGGATCAATTCATGGATGCGGTTAGTGGCAAATTGCAGAAACCCACAGTTATCTTACTCGATGAAATTGGCGTCGGATTGCAACGCTGTCCAGAATTAGATGATGGGTTTTGGGAGAGTTTGCGGTCCTTAGCAACTAACTATACTCAAGGGAATCTAGCCTTTATTTTAGCAACACCCGAATCACCCATAGAATTAGCACATCACACCGGACATAGTTCGCCCTTTTTTAATATTTTTGGTTATAGCACGACATTAGGACCACTGACAAATACAGAAGCACGAGAATTGATCGCCAGTTCCCCCATCTCTTTCGCTGAAAATGATATCGAGTGGATATTAGCCCAAAGCGGATGCTGGCCAATTTTGTTGCAAATCCTTTGTCGAGAAAGATTATTTACGCTCGAAGATGGGGAAATTGGCGATAATTGGCGGGAAGAAGCGTTACAACAGATGCAGCCATTTGTAAATTTGTTGGAAGGAGAAACTAAATAGAGAGATAAGTTCTTGCGAGGCCACACTTAAAACATAACAACGTACTTAAAAATAAATTGATAGTCAGACTTGTCTCAGTTCTACAAGAATAGATTCTTAGCGTTTTTGCTCACACCCAGCCCAGAAGCTAAAAAAAACAACCAAAATGACTTTGCCAAATGTGCCGCGTAATGACTACACCAATGCACCTGAACAGCACCCCAACCTGATTATCGGTAGCTTGCAATTGCTGTTCTGGCTTTTCTTTCGTCCTTCTGCTTGGCGAAACCATTTAGCCCGTATTGATCCTACCCTGAGTCCAGATTTTTGTTTAGCTGAATTGAGTCGCTCGCAGTGGCATAGCCCAGCGTTGCAACGTTTGTTGATTCAGGCTTATGTTGTCTGGCCTCTTCTACTTACTTTTATAATTAACCGGCTTCTACAACCACAGAGTTTTTTCGATCTATATTACTGGATTTCGTTCGAGCTGTTTTTTTTCGTATGGCTTTGTGTATGCTTTGGTATCTCAGTTAGTGTGGCGTTCAGTTTGGTGCTTAGCTGGGCTTTGTCTTTGGTACCTGTAGTGGTACGCAATGTATTAGTTTGTCATCCTATGTTTTGCCTGATTCATAGCGTGCCACAGAGCATAATCAACAGCATGGAGTTGGGGATGGCCTTCGGCATAGCTGCTTGTATGACCTTTAGTAAGGAGAAGCAAAAATCAGTTGACTCATTATTTAGGAAGATTAGTAGCTCTGTTATCAGTCTTTTGCTCAGCTTGGGAACAGTATTTTTATGGTGGAGCTTATTTAACTTTAGCTCGTCTATCCAGCAAAGGACAACGACTATTGTCTCCTTCAATTTGGTCATTATTTTATTAACAAGCCTAATTTTGAGCTTGCTGTTGGGCATCTTGTTTGGTATTGCAGTTGCGTGCCGTACTCAAATGTGGCGTCGTGGTGTAATGTTCGGTTTAGCACTGACTACAACGGTGGCTATCGTGTTTTACCTGGCATTCAGTATGCCAAGCTATATGGCATCTAGTATCGCTGGCATAGCAATCTTAATTATATTTTCCAACGTTTTATTTACTTTTCCACCTATGTTAACCAGGCGTTTTATAAGTTCCTGGGATATTTTTATGGCTGGTGTTTTAGGAACCAGTGGAGTATGGATAATAGGCGCTATTTACAGTGATGAAGTTTCTCCTTCCACTATCCTATTGCCTGCTTTAACTTCTGGATTAATTGGGATTGTACTAGGATTAAAAATCGATCGATGGCAACCTGTGCTACTTTATTTAATCCAAGAAGGAGTATGGAATCGTCTAATCTATTTCGCTGATAAACGACGCGATAGTAGTCGCCAAACTCTATTACATTGGCATTCCGCTTTTTGGGACGAGTTTCAGCGCTTGCCTTTATTTAGTTTGCGTAAGCACCTTATCCTGTTAGCAACCCGTAACATGGCTGAGTTACGAAGTGCGATGGAGTATTTGAATACCAGCCACCAGAGTTGGGCAGTATGGATAGCTCAGATTGAACTGTATGCACCAATATTAGAAAGCTGTACTGACTTGGAAGCTATACGTAACTTTCACCACACTATAAGCCAAGCTGAACTGGAAAGCCCAGCTATGGCACTTCTGCGTACCTTTACTCGCTTGAGTCAAGACGTAAACACCGCCCTACAGCAGACAAGTGCTTATAACCAGCGTTTGGCCCTTAAGAGGATTGCAGATATACTAAACAATTGGGTATGGGTATTAAACCGCTATAATTACGACGACGAAGTTCACTTTGCCCAATTTGCTACCAATTGGCATCAAATCATCACTAACCATATACAAAAATTAGTTCAAGAGGTAGAATTTCGCCAAGAAATTGATAACCCCTATATCATCGGCGTACCTCTCACCGAACAGCAGGAAATCTTCACCGGACGCACTGACTTCGGTACTCGCATCGAACAATTAATCCTCGACCGTCGCCGCCCACCTTTGCTACTCTACGGACAGCGACGCATGGGCAAAACCTCCCTCCTCAACAACCTGGGACGCTTGCTACCCAATAGCATCATCCCCCTGTTTGTAGACTTGCAAGGACCCGTTTCATCAGCCAGTGACTATGCTGGTTTTCTCTACAATATCGCCAGAGCGATGATCGACTCAGCCAAACGTCAAAGTGCTGTTACTCTCCCACCCCTCACCCGCGAAACCTTAGCGGTTGATCCTTTCACGAGCTTTGATGAATGGCTGGATCGAGTAGAACAAACCCTAGACCAAAATATTGCTTTACTTTCCTTCGATGAGTTCGAGGCGCTAGACGACGCTATTAGCAAAGGACGCTTTGACGAACAAGACGTTTTGGGAATGTTGCGTCACCTGATCCAACATCGTCCCCGCTTCAAATTGCTGTTAAGCTGCTACGCAGCTATATTGTATAATGGGCAGACAACAAAAGTAAGCGAGCGCGAACTACAGATGCCAGCCAGAAATCATTTATCTCAAGAACAAAGAGAAAGACTTATTAAAGT
>JBLNEP010000147.1:0-4154 GCA_050262755.1 Actinomycetota bacterium | reverse complement strand
TTGCTTTTTGACTAATGTCATCCTAGCATGACTGTTTTGGTTGGCAAGGGGGTTTTTTTTAACTTCTGTAAATCCGGAAATCAGTATTAGTAGGAAAATCTCAGTGTTTCTACGAAAGGACTGCCTTACTCTCCGTGGATTCCCTCCTCCTGGCTGAGAAAGGTTTTTCAGAGTGAGAGAGCTTCTTACTAGGCTCAAAAGCTTACGGTAAAAAGACTTGAGATTCATGACCCTTTTCAATTGAGGGGTCTGTACTGACTTCACGAGCTGAAGCAAGACCGGAAAATCATCCGTTTACCGTTCTTTAATCCGAACAGAACCTCAGTAGATTTTAGCTGCGTTAAGGTTTTCACTTACGTGGAATCACTTCTCTATCTTCTTAACAAAGCGATGAACAACAACAAAAACTCTTCAAACAAGGTTTATATTAGAGATTTGTACCCAAGTTTTTTGGGTTGAGAGTAGAATGCCTGCAACAAGGTTAGGATCGTATAATTGAAGTCGTCTAACCTCAAGCGCTTCACTGTTAGCTAGCAGTCCTTCAAGGCTGATAAAAACATGGTAGTAGTGGTAACATGAGCCTAGGCTAACTAGAGTCCTTACTAGAAACAGGCAACGATCTTCCCTCAATTCCAAAGTAACGACCTGAAGAGCTAGCGATTGAGCCGCGAACTATTACGAGGCACAAAACCCTAAACCCCAGGGTCTTGAACCAGCTATTTAATGCTGCTGTGGCTGCTAAGCGTAAATGTCTGGTTAACAAGGGCGTAAAAAGAGTGTGTCTCTAGAGAAACCTGAGGGAAATCCACCCCCTAGCAGCCATCAATCGAGCAGGAATAGAGGCTATTGTCGCATTTGGTCCCTAGGGAAAATAGTCGCGACCCTGATGCCCCTTTTGGACAACTAGGCAGTAAGTAAGTAGGTATAAGAAACAGAATGTCTCCGTAGGGGCTATTTGAGCCTGAAAGCTTTGGCAATAGCCTGTTTTCCCTTTCAAAACCTGCCCCGTTCACATCAGTTTATTCATACCCACCTACTTAAAACACAACTGTAGTAAAGTGATTAGCGCAGGAGTTCTATTATGAGTGACTTGTTCAAAGGCTTTGAGCAGTTATTAGAACTGGCCAAAGCTCTCGAAGAAAAAATTGAAAAGGGAGAGATTAAGACAGATGTACAAATCAACTCCCGTTCTATGAGCAGCATCCCTCGTTCCGGTAGCATTCCCCGTTCTAGCAATGTGGGGACTGATATTGGTACCAGTCGTATTCGCAACCAACCTCCAGCTAGCAATAGTTCAGGCGGTTCTGCTTCCTCCTCATCAGAACCAACTGATTCATCTGAGGGTGAAGGGGTAACTCCTTCTCTTCAGGAAGTCGGAGGACTCTCTGAAATTCTGGCTGAACTTAAAGAATTAGTGGGTATTCCCCTGAAGCGCCCAGATCTCCTAGCCAAACTTGGACTAGAACCCACCCGAGGCGTTCTCCTAGTAGGGCCACCAGGGACAGGTAAAACCCTCACAGCTCGCGCTCTTGCTGAAGAGCTTGGAGTCAACTACATCGCTTTAGTTGGCCCAGAAGTCATGAGCAAATACTACGGAGAAGCCGAACAGAAATTACGGGGAATCTTTGAGAAAGCACTCAAAAGCGCCCCTTGCTTGGTATTTATTGATGAAATCGATAGCCTCGCCCCCGATCGCAGCAAAGTCGAAGGAGAAGTAGAAAAACGCCTGGTTGCACAGCTTTTAAGCTTAATGGATGGCTTTGCCAAAACTCAGGGAGTTGTTGTCCTTGCTGCTACGAACCGCCCTGACCATCTTGACCCAGCTTTGCGCCGTCCAGGACGATTTGACCGAGAGGTTTTGTTTCGCGTCCCTGATCGCCAGGGTCGCTTAGAGATTTTGAAGATCTTGACTCGCGCCATGCCTCTTGACGAAACGGTTAATTTAGATCTGATCGCTGATAATGCAGTGGGGTTTGTGGGAGCCGATCTCAAAGCCGTTTGTCAAAAAGCTGCTTACACTGCTTTGCGGCGACAAGTGCCCTCAATGGAGCAAAAAATTCCTGAATCCATGACCGTTAGTCAGCCGGACTTTTTGCAAGCACTCAAGGAAATTAAACCCGCAGTTCTACGAAGTGTCGAAGTAGAATCTCCGAATGTGACTTGGCAGGAAATTGGAGGTCTTGCTCAGATCAAGCAGATCCTAAAAGAGTCAGTGGAAGGTGCTCTGCTGCATCCCGAATTGTATCTTCAAACAGGAGCCAAAGCACCCAAAGGGATTTTGCTATGGGGACCACCGGGAACTGGTAAAACTTTGTTGGCAAAAGCTGTTGCGTCTCAAGCGAGAGCTAATTTTATTTGCATCAATGGACCCGAGTTAATTAGCAAGTGGGTGGGGGCTTCCGAACAAGCAGTACGAGAATTATTCACCAAAGCACGACAAGCAGCTCCTTGTGTTGTGTTTATTGATGAAATTGATACCCTCGCACCAGCGCGGGGACGCTACAGCGGTGATTCTGGCGTCAGCGATCGGGTCGTTGGACAATTACTCACAGAATTAGATGGTCTGCAAACAGGTGCAACGATCTTGGTAATTGGTGCGACTAATCGACCAGATACACTTGACCCAGCTTTGCTTCGTGCCGGTCGATTAGACTTGCAATTAAAAGTTGATTTGCCGGAGGAAGATAGTCGCTTAGCGATTCTACAAGTACACAACCAAGACCGTCCTTTAGAAGGGGTTGACTTGGCCTACTGGGCGTCCCAGACTGAAGGCTGGAATGGAGCTGATCTGACGCTGTTGAGCAATCAGGCGGCTGTAGAAGCGATTCGTCGCTATCGGAGTCAAGGGTTAACAGATCCAAAAAATATTCGGATTAGCACTGATGACTTTAATTACGCTTATCGAATTTTACTAGAGCAGCGTCAGGCTTGATCTGAACTTCCGACTTAGAACAATCCCAGCTAAAAAAAAGAGTTGATGAACCTGATTTTCTCTAACTCCTGTGAGCTGGAGTATCGTTGGCAGTTAGTAGTTAGTGGCAGCTAACTACTAACTATTCTATTAATGATTTAAAGTTAATGATTAAGCGAATTTTAAAATTAAATTTATATTGCTTTTTGAGCTTTTAGTGTTAAACTGATAATAAGCTTCTTACAACTTCATTTTACCCCACTCCAGCTATCTGTTACTAGAGGGCGCTGATTCCTGTGCCAGTTGCATAAGCCCTAAGGAGTGCAGCAGAATTCTTGCAAGTCATTCACTAAATTGCTTTAAGCAAGTTTCAGTAACACGACTGGATTTATTTCGCTTAGGTTGTGAAGTAGCATCGTTTCTGTCACTATTACTCTCAAAAATTATGTCTCCAGCATTTACGCCAGATCCTGTCCGGCAAGGAGCACTCAATGCTCTTACGGCTAGTTTTGTGGCCCAAGGCCACCCGTCCGAATATGCGCCAGCTCTTGCTGCTTCAGTTATTTTTCAAACCGATCTAGACCTGAGAAATGCTCAGCTTTCTCGCCTCTTGGGTTGGCTCAAGCAGGAACACAGTGATATCTATTCTGTAGCTCTAGATTTGGTTGAAGAAACGCGCCAGGAATTTGAAAAGCGAGTTCAAACGACTTAATTCTGTCTAGGTAACGACTCTTCCACGGATAGCCGTGGAGATAGGAAATTAACAGATCGGTAATAGCTAAGCTGGTTTTTACCAAGATAGCGAGCGTCACCAAACAAGAGCTTTGCCGTTGAGGAGCCTCAAGATCTTCCCCCCCAGAAAGATTTTGAGGCTTTTTATGACAGTTATCTTGCACCCATTTCTTCAGGGAGTTACGTAATACTGAGATCCTAGCTCAGTAATTTTAGGCAAAACAACGTTACAGGGGTGAAAAAACCCTGGTTGCAAAATTCAGCTTTTCGTTCCGAGTCAGGAGGCTCTCAGACACCATTTCCCGTCACAAAAACACCCTTAGCTGTCTTAGCAGGGTGGAGAGACTCCACGGAGAGTAGGCCGATCATTTCGTAGAAATACTGAGATTCTCCTACTAATACTGATTTCCGGATTTACAGAAGTTAAAAAAAACCCCCTTGCCAACCAAAACAGTCATGCTAGGATGACATTAGTCAAAAAGCAAAGGGACTTTTCCCCCAGCTTAAATTC
>JBLNEP010000146.1:0-28719 GCA_050262755.1 Actinomycetota bacterium | reverse complement strand
GGGATTGTTCCAATTCCGCTTGCGTCTGGTGGAGTTGAGACTGGGATTGTTCCAATTCCGCTTGCGTCTGGTGGAGTTGAGACTGGGATTGTTCCAATTCCGCTTGCGTCTGATGGCAATGTGATTGAATCTGTGCCAATACACCTGAAGTCTGAATCAGTTGCTCTCTCAGTTCCATGAGAACATCATCTTCTCTGTCAATGTATATAGAATCTAGGCTATTCTGGATATTTGTAGAATTATCAGAACATACAGCAATAAAATAGAGTGGTTCTGTCAAACAAGGTATTTGTTGCATAATTTGGCTTTCCTCGCTTGTATAAGACTTAAAGCCCGATTTCACTCCATGTCTTAAAGGAAAGACAAAAGACCCAATAGCTAATCTCTGCCCATAAATTTTAACTGACTTAAAATAACGATTTACTAAACTGATAAATTGATAATCGTATGGTTCTTTGACATGGAAAGGATTATTGGGGTTAGACGATAAAGACTTTGGCTGTTCTGAATAAGTCAATCGATTGGGCGCAGAAATTATCAAAGTTCCCCCAGGTTTTAGAACTCTTTTAATTTCTTGCATCATCTCATCATGCTGATCGTGATGTTCTAGTGTTTCAAACGAAGTTACAATGTCTACTGATTCGTTAGGTAGAGGAAAAGCGTCACAAGCGCCTACTAAAAACTCTAAATTAGTAATGGCTCTATATTTTTTAGAGGCAAATGATATGCAGGAAGAGTCAATATCTACTCCTACGACAGAAGAAGCAACTTGAGATAAAATTGCACTGCCATATCCTTCACCAGAGGCTATATCTAGAACTGTCTTACCCGATGCAAGCTCAAGCGCTAGAGCATAGCGATGCAGGTGTTCATACCTAATAGCTCCTTGTATAGAAGGGACGTATCTTTCTCCTGTAAATTCCATTTCCATCTTCCAATATACCTCTTTAAAGCTTTAGTCCTAAGTAATCTAGCTACTTAATTAGTTGATTTGATACCAACCAGTGTCTGGGCAATGGGATACTCTAAGGAATAATATATTCTGTCCTCGTGCAATCCCACTTCCATCACGTGTTTCCAAACACCTGAAATCCATATTGATCATTATAGACAAGAAGCTAGTTTTTTCCGAGCTACTATCGCCTTCAAAATTAGAATGTAAACCTTCCCTGGAGCTAGTTATTCTGTCTACTACTAGATCAATAGTAAAACAATAAAAACCTCCAGGCTTTAATACTCGCCTACACTCTGACGAAGCTTGGCTTGGATTTTGTATGTGTTCTAATGTATCTGACTGTACCAAAAAACAATACGATAGATTGGGAAAAGTAGACACATTAGATTAACTTGCGGATAGGATACTAAAGACAGACCCCATTCATTAATCAGTAAATCCCATAAAACTGATGAATATGTGATTTTGTCGGAACCATAACAGGTGCATACTTCAATCTTTTTACCCATCAATTCATTCGCTTCCCCTCCACCATCATCCTCACCACATCCCGCATCTTATACTTCGCCTCCCATCCTAACTTTTCCTTCGCCTTACTCGGATTCCCCCGCCCAACAGCAATCTCAGTCGGTCGATAAAGACTCCGATCGCTCGCTGTATGTTCCCGCCAATCCAACCCCAAATAAGCAAACGCCTCAGCGACAAACTCCTCCAAAGCATAACTCTCCCCAGTTGCAATCACATAGTCATCCGCTTCCTCCTGCTGCAACATTAAATACATCGCCTCCACATACTCCGGCGCCCAACCCCAGTCTCGCTGCACCGAGATATTCCCCAAATGCAGCTTTTCTAAACTGCCCGACGCAATCCGACCAGCAACTGCCACGATCTTTTGCGTCACAAACCGTTCCGGTCGCAGGGGCGATTCATGGTTAAACAGAATACCAGAACAGGCAAACAAATTGTATGCCTCTCGATAATTCGCTACCTCCCAAAATGCTGTCGCCTTCGCCACTGCATAGGGACTTCTGGGTCGAAAAGGCGTAGATTCATCCGCTGCCTGACCTCCCGTGTCCCCAAAACACTCGCTGGAACTGGCATTGTATAGCTTTACCTGACTCCCTGTAAACCGAATTGCCTCTAGGAGGTTCAAAGTCCCAGTTGCAATACTCTCCAGAGTTTCAACCGGTTGTTCGAAGGACAGACCCACCGAACTCTGACCCGCTAGATTATACACCTCATCCGGCTGAACTTTCGCTAATACCTGTAAGACACTGCGAAAATCATTCAGAGACATGGATTCTAACTTTACCTGTTCCCGAATGCCTAAGCGGAAAAGGTTACGAAATTCTGAGATTTGGGCATCCCGTGAGGTACCACAGACTACATAGCCTTTATTTAATAGCAACTTTGCTAGATAAGCACCATCCTGACCTGAAATACCGCAAATTAGCGCTTTTTTCATCATTTGCCACAGAAGGAGCTTTGCCCACTCTCTAAACTTTTATCAGTTGTGGTTGAGTGCTTTTAAGGAAATCTAAGAACTCATTCTAGATGCTTAAAAGTATCGAACCCTAGGAACAAGCTGTTGAGTTCCGCAGGCTCTTCTGACGCTAAGACAATGCCATCTCCCAACTGACGGTCCCCTCTATCAATTGTTTCCACTCCACCGAATCGATCAGAGAGTAAGTATCTACTTCAACCCCCTTCTCCTCAGCAAACTTGGTAAAACTCGCCACCCAGTTTAACACTGTTTCCGTTCCCAAAAACGGCGATCGCTGCCCAGACTCCCGCAACCGCTCAACCATCCTCTGCCTGTCTCCCTGACAATACGCTTCCCATGCCTGCCAGACCAAAAAACTGTAGCGCAACCGACTCTCAGTAGCAGCAGGGAGGTGGAACGAAGAGGGTTCAGTCTCAGTTGCCGATCGCAACACCTTCTCGATCGCCTCCACTGATTCTTGCAGCATCCGCTCCTCCTTGAACAATTCCTCAGCCCGCTGCTTGCAAGCTGTGCCCACACGCCGCCGCAATTCCGGGTTCGCTACCCATGCCTCCAACGTCTTCACCAACTCCCTCACCGTTCCTTCTGGGTTAACATTCGGATCGGGCAACAATTGACCCGTATCCCCCAACCCTTCCGGAATGCCACCCGCTGCCGAAGCAACCACCGGCAACCCCTTCGCCATCGCTTCCATCACCGCAAAGGAAGGTGCTGCTTCCGCCAAGGAAGTCAATACAAAAATATCACTCGCATCCAACCAATCGATAATATCCCAGCGCTGCCCCAAAAACTTGACGCGATCGCTCACTCCCAGCTCCCGCACTGTTGCCTTTAATTCCGCTTCCACATTATCATAACTACCCTGACCCGTCCCCGCCCAGACAAAATAGAATCGCGACCAAATCGGCAATTTCTGCAACTGTTTAATCGCTGCTAATTGATAACGATGTCCCTTAATTGCTGCTAAGCGAGCTGACGTAAAACAGACGACACCATCCTCAGGAATTCCTACCTCTCGCCGTAAACGTTGACGACTTGACCGATCGGGCGGTGCAAAATATTTCTCCGAGCGCCCATAGTAAATCACCTGCCCCTTTTCTGTTGGCAATTTAAACTGTTTCTGCAAGATCTGTAAATGCTCGTGGGCCGCTGCAATTACCACCTTTGCGTGTTGCAATAAAAGCCGATTCACACCTACATAATCCACCCCATCTCCTTGCGTAAACTTCCCATGTTCTGGCTGCGCTAACCCTAACGTAATCAGATAAGGAATCCCCAACCGCACTGCTACCTGCTTCGCCGCAAAATTGGCGATCGGCCAGCCATCACTAAAAATAATTAAATCCGGTTTTACCTGTGAGAATAACGTTTCCGCATCCCCCTGATTTCTTAAAGTCCGCGAAAACTCCGTTGCACCACTAAAATCCAGCCAAACTTGCTCAATTCCCAATTCCTTTTCTCGCTCTACAAAGGGACTTGAATGTTTGGGTCGCGCCACCGTCACCCGATAGCCTAAACTCGCTAATCTACAAATAATGGCATGGTCATACTGTGCGAGCCCCCCCACTCCTGGCTCGTCGGTATTATAGAGCAAAATGTGCCGGCGCCACGAACGATTTGTCGGCGTTGCCGCCAGGAAACCCGCCGCTTTCAAAAAGCGAGTGGCCTCAGTATCTTGAGACAGGAGAGATTGATGACTCGCCTTTCTTACTAAGCGCTGCCATTCCGGTAACTGCATCAAGGAAGTAACCTCAAAATTCAGCCCATATTCAACAGAAATCCGGCTAAAGGTATCGATCCAATTCGCAACCGTTTCTGTCCCTGCCAGTGCCGTATATGCCAAAGACTTATCTAAACACTCTGCCATCAAATTTAAGTGACCATTGGCATACATTCGCCAGGCCATCCACACATAGCATTGATACCGCTCTTTGCGTTTCAACTGATGAATGGCTGTTGGTAATTCTGGTCGCGAAAAGAACTCCTCCATAATAATTTCTGTATTTTTCATGACCTGATACCCACCAGACATTAAATTGCTGCCATGCTGACGATAACAAGTGTGAATTTCCCGCAACCAGGTTGCCTTACACCCCATTAATGACAAACGCAGCACGAAATCTAAATCCTCGGTCGGTGGATAGCGATGATCGAATCCTCCCACTTTTTCCCACCACTCGCGCCGCAGCATCATGGCACTAGGACGCACCATTTTATATAAAACCCAAGCTTCTAAACTCAAGTCTGGTGCATACTCCCAAATGCTGACATCCGAAATTTTTTCTCCCCGTTCATTCACTAAACGCCAGCCAGTTTGCACCAGTTCTAAAGACGGATCGGCTTCAAAACAAGCCACTTGTGCTGCTAGTTTTTCGGGTAAAAATAAATCATCCGCATCCAGAAAGGCTAAAAATTCTCCCTGAGCTAATTTGCAGCCGTGATTCCGCGCGATCGCCGCCCCTTGATTCTCTTGATAAACATAGCGAATTAAACGATCGTAAGGCGTTAGAACTTGGCGAGTATTATCAGTCGAACCATCATCAACCACAATAATTTCATAATCCTGGTAACTCTGGTTAAGCACGCTTTCCACAGCTTGAGCAATGTAGCGCTCGCAGTTATAAGTGGGGATAATGACACTCACTCTGGGGCCCTTGAGCTGTGGTTGAGGTGCGACTACTAGCATTGCTCGCAGGGTAATTGTATTCATCTCACTCATCACTTCTTCTACGAGCTGTTTCCAATCCGCAGAATTTGAGAGCGAGTAGGTATCTAATTTATACCCATAGGCGAGAGAATACCCATCAAAATAAGCCATCCAATTGTAGATAGTTTCCACTCCAGAATATTGGGTATAGCTTAAAGATTTTCGTAAATACTCAACTGTCTGGTCAAAGTGTCCCGCTTGATAAAAATGCCAAGCCAACCAGAGCAAGTATTTATAACGTGCCTCAGGCTCAAATTCTCGTACCCAAACTGGTAAGCTTTGTCGTGAGAATAATCGATCGTAAACAGCCTCAAATGACTGAGCCAACTTAAACACATTCTGAGCAGTCGCACTGCGGTCGTGGAGGCGATAACAAACCGTCACTTTTGGCAGCCAAGTCGCTTGACATCCCCGTAAAACCATCCGCAATACTAAGTCAATATCCTCGACCGCTGACAATTCCTGGTTAAACCCGCCTCCGACTTCTAACCATTTCTTTTTAAACATCATCGCGCTCGGTAAGACTGGCTTCCAAACGATCCAGGCTTCTAAATCTAAACAGGGGCAATTCTTCCACATTTCTACATCTAAAATCTTAGACCCCTCTTGATTAACCGTCCGCCAGCCACTATTAACAATTCCTAAACTTGGTTCAGCATCAAAGCAAGCTACTTGTTCAGCTAATTTATCTGGTAAAAAGAAGTCATCTGCATCTAGAAATGCAATCAATTCTCCCTGAGCTTCTTGGATGCCTCGGTTGCGAGTTGCTGAAACTCCTTGATTTTCTTGATAGAAATAACGAATTAAATCGCCATAAACTGCCACCCGCTGGCGAGTCCGATCGGTAGAACCATCATCGATGATCAGAATTTCCCAGTCCAAATAAGTTTGGTTCAGTACGCTGTCTATCGCTTGCCAGATGTAGCGCTCACAGTTATAGACTGGGATAATGACGCTAACTCGTGGTTTCCGGGGTGGGAGAATGGGTGCAAGTAACTCTTTCCATTCAGGAGCTTGAAAAAGAGACTCTAAATCGGCTTTATAACCATAGGATAACGAAATTTCCCAAAATGTTTTAGCCCAATCCGCTACCGTTGCTAAGGGCAATAACGGCGTACAGCCCAAAGATTTCTGCAAATATTCAGCCATATTCGCAAAATCGCCGCTGTCATAAAACCGCCACGCATTCCAAACCAAACTTTGATAGCGTGACTGCTTTTCTAAGCGACGAATGAAAATTGGCAAATCCGGTCGTGCGAAGAAATTGTCCAGGACCGCATCCAGTTGTTTTGCCTGATAAAGGGTTCCTCGCGAAGCATTGCGGTCATGCTGGCGATAGCAAACGGTTGTTTGAGTTGCCCAAGCTGCTTCACAACCCATTACTGCTAAACGCAGCACCAAGTCGATATCTTCGACCGGTGGAAACCGTAAATCAAAACCACCAACCCGCTCTAACCAATCTCGACGGAACATCATCGCACTGGGAAGTACCGGTTTCCATAGCACCCAAGTTTCTAAATCTAATTGAGTGCCATGTTGCCACAATTGAATATCAGAAATCCACTCTCGTTTCTGACTCACTAATCGCCAACCGCTATTAACAATTCCTAAAGCAGGATTCTCTTCAAAACAAGCAACTTGTACGGCTAGTTTGTGAGGGAGAAAATAATCATCGGAGTCCAGAAGGGCGACAAATTCACCTTTGGCTTCGTGAATCCCTCGGTTACGAGCAGCAGATACTCCTTGATTTTCTTGGTAAACATAGTGAATGAGGTCTTCAAACACTGTTAGTGCTTGGCGAGTATTATCAGTAGAACCATCATCCACTACAATAATTTCATAATCGGAATAAGTCTGAGCCAGGACACTTCCTACTGCTTCTACAATGTAGCGTTCGCAGTTATAGGAAGGGATAATAACACTTACTCTGGGTTGCTCTTTTATAGCAGCTAGACTCTGGACTAAAGATTTCCACCCAGGCACCTTTCCTAACGCCTCAGTATCCAGGGGTTTTCCTGTTGAAAACTCAGCACTTTCTCTGAAAATTTTCACCCAATCTGCAATGGTTGCTGTGGGAGAGTAAGGAGTATAAGCCAAGGATTTTTGTAAATATTCCAGCATCTGCGCGGGATAACCGGTGAGATAAAGACGCCAGGCTAGCCAAACTAAGTAATTGTAGCGGGCTGGTTTTTCTAATTGGCGAATGCGAGCGGGTAGGTCGGGGCGAGCGAAGAAGTCATCATAGATTTTCTCGAAAATCTTGGCATTTTTAGGGGTGTTTTTAGCGGTAATTGTGTTGCCATGCTGGCGGTAACAAACAGTTATATTTTTTAACCACACTGCTTCGCATCCCATGAGCGCTAAACGCAGCGCAATTTCTACATCTTCTGCAAACTTAATTTGTGGGTTAAATCCACCCACGCGCTGCAACCATTCCCGGCGAAACATCATTGCGCCCGGAAGGAGTGGTCTCCACAATAGCCACGCTTCCAAATCTAATTTTGGCAGACCTTTCCATAACTCGACTTCGGTTAATCTTTCACCACTTTCATCGACTAAATACCAACCGCTATGGACAATTCCTACGGAGGGATTGGTATCAAAGCAAGCCACTTGCTCAGTTAATTTATGAGGTAAAAAGAAGTCATCTCCATCTAAAAGAGCAATCAATTCGCCCCTTGCCATTGACAAGCCAGAGTTACGAGCGGCTGATAACCCTTGATTCTGTTGATAGGTGTAGCGAATGACATCAAAATAAGGTTCTAAAATTTGGCGAGTTTCGTCGGTAGAACCGTCATCTATGACGATAATTTCATAATCCTGATAGGTTTGTTCTACGACACTCTTGATGGCTTGTTTAATGTAGTGAGCGTTGTTATAGGTAGGGATGATGACACTCACTCTGGGGTTGACATTAGCGCTGATTTTTTTAATTAACTGCTGCCATTCTGGTAAATTTCGTAGAGCAGCGATATCCAACTGACGACCATAGTCCTGAAAAATTTTCTGGAAAAGTTCCAGCCACTCTAAAATCGTTTTTTGCAGCGAATGGGGTGTATAAGTTAAGGATTTCTGCAAATATTGAGCCATCTGGGCAGGGTAGCCTGTATCATACAATCGCCCCGCTAACCACAGCATCGAATAGTAGCGACATTGACTCTCTAAGTGGCGCACGTCTGCTGGTAAGTCAGGTTTGGCAAACACGCGATCGAGGACTGCTTCCAATTCTCTCGCTTGTTCCGGCATATCGAGCGAAACGTTCCGGTCGTGCTGGCGGTAACAAACTGTAACCAAATTTGCCCAATCTGCTTGACAACCCATTAAGGCTAAACGCAGCACCAAATCTAAATCAGGTGCGTGATGAAAAGTAGTGTCGAAACCCCCTGCTCGCTCTAACCATTCCTTGCGGAACATGAGCGCTCCTGGAAAAATTGGTTTCCATAAAAACCAGGTTTCTACATCTAATTTAGGAATATCTTGCCACAAGGCAATATCCCCTAAAATTTCCCCTGCTTGGGTCACTGTACGCCAACCACTATTGACAATTCCTAACCAAGGCTTAGCTTCAAAAACAGCGACTTGTGCTGCTAATTTCTCTGGTAAAAAATAGTCGTCCTGATCCAGAAAGGCAATTAACTCGCCCTTTGCTTCCCGAATGCCTCGGTTGCGGGCGGCAGCGACTCCTTGATTTTCTTGCTCGATGTAGCGAATGCGGTTAAAATAAGGCGATAAGACTGCTCTGGTATTATCTGTAGAGCCGTCATTTACTACAATAATCTCGTAATTTGTATAAGTTTGATTGAGGACGCTTTCGATTGCTTGAACGATATCGCGCTCGCCGTTATAACTTGGGATAATGACGCTGACAAATGAGGGGTTAACTGCAAGTAATTGATTCATTGAGAGTTCTGCTATTTTTTCCATATTTTTTGGGATACTTTCTACTCAGGAATTTTCTTGAATCAACCATTCAATCCTTCAAGCATCTTCTGAGTCAGCTCACTGATTTTGGTCAGAATTTAACCACAAATCCAGGTGTTACCAAGTAGACAAACCATATTGGCTGATTAATTCTGATATAAGCTGCTTGCTGTATGCTTCTAATTTGACAGTGAATTCAGCGTCTAAAGTTACCTGTTGATAATTTGTCACTTGAGTCTCTTTGCTCCTCACTTGAAACTTAACTTGCTCGCTCAATAAAACCTCTTAATCAAACGTGAGCCATCCTTACAACGTTGAAGTTTACTATCATTCCTGAATTTATTGCAAAAATCATTTTAACCTGTCAACTGATAGTGAGCAAGAGGCTATTTCCCTGACAAAAGGTTTTATCCATGCTTTCCCCTGATGGCAGGAACTTCCAGAGGGTAATTACGACTGAGACAAGTGTTTGATTGTTCCAAGCGTTAGGATGCTATCTGGGAAGTTCGGTTCGAGGCTGTTGTATGCGATCGCTTCCCTAGGAACTTATACATAAAGTTCAACGAACCCCCTGCTAGTATACCATCCTCTAAGAACGGCTCGATCCGTAAAGAACTACGGATATCAAACTCAACAATAAAACCAAAGGTTCGCTTGTTCCTTCTATTTCCTCCAGTTTCATGTTAAAATTGCTCCTTTGTAGACTAAGCAGAAATAGGAGTTTAAAGTCGCATAGAAAAGTGAAATCCTAAGATCCTAGCCCCAAGAAAATTATGCAAAACTCCTTTTGGTCTTCCTACAATTTAGCCAAGAATTTACTTGAAAACCAGCAATGGCAAGAAGCTGCCATCGCTTACTACCATGCGATTGAAATTAACCCAGATTTTCCTTGGTCATACTACAGTTTAGGAGAGGCTTTATTCCAGATAGAACAGTGGGAAGAAGCAGCAGTAGCCTACCGTCGTGCAATCGAGCTAAACCCAGATTTTTTTGGTTCTTACCACAACTTAGGTGATACTCTCAGTAAACAAGAAAAATGGCAAGAAGCAGCGGAGTTTTACCGTCGTGCAATCGAGCTAAACCCAGATTTTTTCTGGTCTAACTATAATTTAGCTCAGTCTCTCCTGAAATTACAGCGCTGGGAAGAAGCGACAAAATTCTACCGTCATGCGATTGAAATCAACCCAGATTTTCCTTGGGTTTATTCTCATTTTGGTGAAGCTTTAGCTCAGATTGGGCATTGGAATGAAGCTGCTACTGCTTACCACCGTGCGATAGAATTAAATCCAGAATTTGCTTGGAATTATTATCACCTAGGTGAAGCTTTATTAAAAATTGAAAATTGGCTGGGAGCTGCTACTGCCTACCGGCAGATGATTGAATTAAACCCAGAGTTTCCTTGGGCTTACTATTATTTAGGTGAAGCTTCATTTAAGCTAGAGAATTGGGAGGAAGCGACTAGCGCCTATCACCAAGCTTTTCAGTTCGATCCTACTCTACCTGAAATTTCTGCAAAGTTAACGAAGGCTTTATTAAAACGCGCTCAACCAGCTTTAAAAGCAGCTAGAAACGATGAAAACCGCACTTCTCTAGCAAATTCTAATGAAGAATCACTCGCTCACAAAGCACTACGGTTAGAACCAGAAAATCCAGAACTTTATTTTCAAATTGCCAATAGTTTAGCCAGAGAACACCAAGTAGAAAACGCAATTATTTTTTACCAGTTAGCCAGTCAAAGCAAATCCTCTCATGCTGAAATTAATCTATTTCCTAAAAAGGGGGACGAGGAAAATCTGGCTGAACCCCAACCAAGCGATCTCCGCGACCAATATCTCGCTAGAGTTATAGCCGGAAAAACCTTTGCGGAAGTCGGAGGTTTGTGGGGAACTGCTAACGAACGAGTTTCTGTTGCTCATCACTATGGTGCAGTTTCTGTGACCATGATTGATATCACTCCCCTAGAAGCTCCTTTGTGGCAAGCTTTCCGATCGCGCATCGCAACTCTAAATCTCACTCACTGTCATTGTATCAGTCGTGATATCTGCCAACTCCAGCTTTCTGAAATAGGAACCCCTTACGACGTTGTTCACTGTGCCGGCGTGTTTTACCACCACCCCCACCCCATGCAAGTGCTCGTTGCCTTGCGACAAATCACCAAAGAGTATTTAATTCTCACCTCTGCGATCACTCCTGAATTAGTAGAAAATGAACAGGGGTGTTATCAAATTCCAGCTTCTGGTGTGATTTTTATCCCAGCTCTGAGTGAGAGCGAGCGTGCTATTTTAAAAGCTGACTGGGAAAAGTGTCTGCTTGAGTTTAGCAATGCCTTAGGAATTACAGAAAAAGTTGTTTTTAATATTAATGACTGTGCTCCCTGGTGGTGGCTACCTACTGCTACTGCCCTCAAATCCATGTGTGAAACGGTTGGTTTTCAAGTAGTAGACAGCGGATTTACAGGACACGACCACTCTCTGACTCTGCTGCTACAAGTCAAGAGTTGAAACTTGATGGATGCCTGATAGGCAAACCAAAGAGACAGTAGCGAGAGAATCAACGGCCAACAGTTACCAATGGAATTAATTCTTGCCAATCAGCCGCTAAGCGATCGGCATCCAAATCGTCCCCCATATCCTGAGAAAACTTGACAAAACTTTCCACCCAATTGATCGCAGTTGCCACAGGTAAATAAGGTTTATAATCCCAAGACCGCTTCAAAAACTGCACCATTTCCGTTGAATGGCCGGTGCGGTACAAGTACCACGCAATCCAAACAAAGGTGCTGTATTTGATTTGATCCTCCAACAGCCGAATCTTCAACGGCAATTCTGGCTGAGCAAAAAAATTTTCAATGACTGCGGCCAGCGATCGCGCCTGGGGTAAGCCTTTATACATCGCACTCTGCTCATGTTGCCGATAGCAGACTGTCACCTGACGCAACCATTCCGCTTCGCACCCCATCAGAGCTAGACGCAACGCCAAATCTGTATCTTCAGCGGGAGGAAACCGAGGATCAAAGCCACCTGCTCGTTCTAACCACTGACGCCGAAACATCATCGCGCTTGGCAATACAGGTTTCCACCGTAACCACATCTCTACATCTAAATAAGGGACGTTGTGCCAAGGTTCTACATCCTGAAGGAATTCGCCGCGGTGGTTGACCCGTCGCCAGCCACTATGCACTAAACCCAATTGCGGTTTGGCGTCAAAAACAGCGAGTTGAGCGGCTAATTTCTCAGGGAGAAAGTAATCATCAGCATCGAGAAAGGCAATAAATTCGCCCTCGGCCAACTGAATGCCGTGGTTACGAGCCATTGAGACTCCCTGATTCGTTTGGTAGACATAACGGACGCGATCGCCATAAGCTTGCACAACTTGGCTCGTATCGTCTTGAGAGCCATCATCAATCACGATAATTTCATAGGAGCGAAAACTTTGGCTGAAGACGCTCTCGATCGCCTGCCCAATGTAGGAAGCACAGTTATAGGCTGGAATCACGACACTGACTCGCGGTGTCCCAGTAGCGGTTGACATGAAAAAACTCCCAAAGATCAATAGCTGCTAATCATAGGGACAGAGTGCTTTACTTTCCCCCTTTTCTTCTCTCCACTACAACCTCATCCCTCCGCTCATTGTCAATCTCTATCATTGATGGAGACCCACCGACTGAACCTATTGCTGAAAATATCAAAAACGATTACTGGCTATCTTAACTTTTTAATTTTATCTTCATCCTGTGCCCCTTTTGACTCAGAAGCTTGCAAACATGAGCGAGGTTGGATTTAGGGGTGGACCGCCCTGCTTCTCCTCAGAACGACGATCGCCGATTTTCTTCAAATGTTTCTCCACCACTTGCAACACTTTTTCGGGAGTAGAAGGCTTACTTAAAAAATCCGAACAACCCATCAATCTCGCCCTTGTGCGGTCAATAAACCCATCCTGACCCGTTAAAAATATAATGGGTGTGTACCGAAACGCAGGAGTTTTCCGCAAAAAATTACAGAGCGTAAAGCCATCCGTCTTCGGCATCACCACATCCAGAAAAATCAAATCTGGTTTATGCTGAGCGAGGGTTGCGACTCCCAGCATCGGGTCTTGAATCTTGATGACTTGATACCCCGCTGGCACCAAAACTTGCTCTAAAAACTCGCAAATCACCTGGCTGTCATCGATACAGGCAATTAAGGGTGCAGCGAGTAACGTCTTGGACCTTCCTGGTCCCCCTGGGCAGATCGTTGCGGCCAAGTGCCACTGCTCGATCGGGGACGGTACATCCGGTACAGTCCGGAAGTCAATAAATCCTTGCTTCACAAAATGATAGAGCATACGAGTCGCGACAGTCAGACATTGCCTCTTCTTGACCGCAATGTCCCACAAGGTATTCTGACCATTGAAGTGGTTGCTCAGCGCGATTAAAGAATCAGAGCTGACTCGATTTTGTAATTCGGGAGACTCTTTTAAAATTGGAGCTTCGTTGGGGTCCAGGTGCGATAAACCCATTGCTTGCCACTTCCGCCAGAGTTCTGTTGTCGAGTTGAGGACTTGCTCCACTTCGATGGCCGACAAATTTAAACTGCGATTAATTGGAAAAGGAGGCTGTTTGTAGGGATGCCATTTTCTCAGCAACATTGACTGACCCGTTAGAGCAAAAAAGACTTCTGTGGCGCTGCTGCGGAGGATACCCTTGGCTTGCTCTAAACTCATTTCACTGTGAGCCATGCCTTGGCGGAGTAGTTGATACTCCCAAGGTTCACCATCTGCGACTTGGCTAATGTCGATCCGAAAGTCCCGACAGTGTTGTGCGACCGCTCTATACCAGCGTCGCGACCGGTGGAACCCTCCCGTCGCATAGAGAAGATTACCGCGAAAAAAGTACAGTTGCCATGTTTGCTCCCCCTGCTCTAGGAGCAATTGCCCCGTAGCCCGTTTCTGGTTCAGCACCGCCAGAGTGTGGGACAGTTTTTTGCACCCTTTCGCAGTGGCAGACATATTATTTCTAAACTTTTACTCCACCCATATCTTATAATTTGCTTGATGGAGCGAAATCAGTAAGATTACTGATTTTTGAGGGGGTATAAGTTCCTCTATTTGTAATTGAAAATTTTCTCTCTCTACTTATCTATCCACTTCTAGAAAATTTCTTAACAACATCACTTTTTACAACTGCTGAGCTAACAGAAAGGAGTTCACAACTCCTAGTATCATGCTCGGCTGCCTTCACCCTTCATCCTTTGGAGGCACAGGATCGTAACCCCCTGGGTGAAAAGGGTGGCAGCGTAAAATCCTACTAGCAGCCATCCGACCCCCGCGCCAAACTCCAAACCGCTCGATTGCTTCCATTGCATATTCCGAGCAAGTTGGGTGAAATCGGCAGGCAGGAGGTAAATGAGGGGAAATCAAAATTTTATAGCCTCGAATTGAGCCAATAAAAAAAGTTTTCATCATGATTTAACTCTTTTTAATCAGAAATTAAGTAACATTTTTGACTAGCAATAAAAGGAAATACTTAAGCTTCGTAAAATTTTAACAATTCACTCCCCTCCCCCATCAATTTAAGCCTCTAGGCGCAGTCATGGACCCAGCAAGAATCCCGATTGTTTCCCTCCTCCTGTGGGATCGGGATCGAGCTAAAAAACAACTTGAGGCGCCAACACAGACTCTGCACCAGAGCTGATGAGCTGAGCAACACCCAGGAACGTCCTATTTTCATGATAGACCCGCACCGGAGTCGGGGTAGGGACAGCCTCAGGGCGACAGAGGAGGAGGCGTTGCCCTTGACACCAGCGACGAGCCTCCTCAGTATTCAGGGCGATCGCCTGTAAATGACCCAAAGCAACCCCTGGCGACATCAACGAAAACCTCCCCTGCTGCACCTGAGTTTCCAACTCCTCAAACGTCAAACTGCTGGCGCTGGAAAAGCCACTGCTGTCAGTGCGGGTTAACGCCGCTAAAGTACCACCCACTTCTAAGACAGCGCCCCAATCACGAGCGATCGCTCGGATATAAGTACCGGCCCCGCAAGCGATCGCCACCTCCAATTCTGGAAACTCCCCAGGTCGCCAGTCCAGCACCTCCAATCGATAGACCTCTACCTCACGCATCGGCGCGATCGCCGCCTCCCCCTTCCGCGCCAAGTCATAGAGGCGCTGTCCCTGCACCTGAATTGCACTGAAGCTGGGCGGTATCTGCTGGATTTTGCCCAGAAAGCGGGGCAGAACCGCTTGCACTGCCTCCAGAGTTAACTCAGGTGCTGGATGAGAACTCAAAATGTCCCCCTCCAAGTCATCCGTTGTCGTCCTCAGACCAAATCGCACCGTTCCCCGATATGCTTTATCAGTCGGCAGAAACTGCAATAACCGAGTTGCCTTGCCCACAGCAATGGGCAGAACCCCACTCGCAGCCGGATCGAGGGTTCCTGCGTGTCCCACCCGCTTCTGCTTCAATAAGCGACGGACTCGCGCCACACAATCATGAGAAGTCACACCCAGAGGTTTGTTGAGATTCAGGAAACCGTCACTGCTCATAAAAAGATGAAATCAGAAGTCGTCAGCGAAGTAAAGCTTACTCCTGGTAAAACCGCAAGAAAACTATTGCTGCTCGAAATTTGAATAATTGTGCTCGGTACTGTTCCTGAACCAGCGGTAATCTTCAGATCGCGAAAGGCAACGCCACCAGTGACGCGAAGTTTGTCTTGACCCCGGTTAAAGTCGGTGATGATATCAGCCAAGTCTACGGTCGGTCCCCCCGATCGCGAAGCAAGCAGGAAGGTGTCGTTGCCAGCACCCCCCGTTAACGTATCGCGACCGCGATCGCCACTGATCAAGTCATCTCCCGTTCCACCCAGCAGCGAGTCATCTCCACCCCCTCCGTAGAGGGTATCCCTGCCGTCACCGCCGATCAGGGTATCATTCCCTTCATTGCCTGAAAGCCAATCATCACCCGCATCACCACTTAGGAAGTCATTATCCTTGCCACCATACATCGTGTCATTACCTTCGGCGCCGAACAAGGAATCAGCACCGCGCTCGCCAAACAACAGGTCATTTCCTGCATTTCCAAAGATAGTGTCGTCGCTTTGCCCGCCATAAATAGTATCGTCTCCCCCAAGACCCAGCAGACTATCGCGACCATCTCCACCAAAAATCAGATCCGCCCCCGCCGAACCAATGACTGTATCGCCACCGGGCTGGGCTGTGAGAGTGTTAACCCCCGAGGGTGAAGTCCCTGTGCCACTAGGAGTGGGTGTCGGCGTCGGCGTTGGTGACGGTGACGGCGTCGGAGTTGGGGTAATGGGTTGTGAAGGCACCGCAGTTGGCATAATTCACCTACAAGAATCAGGATTTGAATCGTTTCTGCTCCATTTTGCGGGAAGGGGAACGGGAACGGAAAGGGGGGAAGGGGGAAAATGGAGGTTTCCAGCTTGGTCGGTCAGAACTTTGAGAACACGGAAACAGCTTTGCAGTCCGTCATTTCCCATTCCGAAATTAGTTCAGCGAGGGGAAGGAGTTGGCTGAGGAGTCGGCGAGAGGGGGGCTGGTGAAGGGGGACCGCTGAGAATTTTCTGTAGCTGTTCCGGGGTGAGCGATCGCAAGATACTCAAGCCAAAGCTATCTCGACTGATGGCTTTCGCATAGGCGGGTTGGAGAAAGGTGCGAAACTCAGGACGGTTCAAGATATAAGTTTCCATAAACCCTAGGCTCAATTCCTTCAGATAGCGCCGAGCTAAGTCGGGTTCTGGGCCAATCACTTCCGGCGGAGCTTGGAAAACGCTTTGCGGTGATTGCTTGATGGTGGAGAAATGAGTGCCATTTTTCATGATCGCCAGATACTTATTGGCAGTGGTCAGCCAGGTAAAGGGTTGAATCTGTTCCAGGACGGCGGGTGCCACTGTATCAGCGCTGCCTCCCACGATCATCAAGGGGATTTTAATCTGACTGAGACTCGCTTTGCCAAAAATGCTGCTCGTAATCGGGTTCACCGCGATCGCTGCTTTGATGCGGTCGTCTTTCAATTTGTAGCCAATCCGGGGCAGATTGCGGGCGCTACACTGCAACAGTAAGGAGATATTCCAAGTGTCGTTCACCAACTGACATTCGCGGTCGAGTTCCTCAAAATTAATCGGAGCACCAGCTAAGGCTAAAACTGTATAGCCACCGAAGGACTGACCGATCGCTCCCACTCGTTGTAAATCTAGTCGCCCTCGATACCTAGGATCGGACTGAGAAAGGGTACTCAGATAATCAAGGATGTCTTTGATATCGAGGACTCGGTCAATAAATTCTGTCGGTTGTGCCACCTCATTGGCCCGACCCGCCACTAAATTCTGTAATTGCTGAGCATTACTACCGGGGTGTTCGGGGACGGCGACAGCAAACCCATAAGACGCTAAGTATTCTGCTAAATAATCAAACGAGATGCGATCGGAGCCTAAACCGTGGGAAATGACGATCACGGGAGCTGGTTTACCCGCTTCTCCCTGAGGCAGGTATAAATCCACGGGAAAGGTGCGCCCGCGGTTGTTGTTGGTCAGCGTTAAGGATAATTTTTGCCACCTCAAGGAACCTTGGCGCTGTGGATCTGGCAGATCGGTGAGGTTGAGCGTGGGTGCAGCAGTCGCTTCTTGATTGGCGAGTTGGACGACTCCTGCGATCGCTCGATTGGATTGGTTAATCAGTCGTGTAAGCTGATCTGCGATTTCCAATCCGCGCCCAATATTAATCCGAATCCCGTAAGTTGGGAACTTGCGAAGCACGTTGAGGATGGTCAGGCCGTCTGGATCGGCTGCGGCTAAAATCAGAGCAGCCCGAATTGCATAAAATCCAGGTTGTCTAGCCTTGGTCTGAATCACTCGTCCTAGTCGCTCTAGTAACACTTCTCCCTGAGGGGTGTAGAGAAACTGAGAGATAGTGACCGGGCTCACATCAGCCCGCACTTGCAAAGCAACCCGTAACCGAGCAAGCTGTTCCTCTGTGGCGTACTGAGCAAAGCCGTCGATGTTGCGGTCAATAATCCCTTGCTTAGTAAACAGTTCGAGAGATTCCACTGGCAAGGAAACTTCCAATGGACCGTAGGTGATATAAACTCGCTCTGCTCCCCAGGCGGGACTGCTGGCTAAGACAGCGTTGAACAGGCACAAGCCTAGGTATCTCAGGACTGTTGACTGCCGAGGGCGTTTGACAGTAGCGGACAGACTCCGAAATAGACGATTCATACTCAGGTACCTAGGACTTTTTCCACCATCATTAATAGTACATAGATGTCGTGGGATGAGGTGGCGTTTTCCAGGGAAAAATCTTAGTTTTCGCTTTTTTTCAGGGCTTTTTGACTAATAACGAGTTTCTGTCCTGGGATGTAGCAAGAATGCTTGTGAAACTTTTTCTCAGGTAAGGAACTCGCTTGAAAAACTTGGATCTTCACCGGGTCCTCATGACTCTAAAGTCAGGGATTGCGGAGCTTGGAAGCTAGCTGAGGACTATCGTCAAGACACTCCCACAGCATCTGTTGGGGGTCTCAATGCCACCCTTAACCCTAGTAGGGCAGGGTTGTTCATGTTATCTTGTTAGGGTAGTTCAAAACCGCTGGTGCATCAATCGCTTCGATTCAACGTGGGGTACCTTGAGCAGATTAATCTTGTGTGCGATCGCAACATAGTATACAGGCAACTCTCTATAAATTTTTGATTAAGTTTGACAGCTAAACTTGGAGTACAAGATCCAACTATGTTTAATGCCACTGCCCTTTTAATTGATGCTTTCGTACAAGAGTTACAGGCAGGCTACCGCCGCACCTATGGCAAGTTCAAGCCTGACTATCCAGAGATTATTGCTTGGGCGGGAAATATGGCTCTGGAAAATATTGCCAACTGTGATGCTCTCTATCACAATGTTGAGCACACAATGTTGGTCACCTTGGTTGGTCAGGAAATCCTACGGGGTAAGCACATCCGTGAAGGAGGCGTGTCTCCGGAGGACTGGCTCCACTATATTATCTCCCTCTTGTGTCACGATATCGGGTATGTTAAGGGAGTCTGTCGCCAAGACCAAGAAGCGGTAGGACTGTACGCCACTGGCATCGATGGGAGGATGGTTTCAGTTCCCATTGGTGCTACCTCTGCCAGCCTTACTCCCTATCATGTTGACCGAGGGAAGTTAGTGATTGACGAGCGTTTTGGTGGCCACAAGCTGATTGATGCAGAGCAGATCAAGCGTAACATTGAATTGACGCGCTTCCCAGTACCGGCCGGCGAAACTCACCAAGACCGGCATAATTATTCTGGTCTTGCTCGTGCTGCTGATTTAATTGGTCAACTCAGCGACCCCAATTACTTACGAAAAATTGGCGCTCTCTTCTACGAATTTGAAGAAGTGGGTACGAATAAAATTTTAGGTTATAAATCACCGGGAGATGTGCGGCAAAACTATGCCAAATTTTACTGGAACGGTGTTTTTCCTTACATCCCGGCTGCTCTCAGCTACCTGGAACTAACCCAGGAAGGGAAACAGGTGATTGCGAATTTGTACGCGAATGTTTTCCAAGTTGAACACGCAGAACCGTTAGCCTTGAAAAAAGTTACGATTCAGCAAACAAATGGTGAGTATGAGGGGGGGTCTGATAAACAAACGATTTATTCTACTCAAATGGCGGGTGAAAGTAACAACTTTAATGAATTTCCCAATCTCAATTTATAATTGAGCGATCGGCTTGGGTCGGTTGGGGGGAGGAATAAATCTCAACCCAACCTAGCGATCAAAAAATTAGCTTGCATTGTTCTACCACAGGCAAGTAATTAACTCAAAATGCGCTCCCTAAAGATGTAAAATATTGTGTTATAGTTCATGGCGCTTATCTAACCAGTAAAGCTGTCCTGTTGGCAGCCTGCCGAGGTATAGGATGGGGTTTTAATCTAGGAGGTTTGATGATCGGGAGCCACTACAACACATACTTTACCATGAGCCAGGAGTGAAGAAAGTAGACGTATAATAAATGAGGATGTGTTGTTGATCGCATCCTTAGTTTTGAAGAGGTGCAAATTATGCAGCAAATGCATCAAGGAGCGATTGGGTTGAGGGCGCGAGTTGCTGAACTGGCAGCCGATCCTAGTGCGAAGGCGATCGCGGTTGGAGTTGCGACTGTTGCGCTGGTCCCTGTCGTTCTTCCCCTGGTTCGCCCTGTTTTCAAAGCTACGATCAAGTCTGGCGTAACGCTGTTTGAACGAGCTAAAAGTTCAATCGCCGAAACAGGAGAAGTTATAGCCGACATTGTCGCAGAAGCAAGAACCGAGGCCCAACTCGAAACCCAAAAACGAGCTGCTTTGCAGGCAAAACTTGCGACGGCTAAAACAACCGTGGCAGAAGTTTAGGGTTAATTTGAAAGTGTAAAAGAGTGAAGGGAAAATGGACTAAAAGTTAATAATAGGTCCTCCCTTTACCCTTTTTTGTGCCGCCCTCCTTTTCGATCGCTGCAATCTAATTCATTAGAGCAGCCTCTGACTCTAGATGCCCCTTCTGAGAGGACAGAGTTGTTTGGGTTCCGATCGCGGTGTAGAGTTGAGACTCAAGTTCTCTTTGTTTCGCTTCAGCAATCCATTGAGAGAGCGAGATTTGAGTATGTCCCGATCGCTGGATCTTGGGTACCTGGGTTGCAGGTTGAGACTTAGCCCCGCTGGGCAATAATTTGGGGCCAAAAATCAAAATTCCTAAACTGAGCCAGGTTAGGGGATGGTTGCCATGCCCATCTTCCAAGATTTCCTTCAGGTGAAATGTCAGCACTGATTTTTCTAGGTGAATCAGAGACATAAGCAGTAAGGGATAAGGACAATCTAATCTTAGAATACCAGCCTTTTTATACTTAATAAAGATTGGCAATAGAGAAGAACCCTGTTCCTTCCTGCCCTCACTTGCGATCGGCAACCTGCTCCAGTTGATGTTGTACCAGTGGACGCAAACTGTTGATGCCAGCCGCGATCGCCGAGCCGTTATGAATGGCAGTTGCCACTAGGGGGTTGAGTCCCACCGTCGTTGCCAGTCCTAAGGCGATCAGGTTGGGCGCTACCACCAGGGTTGTGTTCTGGTCAATTAAAGCGCGGGTTTGACGGGCGATCGCAATCACCTCTAGCAAGTCCATCAGGTGATTATTCATCAGCACCACATCGGCGGTTTCCCTGGCAATGTCTGACCCATGCTCAAAGGACACTGAAACATCGGCATAGGCTAACGCCACCGAATCATTCAATCCATCACCGACAAACGCTACTGTGCGCCCTGCCCGGTGCAAATCTCGGACGATTTTCGCTTTCTGTTCCGGGAAGGCTTCTGCATACACCTGGCTAGGGGGAATGCCCAGATCCTGAGCAACCTGCGTGGCGCGTTGTACCCGATCGCCGGTCAGTAAATGCACCTCTATCGCGTACTCCTGTTGCAGGGTTTGAATCAGGCGATGACTTTCAGGACGGAGGGGATCGGTGTATTGGATGACTCCCTGGAAACAGCGATTACAGGCAACATAAATCAGAGATTGCAGCCGATCGTCGGCTGTAGTCGTCCAGTTGCCCCATGCCACGTTTTCCTGGCGCAAAAATCGTTCACTGCCTACCAACAGGTCTTGTCCCTCGATCTCGGCCCGTATTCCCAAACCCACCTCATAGACCCATTCCCCCCGCACGGGGATGTCCAGGTTTTGTTGCTGAGCGTATTGGACAATCGCTTCGGCAACCGGATGATTCAAGCGTTGTTCCGCCGCCGCTGCCAGTTGCAGCACCCGTTCTGCCGACAACCCATTCTCAACGGTTCTGACTCCGGTAATGGCGATCGTACCTTGCGTCAGCGTTCCCGTTTTGTCAAACACGATCGTATCCACCTCAGCTAACTGCTCCAGGGTGCGACCGCTCCGCACTAACACGCCGTGGCGGGTGGTGTGGTTCAGGGCACTGAGAAAAGCAGTGGGAATCGACACGCGAATCCCGGTCACAAAATCCAGGGTCAGAATTGAGGCGGCTCTGGCGGGATCGCGGGTGGTTAGCAAGACGAGGGTTGCCAGTCCGAGAGAGGGTAGGATCAAGCGATCGGCCACCTTTTCAGCGTAATTTGCCATGCGGGTGTCATACACCGGAGCCTTTTGCAACAGCTCGATACTGGCAGCGGCACGGGTTTGCTGACCAACGCGATCGGCTCGCACATAGAGTTGCCCAGAACGCACCAGGGTGGAGGCAAACACCGCTTGCCCGAGCTGTCTAACGACAGGCATGGCTTCTCCGGTCAGGCTTTGCTGATCCACGATCGCCTCTCCCTGGAGTACCATACCATCTACAGGAATTTGTTCACCCGGATAGACGACCACCGTATCCCCCACCTGGACGCGATCGCTGGGCACTTGCTGAGGAGCTCGATCGCCATATTTCACCCAGGCAAAATGCCCGATCGCATCCAGCAAATTGGTCGTTCGCACTGCCGTTGATCGCGCTGTTTGCTCCCGAATCACATCGCCCAATTCGTGTAGGGCGATCACCATCGCCGGAGTGAATAATTTCCCCTGCCAGCCACTCAAACTGAGTGCCAGCAAATCCAGACAATCAATATTCAAGCGCCGCTGCACCAGCAGGCTATGCAGTGCCCGTTGTGCGACAGGAAAAGCTGCTGCCAGCAGCGTGGCAATGGCAAAGGGACGCAGTAGGGTTAAGCGGGGAAATTGGCAGAGAAATGCTAACAATGTGGCGGTTGCAGGCAGGCGCAGGCTTGACCATTGTCCTTCGTCTGAGTCCAGAATTTCGGATGTTGGACTGAGTCGCGAGCACTCAGTCGAACGAGGTTGGACTGAGTCGCGAGCACTCAGTCGAACGAGGTTGGATTGAGCAGGTGCTGTGTTTTTCTCGGAGGGAACAGGTTTGTGTCCGTTCCAGGATTGGGATAATTGAGATAAAAGATACGGTAATTGGTCTTCAAGAGAAGAGCCAATTTGATATTGAACGATCAGCGATCGCGCCGATCGGTTAATGCGAATGCTAATAATTCCTGGAACACCGATGAGAGCCGATTCTATCTGGGTTGCGAGCTTGGGATCGGTTTCTAACAGGGGAAGCCGAAACCTAGCACGTCCGGGGATATGGTGAACCAACTGACAGAGAGGAAAGGGTTCTGGTATCTGTGCAACCGTTGGTTGATTTGCCAGCAGCGATGCTAAAGTGATCATCCTTAAAACTCAGAGGTCGTATAATCCAGGGTGATTTGAGAACCAGTTTCAGCTTGTTCCAAAATCTGCAACAAGCGCATTCCCAACTCCAGTTCTGACACACCCGTGCCCTCATACTGAATCACCAATGAGGCCGCAGCCCGGTTTAAGCGCACGCCTGTCACCCGTTCATCATCCAACAACAGTTTTTCTAACCGTTTTGCATAGACCGCGTCACTGCTCAATCGAGGAATGCGTAACCGAATGCGTCCCAGAGTTGAATGAACGATCGTGTAATCTTCCGTTTGAGGCGACTCTTCAGGGGCAACTTCTTCCTTTGAGGGAGTCACACTTGCAGGCGTTCGATGGGCTTGCTTTTTCAGTTGCATCACCGCCTGACGGGCAATGGCTGCGATCGCCAGATTCACCAACAATGCCTGTGCGCCTCTCAGTTGCAGCCGACTGGTGACAAATAGCCCTGCCAGCACAGGTACGATCGCTGAGATTTCTCCATATTCTTCCAGTAAATTTCCCAAACGAGGTACTACTTCCAGCGTTTCTGTTTGCACCTCTGGGGCTGATACGGCATGGGTCATCGTGAGTGAATCCTCCTGGTTATTCGATCGAACTTCTCAATTCCAGAGTCTTATCTCCCTGGCTATATCTACGGTGAGCTTCGCTAACGTGCTGGTTCATCTGTGTCTACACCCTTGAGTATGTCCTCGCCGCCATCTGCCACCCTGATGAAAGTGGAGATTGTTTCGTTCCGCACAGCGTTGGAAGGCAGGTAGATGAGGAGTTTGGGAGGCCCATTGCAGGTTTAAAAACACCCGTTGCACATCTGGATCGTCTCGCGTTGCATCTAGCAATCGCTCATATAAAGCCGCGTTTGCAATTTCTGCCTGAACTCCCTGCTCACAGGCTTCCTGGACAGAAGGTGGAAGCTTGACCTGCTGCTCCCAATCATCGTCAGGAACGGGAATTCTATACTTCTAAAACAACGGCAACAGTGCCCGGATATGACGTTCCTCTGACTCCACAATGTTGACAAAGGGACGGATTGGCCCGAATTTGCTCAGGATTAAGCGGTAAGTTGCCCGTGCTTGATATTCATCTGCCAATGCTTCAATGAGTGCATTCCTCAGTTGCTCAGACATTGTTTTTCAAGGGTGTAGGGGATTTCTTTCTCGTGTTTGTGTACGTAAGTTTCCCTGGCAAATATCAAGCACTTGCAGGTGACATAGACGTGGCTTCCTTGCCTTTGGTGGTAGCTAGCGTGGCAACTTCGCGATCGATAAAGAACAACCCCTGTCCGTCTGTACCAATTAGTTTGATCTTGTCGAGAATGCTCTTAAACAAGAACTCTTCTTGGTGTTGTTCTGCAACATACCATTGCAGAAATTGTAGGGTGGAATAATCCGGTTCTGTATTTGCCAGATGAACCAGATCGTTGATTTTGCCAGTAATGAACTGTTCATGGATGTAAATTTTTTCAAACATTTCCTGCAAGGAATTAAACTCTTTCGGTGGGGCGTCCATCCCGCCGACAATGGCGAGTGCCCCTGTTTCTTGCAGGTAGCCGATCAGCCGCCGCATGTGCATCATTTCCTCATCTGCGTGTTGATTGAGGAAGGTCGCACAGCCATCTAACGCTTTGTAGGCGCACCAAGAACTCATTTGCAAATAAAGGTGAGACGAAAACATTTCCAGGTTGATTTGTTCATTCAACCGTTCGATCATTGCTTGGGACAGCATGGCAATATCCGTTTCATTTTTTGATGACTATTAAGTTATAACATGAAGAGTTCAAATCATAAAGATTTAGATTCCTCTTCCAGAGCCAGAGTTCATCCACTCATATAGTTCCAAACTCTCTGGCGAACAGCTATGGCAACTAGCGCATTGTTTGCCTGCCAATTTACGCACACGTCCTTTACGAATCAGCACATTTAGCATTTCTCGCAGGGCATCTACATCGGTTTGAAATTGATGGGAAAGTTCTTCTAGAGATGTTTGGGGATGGCTGCGGAGGTAGGCTTGCAGTTGTTGCAGAATCATGAGTTTATCGACTCGCTAATACTCTCTGTGGACTGGAACTCTGGGGTGAAATGCGACGGCGATCGCTAAACCATTTCAATCCCACCAGGATGGCGATCATAAACAAGGCTAAACCAATCAACCAGGCGATCGTGCTGCCAGGATGCTGGTTAAACGTCATGAACTGGTAGTAGAAAGTCGCCACCCAGTACGCCAGTCCGGTGGTCCAGGCACCCACGAAGGCAGTCCAACCGAGATTGGTTTCACGATAGACCGCTGCTGTGGCGGAGACACAAGGGAAGTAGAGCAGCACAAAGAGCAGGAAAGCGATCGCAGCGGTGGTGCTGCCAAATCGCATCGCCATTTGCCCAAAGGTAGTATAGTGAACGTCCTGCGCTTCCGCCGCCGCCTGTCGATCGCCAGTGTTGTTTAGAATACTGAGTCCGATCGGATCGAGCACCTTATTCGTCAAGTCTGCTAGGTTTTTGGGAACGCTGGCGAAGGCTTTGCCAATGCCGCTCCAAAAATCAAAGGGTTCTGCTTCCTTGTTAGCTCCGGACGCCTGCTCTGCCAGTTGGGTATAGAGGGAATCCATCGTGCCGACCATAACTTCCTTAGCGAAGACCCCGGTCATTAATCCCACCATTGCGGGCCAGTTCTCCTGCTGAATCCCCATGGGAGTGAAGACGGGGGTGATGGTGCGGCTGAAGGCGCTCAGAATCGAGTCTTGACTATTCTGTTTGCCAAAGGAACCATCGACCCCAACGGAGTTAATTAATCCTAAAATGAGGACCATCACCACAATCATTCGCCCAGCTTTGGTAATGAATGCCTTCAGCCGCTCCCAGGCACGAATCAGCACCCCTTTAATCGTGGGAATGTGGTAGGGCGGGAGTTCCATCACAAAGGTCGCGGCATCGCCCTGAAATAGGGTTTTTTTCATCACCAGTCCGGTAAAGACCGCAGCGAGAATGCCCAGGATATAAAGCAGGAAGACGATATTCTGACCGTTGGTAGGGAAAAATGCCGCCACAAACAGGGCATAGACGGGCAGGCGGGCGCCGCAAGACATGAACGGGTTCATCAAGATAGTCATCAGGCGATCGCGCCGATTTTCTAACGTTCGGGTTGCCATAATGCCAGGAATATTGCAACCAAAACTCACCATCATCGGCACAAAGGATTTACCCGGAAGCCCGACAAACCGCATCAGCCGATCCATGACAAACGCCGCCCGTGCCAGATAGCCAGAGTCTTCGAGAACCGCCAGGAAGATAAACAGTAACCCAATCTGGGGAATGAAGGTGGCCGTGGTTTGAATGCCACCACCAACCCCATCTGCCAATAACCCAATTAACCAACCGGGAGCGTTGATTTGCTCCAACAGATGGGCCGTGCCGCCGACGAAAATAGTGCCAATGCCAAGGTCAAAGAAATCAATAAACGCACCACCAAAATTAATGGAAACCAGGAACATCAGATACATCACCATCAAAAAGATGGGGATTCCCAGCCAACGGTTTAGCACGACGCGATCGATGCGATCAGACAGCGTTTGTCTTACCAAATGAGTCCGTTCAGTTACGCCCTGAATGATATGCCGAATCCAGGTGTAGCGGCTGTCCGCGATCAATAGATCGGTATCTTCTCCCAGCGTTTGATGAATACGGTGACGATGTTCAGCAATGCAACGGAGAGTATGTTGTCCCAGATCCGGGAGGTGGCGGTCGTCGTACTGCAATAAATTCAACGCAAACCAGCGAACATTGGCGATCGCCTGTGTTTCCAGCGATGGCCTTAAATCGGTCAGCGCCTCCTCAATCACCGGGGGATAGGCAACGTAGGTGCTGGGGATCGTGGGATGGGTCAAAGCCTGATACACCGCTTCTTTGAGCTGCGACACGCCTTTCCCACTATGGGCACAGAGGGGAATTACCGGACATCCCAACCGTTCAGACAGTAGTCGGGAATCAATCCGAATTTCCCGTTTCTCCGCCAGATCCATCATGTTGAGAGCGACGATCGTCGGCGCGCCCATTTCCAGAATCTGCGTGGTGAGATAGAGGTTCCGCTCCAGGTTGGCAGCATCGACAATATTGACAACCACATCTGCTTCATCTGAAAGCAAATAATCCCGTGCCACTAGCTCATCCAATCCTGTGGTGGTATCTTCGGCATCCACAGAATAGACACCGGGCAAATCGACGACCGTAATTTGTTGGCTATGAGCGCGATAACTGCCTTCTTTCCGTTCAACTGTGACACCAGGCCAGTTCCCCACGCGCTGATTAGCTCCAGTTAAGGCATTAAACAGCGTGGTTTTGCCGCAGTTGGGATTGCCGACTAATCCAATCGTTGCTTGTGTCATGATGCTCCTGCTGTGGTGGGTGTGACAATCAGGGCGTCGGCTTCATCTTTTCGCAGACTCAGGTGAAAGTCGCGCACTTCAATCTCAGTCGGGTCGCCTAGCGGTGCATGGCGCGTTACACGCAACTCCGTACCGGGCGTTAACCCCATTGCTAGTAGCTTACGCTTATAGTCCCGCGCTGTGGGTTCATAGCCAATCACTCGTAACACAGAGCCGATCGCCACATCTCGCAGTTTGACTGTGGAAACATTAGGGGTGCTTTGTCTGGTTGCAATTTTTGTACTCGGAATCGTTTGAGGAATCTCTATGGGTTGGTCTGCCTGAATCACTTGAATCCGTTGTGCCATCTCTGCACCTAAGCCTAATCGCTGGTCTTGTAGGGCTACAACCACCGAACCTGTGCTGGCGCAACTAATCACCTCCAGAATCCCATCTGGCATCAAGCCCATTCCCATCAGGCGGTTGTTGGATTCACCACAGTTAAGAGAAATGATACGAACGCGATCGCCCACCTGCATCGTAGACAATGGAACAACTCTGGGGTTGAGGGAATTCTCTGGCACGTCTGGTGGCAAATCTGCCCGACCCGATGGCTCGATGGCTGCATCGCTGACATACAAAAACCCCTGCCAAGGAGAGGGTTGCCGAGCAGTTATCCAATGATTAACCCGATCGTCTCCACTATTCATGGACTTTTTCCCTATAAGCGATAAGCAATTTCAAATTATTCTCAATAATCTTACTTGAAATCGTGACTGTTTGATCGCTTTATAGTTTTTAAATTATTAAGTTATTATAAATTTTGAACCCCTTGCAAGGCTTGAAAGGTATCTTCTAGACTTAGGGCGGTCATTGGAGACTTTGATAAACACTGGTCTTTCAGCAGCTTTACGGTCAGCCAAGCCAGTGAACTTCAGGAATAGCTCTGGCAAGACTGACAGCATCTCTTATGCAAACTATTGTCAATAGTCCCACCAAAAACGAAATTCTGGCTAGACCTTTATCAATCCTTAAGGAATCAGGGATGAATTGAAGCCCGGTTAACCAACAGCACAACGATCTGACTT
>JBLNEP010000145.1:0-2852 GCA_050262755.1 Actinomycetota bacterium | reverse complement strand
AATGGTGATGGAGGGTTGTACCCTCAGTAATAATCAGGTGCTCAAGAACTCAAAAGGCGATGCTTTAGGGGGGGGATTGCGGATAGGAAATGGTGAATATACCATTAGCAATACCACTTTTTCTAACAATACTTCTCAGTCTCAGGGTGGGGGTTTATGGGTTGGGGAAACTGCACCGGGTACTATTACGAATACCACTTTTGCTAGTAACAAAGCAGTCGATCCAAGCAATAGCGCGAGCGGTTTAGGGGGTGGACTCTATATCGCTACTACTAGCAACATAAAAGTTGTTAATGCCACGATCGCTCAAAACCAAGCGGGGAGTGAAGGAGGTGGCATCGTTGGGGGCAAAAATATTACGCTCACCAATACAATTGTCGCGAATAATACGGCGAATAATGCTTTTGGGAATAAGCAAAATGCTTCAGATGGCAAAGGTTTTGTAGAAAATCCTGCTCCTTACTTTACTAATGGCGGTGGTAATCTCCAATGGCCTGCAATTACGAATAACTTTAATAATGCCAATATTACAGCGAATGTCTTGCAAGCCGATCCCAAACTCGGCACTCTGCAAACCATTGATGGTGCCTTAGTTCTACCTCTGCAAACAGGAAGTGCCGCCATCGATGCGGGGGTGAGTACGGGATCTCCCGCTACAGATGAGCGTGGCGCACCCCGTCCTGTAGATGGAGATGGCAATGGCAGCGCGATCGCAGATATTGGTGCCTATGAATTTAATTCTTCAGTAACACCAACTCCTACACCCACACCAACTCCTACACCCACACCAACTCCTACACCCACATCCACTCCTACACCCACCCCCACACCCACCCCCACCCCAGAAACTTGCCTGTGCGACCGCTTTACCATTCCCACCCTCAGTCCCACCAATATTCCTCTCAACCCCATTACCCAAACCATCAATGGCACTCAGGGAGACGATGTGATCGCAGGCAACTCTGCCAGCGAAGCCATCAATGGTCTGGGGGGAAATGACACCCTCTACGGATTCGGTGGCAACGATAACATCAGCGGTGGAGAGGGTAACGACTCGCTGTTTGGCAATGAAGGTAATGATTATATCGACGGTGGTAGTGGCAACGATACCGCCTATGGAGGCAAAGACAATGACGCCATATTCGGGGGAGATGGCAACGATCTCCTGCGAGGTGATTTTGGCGATGACTCCGTTGCTGGCGGTAGCGGTGATGATACTTTGTTTGGTGGCAAAGGTAACGACTTACTGCAAAGCAATGGTGGCAACGATACCCTCTTTGGCAACCTAGACAATGACACCCTAGTAGGAGGCAACGGCAACGGCTTATTTTTCGGGAATGAAGGCAATGATTTAATCGACGGCGGCACGGGTAGCGATACCCTCTATGGAGGCAAGGACAATGACACCCTCTGCGGTAATGATGGCAACGATCTCTTATTGGGTGGCGATGGCAACGACCTCATGGATGGTTGTGCTGGCGATGATAGCCTTTACGGAGGTAAGGGTAACGATATTCTAACGGGTGGTAGCGGGAATGACTTACTCAGTGGTGATGCCGGCGACGACACCCTGATCGGTGGCAGTGGTAATAATACGTTAACAGGGGGTTCTGGTCGCGATGTTTTTGTATTAGCGACCAGTCAAGGAAATGACACCCTGACTGACTTTGAACCAGGTCAAGATACGATCGCCTTAACAGGAGGATTAACCTTTACACAGTTAAGTCTTACCGCAGGTCCCGATATCAACAACCAGCCAACCACTTTAATTAAAATTGCCAACACAGGTCAACTCTTAACTACGGTTAAGGGGGTCACACCCACTGTTCTCAAATCTGAGGATTTTACTGAGGTAAAAGCCAGTGTTAACTTGCTACTCTAATTATGGTTAGTTTTTTGTAATCAAGAAGGGGTGTAGCTGCACTTTTTCTCAAGGACATACAACAAGGTCACTACAAATTTTAAAGCTCCAAGGGTGTATCTACCCAATAAACACTCTGTTGGAGTAGTTAAAATGTCCCCTTCTTTGTCCACTCATCTTCAACCTTCCTCATCTCAAACCTTAGTCTTCATTGACTCTCAGTTAGAAAATTATCAATTCCTAGTAAAAGGTCGGCTTCCCAGTGAAACTGTTCTAATTTTAGCATCCGATCGAGACGGGGTCGCACAAATCACAGAAGCCCTCGCAACCTATGCAACAGTTCTCAAAAAAATTACAGCCGTTCATATCTTTTCTCACGGTAGTTCTGGTTGTTTACAACTTGGCAATACCATTCTGAGCCAAGCCAATTTAAGCGGCTATCAATCAGAGTGGCAGCAATGGACAAAAATCTTAAATCAGGGTGCAAATGTTTTTTTATATGGCTGCGAAGTTGCGAGGGAAGAAGGAGCAAACTTTGTTAAAAAACTCAGTCAAATCATTGGATTTGAGGTAGCTGCTGCCACTGAAAAAATTGGTAAAGATTACTCCTGGGATTTAGGGTTTAAAACCGGTGAAATTTCAGCACCCTTGGCATTGAAGCCCGAAATTAGAGCTGCTTATCCAGGCATTTTAGCAACGCTCACAGTCACAAATAATAATGATAGCGGAGTCGGTTCATTAAGAGCAGCAATCAGCGCAGCAGCAGCAGGAGATATCATCACCTTTGACCCGAGTTTAGCCAATAAAACCATAACCCTCACCAGCGGTCAACTGGCAATCACCAAAGATTTAACCCTAGATGCAGCCTCCGCCAGCAACCTCACAATTAGTGGCAATAACTCCTCCCGAATCTTAGAGGTAGGTAGCGTCAAATTCACCCTCAAAAATCTGAAACTGACCCAAGGAAAATTAACAGGAAGCGACGAAGCAA
>JBLNEP010000144.1:0-4263 GCA_050262755.1 Actinomycetota bacterium | reverse complement strand
GCGGCGGGACTCGCCGTGTCAGTCTGTGGAGCGACCCTAAGACCTTCCCGGAGCAAATCCCAGAAGGCGGGTGCTATGAAGCAGAAACTTGGGTTGTGAAGCCCAAGAATCCTCGTGCCTTCAGGCCGAGGCGGATGTCAAGAACGATCTCCTGTCGCAACTGGGGTAGTAGCGCTTCCGGTTTTGGTCAAAATACTGGCCAGGTGTGGGGTGGCTGGACGTTTACGGGTGATTAGCAGTGAAGACTGACAACCCGTAACCAGTGCATCGGTATAACGTCCCAAGGTTTGCCGCTCCAATCCCCACTCTCGACTGGCTCCCACGATCGTTAAATCTACCCCTGCCGATGCCTTGACAACTGCCTGAATTGGGTTATCTGTCACTACAGGAACTTGAATCCGGTCCTTCACCGACTGAGGCAACTGATCCAATAAGGTGCGGAATTCGTGGGTCAACTCGCTAGTGATTCGATCGGGTTGGGCAACCCGCAGAACCGTCAACTGGCAGTCCTGACAGTTCACCAGCAATCGCAGAGCAATTTCTAATCCCAAATCATTGTGATTATTGGGAATATAGGGAACTAGAAGCTCTTGGAGTTGCTGAGGCTGGCGATCGACAAATACGGCAACATCAGCACGAGCCTTGCTAAGAACCTGCCCAACTCGCCCGCCCAATCGATTCGTGCGAAAAGTAGGACGGTGCCAGCCGATTAAAACCAGATCGGCTTGTTCTTGTTCCGCAAGGCGAGAAATTTCATCGGCAACATTGGTAGCGACTCGTACAATGGGCTGAATAAATGCTTGTTGGGTGGGTGGCAACGTCTGAACCAATTCATTAATCTGGTTCTGCTGTAGGGTAATTCGGCGATCGACTTCTGCCGGCGTACTTTCAAAGGATTCTTCCTCAATCTGAATTAAGCTGACTGGATAGACCGTAGCAGGTGGTAGCGGGGTTTCTGCCGTTGAAGAGGCGTTGCCCGAAGCGATCGCTAATGCTAGCCGTATTAATCCTTGTTGAGTGTCCGGGTTTGCTAGAGGCACCAGCACCCGATAAGCCGGTTCCCCTGGCTCTAGTGGCTCGACTCGATCTCGCTGTGCCAGTCGTTTGGGATAAACTAACTCTAGCAACGGTGAGGTCATAAAGGTTGTCACCAGTGCCATAATTACCAGCATTGTGAACAGGAGTGGAGAAATCACATTTAAACTTAAACCGATGTTGAGCACAATCAATTCGGTTAAGCCACGTGTGTTCATTAACCAACCCAGGGCAGAAGCTTCCCGATTATTAATGCCCCCCACTCGTGCTGCAATGTAGGCTCCAAAGTATTTACCCGCGATCGCAATCACCACAATCAAAGCACATAGCAACCATAATTTGGGGCGATTGAGTAAACCGATCTGGGTTCGTAAACCGCTGTAGGCGAAAAACACAGGCAGCAGGAACGTGAGTACAAAATCCTCTGTTTTCTCTGCCAGTTCTCGGGTTAAACCCACATGTTTCGGCATCACCGCACCCAGCAAGAAAGCTCCAAAGATCAGGTGGATGCCGATTAACTCCGTAATCAATGCAGAGACAACAACGCCAATATAGATTGCAGCCAAGAGGAACTGGGACAACCGTCCGGTGCGTTCGTAGTAGACGGAGAGTCGTTTCAAAAAACGGCGTCCCACCGCGAGCATAAACCCGATATAAATTGCCGAATAGATGATGGTTGGAACTGCGCCTGCCATATTGTGGCTTTTTGCCACAGCAATCGCCAATGCCAGCAAACACCAAGCCGTTACATCATCAACTGCCGCACAGGTCAATGCTAAGGTTCCTAATCGCGTTCCCTGTAAATTATTTTCGGTAATGATTCGTGCCAGAACAGGAAACGCCGTAATCGACATCGCCGCGCCCAGAAACAGGGCAAAGGCGGTAAATGAAACGCTGGCACTGGAAACCATTGGGTAAAACAATAGCGAAGCGATCGTTCCCAGTGAGAAAGGCACCAGAATACTGACGTGAGAGGTCAGGACTGCCACATCAAGCTGACTTTTTAGATACTTGGGATCTAATTCCAGCCCGATCAGAAACATGAAAAAGATTAGTCCGACCTGGGATAAGACGTTTAAAAAGGGAATAGTTTCCGCTGGAAACAGTGTGGCGGCAGCATCGGGTGCTAACCAGCCGAAGAGAGAAGGACCCAGCATGATACCTGCTACGATCTCACCGATAACCAGTGGTTGTTTGATGCGGCGAAACGCTAATCCAACCAGACGGGATAGACTGATGACAATAATAACTTCAATCAGAACGAGAACGACCGTATCGAGTTTCATAAGCTCTTGAGTAACCGCTTCAGTGAATACCCTTTTGGGAAATGAGCTCTGTCAATGAATGGTGAGTGAATAAATGCTTGACAAATGATGAAGAAATTAGAATTAATTAATTCTACCTCCTTAAAAATTGGCGTCATTACAAGGTTTTGTCAGCACCTGTACTTCGTTTACCTGGAGCCAGGACAGCCATACTGCCAAAATCAAGTTAGCAGACTGCTACTCACCTCCGGCAGAATCTCTCTATTTTTGTAGGAAGAACTGTGCAAGTTCTACTGTAGATGCGTAACAGCATTAGCTCGAAGACTTATAGGTCCGTTTCAAACTGGCTCTAATGAACCAACAAATACTGAAAGAAATGTTACAGCTATTAGAAACTTCAGTAACTACTTCTCAGGACAGAGATAAACCTTCTGGGATATTGGCTGAGTTGAGCGTTAGTCCGAATTTTGCTAGACGTGATGGCAGAACGCGGATAAAGCAATGAGCTTCTTCTTCCCGTTCAAACAGCGCCGTCGCGTGTCAGCTACCCCTCTTTTTAGGGAAGTTCGACTGAGGAAAAGCCAGCTCATGCACATCAACTAGCTGTTCCCCGATCGATGCCACTTGACCGAGTTCGTTTCGGAATTGAGCCACGGATCTGATACCGTTGGCGAAATATTACTTAACGGTATCTGGATCTCGGCTCAAGGTCCTCCATTCCTGCGGGTCATCGTGCTGGTAGTGATGGGGGAACCGTTCGGCGAGTGAGGCGAATTTATCGACCAATTTACGAATTTTCTACGCTAAAACAGTGTCAGGTGCTAGTTTTTACAATTTGTATTACCACAAAAATACAAATAGTTTAACGCTTGTGCTGTAGTATGGATTTTACTCTCACAACAGTAACAGAAGATGAATGATTACATCGATTTGTATTGCGAGCGTACTATGCCTGGTTTATGGAATGAACCACTAAATGCTGTCTCTAATATTTCTTTCCTCCTGGCAGCATGGGCGATTTTACAATTGGCTCGGCGACAGCAAAAAGTACCAACTGGTATTTGGGTCTTGGTTACTTTAGCCACCAGTATTGGTTTTGGGAGTTTCCTATTTCATACATTTGCAACACAATGGGCGAGTTTACTAGATGTGATTCCTATTCTGCTCTTTCAGATTTGTTTTATCTGGCTGTATAGTCGTCAAGTAATTAGGATGAAATATGGATATGCAGGAACATTGCTCGTAGGATTTTTAGTGGTTAGCAACTTCAGTGGTAAATTTATAGATGTTCTCAATGGCTCTCTTTCTTATGCTCCTGCATTTTTAGTTTTGCTAGGGTTTGGGCTCTATCACTGGCAACAGCAAAAACGCGAGCCATTTGTCCTATTAGCAGCATCGGGGGTATTCCTGTTAGCCCTTTCATTCCGCACTCTCGATCGGGCAATTTGTCCTTACTTTTCAAGTGGTACTCATTTTCTTTGGCATCTTTGTAATGGTATTTTGCTGTACTTATCAGCAAGAGCATTGATCCTAAACTACTCTGTAAGGGCAAAAGTAGATTAACTGCGCTCTCTGCAATCATCATCGCGATCGCCTCAACCAAAAACGCGAAGTTTCGCGCTTTTCCCCTCAGCTGTGATTAACATCACCTCTACAATTGCGTCAAGTCACTGTTACATCTCTTAACATTTTGTTACATTCTTTTACAGAAAGAAACAAACAGGAGCGAAACCAATGTACACCACAGACAACGAAGGCTTGCTCAACAATTACTCAATTGAACCCTTTGTGTACTTTGCGGACTATCCCTCGATTGAACAGCAACAGCGCTACAAGTTGCAGGGTGCGATCGCCCTTTTGCTGGTAGCTTCCTTAATTCTGGTGGCTGCTGGCATTCACTAATTTTCAGCCGATAATTGAGTTAATAAGTTTGCCCTCTTGTATCCTAAAACGGGTCAAGGGG
>JBLNEP010000143.1:0-12329 GCA_050262755.1 Actinomycetota bacterium | reverse complement strand
TTGATAATCGCAACTAGCACCGGATCTTTCAATTAACAGAATCCCCGCAAGGGGACTGAAACAAGGGATTACTTCACCTCTACATACGCATAAAAATCAAACTTTCAATTAACAGAATCCCCGCAAGGGGACTGAAACCTGCATACCGCTTCGCTTCTTTGGTTGCTACCTTGAATCCTTTCAATTAACAGAATCCCCGCAAGGGGACTGAAACTGAAGAATTCTTCTCCTCCTTCTGGGAGTGGGTCATTGCTTTCAATTAACAGAATCCCCGCAAGGGGACTGAAACTAAATTTCTTTGCATTCATTTTTAGTAATTCCTTTTTTCTTTCAATTAACAGAATCCCCGCAAGGGGACTGAAACACTAATACTCCCCCTAAGGCAAGCCCCGTACCAGCCATCTTTCAATTAACAGAATCCCCGCAAGGGGACTGAAACAGATTGTGATAGTAGCACGGGTGACTGACCACGCTTCTTTCAATTAACAGAATCCCCGCAAGGGGACTGAAACATAGCGAGGCTTTGAGCTTTTCCGACACAGAGGATTGGTCTTTCAATTAACAGAATCCCCGCAAGGGGACTGAAACATTCCATTGATCTTCTCTGTAGGCGGTTATAGGCAGCAGCTTTCAATTAACAGAATCCCCGCAAGGGGACTGAAACATAACCCGGATAGTGTCCGAGGGGGTAATATTGCCCGACTTCTTTCAATTAACAGAATCCCCGCAAGGGGACTGAAACGCTACCAGTAGAGGTCCTGATCGCCGTCACTATCTCCAGTTGAGTGCTTTCAATTAACAGAATCCCCGCAAGGGGACTGAAACATTCCATTTTATCGGTTTTGGAGATAGGCGTTGAAGCCTATCAGCTTTCAATTAACAGAATCCCCGCAAGGGGACTGAAACCAGAAACACGCTCCATTTTCAGCCATGCAACTTATTATCAAATTTCTACTTATCTTATCCTTGCTGGGAGTTGGGATCGTGGTAGCGCTCCGCTACCCCATTTCCCCAGAAGAACAAGAAGAAGCGGAAAAGACAACCCCTAAAGAGCTAACTTGTGATGCTGACGCCATCACCCAGGAGGATTACGAGAACCTAACCCTCTCTGGAGAATTCCTAGAAAAACAGGCGACTCAGTTTGAGACTCAGAAAAAATATAGCTTGGCTATCCACAAGTACAATGAAGCGATCGCTGCCTATTTTAAAGCATCAAAATTGCCACGGGAGAGCAAGACTTTTGAGGATATCGTAGAGCTCAAACAAACTCATCCCAAAATTATGGAGAAATCAGCTCGATTGCTAGTGCAACTTGGGAGAACTTACACAAAAATCCACAAGTACGAAAATGCAGCAGATTGCTTCTCAATCGCGATTCGCTTCCGAATTGACAAACCCAATGATGCGATCGCCTATCTCAATCGAGGCGATGCTTACCAGCGATTAGGCGACAGAGTAAAAGCTCTGGAAGATTTCACGACAGCCAGCGACCTCTTCAAAGAGTACAAACTCCCCTCTTACCAGAAAATAGCAGATGACCGAATTAAAAGCCTCAGCAGTCCCACTCCCACAAAATCCAACCATTGAATCAAACAGCTTATTGTTGACATTTTTTTTGCATAGATTCATCACAACAAAAAAGGTCAGCCTGCTTTCACTTAACAGAATCCCCGCAACCCTGAACTACTGAAAAATAAAAACAACCTCTTCCCCTCTTTCAATGAACATTCGTTTCAAAACGTTTGGAAATCCTCCTTGATTTTTGCTTTTCAAAATAACAAAAGAGGGATATAATTGTGAACATTGGTGTCAGCTTAAGACTAAAACCCCCGATCGCTCTGGCTTTTAGCATCGTCTCGATCCCCCTAAATCCCCCTTAAGAAGGGGGACTTGAGAAGACTCTGATCCCCCCTTTTTAAGGAAGGTTGGAGGGGAGCGAAGAACTCAGCGTTAAACAGTTAACCGATCTATCTTTGACGTTAAATTGATACCAATAAATAGTGAAATATTCCCTCAAAACTTGACTGATGAAATTCATCGGCATTGACCTAGGATGGAGTTCAGGAGCTAGCGGTCTCTGCTCCCTGCAATGGCACAACAATCAACTAGAAATATTAAACCTAGACCGCCAAAACTCAATTCCAGAAATCCTCACTTGGATTGATACCTGGGTCTCCTCAACCGAACCCGCCATCATTGCTGTAGATGCACCCACCCTTATTCCCAATCTCACAGGAATGCGCCTCCCCGATCGACTCACTCATCAACATTTCGGGCGCTATCATGCCGGTTGCTATCCCGCCAACCTTTCCCGTCCCTATGCCCAAAAAACAGTCGAATTTGGCCTGAGTTTAGAAGCCAGAGGGTTTGAACACGCACCCACTCTCGAAGCCCAAAAATTCGGCCGCTATCAAATCGAAGTCTTTCCCCACCCCGCCACCATTAACCTGTTCCAATTAGAGCGAATTCTCAAGTACAAAAAAGGAAAACTGGCAGAACGTCAACTCGAACTGCTCAAACTTCGCCAGTATCTTACCAAGATTTTGCCGACCCTTCAACCCAGCTTAACTCTATCTTCATCTGAGTTGATTCACAACTTTGAAATTCCCCACACCCTAGCAACCTTTAAAGCCTTAGAAGACAAATTAGATAGCCTGATCTGTGCCTATATTGCCGCTCATTGGTGGTATTGGGGTTTAGAAAAAAACTTAGTTTTAGGCGATCGCACCACCGGCTACATCGTCATTCCCAAACCCTGACGAGAGAGGAGTCAACCCTCAGTTAACTCCCCCCTCCGGACTCCTTTCGGTTAAGACGCCCAGAGAATCACACCGACTTCATAGGGACTGCTGAGGTAGTCATGCTTGGGTAACACCCGCAGCGACAAACCCTGCAAACCACTCGAAGTATAGGTAATGTCCGCCGTATATAAACTCGCATTGTGCGGATCTTGCCCCAGATAGTCCATCACCACCGGTACCCCGCTCACAATCTGACCATTCGCATTCACCGCACCTTGGAAAAGTTCCACCTGCACATCCGCAGGCGTTAACCCCGCCAAATGAATGCGAGCCTTCACTGCGATCGCTTCATTCACCTTCACATCCTTCTCCGCCGAGACATCCACCGCCTCGATCTTGATGTCATACCACTTCTCCGTCACCTGCTTCTTCCAGCGAGCCAACTCCTTCGCCGGAGTACAACGATCCGAAGTCATCGTGTGGAAGCGATCGCTCACCGGGAAATAAGCCCGCCGTGCATACTCCTTCACCATCCGCGCCGTATTAAAGAACGGACAGTTAAGGCGGATCGAATCCTTCATCTTCGCCACCCAGCCACGGGGAATCGCATCATCATCGCGATTGTAGAACAGAGGCGCTACTTCCTTCTCCAGCAAATCATACAAGGCATTCGCCTCGACCTCATCCTGGTAGTGAGTATCCTCATAAAACTCCCCATGACCGATCGGCCAACCCGTGCGGACATAATCCGCCTCATCCCACCAGCCATCAAGCACGCTCAAATTTGGCAAGCCATTCATCGATGCTTTCATCCCTGAAGTTCCCGAAGCTTCCCGGGGACGACGCGGCGTATTCAGCCACACATCACAGCCAGCCACCATCAGCCGAGAAATATGGATATCGTAATTCGGGAGAAACACGATCGAATCCTGTACCCCTTGCTCCCGGATAAAGTGAACGATATCGCGAATCAGCTCTTTACCCGGAATATCCATCGGGTGAGCCTTACCCGCGATCACGAACTGTACCCGGCGGTCTTTCGCCCGCATAATCCGCTTAATCCGCTCAATATCCCGCAAAAACAGCGTCGCTCGCTTATAAGTCGCAAAGCGACGGGCAAACCCAATCGTGAGCACGCCGGGGTCGAGAGCTTCTTGGGCTTGGTCAATCTCCGCTTGAGCCGCACCGCGATCGCGCAAACACTTCACCAACCACTCCCGCGCAAACACCACCAACTCCAAACGACAGCGCTCATGATTGCGCCACAACTCCTCATCTGGAATCGTTGCCAACCGGTCCCACAACCGATCCTCCCTGCGCGTCATCTCCCAATCCGGGCCCAGATAGCGGTCATAGAGTTCCTGAGTCGATTTCGCCACACAACTGCGAGCATGGACCCCGTTAGTAATCGACGTGATCGGCACTTCCTCCATTGGCAGGCCCGGCCACAACCCCTGAAACATCGGCCGCGATACCTTCCCGTGCAAAGCCGCCACACCATTCACAAAACTGGACATCTTAATCGCCAGAATTGCCATATTAAACGGCGAGGTAAAATTACCCGTATCCTCGCGCCCCAGCGCCAAAAACTCCTCTTGGGATAACCCAAAAATATGGGCGTAGTGACCGAGGTAGTGCATCACCATTTCCGGCTCAAACAAATCAAAGCCAGCCGGTACCGGGGTGTGAGTCGTGAACAACGTACTCGACACCACCACCTGTTCCGCCTCATCAAAACTCAACCCCTGTTCCTGCATCAGCATTCGGATGCGTTCCAAAGTCATAAACGCCGCATGACCTTCGTTCGCATGGTAAGCCGTGACATTCAGCCCCAACGCCTTCAGCATCTGCACGCCGCCAATGCCCAGCATAATCTCTTGGTGCATCCGGAGGTCCTTGTCACCCCCGTAAAGCTGGTCAGAGATATCTTGGTCATAGCGACTGTTGGGTTCAATATTCGTATCCAGCAAGTACAGCGGCACCGTACCCACCTGCACCCGCCACACCCGTGCATAGACCTTACGCCCTGGATAATCCACCTCAATCCGCAATTCCGAACCATCGGGATTGCGCTCTAGGTGCAGTGGCATATTGTAGAAATCATTGAACGGGTAGCGTTCTTGCTGCCAACCATCCGCATTCAGGTACTGGGAAAAATAGCCTTCTTGGTAGAGCAACCCAACCCCAACTAAGGGCAACCCTAAATCACTAGCTGATTTTAGGTGGTCACCCGCAAGGACGCCTAAGCCGCCAGAATAGATGGGCAGGCATTTGGCCAGGCCAAATTCCATTGAGAAATAAGCAAAACATTCTTGGTGTTGCGTGCCCCGCTGTTTGCGATACCAAGACCGATTACTCAGATAGTCCTCTAGCTGGCGAGCGGCGCGGTTCATTTGCGCCAGAAAGCCTTCATCTTCGGCGACTTCCTGAAGCCGTTGCTGAGAAATGGTTCCCAGCATCAAGACGGGGTTCTGGTTGCTGGAGTCCCACAGGTCGCGATCGAGACGGCGGAACAAATCCTTAGCCTCGAAATTCCAATCCCAATGCAAGTTGTAGGCAAGCTTGCGTAGGGGTTCGAGATTTGGGGGGAGTGAGGGAGAAACGTTAAATGTGCGGATTGGCTGCATGGACAAAGCCTCCAACTTCTGGTAGGGTTATTTTCTTCTGTCTTATGGCACAAGTCAGATGTTCTTAATACTGTTTTGAGATATGGAGGAATTGAGTCAAGAGTGAGGGGTTCAAAAAATCCGCAGACAGAAGCATCAGATTTGAATCCTTAATGTACAGTTGTCTTGCCTCCATCCGCCACACTGTAACCAATCTTGACTCTGTGAAGTCCGATCGCCTCTGCCTCGATGTCGCACCCAGCTACAACTGCGATAGCCTAGAATTTAAGCAGACAGCAATGCCCCCAGCCATGAGCCAGACCATTTCCGAACTTCAAGCGCAAGTCGCCACTATCTCAGCAGAAATCAAGGCCCTGGAAGGGTCCCGGGAAGCACTGCGCCAAGAGCAGTTATCTTTCCAAGCAGTGGTTAGCTTTCCCAGAGACAGCTCCTCAAAAGCACTGGCTGAGTTCCAGCAGCAACAAGCAACCCTGGCGGCTCAGCGGGTCGAAAGGCTCAAGGAAATTGACCGATCGCTCAAAGCGCTCGATCGCGACATCAAGCAAAAACAAGCTTTCCTCGCCAGCAAACAAGAGGTGCTGGCACCCTTGCTCGCGCAACAACTGGAAGAGCGCTTGCAGACAGAAGGCCGAAACTTGCAGGCTCAGGCTCAAAAAATTAACCAGCTAGCGGAGCAGTTAGAAGCTCAATTGCGGGTTCTGAAAGCGATGTATATCGAAATTAATCCTCTTTATTGCGAGTGGCTACAAAAACCCGCCCATATCGTTGATTTTTCTGCGAAAACGATTCCTTATGTTTTTGTTGATAGTAATGGATTTGGACTGAGGAATAAGCCAATTGATTGGGAAGGAGACACTCAGAAGCCAGAGTAATGGGTCTGCCGTGAACTGGGATGCGGTCGCAGGCTCAGCGTCAAAGTCCATCGGGTCACACCAACTTTGTTCAGGAAAGGGAAGATCGGAGCTTTGCGAATGGTCCTAATTGAGTGCCTCATCGTTTCCCTTTTCCCTTTATTCACGATCGATTTGCTTAGTAATCACTGTGAAATATTTAATTTGGGTAGCACTGTTTATCCTGGTTGCTGCTGGGGTAGCCGGTTGGAGTTCCTATTCAGGACTTCGATCGCCGCTGGAACTTGGCCTCGATCGCACGGCAGAGGTTTCACCGTCCCCCACCTCTCCATCGCCTGTTCGGGAAACTAACGAGGTTGAGTTCCCCCCAGTGGACACAACTAAGCTGTGGCAACATCTGGAAGCGGTCGCAGGAGAACGTTACGGAGATAGCGACCGCGCTCAGGTCAGAAACTACCTCTCTCGACAACTGCAAGCGGTGGGATTTTCACCCAGTTTACAGCCGTTTGCCGGTGGGGTAAATCTTGTCGCTCAACGACAAGGCACTGACCCTCAAGCCGGTACGATTTTAGTGGGAGCTCATTATGACACGGTTTTGCGATCGCCAGGAGTGGACGATAATGCCACTGGAGTCGCAGCAGTCCTAGAAGTGGCTCGCTTACTGGGTCCCCGTCCCACCCCCCGGACCTTGCAAATCGTATTTTTTGACCGAGAAGAAACTGGACTCGCTGGTAGCTTTGCTTTCACGAGCAATGGTGCAAAGTTAAGGAACTTACAAGCTGCGGTTGTATTGGATATGATCGGCTATGCCTGTCGCACCCAGGGATGTCAGCGATACCCGGAAGGGTTGCCAGTCAAACCCTTGCTGGAAGGTGCCGGCGTCACCTCCCCCAACCAGGGAGAATTTATTGCAGTGGTTGGGGATGCCGAACACCTACCCCTATTGGGTACTTTTCCCCAGTCCCATCAAATGGGTTTACCGCCAGTGGTTGCAGTGCCAGTTCCCTTAAAAGGCATTCTGACACCCGATGTCCTACGGAGTGACCATGCTCCTTTCTGGTATAAAGGAATCGGTGCAGTGCTGGTAACGGATACAGCAAATTTGCGATCGCCCCACTATCACCAACCCAGCGATACCCTCGCCACCCTTGACCGTCCTTTCTTTACGGGTGCGGTTCAGGTGGTCGTGAATGCCACTGCAAAATTGCTGGAAAGTCACGAAGCATTAGAGAATAGGAATGGGTAATCAAGAAAGTTTACGGCGGTATTTAATCCAACTCGATCGGGGTAGTTATAAAGCTTATAAAAATATTCAGGGCAGCTACGACTTTTCTAATTTCACTTTGATAATTGATTATGTTCAAGGCGATCCGTTTGCTGCTCCCAGTAAATTTCGAGTTCAGGTTCCGCCCAAGGTTGCTCAATTTCCCCGCGAATTGTTTCACTCACTGAGTCGAGAAATCGCCCTCAGAGATTACCTCACTCGTCAATTTTCTCGAGTCGCTGACCCATTCAGTCGCCACCGTGGCACGGGCAAAAGTGGTTTAATTGCAGTTACTAAATTTGGGCAAGAAGTCTTAGAGCGGACTTCCGCCTCGATCGTTCCTCCCACTTCGAGTTCCGAGGAATTTGGAGGGGTTGAATTGCGGTTTGTGGTGGGACTCCCGGCGGGAGGACGCAGCATTTTAGGCCACCAAGCTGCTGAAATGATCTGCGACGATCTTCCCCAAATTGTACATCAAGCCCTGCACTATCAACAACTGAATGCGACTGAATGCCTCCACCATCTAGAAACAGTCGAAGATGCAGATTGGCTGCGGGAACAATTAGCTAAAAAAGGATTGGTTGCTTTTATTGCCGATGGTGCAATTTTACCTCGTCGCAGTGGCGTGGACGATCGCCCCTTATTAAAGGATGCCATTCCCTTTCAGTCGCCTTCTTCTTTGCAAGTTGAGTTTAATTGTCCCAATCGAGGCAGAATCACTGGGATGGGAGTTCCCAGCGGTTGCACTTTAATTGTTGGCGGGGGTTATCACGGTAAATCTACTTTATTGAAAGCAATTGAAGTCGGAGTTTATAATCACATTCCCGGCGATGGCCGAGAATTTGTAGTGACGAATTCGGCTGCGGTCAAAATCCGAGCGGAAGATGGCAGAAGTATTGCCGGAGTGGACATTTCACCCTTTATTGGTCAATTGCCTCAAGGTCGCTCTACCCGCCAATTTTATACTGAGAATGCCAGCGGCAGTACCTCGCAAGCTGCCAATATTATTGAAGTTTTGGAAGCTGCTGGTAAGGCGGATGCTGAAGCAACTGTTGCTAGTCAATTCCCAATTTCCCCGGTTTTATTAGTAGATGAAGATACGGCAGCAACTAATTTTATGATTCGCGACCGCCGGATGCAGAAACTCATCGCGAAAGCTCGGGAACCGATTACACCTTTTATCGATAAAGTCAAGGCATTATATCACGATTATGGGGTTTCAACAATCTTAGTGATGGGGGGGAGTGGCGATTATTTTGATGTAGCAGATACAGTGATTGCAATGGAGAATTTCCAAGCAGCCAATGTAACCGCAAAAGCTCAGGCGATCGCTCAAGCTGACCCCATCACTCGCACCCTTGAAGGTGGCGAACATTTCGGAAAAATTAGTCAGCGCATCCCGATTCCGAGTAGTTTAGACCCAAGTCGGGGCCGACGAGAGGTGCGAGTTAAGGTTCGAGATATCGATGAAGTAGCCTTTGGAACTGAGGAGATTGATTTAGCAGCGGTTGAGCAAATTGTGGACAGTGGTCAATTGCGAGCGGTCGCAGCAGCGATGGTTTATGCAAAGCAGCAATATATGGACGGAAAGCGGACGTTATCGGAAATTCTCGATCGCGTCATGGCCGATCTGGATCGGCAGGGGATGGATATTTTATCTCCGTTTCCCCAAGGAGATTTTGCAAGGTTCCGTCGCTTCGAGTTAGCAGCAGCAATTAATCGCCTTCGCACGCTGTCCATTGTGAAGGGTGGTTAAAATACTCCCGACTCAGATTAGGCTCAATGAATCGCGCACGATTGACCGCAATTGGCAACCACATCCGCTCAAGAGTCCCATTCTCCTCTTTCCCCTCTCCCCTGTTCCCATTCACCCATCCCGATGGACAGTATCAGGTGAAAAAGCTGGTAAGCAAATGGCAACATATTCAGCTCCCTCTGCTTCTGGTGTACTGTAGCGAATCCATTCGCCTTTGCGTGCGATCGCAGCTTGACCGGCGCGAACTTCCAGTTCTCCGCCTTCGTATTCCACTCGCAGCATCCCTTTTAACACTAAGGTAAATTCGTCAAACTCTGGTCGTTGACCGGGTTCGCTCCAGCCGCTAGGCGATTTCATCTGAGCGATACTGACCGCTTCGGTTTGGCTGTTAACGCGACCAATGTACTCTTCAATGAGTTTTGGCTGATTCCCTGCTGCTTGAATGCGGGTTGGTTGTGCAATGAGTTCTGGCATGATCGGATAGCTTCAGCAATTTGAATATAAGTTTCCCTCTTTCCCTTTCCCCTCTTCCCAAACTCCGCCTCGTCCCCAGAGTCTAGCCTAAGAACGAGGCAACGAAACTGAAACTAGCAGGCTAAACTTCCAATACTTAACGGTACCATATCCCCGTAAATGGTCAGTCCTAGTAACATTGGCTCATTAGGTCGAATAATTTTTCCAGTCAGGACGCAATGCTGTTCGTGCTGAGCTGTGGCCTCAAAGCTGGCTCGAATATCCGATCGCGAAAATTTAGGTCGATAATCTCCAGATTTTTGCTGCACATAGTTCCAAAGGAGGTCTCGAATCAAGGCTTGATAGCCTTGATTACCCGCGAGTTCCTTCAGTCTCTCCTTGAGCTCCCGCTCCAGACGAATGCTGGTAACTTCCATCTCAGTGGTTGAAGTTCTAGGAAGCGTATGCATAATTTTTCTCCTTGAAAGGGTGGACATATCTGTAATATCAGTGTAGTATGTTTACAGCCTGTTTTAAAACACTCTTTTCACTTTTAGCCTTCCAGTGACCTACCTTCTCCCTACGAACCCCACCGATCGACCGAATTACAAGCGCTTTGGCAATACCAGCGGCTTGGAGGATTCCTTTGCAGCAGGATTTGCAGGCAAAGGTTTGTTTTCGGGTGGTTATAGTGGGTTAAAACAAGGTAGAGAAGAGATTAATCAAAATTGGAATCGGGATGGTCTGCTAGTGGCGGGAGAACATCCAACATCCATCAAGCGGGAGGTACAGCCGAGTCAGTGTACCTAAATAGGTCAAGAAGATGCGCTCAGCAATTTTTCTAGCCCCCGCTTCCGGTAAACCGAGACGGGGGCTTTCGATTTTAGATTTGAGATTTTCGATTTGGGATTGGAACTGGCCAGCAACCAGGATCAGCCAAAACTGACGAACAGCTTAAAAATCTAAAATCCACAATCCAAAATCCAGAATCCAAAATCCCAATTTGATAGGAGGAGTGGAAGCATGACCATTGCAACCAATGTATTAAGGCAATCTGTCGTAGTGTTCTCGAAGAATTACCTACCAATGAGTCGCATTAATATTAAGCGGGCGATCGCGCTGTTGGTCGCTGGGAAGGCTGAACCTCTCGATTTTAGCAGTAGTAAAGGCTGGCTGGTGCGCTCGCCGAGCATCGCGATTCGCGTGCCCGAACAGATTCGCTTGACGTTTAGCAGCAACGAGCGGGTGTGGAAAGTGCCGCCAGTGAACCGGAGGGAAGTGCTACGGCGCGATAGCCACTCTTGCCAATACTGCGGCAGTACCAAGCGGTTAACGCTGGATCATGTGATTCCGAAGGCACAAGGTGGCTTGCACACTTGGGATAATGTGGTGGCTGCTTGCGAAAGGTGTAATTCTATGAAGGGCGATCGCACTCCCCTTCAGGCAGGAATGCCATTGCGAAGTAAGCCGAAGGCTCCCATACATCCGGCGGTTGCCTTTTCTGAACAATTTTGGCAGCAGCAAGACCTGGAAGTGTAATTGATTTCCCACTTGCATGAGCGATCGGTCGCCAGAGATAAACTCTGATTGGCGTCAATTCCCTCTAATGTCTGCTAGAGGCTGATTGCCTCTGTCCCTCATCCTTCCTCAAAACTCCTCACAGGATATTAAGGAGAAGTATCTAAAGTCATGCTGAAATTGACTTACACTGAAACGGGATTTAACTTGGAGCGCTTAGCTCAGTCTCCTGAGCAGTTAGTGGCGCTGCGAGTGATGCTGGCCATGCGAGTTGGCCAAAGCATCAGCGTCGAACCCAGCGCGGCGGCTTTTTTGCTACCGACGAATTTATCGGCGTTGTCTCTGCTGGAGGCTGAGGTGCAGCAGGAAGGAGGTGATGCGATCGCCGTCTGTGTAGCCGATACGGATTTTGTGGAGGTTACACTGCGGGGTACTTGGATCGCGGCAGATGCTGAGGAAGCCAATGGCATCTTTGTCACAGTGCTGAGCGATCGCGCGGAGCTCTTGCTGTTCAAACTTTGGCAGGAAGTGCAATGCGATGCTTCTGCGGTAAAGGAAGCGGGTGCTGATTAAGAGGGTGTTGATTCACTCCACTGGTAGCGATCGGCCCCCTAGGGATAAAAATCCTTGGCTCATAACTCTAGTCCACTCAGGTAAAAACTCCTCTGGAGTCTGCTTGAGTGGACTTTAAGCATTCGCCTGAGACTGGAGTCTGGTGTGGGTGAGAACTCAGGTTTAGGCATCCCCTTCTAGGGGATTAATGATTTAGGTCGATTGTGTTGAACGCCTAATCTAACCCCAGTAATTTTCTGTACTGTAAAAAGGGTATTGCCATCACTAGAATTAAGAAAAGCGCTCTGTTATCTGTTAGTTTACTCGATCCGCGCAAGCTGAGGAAGTACCGATATTAATCTTTTCTTGAGCTGACTTAAGGCTTGCTGAAACCAGCGAAAACCTGCATTCATCAAGGGTTTTTAAATTATTAAATAAAAGTCCTGTCAAGCGCCCCCAACTCTGGTGCTAGACCTCAAGACCTTTTCCCCTTTCCCCTCTTTTCCCCTTTTTTCCATTTCCCCATTTCCCCATTTCCCCCTTTCCCCTTTTTTCCATTTCCCCCCT
>JBLNEP010000142.1:0-63138 GCA_050262755.1 Actinomycetota bacterium | reverse complement strand
GAAGATTCGGGAATGGGAGTGTCCTCAATGTGGCATTCACCACGAGCGAGACATTAATGCTAGTCGTAATATTTTGGCGGCGGGACTCGCCGTGTCAGTCTGTGGAGCGACCCTAAGACCTTCCCGGAAAAAATCTCCGAAGGCGGGTGCTACGAAGCAGAAACTTGGGTTGTGAAGCCCAAGAATCCTCGTGCCTTTAGGCCGAGGTGGATGTCAAAGAGAATCTTCTAGAGTCAAGACGTTGATTAAGGGGCATTCGCCCTTAACGGTATGGAAAAACGGCTAACTCAAGAGCAACTCGCACAAGTCATTGCAGAAGTGCAAAAGCTGTCGCAGCAACGGGAAGCAGAGGTTGATCGCGAACTCCTCAAGGAAATTTTGCGAGAACTTAACCTCTCACCTGAGTTCTTAGAGGAAGCGTTAGTGCAATTGCAACGCCAGGAAGCGCTAAAAGTCCAACAACAGCGGAATCGCTGGTTAGCGACAGCAGCGATGGTGATTGTCATCGGTGCGATCGCACTCACCACCGTTTTCATCCGCCACCACCAACAACTCACCGCCAACGTTTCCGTTTATACAAATCGCCTGACCTTAGCTCAAGATCGGGGTAGTAATCTCACTACCATCGATCGGCGCACCAATCCTCAAATTTACTACCGCGTCACCCTCAATAACGCCCCGATCGGTCAAAAATTATCTCTAAGTTGCAATTGGATCGATCCGAATGGTCAAATTGCTCATCAAAATCGCTATCAAACTCGCTCAATCGATCGGACTGTCTGGCAAACTTATTGCTTCTATCAATTAAATCCCGCAGCAATCGCTGGTCCTTGGAAAGTGCAAATGTTATTGGAGGGTCGCACCCTCAGTACAGCTTCCTTTACGGTGAAGTAAGGTGGGAGAAACTAAGCCTTATCAATTTGTTGGATATTGGGGTGGTGGCATTCAGGCAGAACTAGAAAGCCGATTCACTAAAATTTTATCCCCAGCGAGAGCGAGTAGCACTCAACGCTATCAAGGCCAATTAAAAACTACCGAAAACACCGAGCAAATTTGGGGCGTTGCTTACATTAGCATTCGCGCAGAGCGACCAGATTTTTCCAACCCTCATCTGTTTCAAAAGAGTGAAATCACTCTTGCTTCTCTATCAGCTTCTGGTCCGATCGACCAGCCAGATGCTTGGGTCAAGTTGCAGAATAATTCCTTAATTTTAGGACGAGAACCCTTTGGTCGTATCCCCTTATATTGGGTACAAACTGAGCAGATTATTTGGTTTGCTTCTCAGTTGCAATTGCTGTTGCCTTTACTAGAAACCCCCCAAATCAGTATTCCTGGTTTGTATGGATATAGTTGCTTTTCCTACGTACCTTCACCGCTAACGCCCGTTGAAAATTGCTACGCTCTGCCTGCGGGAAGCGAACTCATTTTTCAGGAAGAAAGGGCAACTTGTGGCTTAACAGTTTCCCTTCGGAATCGCTACCAATGGCAGGAAGCACCTGAATTGATTAAAAATGAAAGCGAGGCAATTTCTCAGCTTCAAAATTTACTAAAAAATGCAATTAACCGTCAAATTTCGGACTTAAACGACCAACCAGTTGGAATTTTTCTTTCAGGTGGCATTGACTCTTCAATTATCGCTGCCTTATTGGTACAAGCAGGCGTCCGAGTTCGAGCCTATGCCCTCGATTTCGAGCCGATTTTGCCGAATCCTCGTTTATCAGAATTGACCTATGCTCAACAAGTAGCAGAACATCTCAAGATTCCTTTAGTCAAAGTTTCAGTAACAGCAGAAAAAATTAAAAATTCGCTGATTAGTGCAGCCAAAGCCTTAGATTTACCCTTTGGTGACGGCGCACCACTCCCCTTATTTTTATTAAGTCAAGTAGCTTCTCAAGAAGTCTCTATCATTTTTAATGGTGAACAGGGCGATCAACTCTTTGCCGGCTGGACTAATAAGCCTCTGATTGCCGCTGGAATTTATAATCACGAAAATCCCAGCGGGAGCAAGGATCTTGAGGAGCAATACCTCTCTACTTTCCAGGCTCTCTCTGGGTATGAAGCTTTTTGCTTTCAGCCTCAGATTTATGAGAAAATACAGCAACTCGAGCCGCTGAATTGGCTGAAAGAAGCTTTAGAACCTCATTTTTGTACTCATTTATTTGCCAAGTTGCGACGAGCAAGTTTAATGTTAAAAGGAGCGCAAAATATCCAACCGAGAGCCAATAATTTAGCACTATCTCAGGGGTTATGGGTGCGATCGCCTTTTTGTGATTTGCCTTTGGCAGAATGGACTTTTCAGTTACCCGGTGAATTTTGCTTGCAAGGAACTTGTGAGAAATACATCCTCAAACGAGCGGTAGAATCTTGGCTGCCTTCAGAAGTGGTTTGGCGAGAAAAGCAGGGAATGGCGGTTCCCGTTACCAGTTTATGCTTTAATGGATTACGAAAAGAAGTAAGATTTTGGTTAAAACCGAGCCGATTGCGCGCACAGGGAATTTGGCAGGCAGAGTTTGCCGAGCAGTTGAGGAAGGGTCAAATAAATGGTTACATTCGAGGCGGAAAACTCGGCCGGATTTTGTGGTTGATGATGATGTGGCAGGTTTGGAAAACAGCCGTTTTTGATTGGGAAGAGATTCATCCTTCTACTTTTAATTTCAGGGAATTATGGGAGGAGTTGATTCACTTCCCACCTTGGCGTTTTCAAGATTAAGCGAGAGTTTGAATTTTATGAGGTGAACTGCGATGAAAAGTAGAGGAAGTGAACCGTGAGTAATACTCAGAAATTAGCAAATACTGTTACCATCGTCCCATTTTCTTTAGCATTCGCTCAGAAATTACTCACGATTTATGGTTCTCCCCTGTATGTGTATCAAGGTGAGAAACTCCAGCAGACTATCAATCGGATTTCACGAGCAATTCCTTATCCAAGGACTCAGTTTCACTTTGCGAGCGTGACGAATGGGAATGTTGCCTTGCTGCAACAGTTTCAGCGCCGTGGATGGGGGTTGCACGCTAATACTCCCGGTGATATTTATCTAGGATTGCAGGCAGGATTTGTACCGGATCAGATTGTCTATACGGGGAGTAATTTAAGTCGAGATGAAATGACGCAAGTCTTGAATTGGGGTGTTACAACTTTAAATTTAGATAGTTTGGCTCAATTACAGTTATTAAGTGAGATTTATCAGGAATTACAGTCATCTGTCGCAGGACTTCAGAGAGTTATTAAGCTGGGGTTGCGGTTAAATTTACCTGAAGTTGTGGGGGATAGTCGCATCGGGGTACAGCCACAGGAATTTCCAGCTGCGGTCGCGATCGCAGCAGCGGCTGGTTTAAAGCTCAGCGGTTTGCATTTCTATCGTGGCACTGGCACCAACGCAACTCAAGCTTTCACGGAGGTTATGGATGCTGTCATTGCCACAGGTAAACAGTTACCTGACTGGAAATATTTAGATTTTGGGGGCGGGTTTGGCTATCCTTACCGCACGGGTGGCGCAGCTTTTGACTGGGAAAGGTTTGGCAGTGAATTAACTCAGCGCCTCAATGGCATTGGAGGAGACATTGATTTAATCATAGAGCCAGGGAGAGCTGCGATCGCAGCCAGTGGTATCTTACTCACTCGCGTCATTTCAGTGAAGTGGCAAGGCAATCAACAAATTGTCGGTACAGATACCAGCATTGCTAACTTAGCAGTGTTATCGGTACATGGAGGCTACCGAAACATTGTGAGTTGGCCAGAAAGTGGGAAGATAGAACATGAAAAATTAAGTCAATGTTCCTTTCCCCTGTCAAAAGAAAAGCAGCTTGAGCATCATGCAGAATGTGAGTTATATCCAACAGATGTTTGCGGAAATACAACCTATTCCCGCGATTATTTGGGGAAAAATTGTCAGTTACCTGCTTTAGGAATCGGGGAAATTCTGGCGATTTTAGATGTAGGAGCCTATGGCTATGCCATGTCTTCACATTTTCTACACCGCCCTCGTCCCGCAGAAGTTTTGTTAGAAAATGGTAGCCACCGCTTAATCCGCCAGCGAGAAGATTATAGCGTTTTATTAAATAACCAAGTGTTTTAAAAGGAGGAAATGAAAGATGGGGATGAAATGTATTCGTTGCGGAGCTGATAACAATCAGCGCGACCGTACTAACCATGCAGGGCGGTGTAAAAATTGTAACCATCCCTTTGTTTTCGATCCAGCGATCGTTACAGATAAGCGATTTAAGTTTACAGACCAATTTTTTCAAAAAGCGATCGAGGACATTTCAGCTAACCACACTCTTTTCTTCACTCCCAAACAGTTATGGAATCTCTTGGATCGTCGGTTAAGCAATAAATGGGACCCAATCAAGGCTCTATTCTCTTCTGTCAATAACTCAGCGATTTTTTTATTTCTTTTTTGTATAGGATTTTTTCTAACCCATTCATCAAATTATCCGGTGTATGTGCCGATGTTTAGTATTATTGTCCTCTTGATAGCCGGAAAAATTTTTGAACAAAAATCTATACAAATTACTTCAAGAAAATCACCAATTCAGGCAAAATATTTCCTGCTTGGAGGGTACAGCATTTTATTGCTGGGGATGGTAGCAGGCATTTTCTTAGCCAAGCCAATTATTTTCTTTTTGGGGACAGGTGCTGGCCTAGGATTACTCTTCTTCGGCAATCGCAAGTTATCGGAAAAAATTATAGGTTCTCAACCGTTTTTAGTCGAGTCAAACTTATTTCAAGAATGGCTCGATCGTTGGCAGCAAATCAACGATCCCTTAAGCAAAATGTTGCCTTCACCTCGCCAGGAAAGCTTGCCAGGAACTGTTAGTCCTGATATTACGGCTTACAGCTTCGATCGGGCAGTGATTTGCGACCGGGCTGAAGTTGCCCAACTGTTAATTGCAAATAATTTCCACTTTGAAAATAACTGTGCCATCCTCAGTATTACTGGCTACCCTCAAAGTATTTTTGCAACAGTTATGGAAATGCTAAAGCGAAATGAGAATTTGAAAGTTTATGCCCTTCATGATGCTAGCCCTCATGGGGTAAGGTTAGTTCATACTCTCCGGACAAATCGCCACTGGTTTCAAGATAGCAACATCATCATTTATGATTTAGGGTTGTTGCCACGACAGGTTTTAGCAAGTCGCGATTTATTGATTAGAAATTCAGAAGCATCTGCTCGGGAAGCGAGTCAATTACCACCTGAAGTCAGACAGAGTTTATCAGATACTGAGCGAGTTTGGCTAGAAACTGGTAATTTTGTTGAATTAGAATCTTTCAGTCCCCAACGCATCTTAAACGTTCTCAATCAAGGAATTGCTCGCAGCCAAGAAACAACGAGTAGTGATAGTGTAATCTGGATAGACAGTGGGATTGAGTCTGATAGTAGTCGCTCTATTTATATCAGTGAAAGTTTTGGTTAATTTCCGATTAATTCCTGAGAAGCTGAAAATTAAAATTTTCGCCTTTGATTGAGCGCTTAAAGGGTAAAATTTGTGAATCAATCAGATGAAAATTAGTGTTTTTTATTGACTTGTAGCCAAATTTCTAAGGTCACCAGCAACCATAATAAAACACCATAACGTTGCCACACTTGCCCGCGATAATCCAGCCATTCTCGAATCAAGGTTTGGTTTAAGTAAGGTGCAATTGCTGCATTTTTATTTAATAACAAACTCCGCGCTTCCTGCTGCCAACTCTGACGAAACCACTGCTGCATACTCATCACCATCCCGCTTTTGGGTCGCTTTAAAATCACTTCGGGTAGTAAGTCGGCAACAGCTCGCTTGAGTACAGCTTTTTCTTCAGCGCCAGAAAGTTTAAATTCAGGGGGAATTTGCAAGCTCAATTCTACCACCCGGCTGTCAAATAAAGGCGATCGTCCTGATAAGCCGGATGCTTGGGTAAAATTATTCACTTTGGTTAAAATGTAGTCCGCTCCTTTAAATTTAATATTAAGCAGCATCAGTCGATTAAGATAAGTAGTATTGGCATCGTTTAAATCCGGTTCAAACAGCCAAGGTGCTGCTTTGACTACTGCCCAAATTTCAGGTTTTAAGAGGTGCGGTAAATCTAGATAGCATTTTTTAAAAGAAGTCAAGTAGGCAGGTAGCGCCTCCGCTGGTTCTGGGTGGATGACTGAGTGATATAAATGATTTAAAAGCATTGGTTGATTCTTGGGTCCGCCAAAGCAAGGGTCGCCTCCTTCTCCATTGAGGATAACGTTTACTGTTTCTTTAGCGAGTTGTCCGACGAGCAAATTAGGAACCGTTAACCCTTCACCAATGGGGTCATCTAAATGAGCCATTGCCAGGGGAAGCTGTTCCCATAAAGTATTAGTTTTAATTTCTAAAATGTGGTGCTGAGTTTGGCAATGTTGTGCGACTAAATTGGCAAATTCTAATTCATTGGGGTATTCTGGACCAAAGGAAATAGAATAAGTATGGACGGGGTAGTTGTGTAATTGAGCGGCTAAGGCCGTGATGCAGCTTGAATCAATGCCACCTGAGAGAAAAACCCCGACTGGTTCGTTGGTGGGTAAGGATTCCTGAACCACTTGTTCCAGGAGCGGTCGCAACTTTTGAGCGTGCCATTCTAAAGGTTGGTCTAGATCGCGGATGTCTTGGTGCGGTTGCCAGTAAGTTTGGACCGTTTCACTAGGAAGGGATAGGCAAGTTCCGGGTCTTAATTCGCGTACATCCTGCCACAATGTCTGCTCCCCAGGTACAAAGGCACAGGATAGATAATCTCGCAAAGCGGTTAAATTAAGGTCAGAGGAACGGTAAGGCGCGAGCGATCGCAGACGAGGCGCAATCCAGCGAGTCGAATTACCGACTGTATAATATAAGGTGCGACTGCCAACGCGATCGCGAGCCAGCCATAATTTTTGCTGTTCCCGGTGCCAAACCACCAACGCAAACATCCCTTCGAGTCGCTCGAGCGCCTCTGCACCCTCCTGGTCCCACAACTGAGCGATAATTTCACCATCGCTCATTGGCAAGTGGTTGAGGCGTTCAAGTAGTTGCGATCGGTTGCTTAACCAGATGTCACCTACTACGGCCAATTCCCCATTTAAGCTAAAGGCGGGTTGAGCGTGAGCGATCGCCAATTCCCCTTCTTGCCAGGTAATAACTTCGCGACTGGGACTCTTGCCTCTCCAAATTAAATGCCAAGTCGGTGTTACGGTCCTTTCCGGTTTAGCAACACTCCATCTGTTTGCAAAAAGGTTCTGAAATTTACCCCAGAAAAAAGACACCTTTTTTGTTGTCCTCCCTACCACTTTTAAGCTGATGTCAATTTATTTTATTTCATTCTCGCTGCACCCTCATCTTGTGAGATTGTATAGGCAGCTTGAGTTCACATCGCGATCGGTTTTAAGCTGTGCATGGGCCTTTAATTCAACCGGCTTTGACTGATTTTTTGTAGCCTAAGTTACTCTTCAACCTTTAGAGATATTTCCTCTGATTATCTTTATTTCTAAAGGCAGATGTGGAACTCAATTTGCTTTCCAGCTAAAGATTGATTGTCTAGGGATAAAAATTGAATAAATTAGAAACATCACGGATAAAAACACCGGTTTGAAACAACCGAGTGAGGAGGTAACTCATGTACTTTACCACTAATCTTCTGCTACAAATTTTACAACATTCTCCCCGTAAGAACTTTGTCTTTCTGAATCCTCTCCGCCAGTGGCTGGATGCTTTAGAAATTCACAATCCCCAATTAGCAAGGTGGTTATGTCAACTGATTCCCGCTCAATGTCCCTTTGAGCGAGATATTCAACTATTTGGTCAGACTTTATTTCATATTCCCCCCTTGTGCAAACTCAATCCACTCTACGACCAGTTAGTAGGCTTGCGCTTCCGAGCTTTAACATTCCTCGCGGATATTTGTGGAGAAGATATCGCTAAATACTGCTAAGATTCTCAACCTGAAAAATGAATAGAGGGTCAGAAAGACCCTGTTAATCCTCAATTCTGAGCAGTTCCTTCCATCAGAGCCACGATCGCCTCCAGCAATTCCCTAGGTTCCATCGGTTTCGCTAAATGCCTCTGAAATCCCGCAGCTAATACCTGTTGCTGATTGGCCTCACCCGCGTAAGCAGTCAGTGCGATCGCAGGAATTAACCCTCCCCGTTCCGGCGGCATCCCTCGGATCGCCTGAATCAATGTATAGCCATCTGCTTCCGGCATCGCAATATCGCTCAACAAAAAATCAGGTTGCCACTCACTCCAAATTGCCAACGCCTCCCCCACAGAAGCCGCCGATCGCACCATCGCCCCATTCTCACTCAAAATAAAAACGATTAACTCCCGCGTATCCACTTCGTCATCAACAACCAATACCCGCAGTTCTCGCAGCGGGTTACTAACCAGAGAAGGAGGGTCAAGCGTATTTTCCTCCATCCTCTCAGGACTTTCCTCCGGTTTGAGCAAGGGTAGCATCACCATAAACGTCGATCCCTGTCCCAAACCCAGACTTTCCGCCTTGACAGTGCCCCCGTGCAGTTCCACCAAGTGACGGACAATTGCCAACCCCAACCCGAGACCCCCAAAACAGCGAGTCGTCGCACTATCTGCTTGACGGAAATAATCAAAAACATAAGGCAAAAACTCAGAATTAATGCCAATGCCTGTATCCGTCACTTTCACCACCGCTTGCGTCCCTACTTGCTGCAAGTGTACTTCCACCTGCCCCCCAGCATCGGTAAACTTGACCGCATTTGAGACTAAATTCCAAACTACTTGCTGCAAGCGGTTGGGATCGCCCAAAACCTTCCCCACTGCGGAGTCGCAGACAAGATGAACCTGAATTGATTTCGCATCCGCGGCGAGGCGTACCGTTTCGATGGCTGCTTCTACCGTCGCCGCCAAGTCAACCGCGACCGCATTCAACGCCAGCTTACCGCGCAAAATGCGGGAGACATCGAGCAAATCTTCAATTAATTGAGCCTGCAACTTGGCATTACGCTCAATAGTTTCCAGAGCTTGAGCCACTTTCTCTTCCGACAGCTTGCGATTGCGGAGTAACTTTACCCAGCCTAAAATTGGATTCAGGGGCGATCGCAGTTCGTGAGAGAGAACAGCCAGAAACTCATCCTTAATGCGGTTAGCAACTTCCGCTGCCGATCGCGCTTGTTGTTGCGCTTCATACAGTCGCGTATTCTCGATCGCCACAGAAGCCATCTGAGCTAACTGTACCAGAATCGCTTCATCTGGCTCTGTAAACTCGCCTTCATACTTGTCTGACAACTGAATCAAGCCGATATTACCCCCATCACGCCCCACCAAAGGAGCTGCCAACCAACCACGCATCGGCGGGTGTTTCCCTGCTTCCGGACCAAACCCTCGCCAGTGGGGATGAGCTTCCAGTTCCGCCTGAGTCATTCGCTGCGATCGGTTGGTAGAGCAGACGCAAGCGTAAATACCAGACCCATCTGGTTCAGCGTCGTAGTCTCGCCAAGCTGCATACTTCTCTGAGAGCGAAATCGAAACCAAGGCCTGTTCCCAGGAGGACTCAAGGGTTAAGCTGGTGACAGCCTGGTGGGCGCCGATCAGAACACGTGCTTGCTCTGTCACTACTTCCAGGGTTGCCTCCACCGATAGAGCTGAATTGATCGCCAGACCCGCCTGAGTCAACCCGTGCAATTGAGTGGCGTGTTGCTGCGCGCGGGCGAGAGCCTCTTGAGTTTGGCGGTAAAGGCGGGCATTTTCCACCGAGAGCCAAGTGTGCTCTGCGACTTTCTCCAAGAGCGATACCTCGGCCGCAGTCCACTGGCGGGGTGAGTCGGACATTTGCACCGTCAAGTTGCCAATGCAGCGTTGATCCTTCATCAGGGGCACACAGATGAAAGCACGAATGCCCAGGGACTCATCCATCGCGGATCGCCCATCCACCCTGACATCGCAGTGCACCACAGTCCGTCCTGCAAGCAAATCAGGGTGACTGCCACAGCCACATTCACCGCTCAGATACAAGCCTTGAATGCTATCCGCTCCCCGACAATACTCGCAACGGACGCACATCGCCTGGTGGTGGTCGTCCCACTCGCCATAGAGACACCGGGAAACTTGTAGGTATTCTCCCACACGACTCACCACAGCCTCCATCACCGCTTCCGGATCGGTTAACCGTCGCAGTTGTTCATCCAACGTTGTTAAGAAGCGGAGAGTTTTCTCAGCCTGCTTGCGGTCATCGATATCGGCGATCGTGCCGTACCACTTCACGATCCGTCCCTCGCAGTCGCATTGAGGCAACCCTCGGCTAAGGTGCCAGCGGTAGCTGCCGTCCTTTGCCTGTCGCAAGCGGTATTCGAGCTCATAGGGTTGACCAGTGGCTAAAGCTGTTTGCCACACTTGGCAAGTGCGCTGCCAATCTTCCGGGTGTACAATCAACTCGGTCCCCCAACCTTGAGTCGGTTCTAAGCCGGTATAGTCAAACCAGCGTTGATTGCAATAGTCCAGTTCACCCTCCGGGGTCGCAGTCCAGACGATGGGAGGAATTGAATCTGCGAGAAAACGGAATTGTTCCTCGCTTGAGCGCAATGCTTCTTGCAGTCGCTGGCGATCGCTGATATCAAAGGACATTCCCGCGAGTAACTGTCGCCCAGAAGCATCTAAGAACGGGAACTTTAAGGAAATGAAGTAGCGATCGCCTGCTGTGTCAGGGATGGTTTCTAGGATTTCTAGGGTGTTACCGCTGGCGAGTACGCCTAGGTCGTTCTCCCACAATTGTTGAGCGGTTTCCCTGGGCAATAAGTCAAAATCTGTTTTTCCCACCACCTCCGCTAACGGGCGGTTGTAAAACTGCTCCGCTGCATAATAATTCACATAGAGATAGCATCCTGCCTCGTCTTTAATATAAGCTCTGGCTGGGAGGTGGTTCATAAACCGCTCGAACCTGGTTTGACTCTCCCGCAATGCCTGCTCGGTACGCTTCAGGCGACTAATATCTAAATTGATCCCGACCCAGCAAATCACATCTCCGTTCTCATCTTTCACGGGGATACCCCGCGCGAGAATGGGATGCCAATTGCCATCGACACCGAGGTAGCGGTGTTCGATATCCCAGGTCCCACCCACCCGCACGCACTCTTGCCACTTGGCGATCGTTGCTTCCGCCTCATCGGGATGCAACACTTTGCCCCAGCCAAAAGCGGAACATTCTGCTTGAGTGAGTCCCACCAGGCGCAGGAATGATTCGCTGGCATAGGTGTTTCGCCCTTCCCGGTCGCACACCCAGATGCCGTAGTCCAAGGTTTCCCCAACCGCGCGGTACAAGCCTTCGTTGTAGCGGAGGGCTGCTTCTGCTTGCTTGCGATCGGTAATATCCTGGGAATAAATCGAAATGCCTTCTCCCCAAGGATACAGGTGCACTTGAAACCAGCGCTGGGTCGAGGGGCAGCAGTTTTCAAACTTGATGCTGACTTGTTCAGTCGCAGCTCGGATACACTCTTGGTAAAATTCGCTGTTCACTGCGGTGGGAAACTGTTCCCAGAAATTTTGACCCAGGAGTTCTGCTGGCTGTTTGCCCGTGAGTTGCGCGGCTGCGGAATTAACGTAGGTGTAGCGCCACTGGCTATCCACGGCGACAAAGGTATCGGTGATGCTTTCGAGGATATTGGCGATGTGTTGGCGGGCGGCTTCCGCTTCCAGTCGCAGTGCTTGTTCACAAGCCGCCATTTGTTGCCGCAACTGGCTCATTTTCAAGGTTGCCTCGACGCGGGCTAGCAGTTCGCGGGCGGAAAATGGCTTGATGAGGTAGTCATCGGCTCCTGCTGCTAACCCTTCCACTCGTGCTGCTTCACTGGCGCGGGCTGAAAGCAGGATGATCGGCACTTGTTTGGTACAGGGGTTGGCTCTTAACTCGCGCAATAGCTCAAAGCCTCCTAGCCCCGGCATCATCACGTCGCTGAGGATCAAATCGGGGAGTTGCTCTCGCGACCGCGCGAGGGCTTCCTCTCCGTTGGCGACTGCTGCGATTTCGTAGTGGGGCGAGAGCAGGCGCTTGACATAATCCCGCATATCGGCATTGTCATCGGCGAGGAGAATGAGAGGGGTGGTTGGGGATTGTCCGATCGGTTGGATGGCCGTTGTTTGAGTGTCTGAGTCTGGCAGCCAGCGCTGGATTTCTTGCAGGTAGTAATTGGCATTGCTGGCGGTTGGCACTTCGGTTCGCTGGGGATTGATGCGATCGCTTGCGAGGTGAGCGCAGCCTGCGGGAATGATGGCGGTGAACGTGCTGCCTTGATTGAGGGTGCTGCTGATTTGCAGGGTGCCACCGTGGAGGTGGAGTAGTTCTTGGACTAAGGCTAGACCGATGCCGCTGCCTTCGTGGGTGCGCGATCGCACTCCCCGGACTCGGTGGAAGCGCTGGCCCAGGTTGGGCAGTTCTGTGGGGGCGATGCCGGTGCCGGTATCGCGCACGCTCAGTTCGATTTGGTTGTTGTGGCTACAGAGTGCGACTTCGATTTCGCCGGCAAAGGTAAATTTAAAGGCATTGGAGAGTAAATTCAGGACAATTTTCTCCCACATCTCGCGGTCTACATAGGCGGGTGCTGAGAGGGGAGGGCAGTTGACGAGTAGGCGCAACCCGGCTTTTTCGATGGCGGAGCGAAAGGTGCTGGCGAGATCGGCAGTGAAGCTGGCTAAGTCGATGGGTTCATAGGTTGCTTGCAGGCGACTACCTTCTAAGCGAGAGAAGTCGAGGAGGGAATTGACGAGTTTCAGCAGGCGCAAGCTGTTCCGGTGGACGATCTGGAGTTGTTCTCGCTGTTGGGGGGTGAGGGGGCCACTGACTTCGGTTAAGATTTCTTCGACGGGGCCGAGGAGGAGGGTGAGGGGGGTGCGGAATTCGTGGGAGACGTTGCTGAAAAAGGTGGTTTTTGCTCGGTCTAATTCGGCAAGGGCTTCAGCTCGCTTGCGTTCCGATGCGAGTTTGAGGGCGTTGGCGATCGCGCTGGCGACATGACCGGCGATTAATTCACAAAAACCTTGGTATTCTTCATTGAGTGCTTGTCTGGGACTGATGCCGAGGATAAGTAACCCAGCGGGGGAGGCGCTACTGGCGCTGGTAATGGGTAAGATTAAGGCGGTTTCGGGACAGTCGAGGCTGTTGGGGGGAAAGTAAGAGGTTAAATGGTTGACTTGCTGAATTTGCCCGCTGAGGGCGTGGGCAAAGGGCCAACGACCGGGGGTCTCTGGGGGGGTGGCTAAGTTGATTTGTTTCGGACTGAGGGGGGTTCCGGGTGATAGTCCGGTTGCGGCTTGCAGGTGTAATTGCTGACCTGTCTCATCCAGCAGATAGAAGAGGGCAAAGGGAAGATCGGCGGCATTCTCGGAGAGAGTGCGGGCGCTAAGTTGACAAGCTTCGGTGGCTGTTGTGGCGATCGCCGCCGTGGCTGCTAATTCCCGTAGCGTCCGCAACCGCCTTTCTCCTAGGACTCGTGCGGTGGTTTCTGTCACGGCGGTAAAGACGCCCCCGACACCGCCACTTTCATCTAAGATCGGGCTGTAGGAAAAGGTGAAATAGCATTCCTCCACGTAACCATTGCGATCGAGCAGCAGTAACTGATCGTCAGACCAAGTCGCCTTACCTTCTGTGAGAACGCTTTCTAACATTGGCCCAATAATGTGCCAAATTTCTGGCCAGCATTCGTGTCCTCGTTGTCCCATTGCGGTGGGGTGCTTAGTCGCGCCTAAGACCGGGCGGTAGGCATCGTTGTAGAGCATGACTAATTCTGGTCCCCACCAAACCAGCATCGGAAAGCGTGAGGTTAAACAGATACTGACAGCAGTCCGCAGACTCGACGGCCAGTTTTTAACAGCACCAATGGGTGTAGAAGCCCAGTCGAGTTTTGCCATTAAAGCCCCCATTTCCCCGCCTCTGGAGAATAGATCGGTGGGGGCAGTTGTCCGCATATCAGGTGTCACGTTCTCTACTCCTGTGAGGGACAATACTGAGTGAGCTGTTGCTTACCCGCATTTCACAAATTATAGGTGCTTTCCCGGTTATCGGGAAAATTTTTTTTTTCGGGATCGCCCTTTAGATAGATTTATTTGAGCGGAGGTCAGTGCTATAAAATACCTAACTTTATTAAGCTAATCGTAAATAATGAGTAATTGTGCGCCACTCATCATTAATCTTAATTTTTGATGAAGCTGGACTGCATCGTCTTCACCCTTGACAGCACCTCTTCTGCTTCTGTTCTGTGAGGATTGGGGGTCTCATTTCATGGCAAAAGTCCTCTTGGAGAGGACTTAGATTCGCATTTTTATTGTCTCGATCCAACTTCTGCCTATCAGATGGGGAAGCTATTGGCTAGCGGGTTAGAGCAGCCTGAAATCACTCCGTTCTTTCCCTTTTTCCTAACCGAGTTGAATGGGTCTGAAACAAACTGACTTTATTTAAATTCACAAGCAGTGCTCGGTTTAACTGGACAAGTTTGATCGGGAATGGGATTGGCTCTGAGGTCAAGTTTTGCTAAAGTATTCAGGCTTGATAACTTGCTGACATCTTTGATTTGATTCCAACCCAGCTTCAGAATTTTAAGTTTAGTGAGGGTTGACAGAGGGGAAACATCTTTAATTTGATTCCCATTAAGCTGGAGGAAGGTCAGGTTATTGAGCGTGGACAGGGGACGAACATCCTGAATCTGATTGCTACTAATAGCGAGCTTTTGAAGATTTTTGAGAGAAGAGAGGGGGCGAATATCTGTAATATTATTGAAATACAAGTCAAGTTCCCTTAGATTTGTCAGTTCAGCCAGGGGTGAGACATCTTTAATTGAATTAGCAGATAGCAACAGCACCTTGAGGTTTTTAAGAGAAGCGATCGGCTTTAAATCTACCAGGTTAATTCGACCTACACCATTTTTTGTATCAGCTTCTTTGGGGTCTAAACTCCAGGCAATTCCTGGCTTAGAACCACCGGGGAATTGAGTCAGATTCAGGCTGGATCGCTTAGAAAGTTTCTCGGCTGCTAGCGTACAATTACGAGTTCCTGCTTGTGTTAATAGAACTTCAACAGTATGTTTAGTCTCCGATGAAAGATTAGGAGCCGCTTTGCACCAATCAACAAAGGTTTTAGGAGTGGTCGCTTCTTGAGATTGAACCGCCATTGCATTCAATATTGAAAGAGAGCGATCGAGAGTGATGACAGTAGCAATTCCTGTTAGAATTCGCAGCCAAGGTAGAGATAGAATTTTGTTGAACATAGAAGAACTCCACTAAAATTAAGTGCTGTAAGGTTCTGTCAACCAGCCTTGATTTTAGTTAAATACAAATAACAGAGATAGTGGGATGAAAGGTAGCCGCTTTCGTAAGGTGGCCTCGCTGCAATGGTTCTCAAGAGCGGATAGGAAGCGATCGGAGGGGAACTGAGAGTGGTCAGTAGGAGAAACTGACCACTTGCATTTAAAATCGCGGAAGATTTTGCTTAATGCAGGCGATCCGAAGTTCTGACCGCAGACTGGTCTAGATAATTATAGACCAGTCGGGAGATTTGCCGGACAAAATCTCTGACGATTGGGTCATTGTAGGGTCGTTTAACAAAGATCGCTGCTAAATACCGCTTGCCATTTGGCATATCAATGACTCCCGCATCTCCCACGAGAAAACCGATATCTCCGGTTTTGTCAGCAATGACGGCTCCTGGCCCTAAACCAGCAGGCAGGAGTGTTTTAATGGTAGTATGGCGCAAGATTTCTAAAACCTGCTCTCGACTAGAGTCAGAAACCAATTTGTCATGAAGTAACATCGCCAATAATCGCACCATATCTTGAGAACTGGTGGTATTGGTTCCCTGAAAATCTCCTAGCCAATTGCGAATGACGGTATCGCTGAGTCCCCAACTCCGAAAACGCTGGTTGAGTTTAGCAATTCCTCCTAACCGATCGATGATCATATTAGTGGCTGTATTGTCACTAATCGTAATCATTTTGGTGACGGTTTCTTTGATGCTAAATCGACTCCAGTCTGGTTCATCCTGCATTGTTCCTGAACCACTTGCGACTAAGTCAGGTCGCATGACCAGCGTTTCATTTAAGCTGATTTTCCCGGCATCTACATCTTGGAAAAAAGCGATTAAAATTGGCAATTTAATCGTACTCGCTGCGGGAAAAATGCGATCGCCATCAATGTTTAAATAGTTGCCTGTGTCCAAGTCGAGGAAAAACATCCCGGCACTGAGTGAGCGATACCGCTTAATAATTGCCTCAACTTGTGATTTAACAGGTGTCATTTCTGAACCATTTGGAATTCCTGCATCCGGGGAATCAACTCTCGGATTGCTAGGAGGAATAATGGGGCGTGGTTCAATGTTTTTTTGTTCAACCCGGGTAATGACTTCTGGTGCAAAAGAGCCATTTCCTAGGAGGGGTTCGGGAGTGGGTAACTGCACGGCCCAATGGGTGGGAGATGTTTCGATGACTCGTATTTTTTGGGGGTCTACCTGATAGCCAGGAGCTAATTCAACAACCAGTCTGGTGGTATCCGCGTTAAATTGCCCAACCCGAATTTGCTCAATGGCTGCTCTACCTCCCTGAGGAGTTTCGGGGGAGTCTAAGATAATACCAGGTAAATCTACGACTAAACGAGTTGGGTTGGCAATGAGTTGAACTTCTGGTTGAACATCGGAATCTGTTGTTAATTCAAGCTGATTTTGAGTGTTATCGAAGTACCAAGAAGTCAATCGATCGGCTTTGGCAGGAGCGTCCAGAAGGAAGATACTGAGTACACTGAGTAGGAGCCAGGGTCGTTTTACGGTCATGTTGATCGAGAAAGGGTCAAAGTCAGCTTGAACCGAGAAGCGGTGAGCATTCGTTCTCAGCCACTATCAAAGTCAGCCTTTAGGATCATACAAGACTTCCGCATCAATCAGCTTTGCCGTCCCTTTCAGGGGTTTCGCAACCTGTTTTGAGGGAGGTTCACCTTAGACTGACGGCAGTCTTGTCAGCAGTTTTGACAGAGTGAAGTACAGGTTTTTGGTTGAGAGACAAGGCTAAGCTTGTTTCTCCCCTGTTTTTCTGAGAGTAAACTGCTCTCAATCGCTATTCGGGATGATTGGGTTAATATCCTTCTGATTTAGCAAGAAATTTTAGGAACTGGTGAGCGGTCAGGTCAGAGGAGCGCCAATAAATGCTCAGGAACCGAGAAGATTCGCGAGAAAAAATCAAGCGAAATCGAGCGAGGTCAATTGCAGCAGAAGTGTTGAAGGGAGAAATAAAACTTTATATTTAATCGGACAAGCATCATACAAGGGTCTATCGTAGCTCCAATGGACAATCGAACAGCGGCGGCTCAGTTCCCGTTGCAAATACCGAAACTTATCGAATCATTTATCTCCATAAAAGGTCGGAATTTCGATGAGTTGTAGAATCAGCTCGGCAATCAAGCTCATCTAAATTTGAAAGCTCACACCCTTCACACTCTTTGTCATCAGTCTCTCGAGTTTTAAGTAATCTTGAGGAACTGACAAAGCACCTCAATTTACCAGCGATACCGGTCGGTTTCACTGACCTCTTCATGAGTCATTTCATCCACATTGGAAGAATAGCGAAACTCACTGCGACTTTCCCGGTCCCAAAACCAAACGATGCGGTAGCACTCGGGGTTAAGTTCGGTCTTCATGTTGTTCTTAATTCGCACTACAAATTGGGTTTTATTAGATTTATTTACTCAAGAAGTTTTCCACTTGCGAAGCCTCTATCTATGATAAAAACTGCATCTTCGGGAATCATCCCTGTTACAAATTCGGCAAAATTTGCGTCGTGTCTTTACCCAAAATTAATGAGACATTCACTTGGATTTCCCGGCGATAATTTCACCCCGTCAAGCAACTTTAATTAGTGATAGCCTTGCAGCCCAAATAGCTGACTGGTTAGCGTCACCACCGTTGAATCAATTGGAAACAGCATCTGTGTTGTGGCAGGTTTCTGTCGCTTCACTTGCTCAATCAACCGAACATAGATTCGACGAAAGTATTGATCTTCTCTCGGATTGCAGGCTTTAGAAAAGGTAGATATGCTAACCGAAATTCCGGCATGATTTAGCCGATAAAATAAGTCCCTCATACTAGTCAAACTCCGATCCAACACGAAGGTTAGCCAGATTTCAAAGCATAAGCGTGAGTTCAAGACTGGGTAGTCAGGCGGGCAAAGCTGCTTCAAGATTGATTTGACAAGCTCCGGAAATGAGGTTACCATCAGACATCATTTTTTTTCAATTTGGGGACAACATACCGTATTCTGTCCCCTTTTTTCCGTCCCTTAATCTATCTTTCAACACTTCTGGGTTTAATCCTAAGAGAAACCGCTCCAAAAAACTTCTAGCTTTTAGTTAAGTCTTACATTAACCAAATTGCTAGCTCGCAACTAACCCTAAGTTCGGGAAGTAACCTAAACTTTTGGCTAGGTGTCGCCCAACAAGAGGGTAAAATCCCACCCTGTCTGGTCATGAACTCACCATTCTCTCGCAACAATGGTTCGATCCCAGTTGAGGTAAAATCAGTTAAAGAGGAAATTTGTTGAGTCAATTGGGGAACCAATCCAGAGGAATTTTTAGCGCCACTATGAAAACCCCAACCGGCAGTAAAACCAAAACCACTGTTTGGGTGGTAGAGAATGGCAGAATCCGCCGACGTGCGGATCAATTAACCGCAGAAGAACCCCTAGAAATTCGCTTAGTTTCACCGAAACAGACGGTAGCAGTGACGATGCGATCGCCTGGACATGACTTTGAATTGGTCGCGGGTTTCCTCTACAGTGAAGGCATTGTCCGCCACCGCCAAGACATCCGCCGGATCAGTTATTGTATCGATCGCCAATTAGAGGGCCTTGAGCGCCATAACATCGTCAATGTTGAACTCGCAGACGAGTTAAGACCGAATTTACACCACCTAGAACGCCATTTCTACACCACCAGCGCCTGTGGCGTTTGTGGCAAAGCGAGTATCGAAGCGCTGCGCCTGCGGAGTTGTCCTCCCATTTCCCCAGGGCCCGAAGTACCAGCAGAGTTAATTTACACCTTACCCGATCAACTCAGGGCCGCTCAGCGAGTCTTCTCCAGCACTGGAGGACTGCACGCCGCCGCCCTGTTTGATCCTCAAGGGCAACTTTTATGTCTGCGGGAAGATGTGGGGCGACACAATGCCGTCGATAAGTTAGTGGGTACAGCATTCCTCAATGGTGAATTGCCCTTGAGCGGTCGCATTCTCCTGGTTAGTGGGCGATCGAGCTTTGAAATCTTGCAAAAAAGTTTAACCGCCGGTATTTCCATTGTCTGCGCTATTTCTGCCCCCAGTAGTCTTGCAGTTGCCCTTGCTCAAGAATTTGGCATCACTTTAATTGGTTTTCTACGCGGCCAACGCTTTAACCTCTATACGGGTGTAGAGCGTATTCGGATTCATTAAAATTAACCGCTTTGGCATCGCGGATTCAAGATCATCCCCTCAATTTAGGGTCCATTGCATCTCGCAGACCCTCACCAATATAATTAATACTTAATACAGTTAAAAAAATAGCCAGTCCCGGAAATAGAGCCAGATAAGGTGCAGATTCCAAGTAATTTTGTGCATCGTAAAGCATTCGACCCCAAGTGGGTACATCGGGAGGAAACCCTAACCCCAAAAAACTCAGAGTAGACTCTGTAATAATTGCTGAACCGACCGAAAACGTTGCTGCTACCACCACAGAACTTAGAGAATTTGGTAAAATATGATTCCAGATTAATCGTTGGGGAGTTGCTCCCATCACAATCGCTGCTTTGACAAAATCCATTTCCCGAACGGTTAAGAAACTCGCCCTCACCAGTCGTGCTACAGACATCCAATTGAGTCCACCAATAATCAAAGTAACTAAGATAAAAATCCCTATTTTGGGTCCTACTACTGCCTTGATTGCATCTCGAAATAAAAAGATAACTAAGAGTAGAAGTGGTAATTGTGGCAACGCTAAAAATAAATCCGTTAACCGCATCAGGAACAAATCAATATAACCACCATAAAATCCAGCTATTGCCCCGATCGCAGTTCCGAGCAAGATCGTTACTAACATTGAACAAACACCAACCGCGATGGAAATCCGACCGCCATAGAGGACTCTTGCTAACTGATCCTGCCCTAAATCATTCGTTCCAAACGGATGATGCCAACTTGGAGGAAGCGCTGATTCAGCAAAGTTAATTTTGTCAATAGAGGTTGTATAAAGGAAAGGAATGAACAGAATTGCTGCCATGATGAGCAATAAAATTAAACTGCCCATCACTGCCATTTTTTCTTGCAGAAACCTTTGCCATGCCTCTTGCCATAAAGCTCTATGAGCAGCTTCAGTCATTCCTCGATCTGTTAACATAAATTGGCTTCTCCATCATCAGTTAGTTATCCTTGCAAGAGCGGTTAAGCTTCAGACTTCCCTCTCACTGACTTAATAGTTAACCCTAGGGTCTAAACAAGTATAAAGGAGATCGGCAATTAAATTAAAGATGGTAATTAAAATTGCATAAATAAACGTAATCGCCATAATCACAGGGGTATCGCTACGATAAATTGAATCGACTAAGAGCGCCCCAATTCCCGGAACTCGGAAAACTTTTTCAGTAATTAGCGCCCCCGTAAAAATCGCCGGTATATCCAATGCCACCAATGTGACAACGGGAATTAAAGCATTTCGCAAAACATGGCGATTGATCGCTGCCAACTGAGACAACCCTTTCGCATAAGCAGTACGAACATAATCTTGATGAAGTTGTTCTAACATGGATGCTCGGACAAACCGCATCATATACGCCGTTTGAAACAGCGTCAACACAGTAACCGGCATGATTGACTGTTTAACTTGAGCTAGAAAACTCGAAAAATCAGTGACTTGTAAGGTGCTATCATAAATAAAGGGAAACCATTTAAGCTGGACGCTAAAAATAATAATAAACAGCAAGCCTGTAAAAAATGTTGGCAAGGAAAACCCTAAAAATGCGACAGTAGTAATGAGCTGATCCCAGAAAGAGCGTCGCTTGATTGCCGAAATCATTCCCAGCGGAATTGCTAGTAAAACACTCAGCAAATAAGCAGAACCAACGACCCAAAGTGTGGTGGGCAAGCGCTGTAAAATCAAAGCACTAACTGGACTACTCCCATTAAAAGAATAACCCATATCTCCTCGAATAAAAGCCATTGCCCACTTGCAATAACGAATGTAAATGGGTTGATCTAAACCCAAACTTCGGCGGAGATTTTCGCGGACTTCCGCAGTAATTGCAGGATTACTCGCAAATTCAGACATCGGATCTCCGGGTGCTAAGGCAAGAATGGTAAAAATAACAATACTAATGGCAATTAGAGTCGGTATTGAAACCAGTAAACGGTTAATTAAATATTTAGTCATCGCAAATACAGATTAATGATAAAGAAACGGTTACTTGCTCCATTTCTAAGCGTTTGCTCCTCACTCACCGTCAATTTGATTTCCGCTTCCAGTCTTGAATCTTCCAAGGTTGTAAATCCCAAGGTGTTAACTCCACCCCTTCTAATTGGTTACTAACCGCCGCTGTATCAGCCCGATGAATAATGGGAATCACCGCCACATCATCGATCAACCAGTCATTCATTTTGATAAATAATTGTCGTCGTTTTTCAGGGTTTAACTCTCCCTTAACTTGTTTCCATAATGCCTCATATTCTGGATTACAATAGCGAGAAGTATTGATTTTTTTCCAGTTGTTAGACTTCTGGGAAACTTGCTCGCAAAGATATAATTGCATATAAGCACCTGGATCGGGATGTTCGTTTCCGGTTGTGAACATTTGCAAATCTGCGTAGAAGTGATTGGTGTTATCAGGATTTGTTGAATCGGAGGAAAAATAAACACTAGCATCGGTACTTTTGAGTTCTACTTGAATTCCAATCGAAGTTAAAGCTTGCTTAACGATTTCCTGAGTTTTTTGTCGGAGGGGGTTGACAGAAGTTTGAAACAAGACTTTCATTTCGATCCCGTTTTTATCTCGAATTCCGTTCCCATTTGTATCTTTCCATCCCGCTTCATCTAACAAAGCGGCTGCTTTTTTTAAATTAAATTCATAGTGGGTATTGGGAGAGGCTAAATTTTCAGGCATGGTGATAAAATTCGCCGTCGCTTTGCCAGTAATCCCATATAACTGTTGAGCGATCGCATCTCGGTCGATCGCAACATTAAATGCTTGTCGTACTTTTTTATCAGAAAAGAAGGGATGAGGAAATTTAATGTTAGCACGTTCGCCGTCGGGAGTCAGATGATTTGGGTCAGCGAAATTCATCATGACTCGCTCGATCTGCGGTCCAAAACTCGCGAAAATTTTACCTTTACCCGCTGCTTGCAATTGTTGAAGGATTTTGGCTTCTACTTGGGGATTATAAGCATAATCTGCATCCCCTGTTTGTAGAACGGCACGGGCCGCCGAAGGTGCATCGCCACCGCCTTTTAGTTCCACTCGCTGAAAGAAAACTTTCCCAGCTTCTCGGAAATTAGGATTGGCTTCATAGATAATCATATCACCCGGTTTAAATTCCACCACTCGGTAAGGACCCGTTCCGATTGGCATTAAATTAGCGGGTGCTTGTTTTGCCTTCGCACCTAGATAAGATTCAAATTTATGGCGTGGCAAAACCATGCCATTTGTCCCGACAAAAGGCAGCGCCCAGGCCGGATTTGGTTGTTTAAAATTAATTTTTACGGTGTAATCATTCAGCACTTTAATGTTTTGAATTGCTTCATAACTGCTAGCACTATTCGCCCCTACTTCTCGATCGCTCACGAATTGGTAAGTAAAGGCAACATCAGCGGCAGTAAAGGGTTGACCATCCGACCATTTAATCCCTTTTTTGAGTTTCCAAGTGACAGATTTGCCATCTTTAGCAACCCCCCCGTTTTCTACCGTTGGAATTTCAGCCGCTAAAAACAGCACCATTTTCCCGTTTTTATCAAAAGAGGCGAGTGGTTCTAGGGTAATGCGACTCGCTTCAAAATCTTTTGTGCCACTGGATAAATGGGGATTGAGAATAGTGGGCGCTTGCCAATATAATAATTTTAAAGTTTTAGCAGAAGCGGGAGGGGAAGTGACAGGCATTTGCGAGTTTCTGGAAGAGTTAGACTGCGACCCCCCACAAGCTCCTAACAAACTTGCAACCAACAACCAAACCATGAAAAAATAAGAGTGGCTAAACAGTTTGGAAGCCATAGTTTAAATGCTTAAATTTTAATAATTATACTCTAATTCCCCCATTTTTCCACAGCACGGCGTAGCGCTCCCACTGGCAAACTTTCCCGATCAAAAGATTGACCCGCTTTTACCCGTTCCCAGGCTTCAAAAAAAGCCTGAACTCCTGCCGCTGGACCATCCGGATGATCCATAATTCCCGTCCCAGCATTGAGAATCACCTCTGAACCATAATCTGCTAAAACTTGAGGAACAATTCCCGGATGAATTCCCGCAGACGGCACGGGAAAAACTCCCCGTTCGCGCAAGCGATCGCGAATATTTGCTTCCGTCGCCGCTGCAAATGGTAAATTACCATAATGAGCTGGATAAAGCACCGCATCTGCCCCCGCATGAGCCATCAAAGTTCCCAATACGACTGCATAATCAAAGCCACAGTCAGGAGATAAACACCAGGCCCCCGCTAAAGCAGGATGTGCAAAAATCGGGACATTAATCTCTGGATCGGAAGCTAAAGCTTCCAACAGGGAAAACCCATGAGCAAGCACATTCAATAGCAAAGCATTAGCTCCCTCATTCACTAACTCCTTAGCCCGCTGCAACAGGTTACGCGCATTTCCAGTAACATTCACCGCATATAATACCGTTCGTCCCGTTTCTTGCTGAACAGTTTCGAGCACTTGACGACAAGCACGCAGGCGTTCAAAAGTCGGAGCACTTTCTAAATCTCCCAAAATTTCATCATCTTTAATAATGTCTAGACCCGCAAAAGCAACTTCCTGTAAAATTTCTGCATGGTCCTGAGCGGTTAATCCCAAGGCCGGCTTAAAAATTGCCATGACTAAGGGCCGATCGCGCACTCCCAATTTTTCTCGAATTCCCTGAATGCCAACGCGCGGAGAAAGGCCATAAGCGGGCGGTAACTTCACCCCCACAACTTTTGCCGGTCCCGCCATTGAATACTTCCCAAAAATCATCGTTAATAAACTAGCGATGTCGTTCTCAACATTGCTTTCAGGAAAGCGGATGGTGGCAAAACTTTCACCGCTGGCGGTGGTGCGAGTGCTAACAACTTCTGCCAGGTGTGATCGCAACCGTTCCTCTCGGTGAGAAAACCGCGCATTCCAAGTACCCGCCGTTTGTCCAACCGCAATCATTTTGGCTTGTTTTTCTACATCAACACCCGCCGGAAACCGATATTCAACTTCAATGACCATAATCTTAAGGGCGATCGCTCTCCTCTCAATTTATCTGAGGAACCGTCCCGAATCAAACCGACTGCTCACATAAAGCCAATCTTGAGGTCATTCCCTCCGCGTGTTGCCACCATTTAATCCCACCCACCCAAACTCGGGACGGTAAATGACCACTGGGAGCTCTGAGATTAAACTGAATGCCTTCATAGGGGGTATGGGGATTATACGTGAGCCAGCCGACGCGGTCGCAAAACTGGCCGTAGTCTCCCCCCACACTTTCATAGATCGACTTCTGCACGCTAAAGCCAAATAACCCCTCGCTGTACTTCACCCACAAGCGATCGATCGTTTGCAAGTCCGCACAAGGTAAATTACCCAGATCCGCCGGATGCAGATAACCTTTCGTCGGTTTCCCCAAAGCTTGGCACAGCACTCTCCAAGTTTCCTGATCGGCCTCTTTCCACTTGTGGGCAGCTAGTAGGTGTTGCAACGGAGTATAGTCAACACCAACCGCTGACTCCAGGCGATCGCCAGTTGGTAACCTTCGTTGCGGCAGAAACTTCGCTAAAAAATGGCGGTGGGGAGTTGCTGGTTTAACCGCTGGAGTTTTGACAACCGGGGCGATCGCTACAGGGGGTGTCTTCAGCGCTTGCAACACTTCCGCCGCCGACTGGTAGCGCTGAGTCAGCGAATTTTGCAATAACTTATCTAAAATGCGACCCAAGCGATCGCTAACCACACTGCCACTCGGCAAAAAATCTCGCCACACCCAGCGGTCGTTCACAATATCATAGAGGTCCCAAGGGGCAACGTCTGTCAGCAAGCGAATACAAGTTACACCCAAACTAAACAGATCGCTAGCAGGAATTGCTTTCCCCCGCGTTTGTTCCGGGGCCATGTACTCCGCACTACCCACCACAGTCCCCGTGCGACTGAGGGCCGTCCCCGTCAGCAGTTTTGCCACCCCAAAGTCAATCAAGACCATCTTCCTTTCCCTTGCCTCTACTGGCAAGACCGGGCGATCGCAGGGTTCCCTCTTGGCCAAAGAAACCTGAGGAACGCTTCCCCCGGTGCGGCTAGAGTGGCGGAGTGAAGCACCACTGCGGCGTCTGTCGAGAGGAGGGATAGGGCCGGAAAGCGTTTGAGAGGGTTCCGAATTGCTGAGAGGACTTGTCGTGCGCTTGCGGTAGGGGGGAATACTCGAAATGGTTTTCTCCGTATCCGAAGCGCTTGGGAGAGTCACAGTTTCCCCCCGGTTAGGCAGGTTGGGGGCAGCCACAGCACTGCGGCGGATAATATTCGCAGGTTTGATATCCCGGTGGACGATCTGGTGCTGGTGAATGAATTGCAGCACCGGTAACAACTCTTCTAAGAGTTCCCAAATTTCAGCTTCCGTAAAAGGACCTGTTTCCTGCAACTCCTGCGCCAGAGTTTGCCCCTCAATAAACTCCTGTACCAGATAAAGCTGCTCTTGCTGTTCAAAGTGCGCCAGCAGTTGCGGAATTTGCGGGTGCTGGCCCAATTCGTTCAAACGTTGCGCTTCTTGGCGAAACAGCCTGACGGCGGTGTTGTAGCTTTCAGCATCAAATGTGGGAAAGAAGAGTTGCTTAATCACGCAGCGAGGTTTGAGGGGGAGTTGCCGATCGATCGCCAAGAACGTTTTGCCGAACCCCCCTTGACCAATGGGTTTGAGGGGGCAGTATCGCTCTTGCAGCAGCAGGGGAGAATGACAATTCAGGCAATATAAGTCTGTGTCTCGGTTGATTGGACTTTTGCAGTGGGGGTTGACACAGTGGCTCATGGCGGGGTAAATATAAAAATTGAAATATTTCCACCATAGCTCTTGATCAATGCAAAGATAAAGCGCTATAGTAGAGAATTGAATGGCGAGCGTAGCCAAGTGGTTAAGGCAGTGGATTGTGGTTCCACCACTCGTGGGTTCGAGTCCCATCGTTCGCCCTTTAGTCTGGAATAACTCATCACTGACAGGTTTGGCAAGAGCGATGGGGGTTGTTAAGCCCCATCTCATCGCCGAAACTTTTTTAGGCCTCTTCGATCGCGTTGAACAGCTTGAAAAGCGTTTGCCTTGGACTGTCGGGATTGGAGCCATTCTTAATGATTGATGCTTCCCCGATAGATGTTAGGAGTATCACGCCCTCTACCCTTGTCCCTCAAGCTTTTAAATCACACTGATATAATCAACAACGAGACCGCCTCTCCAGAGCTTTTAAATCACACTGATATAAATAGTAGCAATTGCTCGGAAATCTTTAAATTTACCGGTTTACCAAGCTGTCTTAAGAGCAGTTTTTAACGGCTGTCGGGGACAGGCTTGCATCCTCTTCTTAACGTTCCCCATTTCCCCATCCTCTTTCCCATTGCCAATTCTGGGTACTACTCTGCTGTTAAATCAAACTGATATATCCTTTTAAATCAACCTGATATAATCATCAACAATAGCTGCTACTCCCGTTAACCGATTGCTGCTAATGTGGCTGGATTTTTGAACGAAGAAACTCAACCTAAAACTTTTACTTATCAATTAAATTTAATCTTTGTTTTATGTTTTTTGTGTAAATGCGGTAATGTTATAACAATGCAAAGTTAGTTACTCAAGACACTGAGCTAACACGACGCAACTGAGCAAAATATTGGGTTAACAACGGTTTTAGCTGTGGAGGGGATAGGTTTTTGGCTTTTGCCAGCCTCTATCCTCAGCTCACGCATCCCTATTAGTGGTCGAGGAACCCGACTTTCCTGCGATCGCCAAACCCAAAACAATTTGATTAACTTCATGGATGTTGCTACAGAAACCAAAAGATTGCAACGAGGGGATTTTATGACCAATTTTTCAAATTCTTCATTTTCCAGGCGAAAATTTATCCTCACCGTAGGAGCTTCAGCGGTTGGCTCAGTCTTACTCAAAGGCTGTCTAGGGAATCCTCCTGAACCAGGAAACCAAGCCAATAACACCGCTCAAATCCAGGCAACAACGGTTGCGAATTTCTCCCCAGAGCAAGCACCCGAATTAAAGACACTCAATATCGGCTTCATTGGTCAAACCGATGCAGCCCCCCTCATCGTCGCCAAAGAAAACGGCTACTTTGCCAAATATGGCTTAGAGGTCAAATTGCAAAAGCAACCCTCCTGGGCCGTCATCCGAGACAAATTAGAACTCGGTCCCAACGCTGGCGGTTTAGAATCCGCGATGGTGCTCACTCCCATCCCCTATTTAATGGCCCTCGGCACCGTCACCAAAGGCAACAAAAAAATCCCCATGATCGTGCCGCTGCGGCTGAACGTTGAAGGTCAAGGGATTACCGTTGCCAATACCCTCAAAGAGACCGGTGCCAAACTCGACACCTCCGTACTCAAAGCCAAAGCCGCCGAAGCCAAAGCCGCCGGAAAACCCCTGCGGTTTGCCCATACCTTTAAAGGCGGGACGAGCGATGTCATGCTGCGCTATTGGTTAGCCGCTGGTGGCATTGATCCAGAGAACGACGTGATTATTCAGATCGTACCGGGTGCTCAACTCGTCAGCAGTATGCAAACCGGTGACATCCAAGGATTCTGCGTCGGCGAACCCTGGCACCTGCGAGCCATTAACCAAAAAGTAGGCTACACAGCCCTCGTAACTGGAGAATTCTGGCAAAATCACCCCGAAAAAGCCTTAACCTTCCGCGCCGACTGGGCCGAAAAATATCCCAAAACCGTCAAAGCCGCCCTCAAAGCCGTTATGGAAGCTCAGCAGTGGTGCGACAAGCTAGAAAACCGGGAGCAAATGGCTCAATTGCTTTCCAGAGAAGAGTATGCCAAAGTTCCCGTTGCCGACATCATCGATCGCCTCAAAGGAAAAATCGACTACGGCGATGGTCGTCCTGTCGTAGAAAACAGCCCTCACATCATGCGCTATTGGGAAAAAGGCACTGCTTCCTATCCCTATAAGAGCCATGACCTCTGGTTTTTACTCGAAAACAAACGTTGGGGAAATTTGCCACCCGACACAGACCTCAAGCAAATCGTTGAGCAAGTGAATGGCTCAAAGCTGTGGCAAGAAGCCGCTCAAGAAATGGGAATTCCCAGCGCAGAAATTCCCCAAGGATATTCTCGCGGTGTGGAAGCCTTATTTGACGGAATTAAGTTCGACTCAGATCAGCCAGACAACTACCTGAATAGCCTCAAGCTCAAAAAAGCTTAACTCCCCCGCAATGCGGTTCAACTTTCATATTCCCAGACCCTCTTTGCTTTGCCTGAATTCAAAGGAGAATTTCATCAATGACCGTAGACTCTCGGCGTTTTCCCAGCCATCAATCTTCACCCCTCAATGCCGTCACTACCTACCTCAAAAAACAAGCCCCTAACTTTGTCCCCCCCCTGTTAGCGATTATCGGCTTTTTACTGGTGTGGCAGTTATTTACCCTCAGTCCTGAATCCACCTTACCAGGTCCGATCCGGGTGTTCCAAGACAGTTGGACAAAAATCTTTTGGCCCTTTGCTTATCCAGACCGAGAAGGAACTGCTAAAGGCTTATTCTGGCAAATATTTGCCAGCCTCCAACGGGTGGGAGTTGGTTACTCCTTAGCGGGAGTTGTTGGCGTTGCTTTTGGTATTATTATTGGCGTCAACCCCATGCTCCACAAGGCGTTAGACCCACTCTTTCAACTCCTCCGCACCATTCCCCCTCTGGCTTGGCTCCCCATTTCCCTTGCTGCGATCAAGCAATCAGAACCTTCAGCAATTTTCGTAATTTTTATTACCGCCCTTTGGCCGATTTTGATTAATACAATTGTGGGCGTTCAGCAAATCCCCCGCGATTACAAAAACGTTGCCAGTGTGTTGCAGTTATCTCAGCGCGAGTATTTCCTCAACATTGTATTACCTGCTTCAGTTCCTTATATCTTTACGGGTTTGAGAATCGGCATCGGTTTAGCATGGCTAGCAATTGTGGCGGCTGAAATGATTACAGGGGGTGTTGGCATTGGATACTTCATGTTTGATGCCTACAACGTCGGTCGTACCAGCGATATTATTGTGGCTCTCGTTTATGTGGGCGTAGTTGGTTTACTCCTCGACCGATTGATGGCTTTTATCGCCAGCAAAGTTGTCCCTGAAGAACAGAAATAACCATATCAGGGGAAGGGCCCTCTACAATTTTCCTTCCCTCTCCTTGACTCATTTCTGCTGATTCCTAACCCCTTACCCATCCTCAATCGCCATGTCTGCTTTTGTTGCTGTCGATCAAATTGAAAAAGTTTTTACTTTAACAGGCGGAGATACCTACGTTGCTCTCAAAGGCGTAGACCTCGAAATTAAAAAAGGGCAATTTGTCTCGTTAATTGGTCACTCCGGGTGTGGCAAATCCACACTTCTGAATATGATCGCCGGTCTTGACTTGCCAACCGAAGGATTAGTCACCCTCGAAGGTCAGCGGATTAGCAAACCAGGACCGGACAAGATGGTTGTCTTCCAAAATTATTCCTTATTGCCTTGGCGGACCGTGCGGGAAAACATCGCTCTGGCGGTCGATGCGGTGATGAAAGACCTGCCTAAAAGCGAACGAAGAACCATTGTTGAGCAACATCTCGATTTAGTGGGGTTGAGGCCCCATGCAGACAAACAACCCGCCTTGCTGTCAGGGGGGCAAAAACAGCGAGTGGCGATCGCTCGTGCCTTGGCCCTGCGCCCGAAATTGCTGCTGTTAGATGAACCATTCGGAGCGTTGGATGCCTTAACCCGTGGGAATTTGCAAGAGCAATTAATGAAAATTTGTGAAGACCACCAAATCACCGCCGTGATGGTGACTCACGATGTCGATGAAGCAGTCTTACTCTCCGATCGCATCGTCATGCTGACCAATGGGCCAGAATCAAAAATAGGTGGCATTCTGGAAGTTGATATTCCTCGTCCCCGTAAGCGCATGGATGTAGTCTCTCACCCCAGTTACTATGTGCTACGAAGTGAGATGATTTACTTCCTCAACCAACAAAAACGGATCAAGAAAATCCGGGCACGGAAAGTCGGCGCGATCGCCCGCCACGGGTTAGAAAAAGTCAACCTGGAGATTGGCTTTGTTCCCCTCACCGCCTGCGCCCCCCTCGCTGTTGCCAAAGAAAAAGGCTTCTTTGCCAAACATGGCCTGGATGAAGTTCATTTAGTCCGAGAAACAAGCTGGCGTGGCATTGTCGATGGTATGGTCGGCGGTTACTTAGATGCGGCTCAAATGCCCTCTGGAATGCCGTTATGGTTAACCCTGGGTGGCCACCAAGACCGGTCCCTGCCAATGGTAACCGCTTTAACCATGACTCGCAACGGTAACGCCATTACCCTCGCCAAGCGTTTTTATGACCAAGGGGTTCACAGCTTAGCAGACTTTAAGAGAATGCTGCAAAAAACCCCCGCCCAAACTCACCGTATGGGCATTGTTCACCCTTCCTCCATGCACAACCTGCTGCTGCGCTACTGGCTGGCCGCTGGTGGCATTGACCCCGATAAAGACGTTCTCTTAACCAACATCCCGCCAGCCCAGATGGTCGTTGACTTGCAAGCCGGCAGTATCGATGGTTTCTGCGTCGGTGAACCTTGGAACTACCGCACCGCAATGGAAGGAGTCGGCTTTACCGTCGCCACTGACTTAGAGATTTGGCCGGGACACCCAGGCAAAATTTTAGGGGTGCGGGAAGACTGGGCAACTGCCTATCCCAATACTCACATTGCCTTGGTGAAAGCGTTGATGGAAGCTTGTAAGTATTGTGCCGATCCCACTCATGCGGAAGAAGTGCGGGCTATCCTCTCCGATCGAGAATATGTGAGCACGGATCGAACCTATATTCAACTAGGCAACCCTGACGCGGCTGCGTGCAGCTTGGATGCACCCATGCGGGAATATGCTCACCACTTATTTTATGGGGACGGGGTGAATCGGCCGAGTCGGACCGAACAACTCTGGCACATGGTGCAGATGGCGCGTTGGGGCGATACTCCCTTCCCCCGCAACTGGGTAGAAATTTTGGAACGGGTTGTGAGAGTGGGGGTGTTCAGTACGGCGGCGCGTGAATTGGGTTTATCTGACATTACCTATACTCGCAGTTCTATTCAGTTGTTTGACGGTACTGAGTTTAATGCCGATGACCCCATTGCTTATCTGAACAGCCTGGAGATTAAGCGCGATTTCACGATGGCGGAAGTAATTCTTGATTCGCGGACGATCGCAGCTTAATTTTACGAGTTGGGTTGAAGGAGGTGTCTGACTTCAACCCTATCTACTCACCGCCTTCAGTCCACAGTCAGCGATGAGCCCATTTCTCCCCCTTCTTACCAATCAACCATCATGGCAACTTTAAAGTACACAAATTCCCAAACGCAGCTTAAATCCCACAAAGGAGGGAAATCCCGCCAGCCTTTTTTGGCGATCGACAATGTTTCTAAATCCTATCCCAACGGTTATAAAGCTCTGGAGAATGTTAACCTCACCGTAGCGGAAGGTGAATTTATTTGTGTGATCGGTCACTCAGGCTGTGGCAAGTCAACCCTGCTGAATATGGTGTCAGGGTTTAGTTTTCCCAGTAGCGGGGATGTCCTACTCAATGGCCAGCGCATTACCAAGCCAGGGCCCGATCGCATGGTAGTGTTTCAGAATTATGCGCTGTTGCCTTGGCGGACCGTTTTTGATAATGTTTACCTGGCCGTGAATGCAGTCTATCCCAACAAGTCGAAGACGGAAAAGAACGCGATCGTCCGCGAACATTTAGCAATGGTGGGATTAACAGAAGCCGCCCAGAAAAAGCCCCCCCAAATTTCTGGAGGGATGAAGCAACGGGTTTCGATCGCCCGTGCTTTGGCAATTCGCCCCCAAGTCTTGATTTTAGATGAACCCTTCGGGGCGCTGGATGCGATCACCAAAGAAGAGTTGCAGGAAGAATTGCTCAAAATTTGGAACGATCACCGCTGTACCGTGCTGATGATTACTCACGACATTGATGAAGCTTTGTTTTTAGCCGATCGCTTAGTAATGATGACCAATGGCCCCGCCGCCACCATTGGAGAGGTTTTAGAGATTCCGTTCCCACGCCCGCGCGATCGCAGTCGCATCATGGAAGATCCAGAATACTACAACCTGCGGAACTATACTCTAGATTTCCTCTACCGTCGCTTTGCCCACGATGAGGAAGAGTAGTGCGAAGGTTCGTTTCCTAGGAATTCCTACAAAGCTGTCACCAGAGAGGGAAATCCTCTCTGGAAAATTTGTCCCTCACAACCCTTGGGTGACTGATGCAACGCGACCGCGAGAAAATAATCCGACCGGCATGGATCTTTTTCTCTGGTTTTACGTCTAACTCGCAAGAGACCCGATTGCCTAGCTTGTAGATAAGCTGGCATGAGCTAAGCCCACCCCGCAAGGGTGGGCTGATTTCTATTATTGACGGTAGCCGTGAGGGAAAGGACAGCCACATTCCACCCTGTAAACTGGCACATAGGGCTTGCTGAAGAAGGGGGAAAGGGGAGAAAGGGGAAAAAGTGCAAACGTTTTGAGGTCTAGCACCAGATTTGGGAGCACTTGACAGAACTTTTAATACCTGATGGACCCTTGATGAATGCAGCTTTTAGCTTTTTTCAGCAAGTCCCACATAGGGAGAGGGGAAAAGCCAAGAGGGGGAATGTTGAAAGGGAACGCTCATGGCTGGTGTCGGTGGTAGGAGTGGAAACCCGACCCCCAGAGGAACTGCCAACAGAAACCCTGGCGATCGAGATAACAATGGTTCCTAGTCTCTCTCAACCTTCAACACTCCACTATTGCCAATTCCCGACCAGCACAAAAGGCGCCCAGAAGTAAGGCTTCTGAAATTCTGAATTTTGTAAAAGCGTTAATTGAGCATTGCGGAGCGCTTCTGCTTTACTGATGTTTGGCTTGGCAAGTTGGCGGTAAAATTCAGCCATAAATACACTGGTCGATTCGTCATTCACAGTCCACAGGGTGCCGACGGTACTGCGAGCCCCAGAACGAATTGCCAAACCGGCTAAGCCTAAGGTGGCGCGATCGTCACCGGTAGCCGTTTGGCAAGCACTGAGAATTAATAGCTCGATCGGGGATTTTTTCTCTTCACTCCCAGAACGCAGTAACCGATCGAATTCCTTAACATTAATCCGTTCGTCCCAAGTCAAAATAAAGGTGTCGGCGGCATTGGAACTAAACTGACCGTGGGTTGCCAAGTGCACAATCGGAAAAGAAGTTGCTTTGATCCGAGCTTGCAACTCCCGACTGAGAAATTGTTGGTTCAGTAAGGTATTGGTGGGGAGGGTGTTAGCAATTTGCTGAACTTCACTCTCAACGGCCGGCAAAGCTGGAAAACCCTGTCGCGCTTCTGTAATGCCAGCCGTCAGTGCTTTTAATTTAATTTGCGCCAGTCGTCTGGGTTCTAGCAGTTGCAGTCCGGGTGTGAGGGCAACGCTGTATTTTTGAATGAGGTATTGTTGACCGTCATGCAAGGCGGCCATCGGTAGATTTCGCAGATAGCCATCTAGAACAAAGACTAGGGTTTTAATCCCACTTGCTGCTAACTCTGATTCGACGGGACGAATTAACCAATCATAGAGTTTTTGAGCAAGGGGCAAACGCTCTTTGGCAATGGCTGTTTGCCTTAAGGAATTTCGCACTTGCCGGAAAGTCTGTTCTAATTCGGCTTGAGGTTTGGGGGTGCTGTAGTGGCGGAGGGGTTGACCGGGGATGGAAGCAATCACTTCTAGGCGATCGCTCAAAATAATTGGGTACAATACAGCGGCACTCGGATCAACTTCGTCGATCGCTTTGGGTTTAGCATCGGCGCAAGCATCGCGGAAAAAGTTATCGAGTTCTGCCAGTTGCAAGGATTCAATGGTCTGACGGGCTTGTTTGAGTTTCGTTTGGCTGGGAGAGGGTGCTTGCAACAGTAGTCCCACCAAGTCTCGATACACGGGTTCGACGGTTTCTCGGAACGAAAATTGTACATCTGGATTGATCGCCACTAAATCACCCCGCAGAGAGGCGAGGACATTCACCGCTTGGGTATATTGCTCGATCGCACCTTCTGTATCTCCTTGAGCTTTGCGAATTCGCCCTAATTGCCAGAGCATTTGGTAGGCAATGTCAGGTGCTTGAAAGGGTGGTGCTAAACTCAGGGCTTGGGTGGTTAAGGTTTCTGAACGTGAGTATTGTTGCTGAAGTTCAGCTAAGTGGCCCTGAGTGCCAAGGAGTTCCGCGTGGATGCGATCGTCACCTAAGCGGTTTGCTTGAGCCATGGCTCGGTTGAGCAGTTCCTCGATCTCGCCGATCTGGATGCCGGAAGTATGGGGTGCGAGTTGAATTAAGCTATCTGCTAAGTTGATTTGAGCAAAGAGTCCGGCTCGGGTTGAGGAAAATGGCAGAGATTGAAAGGGTGGCGATCGCCACAGAGCCTCGGCTTCTGACCATTTTTGTGCATCGATCAATAAGCTGAGATAATTGAGGCGAGCTTGGATTTGAGTTTCTGGACTGGTTGCGAGTTGAGCCGCCTGTGCATAGGCTTCTAGAGTGGATCGCTCCAACCGATCGCGCTGTTCTAACTTTAAACCTGGTTGCTTACTCAAAACATGGGCGGTGTTCCCAAGATTAAGCATAAGAGTTGCTTGTTCTTGGGGAATGCCTAATTTCTCGGCTGCTTGCCATCCCAGAGCTAGCAATTGTTGCGACTGTTCTAGCTGTCCTAAAACGCGCAAGACATGACCTAAAGCATCGATCGCCCGCAGGTTCTGAAGCGAAATGGGTTGGCTGTTCCAGGTTTGCAGCGTGGTTGCAGACAGTTCACAGGACTCGTGATTTTGCTTTAAGGCTGCTAATAAAGTTTTACAGGCTCTGGGGTACAGCCCCAAGGCTTCTAAGGCTTGGCTTTGGCTAATCTGAATTTGGATCAGTTGTTTGGGATCGTCAAGCTGCTGATAGAGTTTAGCAGTTTGCACCCAAGTATTGAGGGCGTCTTGGAACCGTCCCCGCTCAAATTGAAGCTGTGCTTGGATGTCTTGAGTTTGAGCTAAAATGCGCTGTTGTTCCGGGGTGGGAGGCTGGGACTGTAGCAGTGATAAGCTGGAATTGACGGCTTGTTCGGCTGCTTCCCATTGAGTTTGTTGGCCAAAGGTTGCAGCTAAATTGCTCAAAGCTGTTGCTTGGTTCAAGCGATCGCCTTTCGCCTCAAATGCAGTCGCTGCTTGTTGCAACAGAGGGACTGCTTCGGAAAAGCGACTGCGATCGTAGAGAGTGCGAGCTTGTTGGATCAGTTGCAGGGGGGAGGGTTGACTCTGGACAATTGTTTGCGGTGGCTGAACTTGAGCGACTACCGGAGGGATGGTAACGGCCAATAACCCTGAGAGGAAAAACCAGAGGATGGCTTGTCGGAGCGATCGCGTGAGTTTCATAAATTGATTTCCAAGGGGAACAGGGGACCGGGGGAATGGTGGGGACTACCTGCGATCGCAACTTGCGATCGTGGGTTTGATTTAAACTCCATGAGTAAAGCTGTCCCCCATCTAGATTTCATGGTTAAAAGGAGTGCTAATGCCTTTTTGGTCATCTGCCGTTGTTGCACCCTGTTCAGCGAAGGACATCAACCGATCGAGGAGGTGACAATCGCTGAGAAACTCGATCGGTAGAGTTATAACTCACTCATAGCTAGAAAAAGTATAGTCATTTATTGCAAATGACATGAGAGACTTAGGGTGTCGTCCAGGATCAGCTGAATACCAGCTTAGTAACTGGGATTACTCTAAAAATTCTACAGTGCCACGATATCCATCTACTCGCACTCGTTGCCCATCTTTTAACCGAGTGGTGGCCTCCGGAATATTCATTACTGCTGGAATTCCATACTCACGGGCGATAATGGCTCCGTGCGATAATTGTCCTCCAACTTCGGCAATAATGGCTTTTGCTTGTAGGAGCAAAGGAGCCCATCCTGCATCGGTATAGGGTACGACCACAATCTGATTGTCTGCATGGGTGATATCGGTCACTGTGCGATACACTTTGACAGACCCTTCTACACAGCCAATGCTGGCGGGGATGCCTTGTAAGATCGAGGGTGTCGAGGTTTCTGGTGCGATTTCGTTAGCAGGTTGGGCTGGAGTTTCTGGTAACAAGTTGCCATAAACAACGGCGGGGACTGTGCGAGTGCGATCGCGTTGCAACTGTTCGCGTCGTTGGCGAATCTTTTCCTGAAAATTTATCTCTTCACCCCTCCGAATCCATTGCTGAATTTCGGAAAATTCGAGATAAAAAATATCTCCTGCTTGTGCAAATTTTCCCTGATTTAATCCCTCTGCTTCGATCGCTAGAAAAGTCCAGCGTAAATGAGCGAGCAAACGTCCATAGATTTCACTAATTCTATTTTTGATAATCACTCTGTCTTTACAGAGAGATAACCGCCACTTTTGTCGCCAGTTTAGCGAATTCATCTGATTCTCTGTTTCATGAGAATTGCTCGGTTTTTGAGCCATCTGAATTAACAAACTTTGGAAAGTTTCCGGATGCTCTCGCCAAGTAGGAACTGCGATATCGGTTCCCACTTCGCTCAAATATCCGTAGGTATTTAACCACTGTTGAAATTCTGCTATAAATTCAGAATCATGCGTTAAGACTTCCTCTAATTCACCCGTTGCTAACGCTTTTTCTCGTAATCGCTCTGCTAATTGCTGTAAGCTTCGGACTGAGGCAATTTCTGGGGCGGTTTCGTTAGGGAGCCATCCATCGGGAACTCTCACTAATGCTTTCCGAATTGCCAATCCGATGGGTCCTAAGATATTGTAATAGGTAATGGGTTTGAGCCACCCTTGAATTTGTTCTGCTCTGCTGAGTAATTCTGGAAGAGATAGAGAGTTAAGACGGAATTTTTCAGAGCAATGATTGGAAATTTCTAACTTTACTAGATCTTTATTAGTCTTGAGGAACTGCTCCGTACTTGAATCCGCAACCCCACTCTCCAAACTCTGCAAAGCTGGTGAAAAAATTGTCCTGAAGTCGCGATCAAATTCTCGTTCTATTGCCCTTTCTCGCTGCACCAATCGCCACAATCCAGCTAGATTTGGCAGCAGTGTTCTTAAGGGAGGCTTTCCTATTTTTTGCCCCCTAACCAAAAATTCTAACCCTTGTTCGGGCAATCCCATTTTCCGAAAAATTTCACCGAGTAAAGTTGCATTAAAATAAGCATGAGAACCGAGGAGGGTCGCTGTTTGATTAAAATCTAAATTGGTTGCCTTTTCTCCCAAAACAATCTGAAAAATTTCTCCCCAGACTCCACAAGTCAGGGGGCGATTAATAGACCAAGTCAGGGGATGAATTGCACCGGGAATCACTTCTGCGGCAATGGTGCGCGTCCAGATGGGGCGCAGATTGGTAATGGGGCGACTTTGCAAAATCCAAAGGGTTTCGCCGTCCCAACTCCACTCAATATCCTGCGGGATCCCATGAAAAAATATTTCTATTTTTTGGGCGATTGTCACCAATTGTGATAGCAGAATTTTGGGTAAAATAGATTGATTATAATTGGGTAATGAATCGACAGGAATTCTGCCATCGATTTCTAAATGCAGGGGAGTAATTTGACCCCCAACGACCGCTTCTGCTCCTCCAGATAGTGCTTCAATAATAACTTGGCAATCGCCATCTAAGGGATTGCGACTAAACATAACTCCAGCTACTTGGCTGTTAAGATAAGGTTGAATTAAAACGGCCATTCCCGTATCAGGAAGTTGTCGCTGGCGACGGTAAGCAATGGCTTCAGAACTCCAATAAGATTGGCGACAGCGATGAATAGCATCAACTAATTCTAAGGGGGTGGTAACGGGTCCGATGGTTTGATATTGACCAGCAGCAGAACTGGTATCGCTATCTTCTCCTAATGCTGAAGAACGAATAATGAGGGGTTGGGTAGGGGAAATGGGGAATTTTTCGCTTTCGATACTGGTTGTGGAGGGGGGAAGAATCCAGCCGGAGGGGACATTAAAACCTGCTTGTTTGAGTTGAGAGAGTCGCGCTGCTTTTTCACCACAAATTTGAGGGTCTAAGGACTGATTGAGGGAATAGAATTGCTGGTGTTTGGATAAAGCCATGTCGTCTGCTTGGTGAAGATTAATTGCGACTAATAAAAAAGCTAATCCGGTGATTGCTATCAATTCTAACGGAGATTGATGGCAGAGCCATCCCCAGAGGGGAGCGCTCAAACATCCCCACCGGGCCGCTCGCAATCGCCAGACACCTCTGTGTCTTGATCGCAAGGATTGTCCTAAACTTAAAATGAGCAGCCCAGTGATTCCTGATGCGAAAGCGATGGGGGGTGAATAAGCGAAAATGCCCCAAGTGGCATTGGTGACCCCTCCTCCTTTGGCGATCGCAGATCGGCCGACAACAAGGGCGATCGAGGCGACGATCGGCAGTGCTGGCCAATCAGAGAACCAAGCTTTTGCCACCAAAACCGGGGCAATTCCCCTGGTAATTTCTACTAAAACGGCTGCAATTCCCGCTGGTTTCCCCCCTTGAAGGAACGCAGCAGATACGCCTACATTGCTGGTACCAACTTGGGTTAAATCTTTCCCTGCCAGCAACCACACCACCCAACGAGTCAGTGGCAACGCGCCCAGGCAAAAGCTAACTGCTAGCAGCAATCCTGCTGCCAATAAGGTCATAAAACCAGCTCTCCAATTCGCAACCTCTCAATATTATGCTCAGAATATACTCACTCTTTCTACCTTGAGATGTATCAATGTAGCTGAACTAACACATAGAATGATAGGAAAGTTGATTAAAGAAGGATTCAACGCAATCATGGAAAATCTAGTGGGAAATAACGACCTATTCATTCCTATAGCGGTTCTTGTTGCGGGGTTTGTGGCGGCGGTTACAATTGGCTCAGTTGCTTGGTACAACTCAAAGCGTCCCCCTGGTTGGGAACAAAAAGAGCGCCCTGACTTCGTTCCTAAAATTGACGCGAAAGATCCTACTCCTAAAGCGTGAGAGGACTGCCGATCGCGTTACCTCTTGGGAGTGGAGCTCTAGAATTAAAAAGATGAGGTTGACCGGGAAGGTGTCAACCTCATCTTTATTAATGACCCGTGAGTTGCTTAGCGTTTGCTGCGGGGAAATTGATTGATGTGTGCTGAACCGTAGAAGACAATTCCTTCACTCTGAATGCGGCAGCGATCCACTCGCAGTTGAGTGCCGTCAAGGGCAAATTTATCGAGGTCTAAGAGGTTGTTGACATGGGCAATCACAGCTTTGCCTAAGTCCACAGCTTGCTCGTCTCCGCCGTAGGTGACATTGATAAATTGGAGTTTACGACGTTCTTCTACTTGGACTTGGGCAGTGACATCTAAGTAGGTGAGGTGGTTAGCGTTGCCAATTCTAACTTCAGACTCAATCCGGATGGTTTTGTCAGACCCGAGGGTGACTTCGGTGTTTTGAAAGTGGAGGGGTTGACCTTGATACTCTAAGCGTTGGAGTTTTTCAACGACAAAAGGTGTGTTAAACGAAGTGGTTAAATCAGACTGGGTTAAAACCACTCGTAGACTTGCTTGAGTGGGTTGTCGTAACTTAACTTGACCTGTAAAGATGGCACTGAAATCAATTGAAACTGCTTTTAGGTAGAGTTCCATGACTTCAATGCGGAGGCCATTGTACATCAGCATTCCTTTGCCAATGAAGTCAAAGCCGTCAACGCTACCCTGTAAGAGTTTCGCCACAGGTTCGGCCCGGACAATTGCTTCGACTTTTTCAGAATGCTTAAACAGGGCAGCGATCGCAGCACCTGCGACTTTACTGACAAGGCGATCGCCACTTTGATCGTGAAAGGGTGTGCTGCCAAACAAAGCTGCTACCATTTTTCTGCACGCTTGCTTACAGATGCCATTATAACGGGTTATTAAGAATTGTAAAAATAGCTTGTTCTTATCACCGTTATAAGCATATAGGAGGGTCTGGATGTTGGTAGAAATGGGGAGGGCGATCGCCATCAGTGAATCAACTCCTTCTGTTGATAGCAACCCGATTCACTCGATTTGCTCACCGGTAATTGACCCAAGTAGAAAATTCATCTCTGCCCCTTTCCGAGTCCCGATCTGCGCCAGAGAGCGATAACTTTTGTTAATGCTCAAAAGAGCCAATTAGCGCGATCGCCGATTTTACATCCCAGGGTGTTCGGGGAAATACCCTGCTCAAAATCAACCGAAGCTGATTAATTAGGGCATGAGCGAGCAACAGCAGTATTGTGATTATAGGCGATCGCGGAAGAACTTGAGTCCGCTTTCCGCTCCACTCCTGCTCGCCACTTCCCCCAACCCACCCTACATCTTCCCTGCATCCGCCAGAGGCGTTCCTTCCACACAAGCTCCATCCAGAAGCACTCCCGACCACTGAGCTTGCTCCAACGAAGCACAAAGCAAATTCGCTCGTGTCAGATTCGTCCCCCGTAACAGAGCACCCATTAAAGTCACTTCCTCCAAATCCGCCCCCGATAAATCCGCCCCCGACAGGTTGGCATAGCTGAGTTCTGCATTTTGCAACAGGGCCCGCGTCAAATTTGCCCCCCGCAAATCAGCTCCCCGCAAATCCACCCCGCTGAAATCCACCTGATCGCAGGTGGCAGCTACCAAAAAAGCGCCAGCAAAACTCGTCTCTCGCACTTGCGCCCCCGTCAAAATCGCCCCCCGCAAGTCAGCATTCCGAAAATCTGCCCCGCTGAGGTCGGCCCCCATCAAGTCAGCACCACGGAGATTTGCTCGAACGAGCGCACCCCGCAAATTGGCTCCGGCGAGATTAGCACCCGCCAAGTTTGCTTGAGATAAATCAGCGCCCGCTAAATCGGCTGCCTCTAAATCAGCCCCAGCTAAATCAACGCCGGACAGCATTTTGAGTTTGCCCTGGCGAATCGCTTCCAGGTCGGTGGGAGTAAGATGAGTCATGATCGATGGGAAAGTTAGACAATGGTAGGCAAAACAAGGAGTTCTCTGGAGCAGAGGGGAGGGATGCCCCCTCAACAGCGACCCTGAGGCTTCAGGAGAGAATCGTCTGGAGCAGCGTTATGCTTTCCCAGGAATCGTCACTTCCTCTAGCCAAACGTGTGGCAATTGACTGGGGCGATCGGGTAACTGCATCAAACCCATCTCTGTGAGGCGCACCACATTGCTGAGGGTGTCCACGAGGGTTGGATCGAAGCGAGTGCCCCTGTGCTGGTGGCACTGCTCTAAAGCGGCTGTCAGATTCAACGCCGATCGCGAGCCACGCGGTTGAGTCAATTCTTGAAAATAAGCAATTAACCCCAAGATCCGAGCTTCAATGGCGATCGCATCTCCCCGCAACCCGTCCGGCCGACCGCTACCGTCCCAGTATTCCAGTTGATGCTCGACAATTTCTGCCACAGGAGCCAATTCTGGCATAGCCCGTAGCAGACTGGCGCCAAACAACGCGCGGTCGCGCCAAAAGCTGAGGGTCGCCTGATCGAAGCGATCCACCGTCTCAGTAAACACCTGATTTGGTGCAGAAATCAGCCCCACCCGGAACAACAACCCCGCTAAACGTAGACGGCGCAATTGCAAGGTCGGCAAGTCTAGGAGTTGACCCAAGGTTTCCGACAAAGCCGCCACCTGCAAAGATGCCAAAGGGTTGGCTGCATCTCGTTCATCAACCCGCTGAGCCATCCGCAGGAAAGCTTGGAGTTTATTGGCGTTCAAATTCCGGCTGACTCTGAGAGCTTGACCTTCTAATTCCCACAGTTCGCGGGTTTGGCGGTTGACTGCCACGATTTGCTGCTGAGAGCTTTGCAGGTAATTGACAATTCTTGCCACGACCCCGCTCATGTCGGCCAGCGGTGGGCCCTCCGTAGCGAGGATTTGTTGGTGCATTTGCAGCAAGCGATCGGCGAGTTTGGAATTGTAAGGGCGCATGCGTTCGATTAAAATCACGGCTGCCGCCGGCACCACCACCTGATCGAAGGACCATAAACCATAGAACTTGCGTTCTGTGTCCACCTCCGGCACCCCTTGAGGCAGGTACTCTTCTGGTGATAATTCATGGCACAGCACCATTGCTCTGTAGGTGGGGGCAACAATGATTAAATTCCATTCATTGACCAGGCTGTCGTTCGGATCGAGTTCGATTAAAGAAACATGGTCTAATTGACTGGTCTTATGGGTCGCAAAACCACTGTCTGCCACTGCACTAATGGCAATGTGGCGCGAACATTGGGCAATGTCTCCATAACGGTCAGCTTCTTGCAAGTACCACTTGCCTCGTTGAAACGTCACTAAGACCAAGGGTTGCAGTTCAGGCTGGTTACTGGCTGTCTGCAAAATGTGGTCTTCGAGCGCATGGCACAGGGCGACAAGCGTATTTTTAAAGTAAACCCCATAACTGGACGGTAACTGGCCGTTGGGGAGAGCGGCTTTAAGCTGGTTGAGAGTTGATTCCGGCTTCATGGCATAAGGCGATCCCTGTTATTTCCATACTACTGGGGATAGGGCTTGGATCAATCTGTAGGGAGGGTGCGGTCGCGAATTGACCCAGAGAAAGACGCGAGCTGAATTGCCATTTTCTAAGATGCTCAGTGAATCCATTCTAAAATCCGAGGAGACGAGGGCGTGACCCAAGAGAACGCAGGTCTAGGGGAACAAGCTATCAGCAAGGTAGCAGAAATGGCTCTGAATAGTCAGTTGGATGAATCAGAAACGTTATCGGTGAGCGTGAAAACTGACCCGGGCAAATTGGCCCAAGGAGAAGTTGAGTCTGTCGCTATTGATGGCAAAGGCTTAGTCATGCAGCAAGACTTGCGGATGGCAGAATTGGAAATGCAGTTAAAAAATGTGGCTGTCAATCCTCTGAGTGCTATCTTTGGCAAACTTGAATTGACTCAGCCGGCTCACGGGGCTGCCCGCGTGGTTTTAACCGAAGCAGATCTGAACCGTGCTTTTAATTCTGAATATATCAACAGCAAGCTGAGTGGTTTGAAAGTCCACGCTGACGGGAAGACGGTCACCATTGATGTACAAACCATGGAATGCCACCTATTGGCCTCTGGCAAAATTGCCTTAGATGCGACGGTTTTGGTGCGAGAAACAGGCTCTACTGAGGCGATTGCTTTCACCACCAAACCTGAGATTAACCGGGACGGAAGTGGCGTTTCGCTTCAAGAAGTTAACTACCCTTCTGAGCAGGAATTCTCTCCAGAATTAACCACCGCATTAGTTGAGAAAGCTGGAGAAATTTTGAACCTGCGGAGCTTTGATTTGCAGGGGATGTCGCTGCGAATTCAACGGTTGGATGTTAAGCCAGGAGAGCTGGTACTGGAAGCGAAAGCAACTGTTGAGGAATTACCGGTGTAAAACTGTGGAGAAAGCTTGAATTCTGCCTGGTTTTAGCTTATCAAGAATCAGTCGTGAAGACGGTGGCGTTACTAACAATTGTTTTTAACGCCTGTCCCTCTAAAGTTAGAACTTCTGGATAGGTTCAATTTGTAAAACCTGCAACTTTTGTGAGAGGGAAGCCTAGCTATTTTTTTATAGGCTTGACTGGTATTGATGAATAAATTGGAAGGTGTTTGTGAACAAGTTAACTAATTTTTTAAGGAAATCGCGTCTCGGTCAAATTTTGACGGTTTTTATATCCGGCTTGTTGCTGTTTGTTAGCACTGCTTGCAATTCTGGCACCATGACAGGCGCTCGTCCCAATAACCCTCCTGTTCAAGCTGGAGGGATGAATAATCCTCACAAAGCTGGGGGTGATGGCTATACCAATTATAAGATGTCTACCGATCCGCACGTCCAGCCATCGGCCACTAAATCAGGGCAAAATCGAGCTGACGCATCGATGAATAATAACCGAAGTTTGGCCTCAACTGACTCTAATGCTTCGAGGCTTCTTTATCCGGGTTCTGCTCCCATGGAAACGGATAAGTATGACCAGGAACTAGGGGGAGACAAAGAGCTTCTAGAGAAACCAGGAAAGTATCCTAACCAGCGTCAACCCATTGTGAATCGCAACGATCCTGATGCTCAGATTTTAGAAAGAGTAGGAGCTGCTTTTAAAGATGCTTCTTCTTTTCTGAACGATAGCACTCAAGAGGGTGTTGAGAAGACCTTTACAAAAGGCACTCCGTTGCAAAAGTAAGTCAATAATTGACGCATGCAATCGCATCAATTCCATAAATTAGGGGTGACAATGCCCCTAATTTTCAGCTGTTTTTGAGGAATTGATCCGTGCCAGATGAAACTCTGTGCCGTTTTTTAATTTCAATTACTAAAACTTGGATGACTGGTAGCAGGGCAGAGGTGGGAGTGGGGTCGCGATCGCCACAGTACCGAAGACTTCGCACTGGCAACCTGGAAAAAATATTTGTTAGATGCCCCCTAAATGCCAGAGGAAGCAGGGAGAAAAGTGGAAAGAGTAGTTCTACTAGGATTGAGGCTGCGATCGCCCTAGAAATCGAATTTAAGCAGGGTCACACCTGAGGCGGTGGCGGTTTGCGTTCCTGGCTGGGTCCAAACTTAACCCAATTCCCTGGAGAGGCTACGCCTGTACTTCACCGATGTCAGGGGGAGCTGGGCAGATCGGGAGTGAATTTTGCCCTATAGCCCTTGACGCTCCCTTGTCAAAAACTGACCGCATCGAATCGTCTAATCATCTACAACAGCCGCCCAGGCCGAGAACGAAGGCGGGAAAAAATTGATTTCGTAACCAGATTCTTCCCATTCGACAACCCAGAGAGGCACCTTACCAGCTTCAGGAGTCAGGGAGAATTGTCGCTCCTTCACTTCGATGGTGCGAAAAACTTGTTTCAAGGTATCGCCTCGATCTAGAGCCAAGCTCAGTACCTCGTCTAAAGCGGGGTCAACACGCTTGACTCGGTTTTGCTCTTCTTCCACCCAGAGCAGTTTCAAAGACTTGAGTTCCCCTGGACTGAGGATGCTCTTGTAGTAAACACGCTTGAGGTTAGCGACGGGTTCTAAACTGCGCTCTATTCTGCGAATTTGCTGGAGGCGGAGATAGTGCCACTCTGCCAAACGCTTGCGCTGGTTTGGGGAAATAGAGCCCTTGCTGCTGGAGTGGGCTGCATCGTACCTTACCAAGGAGCACGCGAGATTCGCCAGCAGGTGAATGAGCTGCTTTTCCTTTGGTGTCGCCTGACGCCTAGACTGCGTTTTGATTGAGATCTGCCGTTTTGTTGTGGTCATAACTGTTTTGGGCTAAGAGCTTCATCGGGAAATACTTGGAGAGTAGAAATTTCTACCCGAATTCTGGGAAAACACTTCTACCCTCCTGAAGATGCAGTATAGGTTGCCTTTACTGTTTCAGGGAATTATTTCCCTTTTCCTTTACCAGTCTTGACTTCCTCTGTCTGGCCATCTTCATTTTTTCCAGTGTAGTTGACCTTGGTTTCAGTGGTCGGAGTTAGTAAACGCAGTGATGGACGGGAGGCAGAAGCACTAGCACTGGATGGGTAGGAAAAGGCAAAGCCAGCGGAGGCTATTACCCCTAAGACTAGAATAATACGTTTCATGCGATGCACCCTAGATAGTACGAAAAACCACTTCTGGTTCTGGAGAGCTTCTCTTTTGGGGGAGAGATGCGAGCTTAACCTCTTGAGGAGTGTGAAATCTCTCTGTCATAATTGAGAGAGGTTCATACCTCCTCAGCGATTGCAAGCTCCTTCACCAAAGTGTTTGTAGCCTTCTTAATTTTCCCTCTACTCTTTTAGTTAGGGGAGGGGAGCCATTGCCATCAGGTAGTAGAACCATCAGGCCGTTAATGAGCTGATTAATTGAACAGTGAGCGGATGATGGGGAGAGATTTAAGGAACTCGAAAGTGGGTAATTGCAACCGCCCTCTTGAATTACTCAAAATCTGCCTGCCATAATCAAAAACGAACAGGTACACCAAGTTTTAATCATCAGCCCAGGTCGGAAGTTTGTTAGCAATGCTACGAGCTTCCGACTTCCTTATTGAGGGGAAGTTATCTAAAACCTCGTCACTTAGTTTCTCACCTAGGTACAATCTGTGTAAAGGTGAGTTTCCCCAGCAGTTACTGAGAGTGCTAACGACTTTCCCTTTTCTGCAAATGCTTGCCACTGTTGCGGTCTGTCAGTTTTTAACGCCTGAAATTCTCGAATGTGGGTGATTGCAGCAGCCCCCTTGTAAGCAAAAAATCCGCCTGCAATAATCAAAATATAATTGCACACCCAGAGAGCAGAAACGCTGGAAGTGACCTGTTAGTAGTGTCCACAGGTTTCCCCTCCCCAATTTTAACTGGGGGGCGGCGTATAGCCATCAGGGAGTGATCTATTAGGGACTAAGACCATCAGGGCGTTAATCCATCGGGTAATTACTGAATCAGGGTGCATCTATCTTATTAGGGTTATGCCACGAATTAGGGAAACCTAAAATCGCAAGGCAGTATCAAACGCTCAGACAATCAGGTTAAATAAGTTACGATATCCTTAGGAGTTTTGTTCTGCTTAAAGGGACAGGAGTTCCTGAAAGTTAGCTGTTAAGCTCAACCAGTCTCAAACTGTCAAAGTTTAGAACTGAATGCAGGCAAACCAGCTCAGACGATCGTCCTAAGGTAGGAAAAAGGTGGAGCTTGGCGATCGCTCTCCCAAGAGCGGTTTTTCTGGGGGCAAACCGGAGTTCAGGCAATGACTTTCCCCGCCAGCCAGCGGGTGGAAAGAAAAGGATAGGGGGTCAGTAAGGTGTCCCGGTCGATCGAATCGTCACACAGCCCGCGAGTCGTTGATAAGACTAGGCGGGCATTTTAGTGGGCTTGGCGCTGATAGGCTAAATAGACCGCTTCTAGAAATAAGTCGGCGCTGACTCCTGGGGGTATTTTCTCCAAAGCGATAATTTCTTTCAGTTGAGTTGCCAATTGGCGACTCACTTGGTCTTTGGCTGGCGGTAGCATTCCCTTACGTCGCTGTAAATACTCTCGGATCACGACAAAGTCTTCTGGCAATAGGCGGGAACAATCTGCTATTTCTAGTAATTGCTTTGCCAAACCTTGCGCTTGAGCAGAGACTTGCAACGAAGTTGAGGTTGTGGGCTGTTCTTCTTGAATAACCAGGGTTCCTGCAACCCAGTCCCCTAACCGTTTTTCTCGCTTTCCCAAGGCAATGAAAAAAAATCCTAAAAAGAAGAGGTCGTCAAAGGGTCGTAGTAAAGCTCGCAGGGTGGCGTGTTGCAGCCCCACGGGACGACCGTCATCCCGAATTACACGAATTTTGACGTAACGTTTGCCAGGAGTTTGGCCACGCCATAAGGTTTCAAAAAAGACAAAATAACCGACATAAATAAAGAAAGTAATTAATAGTTGAACGGAAAATAACCAGAGACTGACGTTAAGAGCACCACCGAGCAATTTTGTGATTGTATCGATGAGCAAATAAGAAAAGATCGCCCACAAAATTAGAAATCCAATCAGGACACTGCCTAGTGCTATATAGTCGATGACCAGAGCATAGGCACGGTTGCCAATGCCAGCTAAGGTAAATTCAAGTTCAACACTTTCTGGAGTTTGGAGCGTGAATCGATTAAAGAATCGCATAGCAATAGAGCTAACCTTGAGAATTTTAGGAGATAATTTTGCAGGCTTTCCACACTGGCGAACAGTCCAGCCAAAACGTGGTACTAAGTGGTGCTAACGCAAATCTGCATCGCGCATCTGCAAACCTAAGCCTTCCTTACGAGTCCGGAGGTCGTAGTAAATCACGGCTTTAATTGCTTGCCAAAATGGTAGTAAAAGTGCACCGCTTACAAAGGCTAGTAGCAGAGTGACCAAGAAGTAAAGCAAGGCAAAAAGGGAAGAATCTTTGGGAATTAGCCCAGCTAAAGTCAATTGAGCGACAGTGGTTACAATCTGAACCAAAACACTAACCGGTAAGGTAATTAAAAAAGCCACAAAGAAAATTACTTGTAAGCGGAGGACAAATCCTTTGGTTAACTGCCAACTGCGACTAATTGCTGAGCTAGCATTGATGGGATCGTCTTCAATGGCTAAGCATAATTCAACCAGGGATAGGCGAGAGAAAAACCAGATATATCCAAATAAAAAGGCAATGATTGCCACAGCTCCTACTAAAAAGCTAATCACGATGGAGCTAATGCTGGGTTCCCGTCCCACAAACCCACCGATGAAGCCACCGATAAAGCTCAAGATGAGAAAGCCACCGATGAAAACGCCGATCAGGATCAGGCCCACCAAGAACCCAGCCCCCCATAAACTCCACTTGCGGGGTTCTACAATGCGACGGGCTTCACTGACTGTTTCTGGGCGGTTTCTCACTTCACTGAAAGCCAGACGGGAGATTAAGCCCAAGCCGGCGGAGAATTTTGCCCACCCATAAATCGGGATTAATATCCACAGATAAGCGATGAAAGCTAAACCATAATATAACTTGAAGCGATCGCGGTAAATTCGTAGGCCTGCACTCACAACATTACCGACACTCAGAGGGGCATTCGCTTCGCTTAGGATAGGATTCTTAGGCATAGCTAGAATAATCCAGTTACTTCAGGTGCAAAGATTACGGCTATCTTAAGCGATGTCTGACAACAGCCTCAGAAAATTTTATGAATATTCAACGTTGGATAGCGCGACGAGAACCCAACTGGAAGCGGTTAGAGGTTCTTTTAGAGCAAGTGGAGAAAAAAGGACTCAAGTCGCTTCCTGCTAAGGAGATCGGGGAGTTGGCCAGCTTGTACCGATCGGTGTCGGCGGACTTAGCAAGGGCCAAGACCCATCAAGTGGGCAATGGTCTGATCCAAGACTTGCAACGGTTAACTTCTCGCGGTTATACACAAATTTATCAAGGTTCGCGTCGTCAAGAATGGCAGGCGGTGGTGGAGTTTTGTCGCTGGGGTTTTCCGGCGATCGTGCAACAGACATTTGGTTATACGGCCGTCGCTTTTGGGATTTTTCTGAGTGCGGCTTTAGTGGGTTGGTGGTTTTCTTGGCAAGATCCAGCGTTTATGTCGCTGGCGGTGCCGGACCATTTGGTGGAAAAAGTGCGCGATCGCGGCGAATTGTGGATGGGGTCAATTGTGGGAATTGAACCCCTCGCTTCTACCAATATTATGATTAATAATTTGTCGGTGTCTTTTGCTGCCGTTGCTGGTGGTATCGTAGGGGGTTTGGGGACGATTTATAGCATGGCTTTGAATGGGTTATTGATTGGTGCCGTTGGTGCTTTAGTTGGTCAGTACAAATTAGCCTACCCGTTTTGGGCTTTTGTATTTCCTCATGGTTCCCTAGAATTACCTGCAATTTTCTTAGCAGGGGGTGCTGGTTTAATGATTGCTAGGGCGATAGTATTTCCTGGTAAATACCGCCGAGTCGATGCGTTAAAATTGTATGGCTTTCAGGCAGCACAGTTAGTTTTTGGGATTGTACCCATGCTGGTGATAGCAGGGACGATCGAGGGGTTTTTCTCGCCTAGCCCTGCCATTCCCGAACCGTTTAAATATTTAGTGGGTTTGGTGATATTTGTATTATTAGTGGGATATTGTAGTAGGAAGCAACCGCTGGAGATGAAATCAGAAAATTACTTGAAAAATTTTTGATTGAAACGAGTGTAAACCCCGATTAATGTTATAGCAGATTCCGCGTTTTGAGTTGCAAATATCGTTCGACTAATTGCTCGCTGATTTGATTAGCGGGTGCATCTAATACCAGGACACCTTTTTGTTTCAACTGAGCAAAAGCCACCTGTCGCTGAGTGAGGAGATCTAAGGAAACAGCACGAGTATAAGCTGGAATCGTTCCTGCTTGGGAAGGGGGAGTGTGAGCTAATTTATCGACTTGGGGATCGCGCAAGGTGACACAAAAAGGCAAATAGCGAGGGGTTAATCGTGCTAAGGCAGAAAGTAATTCAGCAGAAGCAGTCCGGTCTACTAAATCTGTAATTAATACCACTAAGGCGCGGCGAGTTTGCTGATTAACAACCTTCGTCACAGCGCCGACATAATCAGGTTCTAATAAAACGGGTTGAATCGGAGTTAAACGCTCAATTAATTTCGATAAATGATGTTGACCGCGTTCCGGTGGAATCCACGTTGTTACTTCCTTATCAAAGATACTGACTCCCACGCGATCGCCTCGATTCAATCCTGCTAAGGCTAAAGATAAAGTGGCATTTAATCCCCAATCAAACCGCTTCAATCCCTGCACTCTTGCCGTCATCAAGCGGCCGCGATCGAGCAAAATAATTAAAGTTTGTTCTCTCTCTGGTTCTAAGACTCTCACTAAAGGACGCGATCGCCTCGCCGTTGCTTTCCAATCAATCAAACGAGTATCATCGCCAATTCCATACTCCCGCAATTCCGCAAATTCAGTCCCAGTTCCTAAGCGCCTGACTTGGCGCATTGTCCCAGTATTTTCTAAAGTGAGGCGGATCGAAAGTTCTCTTAATCCGATTAAATCCGGGTACACTGCTACGGTTTGGCGAGCTGGTATTTTCCAATCATGCCAAGCTAAACCCCACGCACCCAATTGTCGCACTTGAATGTCTCCCCATTGATACTCACCCCGACTAGAAGGATGGACTGTATAACTTATTTCTTGAGTGCTATGAGCTGAAAGGGTTGTAGATAGTGTTGATGTGGAAATGGCAAATTCTAATGGGTAGGAATCACGCAAGAGAATGCGAGCTGATTTCTGCCCGGATGTAATCGATATAGTAATGGCATTATCCCGTCCAATGGAAAGACGATGTAAGGGATGGCGGGTTACTTGTACCCGATGCGGTTTGACTCGCAACCCATCGATCAAAGCTAAAGCAAGAATGAGGAAATCAAAGAGTAAAGTCCCCAGGAAACTAACTGGTTGATTCCAGGTTATTGCTAGGAGGGGAGCCATTGCCAGCCCCAGCAATAACAGTAAATAAAGACGAGCAGAGGGAACCATAGTTTTGAGTTTTAAATGGGGGACAGAAAGCGATAAATTTAGAAAAAACTTGCCACTGTTTTTATCGTGGAACTGCCACTTGTTTCAGCAACGAAGCAATGACTGTATCCATTTGCAAACCATCTAACTGTGCTTCGGGTTTCAGAATTAAGCGATGACGTAACAAGGGTGGTGCAATCACTTTGACATCATCAGGAGTCACATAATCACGCTCTTTTAACCAAGCGTGAGCTTTACTGGTTTGCAACCAAGCAACAGCAGCTCGTGGAGAAGCACCTAAGGCAAGATCGGGATGCTTGCGCGTGTGCTGTACCAAAGCGAGGATATAATCTATGATTTTTTCTTCTACATTAATCGCTTGGGCAGCTTGGCGGGCGCTTAGAATTTGTTCGACTGTGGCAATGGGTTTAATCCGAGCTAAATCAAGGCGTTTAGCGCGAAATCCTGCTTGAGCATTCAGCAACATTTGTTTTTCGGCGGCTGCATTGGGGTAATTTACGACTAACTTAAATAAAAATCGGTCTAACTGCGCTTCGGGTAGGGGATAAGTTCCTTCAAATTCGAGAGGGTTTTGAGTGGCGATCGTCCAGAATAAGTCTGGCAATGCTAAAGTTTCTCCATCCAGCGTTACCTGCTGTTCTTCCATTGCTTCTAGAAGTGCAGCTTGAGTTTTAGGAGGCGTGCGGTTAATTTCATCAGCCAGCAAAACTTCAGTAAAAACCGGTCCTTTTTTGAGGGTAAAGCTGCGACTACTCAAATCAAAAATGTTGGTTCCCAAGATATCAGAGGGGAGGATATCGGGTGTCAATTGAATCCGCCGAAAATCAGCTTGAATGAGCTGGGCTAGCACTTTAACCAGCAGGGTTTTTCCGGTGCCTGGCACTCCCTCAACAATGACGTGTCCGCTGCTTAAGAGTGCTACGAGCAATTGCTCTACAACCGCAGATTGACCTACGACTATTTTTTCAAGGGTTTGGTTCAGACGTTTAAAGACAGCATTAATTTCGCTCATGTTCACGATTTATCTGGGTAGAGGGAAGGTGACTACGGATCTGCTGCCATTTATTCAACCACATTAGCAACTCGGTTTCGCTCATGCGCCGTTTTTGAGCAGAAATTTGCAGCAGTTGTTCAAGTTCAGCAGCGGGGCGCCCTGTTTGCCGAACCCAAGCATCTATGATGGATTGGGAGTCAAGGGGAACTTGACCTAAGAAGAGTGCTTTTTGCAGTTGTAACTGTTCTTCTTTGGCAAGGACTTCTAGGGTAAAATCAGTGCTATTGGCTTTTTGTAGGACGCCGGCTAAGGCTTGAATGTAAGCTTCGCTATTGTCAACAACGGGAGTTGATAAAGTGGCTGGTTGCCCAAAGCGACGGTTGAGAGCAACGATGGCAACTGTTAACAAAATGAGTGCTTGTATAAAGGCAGGAAAGAGAGGCGTTTTGGCTAAATAACTCAGGATGGTTTCGCCGATTTCGCGCTGGATGACATCGGGTGCTTTGTAGCCATGTAGATACTCATCGACAAAGATTTTAGGAGCTAAGGAGTTAGAAACGGTTAGTAGGTTGTGATTGGCAATTAAAGTGGATTTGAAAGAGGGATTGAATGTTTTTTCTAGAACTTCTTGGCCTGCTGGAACTCTGACTCTAGATTGAGTAACGAGTTGTGCTAAAAATTCATAATTCCCTGGAAAGTCTTGATAGGCATTGGCCGCTAAATGGGGAGTGGTTGCAAAAATGACCCACCCCTGTTCTAATTTTTCTGCCCAGACAATGCCTCCAAAGCGATCGCTTAAGAGGGGATAATTTATGGTTGCTTGCGACCGCCTGGTTGTGTCAATTTTAATGTTTCCTGTGGGGCGATCGTGCAAGGTACTAAAGGGAGCTGCGGTTGCCGGTTCTTTGACTCCCAAATTGACGATGACATTGCCACGTTCGACCCACTCTCGCTCTTTAGCAGAAAGAAAGGCTGTTGTTAAGTTGGGGTAAACGCGCAACAGGGCGATCGGAGGTTGCGCGTCTGGGTTATTTGCTAAGTCTTCAAAGGGTTTTTGCCAACGCTGAATCGGGGTACCTCGCTCTGACATAAAAGCATACCATGCGCCATAGCCATCAGGCGCTCGGTTAAAGGTAGAACCGCTATTTTGAATATTCTTTGCCGGAGCAATTGCCAGGGTCATCAGCAGGATGACTACCATTGCAATTCCTCCCAATATGAATAACCGCCGTTTTGAAAATTTCATCGCTCAAAGTTAGTCAATTAAAAATTATTTTTGTAGCCTTTAATCTAAGATTCGCTGATTTTTTCATCCTTAACTTGTTGATAAGCTTGCTGACATTGTTCAAACAAGGATAGCGAAGCTTGAGTCTTTCCAAAATATAATTGTTCATGGGTCAGAAGTAAGAGTTCATACGGTTGGGGGTGCGGTAAATTTTGAATAGATTGCAGATATTCTCGATCGGTGCGACTGAGTTGGTGAGGGACGAGTTGACGATCGTTTAATTGCTGTAAGGTTGCCATGTAAAGGCAGCGACAAGCTTCGCGGTAATTAGCTTGTTGTTTGAATTTTTGTGCTCGTTGTAACCACCCTGCCGTAGAGACGTGATTGATTGAAGCTTCCGGGACTTGATTAGAGAGTTGATTTTGAGTGAGAATTTGATAGAGATAAGGGCGAAATTTCTGCCAGATTTTCAAGACTGCCCAAATTAATAAACCAGCAATAATCAACCAACAAATGATTTGAATGGCTTGCCAAAGCAGAGGATAATCAAGCCAAGGAAATGGTCGTATTTTTGGGATGAGGTGGGAGGTTTTTAGTTCCCACCACTCGGAAATCCGCTGTTGCCACTGACTGAGTTGCCACCAAAAGTTATTTTTTTCAAAACTCATTTCAGACCTGGATTTTTTTAATAAATTAACTCGATGCGACCGGGGATTTACAAAATTCTGCTGCTCCTCTCTCGGCAGGAAGTTAAGGGAAGAGATTTTTACTCATACTAACTGCTGCCTTTGTTTAATTTAAAGATTTTATTTTTTTGCTAAAAATCATTGTAAACGGTGGACTCCTGCAAGGTTCTTTTGAAGTTTAGCTTCAAATTTTGGCAAGGATTTGCCATGCTAACATCTCAGATTGTATTATAGTTTAGAAAATAGCACTTAAAAGTGCAACCTGCAATTCAGGCACAAGCCACTGGACGTTCTGGTGAGAGATTCTGCAACCGTGCGACTGGTGCATCTATGGGGGTGAGAGCATCCCTAGGTTCAATCCGTTTCAGCAAGAGGAACAACAACCATGAACGGTGAATTAGGAGTGGCAGAATGGGAAGAGGGAAACAATGCTCAATCTCACCTCTCACCTCTTCCCACACCTCACCAAGCTTCAGCAGAACTAGAATTACCAGGGGGTCAAGTTCCCTTAGATTCTGCCTTTTACGTCCATCGTTCTCCGATTGAGGAACGTTGTTACTCAGAAATTCAGAAACCTGGGGCGTTGATTCGGATCAAAGCGCCAGCGCGGTCGGGAAAAACGTCCCTGATGTCGCGAGTTCTCAGCGTGGCGAGAGAACATCATTATCGCACAGTTACTTTAAGCTTTCAGCTTGCATCTGCTTCAGTTTTTACCAATTTAGATAGGTTCCTCCAATGGTTTTGTGCGAGTGTCGGTAAAAGTTTGGGGTTGCCGGTACGGGTTACTGATTATTGGGATGAAATTTTTGGCAGTAATTATAATTGTACAGATTACTTTGAAAATTATCTATTAGCCTCTCATGCTTCGCCGATTGTTTTAGCGTTAGATGATGTAGACCGGGTGTTTCAGTATCCAGAAATTGCTTCAGAATTTTTTGGGTTGCTGCGAGCTTGGTATGAAAAAGCAAAATATGGAGATAGTGGCAGTGCTTCTTTTGAAAAATTGCGTTTGGTAGTGGTTCATTCCACTGAAGTTTATATTCCCTTGAATATCAATCAATCTCCTTTTAATGTGGGGATGTCGGTAGAGTTACCAGAGTTAACGAGCGCCCAAGTTCAAGATTTAGCAATCAAGCATGAAATAGAACTGTCAGAAACTCAGGTAGAACAACTGATGGCAATGGTGGGAGGGAATCCTTATTTAGTAAGGTTAGGTCTCTATCATATCAAGTGTGGAGATGTCAGCTTTGAGCAGTGTTTAGCGACTGCCTATACAGAAGATGGAATTTATAAAGAACACCTCCGCCGTCAGCGCCGAAATCTGCAACAAGCGATTGAATTAACCTCTGCTTTTGAAATGGTGGTCATAGCGGAAGGGCCTGTGGAGTTAGAGCCACTCCTCGCTTATCGATTACAAAGTATGGGATTGGTTCGACTGAATGGAAATCTCGCGATGCCTAGCTGCAATTTGTATCGCCAGTATTTTCATCCGGCTCCCAACCGCTGGGAACTCCTGAACGATCGCATCGCGAAGCTAGAAAGAGCCAATCAAGAATTACAACAATTAGTTAAGGTGGATAGCTTGACGCAACTGGCCAACCGAGGCTACTTTGATGAATACTTAAACTCAGAGTGGCGACGGTTAGCTCATCTGAAGTTGCCATTGTCGCTGGTTTTGTGCGATGTGGATTTTTTTAAACTTTATAATGACACATTTGGTCATCCCAATGGCGATCAATGTTTGCAAGAAGTTGCGAAGACGATCGCGAAAATGGTGAAGCTACCGGATGCTTTAGTGGCTCGTTACGGCGGAGAAGAATTTGCCTTGATTTTACCCAATACTCCGGTGGAACTGGCGCTGTCTCTCGCAGAAACCATTCGTTTAGAGATAAAAGCTCTGGAGATGAGCCATACTAAGTCTAAAGTGAGTCCTTGGGTAACACTGAGTCTCGGTCTGACCACGATGACTCCGAATTTAGAATCTTCCTCGGCGCTCATTGTGCGGGTTGCCGATCAGGCGCTCTACCAAGCGAAGGCCCAAGGACGCGATCGCACGGTGGTCAAGTTATTATCGGAGAATTGGTAAAGGTATAACCACTGCCAAGGATTTAACTTTCCCAGATTCTGATTGGGTGCAAGATCTCAACTCAACCCGATTAACAAGATGAACGCTTTAACATCTCAGCCTTTGATTCTGTGGCGACAAGTGAGTGGATTAGCGGCGGTTCAAGGTGCCATCACCTTGAGTTGGATGCTGTACCGAATTTATCTCCCGCAATTGCTGGCTGGGTTTGGATTTGTCGGTTGGGAACAGGGAATTCAAATTCTGGAAGATTTACTCGCAGTGGCGATCGAACCGATCGCAGGGGGTTTGTCGGATCGACAGCGTCAGGGGATGGGAACTCGCTTCCCGCTAATTGTGGGGGGAGTGATTCTGGCATCGGGTTTACTCATCTTAATTCCGGCAATTTTTATTTTCGGGAAACCGTTTGAGGCAGGACGCTGGATCTTGCCTGTGATGCTGATTGCTTGGGCCCTGGCGATGGCGATTTTTCGCGCTCCAGTGGTGTCGCTGTTGGGAGAATATGCGATCGCCACCAAGTTACCGCAAGCGATGAGTTTATTGATTTTTGTCGGCGGGTTAGCTGGGGCCTTTAGACCGATCGCCAGTGAGTTTATCCTCAGTTTAGGGCCAGCGATTACCTTTGCCATTGGTTCCTTTGTGCTGTTAGGTTCTGTTGCGGTATTACGAGCCACAAACCCCGATGCTCAGGTTGCAGAAATGCCAGCAAATCTCGCAACTCAACGGGTTTCTCTCCTCAGCTTGGGGTTAATCGCTGGTGCTGGAGTAGGAATTGCTTGGGGGACTCGCTTAATGATGGGAGAAATTTTACCCAAGGTGTTGAAAACTCAGTTACCAACTGCTAACGTTAAAGTGCTGTTAACGGCCATTGCGATCGCCTTAGCCTTTGCTTCCGTGCCAGCAGGAAGCTTTGCCTCCCAGGTGGGAAATCAGCGAGCTATGCTGCTGGGAGTTGGGTTTACGGGTCTTTTATTATTGGCAATTGTTTACAGTCAAGGACCAGTCTTGGTCACAGTAGTCGTCATCGGTTTAATTATTAGTTATAGTTTAGTAACCGTTACCGGTATTCCCTTTGCTTTATCCCTAGTTCCCCCCCACCGAGGTGGGTTAGGGATTGGCGTTTATTTTGGGGGATTTTCTTTAGGAATTAGCCTGTGTGGCGTGGTTCTGGGACAATTGCTAGGACTGTCTTTGGTAATAGCAGGACTGATGGCAGCCGTTGCTTTTTTAATCGCGGGGATTTGCATTGCCTGGAAATTTCGAGGCAACCTCTGAGGGGTTGTATCCTGTTTGGAAGATTGACAAATTCAAGACTCTGGTTTTAAATTAAACAAAGAATTTATCGATTTGGCTGTCAGTTCCAATCAACGCAGTTTTAAGAGTTTATGAATTACTGGCTGATGAAGTCGGAACCAGAGGTTTATAGTATTGGGGATTTGAGGCGCGATCGCACCTCTCTCTGGGATGGTGTGAGAAACTATCAAGCTCGCAACTTCCTGCGACAAATGAGTCAGGGAGATTTGGCTTTTTTCTATCATTCTAATACTAAAATTCCTGGCATTGTCGGGTTAATTAAAATTGTAGAAACAGGGCTCGCCGATCCGACTCAATTTGATAGGAATAGTGAGTATTACGACCCGAAGTCTAGTTTAGAAGCTCCTCGCTGGCAAACAGTGAAGGTAGAATTTATGGAGGAATTTCCGAGGGCAATCGCTTTGGAGGAATTGAAAAAAGAGTTTAGTGGCGATCAGCTTGGAGTGGTAAAAAAAGGAAATCGGTTATCGGTTTTACCGGTGTCTGAAGCGGCGGCTAAGAGGATTTTAAAAGGGGTAAAAATGAATTATAATTGATAGAAAGGTTAATTTTAGGCGAAAGTTTTGTTCATGAATTAACAGGTAAATCCTGGGAGATTTGCGCGAGTAACCACGCTTGAAAATTGCGATGATAAAGGCGATAATGTACTTCTTCCTCTATCACGGGCGCGATTAAAAATTCAATCCAATTTTCCAGCGCTTCCTCGATATCATACTCATCTTCATTAATTGCCGCTGCTATCTGTTCTACCAATAAAGGCTGTTTCTCCGTCGCCAATTGCCTCAAAACTGCCAATTCAACAGCCGATAAATGGGGATAGTTCATCCGCGCTAAATGGCTTTGATAGTAGGTTTCTAATCCCGGCGGTAGCGGTTGCCAGTGGAAGGGTTCGGGATAAATATTATTAGCAATTCCGGGTAAAATTTGGCTCGCATACATAAAGTTATTTTCACTTTCATCGGTGAGTCTTTCGCAGACTTGTTCCTCCGTTAAAGGGTGGAGGGTGAGGTAATTATTAATATAAGTGCGGATATCTTCGCGGTTTTGTTCGGGATAGTCCTGTAAATCGAGGGTTTGATCGGGGGTTTCGATTAACAAACCCGATCGATCTCTGGGAAAGGGGCGGCGAGAGAGGAGAAAATAAACATGGTTGGGTAAGTAGCGGGGGAGATAAAATAAATTTGAGCCTGGGGGTTGGCTGTCGCGGTCAATTCTGTCGCAGCCATCAATGGTAATTATTAGTTTTTGATTGGGGGGGAGTTGGTCGCTAATTTTCTGGAGTAATAGCGAGAGAAACCAACTGCCCTCGGTGACACGATCGGGGAGGTTGGTGATGGTTTCGCCGGATTGATGGGTGATGGCATTGGCACTCGCGATTTCCAGTAATTGGGTGCAAAGGGTGAGGAGAAATTCAGGGGCTTGATTTTTACCTGTCAGTTCGGCACTGTAATAAATGACGTGGGGATTTTCTGCCGCATATTTGGCGAGGATAGCACTTTTACCGGTGCCGGGTACACCGATGAGGGTGAAGTAGCCGCGAGGTTGGCGGGTGAGGAAGTGGTTAATTTGGGTGAAGATGAAGGGGCGAGGACTAAAGTTTTGAATCTTTTCGCGGATCTGTTGCTGAAATTCTGAGGCGGTGGGAATGGGGGCGGTGTTCATGGTGATTTCTCCATTCCTTCTAGGCGTAGGAAATGTAATCTTCCTGATTGTTCACCCGCGACAATTGTCACCCCATCGGGTGCGACGGCACAGCAAAATATAATACTCTCACCCGTGAAACTGGCAATGACTTTCCCACTGAATAAATCCCACACTTTGAGAGTCTTATCTGATGAACCAGAAATGACACGCTTGCCATCGGCGGTGACTGCGACTGCATTAACCGATTTGCTATGACCTATGAGGGTGAATTGTAACTCTCCAGTTTTGAGATTCCACACTTTGAGAGTCTTATCTGATGAACCAGAAATGGCACGCTTGCCATCGGCGGTGACTGCCACTGCATTAACCGATTTGCTATAACCTGGTAGGGTAAACTGTAACTTTTCAGTTTCCAGATTCCACACTTTGAGAGTGTTGTCTAATGAACCAGAAATGGCACGCTTGCCATCGGCGGTGACTGCTACTGCTTTAACCGAGTTGCTATGACCTTCGAGGGTGAATTGTAACTCTCCGGTTTCGAGATTCCACACTTTGAGAGTGTTGTCTAATGAACCAGAAATGATACGCTTGCTATCGGCAGTGACTGCCACTGCTTGAACCGATTTGCTATGACCTGGGAGGGTGAACTGTAACTCTTCATTTGCCAGATTCCACACTTTGAGAGTGTTGTCTAATGAACCAGAAATAGCACGGTTGCCATTGGTGGTGACTGCCACTGCTTGAACCGAGTTGCTATGACCTTCGAGGGTGAATTGTAACTTTCCAGTTTCCAGATTCCACACTTTGAGAGTGTTGTCTATTGAACCAGAAATGGCACGTTTGCTATCGGCGGTGACGGCGACTGTATTAACCGATTTGCTATGACCTTCGAGGGTGAACTGTAACTCTTCAGTTTCCAGATTCCACACTTTGAGTGAGTTGTCTACTGAACCAGAAATTGCACGCTTGCCATCGGCGGTGGCGGCCACTGCAAGAACGAAACTGCTATGACCTTTGAAGGTGAACTGTAACTCTTCAGTTTCCAGATTCCACACTTTGAGTGAGTTGTCTACTGAACCAGAAATCACACGCTTGCCATCAGCAGTCACTGCCACTGCAAAAACGAAACTGCTATGACCTTTGAGGGTAAACTGTAACTCTCCTGTTTCGAGATTCCACACTTTGAGAGTATTGTCCTCTGAGCCAGAAATTGCACGTTTATCATCGACAGTGACGACCACTACCTTAACTGATTTGCTATGACCTTCGAGGGTAAATAATAACTCTCTAGTTGCGAGATTCCACACTTTTAGAGTGTTGTCATCGGAAGCAGAAATGGCACGCTTGCCATCGGCGGTGACTGCGACTGCATTAACCGATTTGCTATGACCTTCGAGGGTGAATTGTAACTTTTCAGTTTCCAAATTCCACACTTTGAGAGTGTTGTCCTCTGAACCAGAAATTGCACAGTTACCATCGGCCGTAATGGCGACTGCATTAACCCAGTCGCTATGACCTTCGAGGGTGAATTGTAACTCTCCAGTTTTGAGATTCCACAGTTTGAGAGTCTTGTCCCCTGAACCAGAAATCACACGCTTACCATCAGCAGTCACTGCCACTGCATTAACTGATTTGCTATGACCTTCGAGGGTAAACAATAACTCACCAGTTTCCAGATTCCACAGTTTGAGAGTCTTGTCCCCTGAACCAGAAATCACACGCTTGTCATCAACGGTGACTGCCACTGCATTAACCAAACTGCTATGACCTTCGAGGGTACGTAGGAGTGGTCCGCCTGGGGGAGTTAAGCTAGGAGTCAAGGGACGTAACCAAGTGGTTTTACTCTGCTTTACCTGGGATAGCAACGCTTTAATTTCTAACATTTCAAAGCCCTGCATTCGCCCTAATAATTGCTCCGGCAGTTGCGTCTTATCCTTCACCAAAATATGAGCTGATAGCCGTAGCGCCCCTTGAATTAATTGCAGCGCCTTGACTTTTTCGGCGCGATACTCTGGGTGCGCCAATACCTCTGCTTCGCTCAGTAAATCGTAATCCTCAATGAGTCTCTGAATTCCAAATTCTGGGTGTTGAATCTTCGCCTCTAAGAAATTAAAATCAGCTAGAGTTTGGCAATACTTCTCAAAATTTCCATGCTTGGCAAAATTGTAAGGCAAGCTCCCCAGATAAGCGCGTTGAAAAGCAGGACTTTTCGTCGCTAACTTATCAGCTATTCTCTTCTTATTCTTCATCTTCCCCCTCTTCGTCATCTTCTGCCATTTCACCTTCCAAGTAATCAGTGATACGGCCATTCACCTCATCAAATAACTTCCGGGTTGCCTTCAACTCCCGCTTGCCTTTCAAGAAATCCAGAAAACTAGCATGATAAATGCTGTAACACTTTTCACCTTGAATTTCCTGCACCGTCAAATACTCAAACCACCACTTAGCTAAAACATTTCCCACTTCTGCTTCATCCTGAGCGGCAATTTTCGCCATCATTTCACAAGGAATCGGCGTGCCAATCTCGACTAAAATAAACAACAGAATCACTATCATTTTTTGAGGATCTTTATCCATCCCCATCCGCACCCAATGAGTTTGATAATACTCCTGAAGACCATCGGGCAATTGCCTTAATTCCCAGTTATCATATTTACCCTTAGCAATAGCTGGCAAGAGATGGCGCAGGTACATAAAGTTATTTTGACTTTTGATCGCCACCTGCTCAACAAACGCTTCCGCCGTCGTGTTGCTTTTTTGAATCCACTTTTTTAACTTCTCTTGATACTCTGGATCTTGGAGAAACAAGCGAATATAATCTTTAATATCAATGTAGCTCAATTTCATATACTTTTCTTCCCTTAAGTCCAACTCCTGATAGGGAACTCCAGGCGACACAAATAACCGTTTTTTCTCTAGTATGTAAGGTCGTCTCGTCAGCACAAAATAAACCCGATCTGGCAGTGTCGTCGGTAAATATAACAAGTTATCTCCGGGTTCTTGCTCAACTTCATCAAGAGCATCGACAACAATGATTAGCCGTTCTCCGGTTGTCAGTTTTTGACTGATTTTTTCCAGTAAAGTTGGTAAATCGTCGGTCGCTGCATTCTGCAACTGGTAACGCTGAATTAGTTGCTCGCGAATGCTAGTAAGAAACTGCTCCGGACGATTGCGACCCTCTGCTAAAATATTAAAGTAACAGTGGTAGTAGCGGTCATCAATTAACTTGGCAGCCAGGGCAGTTTTTCCCATGCCGGCATCGCCGATCACTGTAAAATATCCTTTAGTCTCTTTGCGGAGGAATTGGTCAATTTCATCAAAGACAAATTGGCGGCCGCAAAACTTCTTGATTTTTTCTTGGATGACCGATTTAAACTCTGCTGGTAGCTCATATTGACGATACCAGTCTTTCGGATCAACAATATCCGTTGGCTCTATCCCCAAAGCTTTAGCAATATTTTTAACAGCCCATCTCTCAACCCCATTGGGACATTTTTTTATCCCACGTAGCCGCTGAATAGTATCTACACTAACACTAGCCATTTCTACAAGTTTATCAATAGTCAGTCCTGCTTTTTTATAGGCTTCTCTAAGTTTAGCTTTTCCTTGTTCACTCGATTGAACTTTATCAGATTCCAGCATGGCAACTTTCTAGCTGTTATTGGGAATATTCAAACTATAGCAAGCTCAGGGCAAGGTGAAAAGGGCAGATAGCTTTTGTTGATCTGCCCTATCTGCCCTAAACAATAGGGCAGATCATAATTCCACTTAAACCTAACTGCCCTTGAGGTCAATCTTTCGATCTTTTAAGATGCTGTTATCGAGTTGAGAAAACCTTTATGTTACAACTTCAATCTAACTCTCAAGGCAACCAAGGCAAAAAAA